>NZ_URHZ01000150.1 GCF_900547735.1 uncultured Clostridium sp. | reverse complement strand
GTCCCTCACGAGCTTAGCATCCGCTGTGCGCTTCACAAGCGGGAGCGTGTCCCCGTAGGAAAGTCTTTCTCCGGATTCCCCCTCACCACCCCTGCAAACCGGGACTGAAGACTCATCCATCCAACCCACTCCCCCGTCCGCCGTCTCACAGAGGCGTCCTCGCATCTCAACTAATCTCAACTGATCAGAGTAGAGCTTGTATTTACAGTAAAAATATAGTAGAATACGTAACAGTCCAGATACAGGGCAAATTTATGGGAGCATACTCCCTAAAACCTGTAATAGAGGAAAATGTGAGTTTTAATTAAGGAGAATAAAATGAGAGTAATAGATGTATCCGGAGTTGGAGCGGCGGCCGTTTTCCTGATAAAGGGAAAATCGAATATCCTGTTTGAGGCGGGGATGGCCTATGCGGCTGATTTGATGGTTGAGAAAATCAGGCGTGAGCTGGATGGCGGGAAGGTGGACGCGGTTCTTTTGTCCCACTCCCATTATGACCATGTGGCAGGTCTTCCGGCTGTGCGGAAAGCCTGGCCGGAGGTGAAGGTGTATGCCTCGGAGCGGGCGAAGGAGATTCTGGTAAAGCCGTCGGCGCTTTCGACAATCAGGAACTTAAGCAGTATTGCGGCCGGTGCGGCCGGCATGAGCTGGGATCAGGACTACCGGGATGAGGACTTGAGGGTCGATGTGGTGCTCAAGGACGGGGAGACGGTCCAGCTTGGGGATCACAAGGTCTTTGCGTTTGAAACATCGGGACATACAAAATGTTCTCTTTCCTATATTGTGGACAATGAACTGATGCTGTGCAGCGAATCGGTCGGCGTGCTCGGACCGTCCGGCGGTTATATGCCGGCATTTCTGGTGGATTATAAGGGAGCCAGGGAGTCCATTATCAAGTCCAGAAATTACCATGTGAAAGATATTATATTAAACCACTACGGATTTGTAAGTGAAGAAGATAAACCGCGCATCTGGGATATTATGTTGGAAAAACTGGAGGACAGTAAAAACAGGATGATCCGGATTATGAAGGAATGCGGTTCGGATGAGGAAGCTCTCAAAAAAATGGAGAGCGTTTTCCATGAGAAGGTAGATAAGAAAGAGCAGCCGGATGAGGCGTTTGACATCAATGCGCTGAGTATGATGAAAACGCTGCGGCGTCAGTTTCCGGAAAAATTTGAAGAGTGACACTGTATTTATAGAAGAAACACAGAGACAGGAAATATCGGAAAGGCAGGTGCGGTATGCAGTTAATAGCGGCGGTAGACAAAAACTGGGCCATCGGGCAGAGGGGACAGATGCTGGTTACCATACCGGCGGATCAGAAGCTGTTCCGTCAGGAGACAATGGGAAAGATTATTGTAATGGGAAGAAAAACCTTCCTCACGCTTCCGGGGGAGCGCCCGTTAGACGGAAGAATCAACCTGATTCTGACGACGGACAGGAGCTTTAAGATGAAGGGAGCCGATGTCTGCTACAGTATGGATGAGGCGATGGAAAAACTTGAACGGTATAAAAAAGAACGCGGATTCACGGATCAGGACATTTATATCATCGGAGGCCAGAGCGTCTATGAGCAGTTCCTGCCATACTGCGATACGGCCCACATCACATACATCGATTATGCATATCAGGCCGATACCTATCTAGTGAATCTGGAAAAAGAGGGATGGATTGTGACCGAGGAAAGTGACGAACAGACCTACTTTGATCTCTGCTATGAGTTCAGAAAATACAGAAGGCCATAGGGGAGATTGTCTGTACAACTTTAAACTGCTTTTCTAATTACAACAGTATTTTTAAAAGGGAAGACATGTTTTTGCTTGTCTTTATAGAGGTGAAGTGGTAAAATGTAGGCAATCTTTTGCATATTTATGTCATTTTCCGCAGAACAGACCTCGAAACAGCAGAGTTTTACAGGTAATGTTCCTGCAGTGTATCGCAGTATATTTACAAAGTATGCAAAGGCAGAAATACATCGAATAGAACAGAGGAAACAGGAGGAAAAGCATGTACCAGATTTTAAAAGCGGAAAAGCTGGCTGATAAAATTTATCTGATGGTCGTGGAAGCCCCCAGAGTCGCACGTTCCTGCGAACCGGGTGAGTTTGTGATTGTCAAGAT
>NZ_URHZ01000149.1 GCF_900547735.1 uncultured Clostridium sp. | reverse complement strand
GACTCACAGCCTCCCCCTCACCATCCCGAACCCCGACCGTCCCGGCGGCGTTCTCCTTCCTCAATTAAATCCCCATTTATACCGGAACATTAACAAACTTATTACACATTTTCCCTCATTCTATTGAGAATTCTCCCGGCCGGTGTTATAATTCTTCCAATTGCAGTAAAAAAGTATACGGGATATGAATAGAAAAAGCGCATCGGAAGAGGTGTGCAGGGAAACAGAGGTTTGAAATGGAAAAGAAGCACATGTTCAGCAACAGGGATCTGAGGAAATTACTGGTGCCGCTGGTAGTGGAGCAGATACTGAATTCACTGATGGGAACGGCGGACAGCATTATGGTCAGTAACGTGGGATCGGCGGCCATATCGGCGGTTTCGCTGGTGGACTCGATCAATATTCTGGTGATCCAGGCGTTTTATGCGCTTGCCGCAGGAGGAACGATTATCTGTTCGCAGTATATCGGCCAGGAAGATCACAAGAATGCCAACCGTTCGGCGAAACAGCTTGTATTCGTTGTTACGACGATTTCCGTTGCAGTCACCCTGCTTTGCCTGGCGTTTCGTTTCCCACTGCTAAAGCTGATATTTGGGCAGGTGGAACCGGCCGTCATGAGCGCGGCACAGATCTATTTCTTCTTTACAACATTGTCCTTCCCGTTTATCGCCCTCTATGATGCCGGTTCGTCGGTGTACAGGGCACAGGGGAATACAAAGCTTCCCATGACAATCGCCATTGTCTCCAACGGGCTTAATATCTGCGGGAACGCCATCCTGATCTGGGGATTTGGCCTCGGAGTAGCCGGGGCGGCTATTGCAACCCTGGGTTCACGCGTTATCTCGGCCGTTGCCGTATTTATTTTCCTGAGGAAAAAAGATCAGATGCTGGTAATACGGGATTATTTTAAAATACGTCCCGATTTAAAAAAGATAAAAATGATTTTGGCGGTAGGAGTACCAAACGGCATTGAAAACGCCATGTTCCAGTTTGGAAAGCTGGCGATCCAGTCCACGGTATCAACACTTGGCACCGTTGCGATTGCGGCCCAGGCCATGACGAATATCATGGAGAATTTAAACGGCATTGCGGCCATCGGTATCGGCATCGGCCTGATGACCGTGGTGGGACAATGTATGGGAGCCGGCAGGAAAGAGGAGGCCGTCTATTATATCAAAAAGCTGACCGGTCTGGCGGAGATTGTTATAATCATTAGCTGCCTTGCCGTTTTTGCACTAACAAAACCAATAACATTTCTGGGCGGGATGGAAAAAGAAAGCGCAGATATGTGTTTCTATATGGTGGGCTGGATTACACTGGTGAAGCCCTTTGTCTGGACACTTGCGTTTATCCCGGCCTACGGATTGCGGGCGGCAGGCGATGTGAAGTTCTCCATGGCTACCTCCTGTGTCACGATGTGGGCCTTCAGGGTTAGCCTCTGCATTTTCCTGTGCAGGCAGTTTGGATTCGGACCGATGGCCGTGTGGATTGGAATGTTTACGGACTGGACAATACGCGCCATCATCTTTACATGGAGATTTTTCAGCAAAAAGTGGATGTGCCACAAAGTGGTTTAATGATACATATGCGGGTTCAGAAGTAACGATTCGGGATACCTCAAAGGTACCGGTTCGTTACTATTTCAGATAAAACAATAAGAATGGAGAAGGAAAATCGGAGGACAACGGAGATGGAAATGGGGGGAAATGTATATGGAGAAACAGGGCTGCTGCACCATGGGGACAGGGTGGGGCTTGCCTGCTGTTCAAACGGACTGTCGGAGGGTGACAAAGCATCCTTGAAACTGCTGAAAGAAAAACTGGCTCTCATGGGGCTGGAGGCAGTGGAAAGTCCGTTTCTATACAGAAGAGAGACCGTGTTCAGCGGCACTGGAAGAGAGCGGGCCCATGCGCTGATGGATTTTTACAGGGACGAGACGGTAAAGGCTGTGTTCGACATATCGGGCGGTGACATGGCCAATGAGATCCTGGATGAACTGGATTTTAAAATGATCAGCGCCTCGGATAAGATTTTTTACGGATACAGCGACCTGACGACCGTCATCAACGCCATTTACACAAGGACGGGAAAAAAATCGGGCCTTTACCAGTTGAGAAACCTGGTGGGAAGCTGTGGCGGGAAACAGGCCCGCGAGTTCCGTGAAACCATGATGGAGGGAGGCAGATCCCTGAAACACTTCAACTGCCGGTTCCTCAGGGGAAGCAGAATGGAGGGAACGGTGGTTGGAGGCAATATCAGATGCTTTTTAAAGCTTGCGGGAACGGCTTTCTGGCCGGATTTTAATGGAAAGGTCCTGTTTTTGGAGTGTAACGGCGGACAGGTTCCCCAGGTAGTGACTTATTTCAGCCAGTTGAAACAGATGGGAGTCTTTAACCAGGTGTCGGGAATCCTCCTGGGGACATTTACCGCAATGGAAAATAAGAAGCTGGCGCCGACTGCGGGGGAGCTCTTATTGAACGTGGTCCGTCCGGAACTGCCCGTTGCCAAGACTTCCGGTATCGGCCATGGGGATGATTCGAGATGCCTTATGATAGGGGAACATATGAGAATCCAGAAGGGATGCGGCCTGACGTGATTTTGCGGCGGGAAATGGCGTTTTTACCGTTTCTGTGTATCTTTTATTGCCGTTTGGCCGGAGGCAGACTGGTTACTGTTCACAGGTAGTATTCCGCGAGGTGTTTTTTGTGAGTGGAGCGTAGC
>NZ_URHZ01000148.1 GCF_900547735.1 uncultured Clostridium sp. | reverse complement strand
AAAAAATTCCTACAGGGACTCGCTCCCGCTTGTGGAATGCGCAGCGGATGCTAGATTCGACAAAACCTGCCACCGCACGTTTTTGCACTAAGCTCGATAGAACCTCGCTAAGTGCTCAATGTGTCATCAAGCACCGGCGGATTCCAAGGCCCCTTTCGGAAAGTTTTTCCCCTCCTTCCCCCAAAGGTAGGCTATGGCCCGGGACGGAAGACGCGAAGGTTTTCGCCATTCCGGCCCGGGCTGCTGCGGCTGATTGGTTCTATTCCTTCTAGGGGGAGGTATTGTCGCGGCCACTACGTTACTTCGGATGCCGGGATGATGTTCTTTATTAAGCTCTTAATTAATTAATTAATTTTTTTCTTGCAATCCCATGACCACCATGCTACGATAAATTTAAGCAGGGTTTCGGAAATTCTATTTCAAATCTTAACATTCTTATGCCGGATATGGCATTCAAAAGACTCTTTGCTTAACGATCCAATACACCGTAGGCAGGGAGGCAGAGGTTCTTCCTGTCGGGATTTACAGAAAGGAAGAAACGTCATGAGGGAAGAAGTGAGACGACCCGGGAAACTTTAAACCGTATCGGCAAACGGGCCATCCGGCTGGATGCCTGGGCTGTCGACAACCGGAACCGGCATTATGCTACGGAGATGCAGAATGACACGGAGAAGGATGATGTAAGGCGGAGAGCACGGTATTATCAGGGGCTTTTGGACACCCCGCTCTTAAAATCAGGCAGGGAAACCCGGTATAAACACCTTCCGTCCACGATTGTGACTTTTATAACCCAGGAGGATATTTTCGGGTGTGATTTGGCAAAATACACCTTTAAGGAACAATGTGAGGAAATAGCCGGTCTTTGCCTGGAGGATGGGACTACCTAGATTTTCTTAAATATGACAAGTAGAAATGGGGAGCCGGCCCTGGTCAGTCTGCTGCAGTATATGAAGGAAACGCGGCTGGACAATCCGGAGCTTGTAATAATGGATGAAAGAATCCGGAAACTGGATGAAATCGTAACCGAAGTGAAGCAGTCAGAAGAATGGGAGGCTGTGAAAATGAGTATATTATCTGTTGGAATTGAGCGCGGCCGTGCAGAGGGATTGGAGTGCGGCCTCAGAGAGGGCCGGTATTGCAAACTTAAGGAGCAGACCGCAAGAAAACTGGCAAAAGGAAAGAGTGCAATAATCATAGCGGAGGAACTGGAAGAAGAGCTGTCTGTGATAGAGCAGGTAATCCGGGAACTGAAGGAAGAACAGGAGAATTCCAATTGATAAATGGGATAACACAATAAAATGAAATGATAAAGGCGCTGTTTCATACCTGGTTTAGGGGAATGGAACAGCGCCTTATATTGAGTGGCAATAAAAGTTCGTGAAGCGTGCTTTTCATTGTTGGTGACGGCAGCCTGTGCTCGGGACAGCGGACTGCCGTTAATTGACCGTGATTCGTCCATTGAGTTTTTTTGCCGTTTAGTATGGTAAGCTTTGAAGGAGCGCTCACTCACTGGCTGACGGCCTGAGCTGCTACCTCCTCCGATAGTTTCTTCTTGGTCTTACGGCACTTACTGTAGCATAGACAGGCGGCGACGATCCAGGATATCCCTTCGCTGTAAGGAACGGATGGAAAGCCCAGGGGAACGACTAACAGGGCTGCGAGGGTCAGGCGGACGACGAGGCCGGTGACATTGCAGATGGCCGGTGTGACTACATTGCCGGTTCCCTGAAGGAAACCGATAAAAAGGTTAAGGATGCCAAAAACGGGATAAAAGATGGACAGCATAAGCAGGAAACTCTGCCCCAGATTGGCAACCTCCTCACTGACGCCGAACAGAAGAATGAACGGTTTGCCGAAGAGGATGACAATTCCGGCTATGGTGACGGACAGGGCGAGCATCATTTTAACGCCGATGGAATAGCCCTCCTGTATTCTCTTATACTGTCCGGCTCCCATATTCTGGGCGGTGAAAGTGGAGACGGCAGAGGCTACGCTGACCGCAGGCAGCATGGCAAGGGAGTCGAGCCGGTAGGCGGAGGTGATGGCCGTAACGGCCTGAACACCCAGCGTATTCATGATACCCTGCAGAATGATGCTTCCAAAGGACATAACTCCCGACTGGAGCACACAGGGGAGGCCGAGCCTTGTCTGTTCCCTCAATGCCTCCATGGTAAAATTGTGCCGACAGGGTATTTTCCTGATGACATGTATGTACAGGTATATGAGGACATAGAGACAGGAGAAGAGCTGCGACAGCACCGTTGCCAGTGCGGCGCCCATGATTCCCCAGTGGAATACTGCCACAAAGAGGACATCCACAAGGATATTGGTAAAGGTGGCAATGACAATGGCTTCCATGGAGGTCCTGCTGTTTCCCATACCCCGCAGGACGGAACTGCATATGTTATAAAGCATGACAAACGGAATTCCAATGAAAATCACGGAAATATAAGTTTTTGTCATGGCGAAGATACTTGCATCCGTATGCATCATGACCAGAACCTGATCAATAATGCCAAGGCTTAGAAAGGCCATTATGATGGAAGCGGGGAGAAGATAGAGAAAGGAGGTGCGGGCAGCCTCCCCGATTTTCTCATTCTCCTGGCGCCCCGTCAACCCAGCGATATAGATGGAGATACCGGTGGTGAAACCGATTATCACGTTGGTAAAGAACATGACGATACTGGTTGAAACACCGATGGCGGCGACCGCATTCTCACCGATAAAGTTGCCGGCAATCATGGAGTCGGCGATATTATACAATTGTTGCAGCAGACTGCTGGCCACGAGAGGGGCAGCAAACTGAAACAGTATTTTTGTGATATTTCCTTTTGTCATAGATAACTCCTGATTCATTACTGTTTAGCCGAAGGCCGGGCTGTAGGATATTACGGCCTGGAGGGCTGATCTCATCATAGCATAGGCGTTTTAAAAAGTCACTGATTTTCAGTTCCTCTTTCCCTTTTCAAGGAAGAATACGGAACAGCGGCCGTCCCGGCGGCGTTGTCCTTTCGACTTTTCTTCCCCAATTTCATGGATATTTTATAAAATAGTAGTGGTTAACAGGACTGGGGTTATGATATAATGTCCGCATTGCGGACATTATATCATGCGCATGCAGATTTCTGCGCCTGCCGCAGAAAGTCTGG
>NZ_URHZ01000147.1 GCF_900547735.1 uncultured Clostridium sp. | reverse complement strand
TTATGTACTCCAAAGAGCGCAAGCGTTTCCCGGAGGAACTTTTTCTGCCCGGATTTCCCACCCGCGACAACTTACAAACCGGGACTGAAGACTCACACCCTCCCCCTCACCATCCCGCCCCCGGCCATTCCGGCGGCGTTCTCATTCCTCAACCCCTTATTTTTTAAGCTCTACTGTTATTCCTTCCGTATCCCTGGTATCCTGCCGGATAAGTTCTCCCGTTTCCTCATTTCTCTGATATATCGTATAGGACATTTTCCAGGTCATATTGTGGAACCGGTTGCTTGGAAGGCGTTCATCCCGTGATTCCTTTAAATAAATCATATTATATACATCCGCCGATGTCCCCGGGTACAGCAGAACCCAGTCTGAGGATTGAAGGGACTCATCTATTTCGGGCGTCTTCCCGTTAATCGCCATGTTGTAGGTACGGAGTGAAATGACATGGTCACCGGTATTTACCACGTTTGCATTGAATGCATAAGCGCCCGGAAAATTTTTCAGAGAGGATTCGGCAGTGACTTTCACGTTTTCGTCGCTGTATATTTCAGTTCCCTTAAACGGCGTGAGGGCTGTTTCAGACGGATGCTCCGTCTGTGCAAAGCCGGGAAGAGTCGTGTAGGTGCGTCCGTCTTTTTTGTATTTAATGAAAAAGGAAGCGCCCAGGGAATTGATATTTTTGATGCGCTGGGAGGTAAAGTAAAATTCACTGATGGAAATAGTGAGCGTCTTGCTGGAACCCGGAGCGATATCACCTGTAAAGTCGGGGTTAACACCGACACTCTGGCCGTTGATATAGAAGTATCTGTTTGTCACGCTGACCGTCTCGCCCGATCCGTTTTCCACCAGAAAGCTGATGTCCAGGGACGGTGTTGAAAAATAGTCATTTACTTGCCATTCCGACGGGGTAATTACCACTCCGTTGTGCTCGGCGACAGGCGTTTTTACCAGTTCATTGTCCTTGATACAGGTTTTGATATCCTCCGCAAATGAAGGAATGCACAGGGCAACGGTGAACATACACACAAAAAGCCACATTACAATTGATTTAGAACTGCTTAATTTCTTCATAATTCTGCCCCTCCCCGCGGCGGAAAAACGGTACTTATCTGATTTCCAGTTACCTACAGTTTATCACAGCGGCGCAGCCCCGTCCATGGTATTTACATGACTGTCCGTCTTATGAAAGGCGACAATTTTTACAATACACAGAAACGGGAAAAGGGGTGTTACTGTTCACAGGTAGTATTCCGCGAGGTGTTTTTTGTGAGTGGAGCGTAGCGAAAGTCACAGAAAACCCGAGGGTTGCGGCGCGAAACGGCGTTTTTTGCCGTTTCTGTGCATCGCGCAGCGTGTTACTGGGCACGGAGTGAACAGTAACAAAGGGGGCGTTTCGCACCGCACGGCCGGGACTTTTTTTCTTGTAATTCTACCCCTGTTATGCTACGATAAAATTAAGCAGAGCTTTGATCATTCTATTTCAAATCTTAACATTCTTATGCCTTATATGGCATTCAAAAGACTCTTTGCTTGACGATCCAATACGGCAGGCAGGGAGGCGGATGTTCTTCCTGTCGGAATTTACAGAAAGGAAGGACGGCTATGAAAGAAGAATGGGGACGCTATGGAGAAAAGTCCGGACTCAGCGGGGAACTGCAGTTTCCGGAGGATATGGAGTTTAACCTGAGTGATTTTGCACTGTTTTTATCCGTCATGAAAAATCGGGAAGCGCATCGGACTGTGCTGAGTATTATCATGGATGAACCGGAACTTGAGCTGGCGGAAGTCCATGTGGAGGAGGTTGTCTTAAACCACATTGGTAAACGGGCCATCCGTCTGGATGCCTGGGCGGCGGACAGCAGGAACCGGCGTTTCGCCACAGAGATGCAAAACGATACGGAAAAGGACGACGTGAGGCGGAGAGCGAGATATTATCAGGGCCTTTTGGATACGCCGCTCTTAAAATCAGGCAGGGAGACCCGGTATAAATATCTTCCGTCTACAATTGTGACGTTTATAACGCAGGAGGATATTTTCGGGCGCAATCTGGCAAAATACACCTTTACGGAGCAGTGCAGAGAAATAGCCGGGCTGTATCTGGAGGATGGGACGACTAAGATTTTTCTGAACATGACAAGTAAAAACGGGGATCCAACCCTGGTCAGCCTTCTGCAGTATATGAAGGAGACCCGGCTTGACAATCCGGGAATTGTGGTAAAGGATGAAAGGATCCTGAAGCTGGATGAAATCGTAACCGAAGTGAAACAGTCAGAAGAATGGGAGGCTGTTAGGATGAGTATATTATCTGTTGGAATTGAGCGGGGCCGCGAGGAAGGATTGAGATGCGGCCGGGAAGAAGGCCTGAAATCAGGGCGTGAGGAAGGGATACGAAGTAAATTAAAGGAGCAGACCGCACGGAAACTGGCGAAAGGAAAGACCGCGGAAATCATAGCGGAGGAGCTGGAAGAAGAGCTTCCGGTGATTGAGCAGATAATCAGGGAACTGGATGGTGAACAGGAGAAAATAAATCAGCAGGTGGAATAGAAAAGGATGAACGGGTCAAAGCGCCGTCACCCTCCCGGTTTATGGGAGTGGGGCGGCGCTTTAATCCGCTTATCAGGAGCCGTACGTGGACAACGGCTGAAATGTGGCTATAACAGGAAGTTTCTGGTATAATGGCAGAAGAATGAGTGCAGCAGAGAAAGGGAGAATCAGAATGGGATTTTTCAAAAAAACACAGAAAAAGGAACAGGCCGCCCCGGTGGAAAGAAAATCTGTATTTGACGGCCGAACAATCGATACGGGTAATTGGAAGCAGGTTTTTTCGGCCTGTCTGGGGAAAATGATGGCGGTTCAGACGGCCTGCAGTGACCTGGTGGTGCGGGGACAGGACTGGAACGTGGACTTTGAATCCGGATTTATCAGTTTTGGACAAGATAAATACCCGATCCAGTTTATAGGAAGCGAATCTGCCTCCTCCGGCACCTGGCTGTGGGGATGGGAAAATATAAACGGTTTTAATGAAACAATTTTAGAAACAGCGGAGGAGACGAGGCGGAAAGGCGAAGCGTGGGGACTGGAACCCCTTACCGTTGCTGAATTCGAGCTGGACGACACCTTTAACGGGCATAATCTGTCGATTGCCGCCTGCGGTATATCGGACCGTGAGTTTTGCTATTACCGCGGACCTCATGATGGGGGAGCCATTTTTATAGCTTTTGGCAACGTTCCAAAGGAAGTGTTTGCTCCTGTCGGCATGGTTAAGTTTACAAACCTGACGATGCAGTGTATCCAGAAGTTTGCCGTTGATCACAAAATCTTCGTCGAGAGTTTTCTGATGTGGAACGGAACGGCCTACGAGAAGACGGATAACCGTTTTACCGCGCATTTTGAACAGGAGCTGGCGATTGAGTTTGAAGAAGCGGGGGGATTTTTCAGAATCAGTGGCATTAAAACGTTATAAGGGGATTTAGTTGAGATGCGAGGACGCCTCTGTAAGACGGCGGACGGGGTGGTGGGA
>NZ_URHZ01000146.1 GCF_900547735.1 uncultured Clostridium sp. | reverse complement strand
AGACTCATATACACCCTCCCACCACCCCGTCCGCCGTCTTACAGAGGCGTCCTCGAATCTCAACTAAATCCTCATGGTTCTGTCAAATGTAGATGTATTGTTTCAAAATTTCTCGCAGGCTGTTATTTTATTTGGGCACCAATCGGGCACCATTTCACGGTCTTGTTCATCTGTTTATATTGCGGGAAACCCTGTATTCATGCGAATTTCATCAAGTCATGCCCTTACAATTACGGACCGTCTGCCTATCCGCACGAGTTCCGTATCAACTCCGTAGGCTTCTCTTATCTGATCCGGTGTCAGAACTTCCTCCGGAATTCCCTGGGCGACGACCGTTCCTCCGGAGAGCAGGACGGTGCGGTCCGCGTAGTCTAAAGCCAGATTCAGATCATGGATGACGGCCGCAACGGTGATGCCGTTCCGGCTGATGTGGTGCAGCAGGTCCATGACCTCATACTGGTATTTTAAATCGAGACTGCTGGTGGGTTCGTCTAAAAGCAGCACCTGAGGTTCCTGGGCGATGGCCCTTGCGATCAGCACCCGCTGGCGCTCTCCGCCGCTGAGCTGGTTAAACGGCCGGAACGCATAGTCTTTCAGATGGAATTCCTCCATCACCTCCGACACTTTTTCCAGATCATGTTTCCCTGCTTTCATTCCCATGTGGGGAAGGCGGCCGGACAGTACGATTTCCATTACATTCAGTGCATATCCCGTCTGGGTATTCTGCGGCACATAGCCGAAAATACCGGCTCTCTCCCGGACGGTCAGCTTCCCTGTTTTCGTTTCATTCCACCGCACGCATTCGGGATCTGCCTTAAGAAGACCGTTGATGCAGCGCAGCAGCGTTGACTTTCCTGCGCCGTTGCCGCCGAGGAATGCGCAGAAGGTTCCCGGCTCGACGCGGAACGATACATTTTTTAAAACTTCCCTGTGTCCGTAAGAAAAGTTCAGTCCCCGGACCTCCAAACCGTTTATCAAATCATTCACAGCCTCTTCCTCCCCCGGAAAATCAGATATAAGAACAGCGGAACTCCTACATAGGATACGACGATTCCCACCGGGATCATGGTAGGGGAAAATGCGCACCGCCCGATGGTATCCGCCGCCAGAACGAGGGCCGCTCCCGTGATGGCGGAGAGAGGAAGCAAAAGCCTGTGATCGCCGCCGATTATCATCCTGGATATATGGGGAGCCACGAGGCCGACGAATCCAATAATGCCGGTGAAGCTGACAATGGCCGCGGTCAGCAGCGTGATACAGCCTCCCGTCAGGATCCTGGTTCGTTTTACATGGATTCCAAGGGCGGCGGCGCTCTCGTCCGAGCCGGCGGCGATCATGTTAAACGCCCAGGCCTGGCTTTGGAATACAGGCAGCGTAATCAGCAGAAAGAGCGCCATAACTGCAATATCCTTCCATCCGACGGCGGTGAGGCTGCCGAAGGTCCATTGTATAATGGCTGGAAGCTGCTGTTCGTTGGCGATAAACTGCATCGTCGAGTTGAGCGCATTGAAAAAATAGTTGAGGGCGATGCCCGTCAGCACCAGGGTTTCCGAACCGAGCCCCTTCAGGCTGGAAAGTCCATAGACAAAAGCGGCACAGAGCAGCGCCATGAAAAAGGCGGCCAAAACCGTGGCGGTTTTCTGGAAATGGACGGGAAATCCGCCAAAGACAATCACCGCGGCTGCGCCCAGGGCGGCGGCTCCGGAGAGTCCGGTGGTAAATGGGCTGGCCATCTGGTTGCCCGTGATTGCCTGCATTCCCGTTCCGGCTATGCCGAGGCCTGCGCCCGCAGTGACGGCGGCGGCGACGCGGGGCAGCCGCAGCAGGAGAAGGACGTTCTGTTCCTTGGGGCTGAGCGGCTGGACGGTCATGAAACGTTCCGTAAACGGCAGCCAGGTGACAGCCAGACGGGCCGGAGTGAGGTCCGCCACACCGAGGCAGACGGCAGCGGCGGCCAGCACGCAGAGAGCGGCGGCAGCCAGAAGGATCCACAGGATTTTGCGGCGGATCAGATGTTTATATTCGCTGGTCAGCGTATCGAAAGACATAAAAATAATCTCCTTAATTTAAAATCAGCCCGCATGCCGGATAAAAACGGAATGCGGGCGGACTGCCGGACGGTATCCGGTGCGGCCTGGTTTGAAAGCCGCGGCACGGATACCGGCTGGATTTATTTTTGTGCGGGAACGTGGTAGTAGTGCTGGGCATTTGGCTCAAAGCCCTGGTATTTCATCCACTGTTCAAAGATGGCGTCCGGATCCAGATCCGTCATTAAATCGGGATAGAGCCATTTGGACATATAGGCGGCTCCAATCATCTTTCCCAGTCCTCCGCTCATAAAAGCGGTGTTGAGATAGAAATTGCCCTCTTTAACAGCCGTTAATTCCCGGAAACCTTCGCGCTCCATCATGGATTCCGCCTTGGCGGCAAATTCTTCCTGTGGAGGCGCGGTGAATACGCCGCTGTTTCCGACTACTTCCCCTGCATAGACTTTGACAATCAGATCGGGATCCGCCATCAGAACCTGCTCCGGATCGATATCCTTGCCGGCCAGGGAGGCGTCGCCGAAAATATTTTTACCGCCGGCCATGAGAATCATATTATGCCAGCCGTCGTTGGAGGTTCCGGGAATGCAGGTGGTATAGTCACCGCCGTACTCCCAGTAAACAGTCTTAGGTTCTTTCACCTGTTTTAACTGTTCTTTCATATAATCAACCGGTTTCTGATAGAAATCAACCAGTTCTTCCGCCTGATCTTCCTTGCCGAATAACTGGCCGCACAGCCTGATCTGCTTCGGTACATCGGAGTTGTCCCATCCGGTGATAACCACTACCTTGATACCGAACGGTTCCAGTTTCTCAATAGATTCCTCCACTACGCCGTTTTTGGGAACGACGAGCACCTGAGGATCGAGAGCTACGATCTTTTCATAGTCGTACTCATCTTTGCCAAAAGTTTCGTTTTCTCCGAACCGGGGCCAGTAGACCTCGTCCTGGGAGGTGTAGATATCCACTCCGACAACGCTGTCCCCGGCTCCTACGGCACGGATTAATTCATTGTTATAGCGGTTTGCAACGCAGGCCCTTGTAATCGGAAGGGTCAGCTCCACCTCACGGCCGATGTCATCCACAAAGACGGTCGTTCCCGCCTCGGCGTCTTTGACATCTGCCTCCTGGCTTTCTGCGCCTGTTTCAGCAGCAGTGCTTTCCACGGCCGCTGTTGTTTTCGCCTCGTCTGTCTTTGCGGCACAGCCGGCCAGGGAGAGCATCAATACGGCGGCAATCCCTGCAAATAGTTTTCTGTTCTTTCTCATCTTCGGTAAATCTCCTTTCAACCTGTCTGTAAAATATTGTAGCGCCCTGAATTGCAAAACAGAGCATACTTACAAACCCAATTTGATTATCAGGCTGAAAGGTGATTTTCCCTGTCCCGGAAAATTTCCTCTGCAATGCGACTGGCAGGTCTCCTGGCTTATGATTCGTCCTCCGGATCGCCTTCCCGTTCTAACAGTGGCTGTTTATGATCCTTCGTCATCAATTACAGTAGAGGCAGCTGTGGGGGATTCTCACCCCGCTTCCCTATTAAAAAGCTTCCGCTTTGCCAATCATTGCAAATTCAGTTAAAGCGTACTCAGCATACCATAGAATCGGGGATCAGGCAAGAGGGGGAGGAGAATTGAGATGCGGGACGCCTTTGTATGATGGCGGACGGGGGAGGGGGAGGTTGTGTATGAGTCTTCAGTCCCGATGGGTGGTTGTGGTGAGGGGGAATCCGGAGAAAAAAATTCCTGCGGGGACACGCTCCCG
>NZ_URHZ01000145.1 GCF_900547735.1 uncultured Clostridium sp. | reverse complement strand
ATATCCGTGCTTTGTCCATATCCGTGCTTTGTCCATATCCGTGCTTTGTCCATATCCGTGCTTCAATTAATTTTTCCTTTTGTTACTTAGCTTTTCTTGTTATATATTGTTCGTGTAATTACACAATTTCATCTATAAACGCCTGATTTACCGTCTCAATCTGAGCCAGTTTTTCCATCAGTTCCGCAGACAGTTCAGGACGGATTTCTTCCGGTTTCCTGTAACCGCACAGCCAGCCGGCAAGTTCTCCCGGCGTCATGCACAGCGCCCCTCTGTCTTCTTTATCCCAATCCGCCTCTAAGCGGACGGCTGACGAACCGCTGTCCGAAAGATTCCAGATATAGCTTCCGTTTACGGCATCCATAATATGATCTTCAATCCTTATCTTAAGCTGAAGTTCTTTTCCCGCCTCACGCAGCCTGAACAGGGACAGAAATGCCTCCGCACAGGTCACTCTTGCCATAATAGCCGGTTTTCTCTTAATTTCCTCGGTAAACTGCTCATCGGTGTAGAGCAGCCGCTGTTCTTTTCGTCCCGCTCCCCAGTATGCCGCAAGCCCCGCCTCCTGCTCCCCGTTGAAGAGGAATTGAAGCGCTCCATCCTCGGATTCCAGTTCCTTGAGCAGACGGCTCACATAGGCCCCGTCGCGGCGGCAGTACATGTCGCAGCGCCCGGCAAGCCACTGTTCCATATATTCTGCCGCCTTTTCGCAGTCCTCCTCATTATCCCGGCAGTCCACCGCAGTCAGCTTCTCTCCGGCCTCCTCCGTCAGGGACAGAACCGGCAGCTCACTGATATAAGCAAAATCTAACGGCAGATAAATCCGTTCATCTGCAGGCATGAGAAATACAAATGGAACCTGTTCCTGATTCATATCCTGCATCATGCGCAGGAATACATCCCTGAAATGCCCCTCGCGGCGGTGGCTTTCCTCCGTGGCAACGCCCACCACATAGTAGGTGTCGACATCCTGTCCTTTGACACGGACGCGGTACGGATTCAACTGGGTCATGGATATGATCAGTCCGTTATCATTTTTCACCAGAATGCGGTTGTCCTTAGTTTTCTCGAAATAATAATACTTCACAAACTGCTCGGAGTCTTCCGGAAAACAGGAATGCCAGAGACGCTCCGTATCTGATTTATTATCGTCGGACAAATATTCAATCCTGCTGCCCGATATGGTATTACCAATCTGCTCGGCCCAGCGGTATCCCTTTTTTCCGTCCAGAAGCTGCTCAACAAGGTATTTTCTCGCATAGTCGGCCGGATTGTAGGAGGACTTTGCTTTGCGCAGTCCTTCCAGTCCCATGTCGTCCTCCCTGTTAACCCACTCCACATCGGCAAACTCCTCGATTAGAAACTGCTGATTGATGAACTGGTACAGGCCGTTAATCTCCGGGTTGGCTTTTTCAATATGGATGACGGCCATATTTTCCACCGGGTTAAAACTGCCGATGGTAAATGCCTCCAACTGTCCGTCAATAAACACGCCTCCCATGCGCACATAGAGAGCCGAACAGTTTTTAAGAATATCATGGATTCCGCGCACCTCATAGTCCAGATGCTCCTCCACGTCATCGCCCTTCTGAAGTCTCCATTTATCAAGGAACTCCCAGACCTCATGGCTGTCGGAACAACAGAGGCGGCGGTATTCATATCGTCCTTCATACTCGCGTTTAAATGCATTAACGCGGTTTTTCTTCTTATGCAGCTTCTTGCCTGCAAGGGTTCTCATGGCATTGCCGTCATAAAGATAATCCCTGGAGTCCACCTGCTCTTCCACCAGATACTTGTCCTCCGGCAGATCCAGATACTGTACTGCAAATTCGTCCGCCAGATTGATAACCAGCGGATATCCCAGTTCTTCATTAAAATACTGCTCTATTGCCTTAAATGCATCCGGAAGATCTTCTTCGCGGCATAGCGGCATGGCGGAAAAACATTTGCCGCCGCTCTCCATCAGCCACAGGAGCGCTTTGTCCTCCCATATTGCATATTGAACATGATAATACTCTTTCCATATAAAACTTTCCAGGAACACGCTGTCGCATGTTTTGTTGTGACGTAAGTTATAAAAGGGAAGTACATCTCCGATATTGTCTATATTAACTGTCTTAAACTGTAAATCCATAGTTCCTCCTTGCGGTATCGTGGTTCACGTACTCAGGTATGACTCGCACCAGATTTGATAAGACCTCATCAAGTACTCATATTATACCATTCCTACTAAGCTCGATGGGACCTCGCTAAGTACTCAGGTATGACTTGCACTAGATTCGTAAGGACCTCATCAAGTGCTCATATTATATCATACATTATATTATAAGTAAAAAAACTCTTTTTTAACATTATAAACTCAACTTTAAAAAAGAAAAAGCCCGTAATATTATATTTCCGGCAGATTATAGTGAAAAAACGGTGAAAAACGCGTTTTTGCATTTCTTTCACCGTTTCTGTCCGGAGGCCTGGAGACGCTTTCCGGAGCGTTGTCTTTGTATCATATCTGTAGCATATTGGGGGCGTATTTACGTTGATTCACTATACTTTATTCTGCCAGGCTGAACTCATGGGCGGGTTTGTCGTACTGGCGCTCTGTGATTACGCTGGCTGTCAAATCCGTATTGTTGTAGACTATGGACCACTGGGTCGCATTAAGTCTTCCTGTCGTCTCCGACACATGCCAGTCACTGGACGCCGCTTCCAGAAGATCCATACCGGCCTGTGCATCCTTCAGCACGCCTCCGCACTCATCAAGTTTGCTTTTAAGTACCTCATAGCGGTCCTGGCCGCTTCCGAAATTGTATTTCTTCTCGGACAGAAGGAAATTGGTCACCATCTGATAATTCTTCTCGGCCGGTATCACCTCATATTCGTTGTCAACATACTCGACCACAACGCTGTTCCCCTGTGCGTCCGATATCTGGAAGTGGTAACAGCTTCCTGCCGACGAATGCATATCATACTGCTCCAAAAGCGCCAGCGCTTCCTCCACCGTGGCCGCTTTGTCGAGAATCAGACGGATTGCCGTGGTGGTTGTGATATCCGTTTTGCCCGTGTCCTGGTTCGTCGGTTCATCACCGATTCTTAAGACCGCTGCAGTCAGGCCTTTTTCATTAATTCCATCCAGCGGCGCATAAGGAGCCGCCAGAGTAATAATCTTCTGTTTAAATGTTTCCGGCAGTTTGTCCTCTCCAAAGCCCAGAAAAGCAAGATTCACCGTAGAAAATGAGCGGTATCCATTATCCGGTTTTGTCTCTACAAATAATGCGGGAGAATATGTCAGATCAAAATTACGCCCGAAAATCTGATCTCCGTCTTCCGTCTGGGCGCTGAATGTGGAGCAGCCCAAATCAGGGATCGAAAATTCCAGAGGAACTCCCTTCAGGAGCCGATCCGTAACAAATTTCACCAGTTCCGCATCCGTGGACGCTCCCTGTTTCAGAAAGTCATCAAATCCATAATCACCTTCATATTTCATTGTATACAAAACGTTGTCATCCACCTTCTTTAGTGAATCCAGCGTTTTCAACTCATTCCTGAACATAAATACACCTCCTGCCACCACAATTAATAGCAATGCCGCTAGGCAGCCCACGATGTAAAGCAGCCGTTTTTTCCATTTATTATGCTGCATATCTTTCTCCTTCCATTTATCTTTTATACCTGCGCACCGGAAATACACGATATTTTTATGTAAAAACGCGTGAAAATACCTCGCTATACTCTCTTCCGGGCAGCTACGCCTAATTTATTATTATATATGAAAAGTGAATTTTTTAACAGCTCTAATTAAATCCGACAATTGAATTTAAATCGCTGAAGGCCGGCAGTTCTCCATTCCCATTATCTGTTCTCAGTAATTTGTAGAATTCAAAAACCACGAAAACATAATGTTTTCGTGGTTCATAAGAGAGGCGACGACCGGAATCGGACCGGTGATAAGGGTGTTGCAGACCCGTGCCTTACCGCTTGGCTACGTCGCCAGAGTGACCCCAACGAGATTCGAACTCGTGTTACCGCCGTGAAAGGGCGATGTCTTAAC
>NZ_URHZ01000144.1 GCF_900547735.1 uncultured Clostridium sp. | reverse complement strand
CACCATCCCGAACCCCGACCGTCACCGGCGGCGTTCTCATTCCTCAATTAAATCCTTATTTCTTAAGAGCCTCCTCAAGCCGCTCCAACGCCTTCAAGATAACGGCTGTAGGACAAGCCATATTCACGCGCTCAAATCCCTCGCCCTCCTCGCCGAACTTATAACCTTCATCGAAGAATAGCTGCGCCTCCTTCTGCATAATCCGTTCCTGCTCCCGGGCATCCCAGCCGTAGTCGCGGAAATCCAGCCACTGCAGGTAAGAACCTTCCATCTCCACCGCATGTACGCGGGGAAGCCGCTCTTTCAGGAATTTGACAAGCTGTCTCTTGTTTTCGTTAATTACCGAGAGCATCTCTTCCATCCATGCGTCGCACTGGGTGTAGGCAATTTCCACGGCCCGGTAGCTGAGCGCCGGCAGCCAGTTCGGATGAAGGACTTTCGACATCTCCTCCAACAGGGCGGTGCGCTTCTCCTCATTCTTAACAAAGATGCATCCCGATTTGATTCCCGCCAGGTTAAAGGTCTTGCCCGGAGAAATGCAGATCATGCAGTTGTCGGCAAATTTCTCAGAAACAGAGGCAAACGAGGTAAATGTATATCCCTCCATGACGAGATCACAGTGAACCTCATCCGAGATGACGAACACATTATTTTCGAGGCAAATTTCCCCAATCCGTTCGATTTCTTCCCTGGTCCACACTCTGCCCACCGGATTGTGGGGATTGCAGAGTATCAAAAGACGGCAGTCGGGCTCTTTGGCGAGCTGTTCCAGAAGTTCAAAATTGATCCGGTATTCCCCTCCCTGATAGATCAGAGGGCAGCGGAGCAGTTTTCTGCCGTTCCGGGTGATTCCCTCCGCAAACGGAGGATAAACGGGAGTCATCAGGATGACGCCTTCCCCTTCGCGCACAAATGCGCGGATGCCGCAGCAAAACGCATTGATAACACCGATAGAATTTATAAGCCATTTCCGATCGGGTTCCCATCCGTAGCGCCGCTTTACCCAGGAAGTGACCGCTGTTTCATAGCTTTCCGTCGGAGCCTGATAGCCCAGCACGATCTCATCGAGACAGGCTTTTAACCCTTCTGTTATCTCCGGCGGATTCTTAAATTCCATGTCTGCGATAGAAAAGGGCACGATTCCTTTTTCCATTCCGGGGTTGTCAATCTTCATCTGCTCCCACTTGACCGAACCGGTTCCCGACCGGTCGAGAATTGTTTCAAAATCATATACTTTTTGAATTTTGTCCATCTTCCCACTGCCTCCATATCAATACGTGAAAAATCCAGGCGCGAACGCCACACGGAATATTACCTGTGAACAGTTTCCTTATTCCTCCATCTCGAACAGGAAATGACAGCATCCGTCCTTGAAGAAATGTTTATCATGTGTACATTTGAATTTCTCGTTGTATCCTTCCGCAATGGCCGGATCGATCATCTCGCAGTAATGAATGCCGTATTTCTCGTCGTGATCCTCCATAAACTGCTTTGCAAAGATACATTCCGTAAAGTTCTGCTCCACCGTTTTCTCACGGATATCGTTCTCGCTCTTGAACAGCTCGCTTCTGCCCATATCGTAGCAGGAGAGATAGCTCTTCGCATCATTCTCATGTCCCATCGCTTTGGCACGTTCTGCGATATTTCTTCCGCGCTCCAGTCCGAACTGACGCACGCCTTCTCTGACGGCCTTTACACCCTCCTCACCACAGGCTTTCTCCACTTCTCTCGTAATGTGGGAAAACATTTTTGCAAAAAGCACATACATATCCACCGGTTCCAGTTCCAAATCTTTGTCTTGCATCTTATTCATCCTCCTTGTCAAGTTTTCTTATCATTTCATATAATACTCTGCTTCCCGCCTCCATGGCCTCATAGTCGATCCACTCGTCCGGATGATGGCTGATTCCATCCCGGTTCGGCAGGAAAATCATGGCAGTATTCCACAGCTTTGCAAATATCATGGAATCATGGCCCGCTCCGCTGTTAAGCCTCATGTTTGTATAACCCAGTTCTTCGCAGGTTTTCTCAATGCCGCCGGCCAGCTCCGTATTCATCTTTACCGGCTCTTTTCTCGTCAGTTCCTGAACCTCCACCTGCATGGAGTATTTTTCGCTTACCTCTTCCGCGTATTGCTCCAAATGCTTCAGGATATCCCTGATGATTTCCTCCTCGCCCGATCGGATATCCAGTGAAAACTCGCACTGTCCCGGTATGCTGTTCATGCTACCCGGGGAAAGAGTCACCTGGCCGGCAGTCAGCGTCGCCTGGCCGCAGTAATTCTCATACACGTAATCATGAATCCGGCAAAGCAGGTGGAATGCCCCTGTTCCCGCGTCTTTTCTGAGATTCATCGGAACGGTGCCGCTGTGTCCCGCCTGTCCCGTCACTTTTACAACAAGCCAGGAAAGTCCCACTATGGTATCCACAATCCCGATTTCCTTTTGCCCCTGTTCCAGCACAGGTCCCTGTTCTCCGTGGATTTCCAGGAATGCCTTAATGTTCTCGTCTTTTCTCGATACGCCGTCCAGTTCTCCGCTCAGACCATACTCATTCATAGCCTGACGCATGGTTTTGCCGTCTTCCGTACCGACAAATTCATCGAGCTCGTCCGTCCCGTAAATTCCCGCGATAAACTGGCTTCCCAAAAGGGCTTTCCCAAACCGGGTGCCTTCCTCGCCGATCATTCCCAGGGCCTCATATGTATGGCGCAGCGGGACCCCGCTCTCTTTTACCATCCTGGCCGCCTCTATGGCGCACAGCACCCCTGCGATTCCGTCAAAGGCGCCCGCGCACCGGACCGTGTCCAGATGGGAACCGGACAGGATTTTCGAAAGTTCCGGTTCCGTCCCCGGCAGCGTGCCGATGAGGTTTCCCACGCCGTCCTCACGCGTCTTTAGCCCGCAGTCTTCCATCACGCCTCTGACATAGGAAACACCCTCTTTATATGCTTTTGAATAGCTGTAGCGCGTGGTTCCGCACTGGCATGGTTCGGAAATATTCTTTAATGTCTCGATTTCTGTCTGAAGCCGTTTCGTTGTTTCTGTCTCCATCTCTTCCACTGTGCCGCCTGCTGTGTTACCGTTTCTTCAGGCTGCGGATCTCCTTTCTGTTTTCTATTTGCCTATCATAATCTCCAGAATCTCACGGTCGGTGTCCTTCATTCCGTCTTTGCCCAGACGGCCTACCGATGCGATTGTCTCCTCGACTCCCTTTTTCACAATTCCGTCGCCCGCGCGGAACTGCTGATCCTCGGCAATCATCAGATATCCGAGAATTCCGGCTTCCACGGCCGTCCCAATCTTGGCCGCGCAGGAGGCCTTGGCCCCGTCACAGACAATTCCGGACGTAATTGCAAGGCAGTTCACAATTGTATGGGAAATCGTCCTCAAATCACCGCCCTTCAGGTATGCGATGGCCGCTCCGCTGGCACAGCCTGCGCTGACGGCTCCGCAATATGCGGAAAGAGGGCCAATCCCTGTTTTCTGGTGAATGGCGATCAGATTGGAAAGCACCAGGGCGCGGTACATCTTCTCTTCACCCACCTGCAGTTCACGGGCAAATTCAATAACCGGGATGGATGCCGTAATTCCCTGGTTGCCGCTGCCCGAATTGATGATAACGGGAAGCTCACAGCCGCTCATCCTCGCATCGGAACCGGCCGCCGCCTTCGCCTTCGCACGGACACGCACATCCGTGTCCCCATATGCCTTTAACAGCACCTTTCCGATGTTGGCCCCATAGTTCTTTGTAAGCCCCTCTTCAGCAATCGCCGTATTGTAGGCAATCTGCCGCGCAATGACTTCCTTCACATCTTCTATTTTAACACAATCGGCGAACTCCAGGATACCTGCAACCGATAAAAGTTTCTTTTCTTCGCTCAGATTTCCGTCATCCCCGCCGCAGTCCAGCAATTTTTCAAACAGCTTCTCACCGTTTTTCTCCACCAGGACCACATTCGTATGTGAATTGGCGATTCTGACCAGAACATAGTCGTCCGCTTTCTTCAGCAGGATCTGCACATCCAGTATCAGGTCGGAATCGGCGATGTTCACCTCTATGATCTTTTTTTCCACAAGAGCCTTGATCTCTTTCTTTTCCTCTTCCGTCACCTCGCTGATCACTTCCAGCTTTTTCTCGGATTTTCCGCCTATCAGGCCTGCGGCCACCGCCGCCTCAATCCCCTTCATCCCATTCGTGCCGGGCACTACGACGCTCTTTACATTTTTAATAATATTTCCACTGGCCTTAATCTGAATCACATCCGGAAACGCTCCAAGACATTCTCTGGCAATGGCTGAAGCGTATGCTATGGTGATAGGCTCCGTGCATCCAAGGGCCGGTACCAGTTCCGACTTCAGGATATTCAGATAGGTATCATATACGTGCTGTTCCATCCCGCTCTCCTCTCTTTTGACTATATTATCGTTTTTTTGACTATAATATAATTTTATATTCTTTTTAGCGGCTTGTCAATTCTTTTCTTTCATATAGGAGAGAATTAGTTGAGATGCGAGGACGCCTCTGTAAGATGGTGGACGGGGGAGTGGGAGGGTGTGTATGAGTCTTCAGTCCCGGTTTGTAGGTTGTGGCGAGGGGGAATCCAGGAGAAAAAATTCCTACGGGGACTCGCTCCCGCTTGTGGA
>NZ_URHZ01000143.1 GCF_900547735.1 uncultured Clostridium sp. | reverse complement strand
TCACAACCTCCCTCTCACCATCCCGAACCCCGACCGTCCCGGCGGCGTTCTCATTTCTCAACCTACCCCCCTAAATATGCCTGCTGCACCACCCCATTAGCCCGCAATGCCTCAGCGCTGTCTTCCAGAATAATCTTTCCGGTTTCCAGCACATAGCCGCGGTGGGCGATTTTCAGCGCCTTGTTGGCATTCTGTTCAACTACGAGCACCGTGATTCCGGTCTGGTTCAAATCCTTAATAATCTTAAAACAGGTGTTAACCATAATCGGCATCAACCCCATGGAGACCTCATCGATGAGAAGCAGCTTCGGTTCAAGTACCAGTGCGCGCCCGATGGCAAGCATCTGCTGTTCGCCGCCGCTCATTGTCTTGGCGAGCTGGTTTTTCCTCTCTTCAAGTCTTGGAAAGAGTTCATATACCTTTTTAATGTTGGGCTGGATTCTGGAAGTGTCCTTTACACGGTAGCATCCGGTGCGCAGGTTTTCCTCCACGGTCAGGCTGCCGAAGACGCGGCGGCCTTCCGGAACATAGCCAATCCCCATTTCCGCCCGTTTCCAGGCCGGAACGCGGGTGATGTCCTCGCCGTTGTAGGAGATGGTTCCAGATTCAACCGTTTTAAGGCCCATAATCGACCGGATCAGGGTTGTTTTTCCGGCTCCGTTCGGTCCGATTACGCTGACCAGCTCTCCCTCGTCTACCTGGAGGCTGATTCCTTTTATGACTTCCATTTTATTGTAATTCACTTTCAGGTCTTTGATCGTGAGCATCGTCCTCATCCTCCTCTCCCAGGTATGCCTCGATCACCTTCGGATCCTTCTGGATTGTCTCCGGACTGCCCTCGGCGATCTTTTTTCCGTAGCTCAGAACTACAATTCTGTCGCACACCTTCATAGTAATAGGAAGGTTGTGCTCGATCAGGACAATGGTTTTGCCCTCCTCCTTCAGGCGGCAGATCAGGTTTGTCACCTCGTTGATAGCAAAATTGCTCAGGCCGGCGCAGGGTTCGTCAAGCATAATGAGAAGCGGATCGGTTGCCAGCGCCCTGGCGATTTCCAGACGCCTTGTGTATCCGAGGCTCACGTCCCGTGCAAGAGTGTCTTTGTAGTCGGAAAGTCCCACCAGCTCCATCAGCTCATCCGAACGCTGAAGCGTTTCTTTTGTGTGGCAGTTTTTGAAAAAGGAACGGATTCCCGTATATTCCCGGATGCCCAGGGCGGCGATTACGTTATCCCGGATTGTCAGGTCACCGAGCGGTTTGGAGATCTGAAATGTTCTCGCAATCCCCATTTTGGCGGCCTCATAGGGGGCCATGCCCTGTATTTCTCTGCCGTCCAGACAGATGGTTCCTTCATTCGGCTTATAGACTCCGCAGATAGTGTTAAAGAGCGTCGTCTTTCCGGCGCCGTTGGGTCCGATAATGCCCAGTGTTTCATTTTCATGGACCACCATGTCAAAATCGTCGATTGCCTTCAGGCCGCCAAAATACATTTTTAATCCTTTGACCTCAAGAATTTCACCCATTTGTCTCACCTGCCTTATGCCCCCGAACTATTTTCAGGAAATTTCGTACGATAAAGCTGTCGTTGCCCAGGAGTCCCTGAGGCTGGAAGCGCATCATCAGGACGAGGATACCGCCGTACAGAATCATTCTGTAGTTGTCAGCAAAACGCAGGAGCTCCGGTGCGGCCCCGAGTATCAGAGCGCCGAGCAGCGGCCCGCGGATCGTTCCTATGCCGCCCACAACGACCATGGACAGGATGCTGATCGACACCGTGAAGGCAAAGCTGCTGGAAAAGATAAAGGTCATACGGTGCACGTAAATAGCGCCCGTAAGTCCCGCAATGGCAGTCCCTAAAAAGAATGCCAGGATTTTGTAACGGTTGACGTTAATGCCCAGGGACATGGCGGCGCCCTCGTCGTTTCGGATGCTGGACAGGGCGAGGCCAAACCAGGAGCGCGTCATTTTACGAATGAGAAGACACACAATCACAATCAGAATCACCAGAAGCACGAGAAAGTGCAGAGGCGTCATCTTCTGTCCGAAAAAGGTAGGCGTTTTTACGGACATTCCCAGGGAAGCCCCGAAAATCTCCATATTCTGAAACAGAGCCACCATAACAAAGTTGATACCGATCGTCGTGATGGCGAGGAAATCATCCTTTAACCGGAGACTGATAATTCCTAATACCCCTCCCGCGGCGCCGGTGATAAGAAGCGCGGCGGGCAGAGTCAGCCAGAAATTGATTCCCGCATTTGTCATAAGAGCCGATGTGTATGCTCCGATTCCGAAAAAGGCGGCGTGTCCCATGGCTGACTGGCCGGCATAGCCTGTAATAATATTGAGGCTCAGGGCCAGCAGGGCAAAAATTGCTATATTTACCGCAACTGTTATAATATAACTCATGCCTTTTTCCTCCTCTACGCTGTTTTTTTGCTCATCAGGCCGGACGGTTTGATCAGCAGTACCAGAATTAAGACAATAAACGCGATGGAATCTTTCGGAATAAAGGACCCCATATAAACGGAAATCAGAGTTTCTGCGAGGCCGATTACAAGACCGGCAACAACGGTACCGGCCGGATTTCCGAGGCCTCCGAGGACGATAATGGCCAGCATTTTATAGGAAGGAGTCTCGCCCAGGGCGGGGGTGATGGAGTTGTAGAGCATCCCCACCATCATTCCTGCCGCTGCCGCGAAGCTGTATCCGATAATATAGCTGAGCGCCGTCGCCGAGTTCGTATTGATTCCCATGGCCCGGGCTATCTCGGGATCCTCCGCCGTGGCCTTCCAGGCCAGACCCATTTTCGTCCGGTTGAGTACAAACCACAGAACCAGGAAGAGCAGCACGGTCAGAAAAAGAACCAGCAGCCATTCCGGTGCGAGAACCACCTTGCCCAGATGAATTGCGCTAAAGCCCAGGTCGGCATTGTACGCCTTAGTCCCTGCTCCGCAAATCAGGCGGACCAGATCACCGGTAAGCGTAAAGAGGCCCACGCTGGTGATAAGCGGGATAATCGGAAGGATATGCGGTTTTGCCAAAATAGGGCCGTAGAGAAATTTATGTATCAATACACCGATCATCCCGGTAACCGCCATGGAACAGATGAAGGTCAGGAGCAGGTTGTGGGTGGAGGAATAGATATAAAATCCGATATAAGCTCCTGCCACATAGGCTCCCGCGTTGGCGATATCGAGGATTCTCATGATGCCGTAAATGAGAGTGGCGCCCATAGCAGTGAGTGCGTAGACACTTCCAATTACGATTCCGTTAATGATTTGCTGTAATAGCATACATTTACCTCCCGCAGTTGTGATGGTTACGGTTCGGGTGTGATAACTGCCGGATCGTCAATGATATCGTAGTAATGATAAGCCGCGTCCTTTATAATCTGAATCTGTACCGGCTTAACAGCCTCTCCTTTTTCTGAATAATACAGAAGTGTTCCTGTAACGGTCGGGAAATCTTTTAAGGAAGCAATGGCATCTCTGACGGCCTTCGGCTCCGTGGAACCTGCAACTTCAATGGCCTTGAAAATAACTTCGAATGCATCATAAGCGGAAGCGCCGACCATATCAGGTTCTTTATTATAGGTATCCCTGTATTCTTTCATATATTTCTGGGTATTCTCATCCTTGGTGTCACGGTCCATATTGGTTGTCAGGTAAAGTCCGTCCGCATTCTTACCCGCGGTTGCAAGGAACTGCCAGGAGTCTACACCCTCTGTGCCGATAACCGGTACGTTGAAGTCCAGAGTTTTGCACTGTTTCATGATTTCTGCGGCGTGTCCATAATAGTTAGCTATATAAATCAGATCCGGTTTTACTTCTTCTTTCAGTTTTGTGATAATGGAGGTAAATTCATTATCACTCATAGCGACTTTATCATAGGAAACAATTTCTGCTCCGTTGGCCTCGGCATATTCGGAAAATGCGCCTGCCAGCTCAGAGCCGTAATCGAGATCCACGGCTATGATGGAGATCCTTTTGGCGTTCAGCTTGTCAACCGCCAGTACGGCGCCTGCCTTGCCCTGAATTTTGCCGGAGAAGGACTGAGAGAAAATATAATCGCCTGCATTTACAACATCCGGGTGAACCGCGTAAGCAGATACCATCGGAATTCCGGCCGCCTGGATAATCGGAGCCGCCACGCGGGTAGGACCGCTGTAGCTGCCGCTGACAATAGCAACGACGTTATCTTTGGTAGTCAGTTTTTCAGCAATGCTCACGGCCTGATTCGTATCCAGCGCGTCATCATAATCAACCAGCTCAACCGGGCGTCCGAGCAGGCCGCCTGCCGCGTTGATGTCGGAAACCGCCAGCTTGGCGGAGTTTAAGGTACTCTCGCCGTCCGCCGATGCAGCCGCTGAAGTCAGTGGTGAAAAGAATCCGATTTTGATGGGATCGCCGGAAGGCTGCTGTGCCGCGTCTGCCGCTTCGCCGCTTTCACCGGCTGCGGGCGCCTCAGTTGCCGCAGGTGCTTTGGTTTCCGTGGGTGCAGAACTTCCCGACGAACCGCAGCCCGCCATCGAGAGAGCCATGACCATACTCAGTGTTACTGACATTACTTTTTTTGCTCTTTTCATATAATTGCTTCCTCCTATAATATTTTTATGCCAGAAAACAGGAAACTATCAAAATATAAGTCGAATTTTGACAGATAATAAGTAAATTTACTCCATAGTTTTCTGACACTTCACTAGATTATATCGCCGGGACGTCGAGAAAATGTCGATATGATTGCTTGATTTTCCTGCAAGTGAGGATTTAATTGAGGAATGAGAACGCCGCCGGAACGGTCGGGGTTCGGGATGGTGAGAGGGGGAGATGAGTCTTCAGTCCCGGTTTGCAGCGTGTGGTGAGGGGGGAATCCAGGAGAAAAAATTCCTACGGGGACTCGCTCCCGCTTGTGGAATGC
>NZ_URHZ01000142.1 GCF_900547735.1 uncultured Clostridium sp. | reverse complement strand
GAAGACTCATCCATCCAACCCACTCCCCCGTCCGCCGTCTTACAGAGGCGTCCTCACATCTCAATTAAATTCCTACATTGAATAAATACACTGAGCCGCCCTTTTCCTCCTGATTTGAGGAAAAAGGCGGCTCAGCGGCTGCAGGCCCGAAGCTGGGGGCTGTACCCCTAAATCTGGACACTTCTCCTAGTGGGGGACTGTCTTAAAGCGTCCTTTCAGGCTGCGGGCCCAAATACGGAATGGGGTGCACTTCGGCGTCCGACCTCTCCTATACCGGGATTACTCCCATTACTACCGCCACGATTACAATTGTCAATGAAATCAGCCACAGCCACACAAAACTGTGTTTCTGGTGGTCTCCCAGGTCTACTCCGGTCAGGCCGGTCAGGAGGAAGGTGGATGGGGTCAGCGGGGAAATTGGGAAGCCGACCGTGATCTGGCCGCAGATGGCGGCGCGGCCTACGGCCAGTGCCGGAACACCGGCTACCTCGGCTGCTACCGCGATGACAGGCAGTACCGCATAGTAGAAGCTGTCCGGGTCGAACATCAGGGACAGAGGCATTGAGAATACTGCCACAAATATTGCAATGTGTCCCATAATTGCTACAGGAAGGATATCACAAAGGCCCTGTGCCATCGCTTCCAGCATTCCGCATCCTCCAAGGATACCCGTAAAACAGCCGGCTCCGAACAGCGTGGAGGCCATCATCATGGCTGCCACCGCATGCTCGTCCATCCGCTTGCCTTGTTCTTTCAGGTCGCGGTAGTTTACAAGCATGGCGATACAGAGTGCAGCCATAAAGCAGCCTGCGGGCGGAAGAATTTCCATTACCAGCGATACGATGGTAACAACAATCAGCAGGATATTGAACCAGACAAGGCGCGGACGGCGTTTGGATTTCTCCTCCTCCGGCAAATCGTCGAACTTGGGAGGCTCAACCGAGATCGCTTCCAGCGTCCCTTTTAAACGTTTTCTCTCCTTCAGGCCAAACATCACGGCGACTGCAAAACAGGCAGCTATACCGCAGAGCTGAGGGATAATCATCGGATTGTACAGGTCGGTCAGGGATACTTCCAGTGCGGTTGCCGCACGGATTGTCGGTCCTCCCCAGGGAACCAGGTTCATTGTTCCCGCTCCTGCCGCCACTACGGTAGCCAGTACACGGCGATCCATCTTAAGCTTGTCATAGATGGGCAGAAGCGCCGGAATCGTAATTAAAAAGGTGGTTGCACCGGAACCGTCCAAATGGGTCATCAGTGTGATAATCAGTGTTCCGATGCAGATTTTTAAGGGATCCTTTCCAATAATTTTTAAAATCCTGTTTACTACAATTTCAAACGCCCCGACGTCACCCATAATGCCAAAAAAGGCAACGGCAAAAATAAACATGACTCCGGTAGCGGCTACGCTCTTGATTCCCGCCGTTATGTATCCTCCCATGCTGGCTCCCTGCCCCACAAGGACACAGGCAATCATAGGAACTGCGATCAGCGCGACCAGTGTCGAGCATTTTTTTGTCATGATTAAAAACATCACGACCAATATAGTCAGTAACCCCGCTATTGCTAACATAACTTTTCCTCCTTATATTTTCCTTTATTCCCGTATTTCTATTATTTTTGTTCTATGCTATAATAATTCAGAATGATATATCACCCTATAATGCGTGAAAATCCGCGTTTTCGCGTTAACAAACCAGTATAAAACACCAGCAGTAAATGATATGCGGCACCGGTATGGAGGAATCTGATGGAATTATTGCAATTACGCTATTTTAAGGCAGTCGCCGAAAATGAGAACCTGACCCAGACTGCAAACCAGCTCTACATTTCCCCTCCCTCCTTAAGTTCCACCATCTCGCGTCTTGAGAAGGAACTGGGGACGGAGCTTTTTGATCGCCAGGGAAACAGACTGCACCTGAATGCCAGAGGCTACGTTTTTCTGGAACATGTCAACCAGATGCTCAGCTCGCTGGATAACGCAGTGTCCGAACTGCGGGATATGGAGGCGCAGCGGGATATTCTGCTCTCGGTCGCCACCACCAGCCCCAATGTCTGGATTGAACTTTTTTCTTCTTTCCAGCTTGAACATCCGGAAATACGCGTCACCCACACCTCACTCCGCCTGGATGAACTTCAGAATCCCGGCTGCCTTTATAAATATGATTTTGTCATTGCCAGTCCCACCGATGTACCGGCTCACTGGAAACACAGCGAACTGCTTTATAATGACGACTCCCCCGTGCTTCTCGTTCATCCGGATCATCCTCTCTCCAAGAGAAGGCAGATCAGCCTGACCGAGGTAAAGGACGAGCCTTTTGTCGCCCTCACACCCGGATTTTCCTCCCGCAAATACTTTGATGATCTGTGTGTGAGAGCCGGTTTCACTCCGCATATTGCAATCGAATGCGATTATATGATGCGCTCCTACATGGTGATGAAGAAAATCGGCGTGGCCCTTGCCACCGCATATACAAACTATGCGCGTCTGTATGACGGAACCTGCTGCATCGATATCACGGAGCCGGTTTTTCCGCGCGTCCAGGCGCTGTTCCGCGATGAAAAGAGATACATGAACGCGGCCGCGGCCAAATTCCAGGATTTTGCCTGCAGCTTTTATCCAGGCCATTCCTGCCGGAAACGGTATCCGCTATAAGATGCCTTCCGCCTTTAACCCGGCGAGACGTTCCCGGGTAATGCCCAGAAACTCGCCGTATATTTTCTCATTGTCCTGCCCCAGCAGGGGTGCGGGCTTTGTGATGCGGGGCGCCGTCTCCGTCATTTTAACCGCATCCCCGTTCACATGCATTTTTCCAATGACGGGATGCTCCACAACGGGGAACATCTCTCTGGCTACGGCTATATGTTCGTCTTTTACAATCTGGCTGATATCATAAACGGGACCTGCCGGAACTCCGGCGTCCAGAGCCATGGAAACAAGCTCCTCCACCGTGTAGCTCCTGCTCCATCCCTCGATCAGTATTTTCAGTTCATCCATGTTTTCCACCCGAAGCACATTTGATAAAAACCTCGGGTCGTCAATCCATTCCGGATGGCCTGCCACTTCACGGCTGAAAATCTCAAACAGTTTCTGGTTTCCGCAGGCGATGATGCAGAGTCCGTCCCTGGCCCGGTAGGAATCATAGGGCGCCAGGGCCGCATAGGCATTTCCATTCCGTTTATAAACCTCGTTGGTTACCCAGTAGCGGGTAAACGCATTTTCCAGTGACACCGCTATGCTGTCCACCAGAGCAATATCTACCTTCTGTCCGTGTCCAATCAGCGTTCTGGCGTGAACGGCGGCCAGCACACCGATCGCCATATTCATTCCGCCCAGGATATCTCCCATGGCATTGCCCGCCCTGGTCGGTTCCCCGCCCTTCGGGCCGGTCAGGCTCATCAGCCCTCCCATGGCCTGCGCCAGGATATCGTAACCGGGCCGCTTTGAGTACGGGCCATAAGAACCGAATCCAGACACCGCGGCATAGATAATCTGGTCATTTACTTTTCTCAGTTCCTCATAGCCGAGTCCCAGTTTTTCCATAACTCCGGGCCGGTAATTTTCCAGCACCACATCGGCTTTTTTCACCATTTCCAAAAAAATAGCTTTTCCTTCCTCTGCTTTCAGGTTCAGCGTAATGCCGTATTTACTCCGGTTCAGCATTGCAAAATAGGCGGATTCACCGTTTACGTACGGACCATAGGCCCTGCTGTCATCTCCCGTCCCGGGTCTCTCGATTTTGATAACCCTGGCTCCCATATCTCCCAGCAGGGAACTGCAGAACGGTCCCGCAACAACGCGCGTCAGATCCAGGATTGTCAAATCGCTGAGCGCTCCCGTTTCCTTCGTTTTTTCTATTTTTTCCTCCTTTTCTGCTGCCCCTTTTTCTACTTTTCCGTCTTTCCCGTCCGGCTCCTGCTTTATCATTCCTCCGGCCTCCTTTTATCTACCATGCGGCGCAGGACTCCGTCCGCCACCGGCTCATTCTTCTGGTTCAGAACCTCATATTTCATTCCGATGATTCCCCGTTTTCCCTCCTTTGTCTCCCTCTTATCCTCGATCACAAGGCGGAGCCGTATCGTGTCCCCTATTTTGACCGGTTTTAAAAACCTCCATTTATCAATTCCCAGAAAAATTGAGTTTTTGAAAATACCGATTCTGACATAGAGGCCGTTGGCAATGGCAAGTGTCAGCATCCCATGCACGATTCTGGTCCCGTAAGGAGTCGTCTCGGCAAAAGCCTCACTCGTGTGCAGTTCATTATAATCCCCGGTGATGCCTGCAAACTGAAAAACATCGGATTCGCTGACCGTACGGGAGGGCGACAGGAACTCGTCTCCCACATCCACATCCTCATAGGTCAGCAATGTTTCTTCTCTTTTCATTCTAAATCCCTCCCAATTCATTTTTATGTATTTACAATATCATTTGAATCGGTTAATTGTATATCACATTCAAAGTTAAGGGAGGTTAATCTGGAATGAAACTCTTAGGGAAAAGGATGCAGTAAAAGGCGGTATCGTGAAATTATTGGGTGGACGTTAACTTTGAAGTTAAGATTTATCGTCTAAATTGATACATTATTTTAACGGCAGCGTCTTCTTTTACGGAGCAGGGAAGATCAAAATAAGGGTATCCCTCAGGCTATGCTGCAGCCTTTCGGGATACCCTTCACTTAGTTTACGTTTGTTGTTTACATTTGTTTTGTTTACATTTGTTTTGTTTACATTTGATCAGTTTCCATTTGATCAGTTTCCATTTGTACTATTCCTCGCAACATCCGAGGTTGCGCATAGCCGGTACAAACTTGGCCATCAGCGGAATATAGGTAATTACAAAGGCAGCCGCCGCCAACAGAAGCAGGCCTTTCCTCCACCGCTTCGGAGCCGTAAGCCCGATGACAATACCGGCAGCACAGAGGCAGATTTTAAGAAGAGCCATGTCCTGCCACTTCATTCCTTTTATATACTCTTCCGCCACATGAAACAATTTCTCCATAAATTCGACTCCTTTCTTCAAAATACGCCGTGTTCTTATAGATTCATTGTAACATGATGATGTGCAGATTTCCATATATTATTCAGAAACATCAAGTGAGGATTTAGTTGAGATGCGAGGACGCCTCTGTAAGACGGCGGACGGGGGAGT
>NZ_URHZ01000141.1 GCF_900547735.1 uncultured Clostridium sp. | reverse complement strand
ATCCCGAACCCCGACCGTCCCGGCGGCGTTCTCATTCCTCAATTAAATCCCCATTCCACAAATAATAACCCGCCGTTTCCCACTCCGCGACAACCGCAGTCTGTTCGCGCTATACCGTCCGGATTTTTGCAGAATCCGTTCAGGGTCGAAAAACAGGACTTCCTGTGATATACTCAGAATAGAAAAAGCAATTCAAAGCAGTTCTTACAATATAGCAGAAAGCGGGACGGAAACTGAAATGGAACATAAGATACGCAGCGCAAAGTTTATGAATGTAACGGCAATGGCAGCCTTTGGAACCATCGGTATTTTTGTGGCGCAAATTCCTCTTTCCTCGGAGGAGATTGCTTTTTTTCGGGCCGCAATTGCAATCGCGGTGATTTTTGCCTGGCAGCTTGTCAGGGGAAGGAAATTCCATCTTCCAGGCAGTAAGAAAAGCCTGATTCTCCTGATGGTATCCGGGGCGATGATCGGTTTTAACTGGATTTTTCTTTTTGAGGCATACCGTTATACTTCGGTTTCCGTGGCAACGCTCAGCTACTATTTTGCCCCGGTGATTGTGACGGCGGTCTGTCCGTTTCTGTTTCATGAGAGGCCGTCCCTCCGCCAGATGATCTGTTTTATTTTCTCCACGGCCGGACTGGTGCTGGTGATTTCGGCGGGCGGCTTTTCAGGAGGCAGCAGCAATATTACAGGCGTGGGATATGGACTGGCTGCCGCAGCCCTGTATGCAGGAATCATCCTCATCAATAAATCGCTGCCGGACATAGAGGGGATTGACAGGACGTTTCTGCAGTTTATCGTCGGACTGATTGTCATGTTTCCGTATGTCCTGTTTAAATCGGGTTTTCACGTGGCGGAGGCGGGGGCGTTTGGAATATTAAACCTCCTTATCCTGGGCGTGGTACATACCGGAATCGGATACTGCCTTTATTTTTCCTCGTTAAAAGACTTAAAAGGCCAGGAGGCCGCGATCCTGAGCTACATTGATCCTCTGGTGGCATGCCTCATGTCCGTATTTGTGCTGGGGGAAACGATGAGTCTGATGCAGATTGCGGGAGGCCTTATGATTCTCGGATTTACGCTCTACAATGAGCTGGGAGGAGCATACGGCAAGACGGGAAGAAAAGTGAAAGACACGGCAGCCGGAAGGAACCGGTAATATGTGGTTCGTTACTGTTCACAGTCCTGCTGAAAGGCGCAGTTCTGTGAATAGTAACTTTGGTTCAAATAAAAAGGTTAGAATAAAAAAAAGGTTACTTGACAAATAAGAAAATTATGGTAAAATAAAAACAGTAATAATTATTGATATTGAAATGCCACAAACGTTTCGATGAATTTCAGGAGGTGTAGATGAATCATTTACCAATGAACGTGCGCGTGCCCATTGAGAAAGACAACCCGTCCATCAGCAGAGATGAAGAGCTCTGTATCAAGTGCGGCCAGTGCAGGGATATCTGTACGGACTACATAGGAGTCCACGGGACTTATACTCTGGAGCAGACGGGAGGAACGGCGGTCTGTATCAACTGCGGCCAGTGTGCCAACGTCTGTCCGGTGTCCAGTATCACGGAAAAATACGAATATCACGATGTTAAAAAAGCGGTTCTGGACCCGGAGAAGATAGTGATATTCAACACCTCGCCGTCGGTGAGGATTTCGCTCGGTGAAGAGTTTGCCATGGAAGACGGAAGCTTTGTCCAGGGAAAGATGGTCGCCCTTCTTCGGAAACTGGGCGCCTCCTATGTGCTGGATACCAACTTTGCCGCGGATCTTACGATCGTGGAGGAGGCCAGTGAGCTGATTGAACGTATTACAAAGAAGACCAGGCCGCTTCCCCAGTTTACAAGCTGCTGCCCATCCTGGGTGAAATATGCGGAAACCTATCATCCGGATATGCTGCCGCACCTGTCGACCGCCAAAAGCCCAATCGGGATGCAGGGGCCGACGGTCAAGACATATTTTGCAAAGAAGATGGAGATTGACCCGAAAAAGATTGTTAATGTAGCCGTAACACCGTGTACCGCGAAGAAATTTGAGATTCGCAGGGAAGAGATGAATGCGGCGGCACAGTATCTGGGCATTGATGATATGCGCGATATGGACTATGTAATCACGACCAGGGAGCTGGCTAAGTGGGCGAAGGAAGAAGACGTTGATTTTGCCGCACTTGAGGATTCATCTTATGACAGACTGATGGGCGAAGCGTCGGGAGCCGGCGTAATCTTCGGCAATACCGGAGGCGTTATGGAAGCGGCCCTGCGGACTGCCTATGAATATATTACCGGTGAGAAAGCTCCGGCCGTTCTTTACGATTTGGAACCGGTAAGGGGAATGGAGGATGTCAAGGAGGCCCAGGTGACCATAAAGGGAATCGAAGTGAATGTAGCCGTTATTTACGGAACAAAGGCTGCCTCCCGATTTATTGATAGAATAAAAAATGGCGGTAAGGAATACCATTTCATAGAAGTGATGACCTGCCCCGGAGGATGCATCGGAGGCGGAGGGCAGCCAAAGGGCACGCTGTTAAAGGGCGATGAACTGCGGAAAAAGAGGATTGCCGGCCTGTACCGGAAGGACAGCGGCATGGAACTGCGCACCAGTCATGAGAACCGGGAAATCATTGAACTTTATAAAGAATTTTACAAGGAACCGCTCAGTGAGCTGGCGGAGCAGATGCTGCATACCGGCTACAGAGACAGAAGTGAAGATTTAGGAGGAAAAAATATGAACAGTTCAGTAAAATACCGTTGTACAATCTGTGGATACATCCATGAGGGAGAGCTTCCGGAAGGATTTACCTGTCCGGTCTGTCATCAGCCGGCTTCCGTATTTGAGAAGATCGAAGAAAAGGCGGAGAACCCGGAAAATAAATATGCGGGAACCAAGACGGAGAAGAACCTGATGGAAGGTTTCGCAGGCGAGAGCCAGGCAAGGAATAAGTATACATATTTCGCCATGATTGCCCAGAGAGAGGGCTACGAGCAGTTGGCCGACATTTTCTTAAAGACAGCCAGAAACGAGCAGGAACATGCAAAACTCTGGTTTGAGGCGCTCGGACATCTGGGAACAACCGCGCAGAACCTGCTGGCGGCCGCAGAAGGTGAGAATTACGAATGGACCGATATGTACGACCGTTTTGCAAAGGATGCGGACGAGGAAGGTTTCCCGGAGATGGCGGAGTTATTCAGAAGAGTGGGAGCAATTGAGAAATCCCATGAGGAGCGTTACCGCAAGCTGCTTCACAATGTCGAGATGCAGCAGGTCTTTGAGAAAGCGGAAGAGAGTATGTGGGAGTGCCGTATCTGCGGACACCTTGTAATTGGAAAGAAAGCTCCGGAAGTATGCCCGGTCTGCAAATATGCCCAGAGCTATTTTGAAATCAGGAAAGAGAACTATTAATTAAAAAGAACAGCGGCGTCCTCATCAGTGCATATGCCTGTGAGTCGCCGCTGTTTTATTGGGTGGCAATGAAAAGTTCGCAAAGCGTGCTTTTCGTTGTTTTGACCGGCAATGTAAGTCCATATAGCGATCTTCATTGTCTTATTTCAATATTCAGTTTTTAATAGTTCAGATTAAAGGATCATTCCCCCGATGAATCCTGCAATCGCCAGTGGGATATTGTAGAAGAAGAAGGTTGGAACACAGGTATCCCATATATGATCATGTTGTCCATCTGCATTAAGTCCGGACGTCGGCCCCAGCGTACTGTCCGAAGCAGGAGAACCGGCATCACCAAGAGCGGCTGCACATGCAATAAGGCAGGCGGTAGCTCCAGGGCTCATATTCATTTTCATACACATCGGAACGTAGAACAGAGCAATAACAGGAATTGTTCCGAAAGAAGTTCCGATACCCATGGTGATCAGAAGACCAATAATAATCAGTATGGCGACGAACATTGCCTTGCTATTCCCCAAGATAGCCAGCGTTGCATCGATCAGAGTATCAACGGCGCCTGTCTGATTTACTACATAGGCGTAACCACCTGCAATCAACATGATAAATGAAACCATACCCATTAACCGGATACCTTCGGCGATTGTTCCGTCACTGTTTTTAAGCTTGATAGCTCCGCCGAGAACCATGATAACGATTCCGAGCAGTGCGCCCAGAGGCATGGAATCCCAGTATAACTGACCGAATAAAACGCCTGCGATGGCAACTAAAGATACGATATGGTCTTTGTTCATGTGGATTGCTTCACCCTCGAGAGAAACTCCCTCCAGAGCGATATCCTGATAATCTCTTGGTTTACGGAAGAACCACCATGAGGCGATCAGACCGCAGAGCATACCACCGCCAAGAATAATTGTATGCGGCCATACTTCTATCATCTGCATCGGCATACCGTTGGCCGTCATATTCTCGGCTACGATGCCCTGGAAGATAACGCCATATCCAAGAGGAATGGTAACATAAGGCGCTACCAGACCGAACTCAGTCACACAGGCAGCCTGACGACGGTCGATTTTCATCTTGTTCATCATTAAAAGCAGCGGCGGAAAGAGAACAGGGATGTAAGCAATATGTACAGGAATAATGGTTCCTGAGATAGCGGCGCAGAACACAAGGGTCAGCAGTAAAATCCATTTACGTTCTTTAACAACCGATGCAATCCATCTGGCCAGAATTGTTGCCAGGCCTGTTTGAGCCAGGGCGGCGGCAAATGTTCCCAGAAGCAGATATGCTATGGCATTTGTTCCGTTGCCGTTAAGGCCTGTAATGATTCCCCCCATAATGTCGGCCGGTCCCATGCCAGCCGCAAATCCTGCCACCATGGCTGAGATAAGCAACGACAAAATAACATTGAGCTTACACAGACACAGCACGCACATCACGATGACTGAGAGCGTAACCGGGTTACTAATAATTTCCCACATAAGTAAAACCTCCTATAGTTTTTACTTAGTATATTATGAGGCCGTCGATAAAATAACGAAAAGAACCGGATGTTTAATCACATTTAGACACTTTGCCGTATCGACACTTTATCGACGGTTTACGACGTTTTTTAGGGGTGGCATTGGAGGGAGTTGGGCTTGAAAATAAATGCGCATTTCAGAATGATTCAGTGGTGTTGTTTCTTATATTAAGGGAACAACCGGTATTAAGGGAACAGCCGGCTCAGGGGATTCAAGATTACAAAATAAAAGGAATGTGAAATAAAAGGAATGCGAAATACAAGGAATGCGAAATACAAGGAATGCAAAATGAAAGAAAGTAAAGAGAGAGCCTGACGGACTCGCGTAAGGAACCGCATAAAGGACTAGCCTGACGGAATGAACGGCGGATTGGGGGATTACCGCATAGGGACGGCAGGATAGCATGATGGAATGAAAGCGGCCTTATATGCGGCAATACGGCATTCTTCGTCAGCAGATTTTAAAACATAACACCCGTCTTAAATCGTCACAAATAAGGTCAATTACGGTCGCTTTAAATAGAAATTAAAAAAGTTTGAAAAAAAGGTTGACTTTTCCTTTGCGGTTTGTTATTATAATACTCGCCCTTGCAAAACGGGGCAGCAAATCAAAACAAAGATTTGAAAAAAATGTAAAAAGTTGTTGACAAACAAAAGCAACTGTGATAAGATATAAAAGTTGCTGCTGA
>NZ_URHZ01000140.1 GCF_900547735.1 uncultured Clostridium sp. | reverse complement strand
GATTCCCCCTCACCACAACCTATAAACCGGGACTGAAGACTCATATCCAACCTCCAACTCCCCCGTCCGCCGTCTTACAGAGGCGTCCTCATTCCCCAACTAATTCCCATCCCTTTTTGTCAAATATATAAAAAAACCCACTCAAAAAAGTAAGGATCTAAAAAAAATTATATAAGTCCAAAAAAAATCATATGGAAATATGAACAAAAGCCATCTATAATAAGGGTGTCGATGGGAAAAAATAACCAATCGTCAAAAAAATACTATATTAAGGGAGGAACTAGTATTATGAGATCACTCAAAAAATTTATGGCAGTCGGACTCGCAGCAGCAATGGTATTTTCCATGACAGCATGCAGCTCCAAACCAGCAGAGACAGCCGCACCGGAGACACAGGCAGAGACTACAGCAGAGACTACTGCCGCCGCAGTTGAAGATGCAAAGACCGAAGCAGCAGAGGCTGTAGAGGGCAAAGATCCTGCAACTGTTAAAGTTGGTATTTCCATTTATCAGTTCGCTGATAACTTCATGACAGTTTACCGTCAGGAATTAGAGAAATACTTAACAGAAGAATTAGGCGTTAAGAAAGAAAACATCTCCATCATGGACGGCAAGAACGACCAGGGCGAGCAGATGAACCAGATTAGAAACTTCATCACAACAGGCGTTGACGTAATGATTATCAACCTTGTTCAGGCTTCTTCCGAGCCAACCGTTACTGAAGAGTGTGCAAAAGCTAACATCCCGGTAGTTTACATCAACCGTGAGCCGGAAGCTGAGAGAGAGCAGGCTTGGAAAGACGAAGGAATCAAAGCAACATATGTAGGCGCAGATGCTAGACAGTCCGGTACATTCCAGGGCGAAGAAATCGCAGAGCTTGAGAACAAGGGCGATGCAGACGGCGACGGCGTTGTTCGTTACATCATGGTTCAGGGTGACCCGGAGAACGTAGATGCTCAGTACAGAACAGAGAAATCCGTTGAAGCTTTAAAGGCTTCCGGCGTTGAAGTTGAAGAACTCGTTAAAATGCGTGGTGACTGGGATCAGACAAAGGGCCAGGAAATCACAGCTAACGCACTTGCACAGCACGGCGCTAAGATCGATGTAGTTTTCTGTAACAACGATGCTATGGCACTTGGTGCATTACAGGCAATCGAAGCAGCTGGAAGAAAAGTTAACGAAGATATCTACTTAGTAGGTGTTGACGCTCTTGTAGAGGCTGTTGAGAACGTTATGAACAACAAGATGACAGGTACTGTATTCAACGATTACATCGGCCAGGCTCACACAGCAGCTGACAAGGCTATGGATTTCGTAAATGGCAAAGATGTTGACAGCGTATACATGGTAGACTATGTAAAAGTTACAACAGAGAATGCAGCAGAGATTCTTGAATTAGTTAAATAATTCTGCTCGGCAGAAATTATGAATGAATGCGTCGGGTGTGTCATCTTGGCACACCCGATTTTATGAAAGGAGAGAATGGGATGGCAGAGTACAGATTGGAAATGCGCGGGGTATCGAAGAGCTTTCCTGGCGTTAAGGCCCTGGATCAGATTAGTCTGAAAGTCCGTCCTGGTACGGTTCACGCTCTGATGGGGGAGAACGGTGCAGGAAAATCCACCCTGATGAAATGCCTTTTTGGTATTTACCATATGGATGAGGGCGAAATATATCTGGACGGAGAAAAGGCAGAGATAGAGAACCCCGACGAAGCGCTTCACAAAGGTTTGGCAATGGTTCATCAGGAGCTTCAGCCGATACCGGAGAGAACAGTCGCAGAGAACATGTATACGGGCCGTTATCCGACGAAAAAGTTCGGACCGATTCAGGTAATCGATCACAAGAAGATGTTTGAAGAGACGGCGAAATGGCTGGAAGACGTAAAGATGCCCTATAACCCAAAGGCAAAGCTCGGAACCATGTCAATCGCTCAGATGCAGTCGGTCGAAATCGCTAAAGCAGTTTCCCTGCAGGCACGAGTGGTGATTCTGGATGAGCCGACCTCCTCTCTTACAGACAACGAAGTAGCAGCGCTCTTCCGTATCATCAGAGACCTCAGGAGCAGGGGAGTATCCCTGATTTACATTTCCCATAAGATGGCGGAAATCCGTGAGATTTGCGATGATATTACCATCATGCGTGACGGTACTTACGTAGGTTCCTGGAGCATGGATGATATCACAGACGATGAGATCGTAAAACAGATGGTAGGCCGTGAACTGACGAATATTTATCCTCCTAAGAATGACGCCGAGGTAGGCGAGGTTCTTCTGGATGTGAAGAATTATACGAGTATTCACGAGCGTTCCTTCCAGAACTGTTCGTTTGAACTTCGCAGAGGCGAAATCCTGGGCTTTGGCGGCCTGGTAGGCGCGCAGAGAACAGAGCTGATGGAAGCAATTTTCGGTATGCGCCATATCACGACCGGAGAAGTCTATATCAAAGGTAAAAAAACGCATATTCAGCGTCCTCAGGATGCAATCCGTGCAGGTATCGGTATGATTACCGAGGACCGACGCGGAACAGGTATTTTAGGCTGTCTCTCCATTGCAGACAACGTATCCATATCCTCCCTGGATCAGTACGTGGAAGTAGGAGTGAAGCTCAATAAAGGAAAAATCGAGCAGCTCGTCAATGATAATGTGGCAAAACTGAGCATTAAAACACCGAGCAGCAAAACACTGATTCAGTCTCTGTCAGGAGGAAACCAGCAGAAGGTTCTGATTTCCAGATGGCTGGCAAACAACCCTGATATCCTGATTATGGATGAACCGACCCGTGGTATTGACGTTGGTGCAAAATATGAGATTTATCAGATTATGATCGACCTGGCGAAACAGGGCAAGGGCATTATCATGATTTCTTCTGAAATGCCGGAATTAATCGGTATGTCCAACAGAATCCTTGTCATGTGCAACGGACATATTACCGGAGAAGTTAAGGACGAGGAAGCAACACAGGAACGTATCATGAGTTACGCGACCAAGTTCTAGTGATAGGAGGAAGAGAGAATGGATAAGAAAAAAGTCAATGTAGCGGACATACTTATTAACAACGGTATTATTATATTAATTTTTCTCATGGTAATCTTCGTTGGTGTTACCAAAGAGAATTTCTTTTCAGGCAGTAACTTCAGCAACGTTTCCATTAACGTAGCCTGCCGTTTCATTATCGCAGTCGGCGTCTCCGGCTGTCTGATTACAAAAGGTACCGACCTTTCCGCAGGACGTGTTGTAGGTCTTGCAGCCTGCCTCGCAGGTACACTGCTTCAGAAAGCAGACTACAGCGGCCGTTTTGAACTGACGAAGAATTTCCCGCAGCTCAATGTATGGATTATTCTTTTAATCTGTATCGGCATCTGCTGTATTTTCGGTCTTATCAACGGTATTGTTGTTTCTTACTTAAGCGTACCGGCTTTCATCGGCACATTAGGTATGCAGATGATCGTTTACGGTATCAACCTTGTTTACACAAAGTCTATCCCGATCGGCGGTTACCGTACGGATTACACTGCTATTGCCAACGGTAAATTATTCGGAGTTTTCCCGTATCTGTTTATCATCGCAATTGTAATCGGCCTGATCATGTGGTTTGTTTATAACTATACACGCCATGGCAAATATATGTACGCTATCGGCGGTAATGAGGCAGCGGCAGAGGTTGCCGGCGTTAATGTTAAAAAGACTAAAATTATCATTTACGTGACAGCAGCAACTCTTTATGCAATCGCAGGTTTCCTGCTGGGAGCAAAATCCGGCGGCGCTTCTGTTAACATGGGTATGGGTTATGAGCTGGAAGCTATCGCAGCTTGTACCATCGGTGGTGTATCCGTTAACGGCGGTATCGGACGTGTGTCCGGTGTTGTTATCGGTGTTCTCGTATTCGAGCTTCTGAAGACATGTCTCCAGTTCCTCGGAATCGACCCGAACTACCAGTACATTGCACAGGGTGTTGTTATCGTAGTTGCTATCGCACTTGATATCAGAAAATATATTGCCAAGAAGTAATTTATTACAATTATCCCGTGGCAGGCTGAGGAATTTGAATCGGTTTAAAGTATTTGAATCGGGTTGAAGTATTTAAATCAGGTTATGGTATTTTAAGCGGTTTGAAGTATTTAATGCGGTCAAAGCGGTTAAAGTAGTTTAAAGGAGCGGCTTCCACGCCGTCTTTCATAAAAGAGGAGTTGCAGGCGGAAGAAGCTTCCGCATACGCGGCTCCTCTTTTGGAATCGCAGGAAATCATTTGAATTTCAGGAAGCAGGATCTATGAGGAGTGAAAATTGAAAGTGGGTGAGAATTTGGAAGACAACAGACAGGACAGTGAAAGAATAGAGGAACTCTCCCTGGAAGGCGCGCAGGAAGAAGCGCCGGGCGGTTCGGGAGAAGCTTTGACGGAAGAAGAGGAAAACCTCCGGAAACTGGAGGAAGAGAATGAAAAACTGCGCAGGGAGATAGAACGTGTCAGAAATCTTTCTCTGAAAGAAAGGCTCTATGACAAGGTGAACGTGTCGGTCAGAACCCTGGATATTTTCATCATAGTGATGGTAATTTTTGGAATTATTGTTGTGATTCTCGGAATGAGATAGAGAAAAGAAGCATTACCCAAGGAGGCAGTCGGAGGCCTGGGTAATGCTTCTTTTTATTGAGTGGCAAAGGTTTCTTTTGTGATGTCTATGAAATTCTGTGCAGCGGTCTGCAGATAGCTGTCTTTTCGGTAAGCGATGACAAAGTCCCACAGATTTTCCCGTTCCCCAACGGAGCAGTACAGAAGGGGCCGGCTGGTATAGAAAAATTTTTCACACATATCGGTGCAGAACCCTACCCCAATGCCCGAGGCTACGATTGACAGCGCTGTTTCCACGCTCTGCAGGGTGATGGTCTGCGGACGGATCGAAGAGGAGGAGAGAATCCGGTCCGCGATCTTCCTGGTTCTGAATTTTTCGTCCACCAGGAAAAAGAGCTCGTTGCCCAACTGGTTAATATCAAGCCAGGGATGCTTTTTTTCGGGCCTCTGCTCGATCAGGCGGGCCGCTTCCAGAATGGGGGACAGGCAGAGAACAATTTCCTCCTTGCATACTTTGACATATTCCAGATCGGGGCGGAACGTCTCGGTCACCGTATAGACCGCAAGGTCAATCCGGCCGGTCTCCAGCGCCTGGTTGAGGGCGGCTGTTCCGTCCTCCATGATGCTTATTTTGTATTTGGGGTACATCCTCTTAAAGGCAGGCAGGACGTTGGGCAGCACATAACGCCCCCTGGTCGGTGTGACGCCGATGGAGAGGGAGCCCATGGACTCCGAGCTGATGTCGGCAAGGGTATTGTGGAGCTGATGGTTCAGATCCAGGATTTTGAGCCCCGTATCCACATACTGCTGCCCGGCATAGGTCAGATACATCTTATTGTCAATGCGGTAAAAGAGCCTGACGTTCAGGCGCTTCTCCAGATTCTGGAGAAATTTGGAGAGGGACGGCTGGGTGATGTCGAGAAAACGGGCCGCGCCGGAGAGGGTCTGATATTTTTCAATGGCGAGGACGTATTGGATTTCGCGGAAGTCCATGTGAGCTCCTTTCTGGGGATTTAATTGAGGAACGAGAACGCCGCCGGGACGGTCGGGGTTCGGGATGGTG
>NZ_URHZ01000139.1 GCF_900547735.1 uncultured Clostridium sp. | reverse complement strand
CCTCCCCCTCACCATCCCGAACCCCGACCGTCCCGGCGGCGTTCTCATTCCTCAACCAAATCCCTATTGCCAGGTTCCCCCGGTAGTGATATAGTAGGTTACAGTCCGGTTTCGGCATCATACAGGATTTATCATACACAGGCAAAACTGCAATGTGAAACAAAGAGCTGCACGCTTCACTGCATGATATGGAATATTATGTTAACACAGATAAAGGAGAGATTAAAATGGGAAAGATTACAGTAACCCCCTGCGACATTGAGGGACTTTATGTTATTGAACCAACGGTATTTAAGGATGAAAGAGGATATTTTGTAGAGACCTACAACCAGAATGATTTCAAAGAAGCAGGGCTCAACATGGTATTCGTACAGGACAACCAGTCCATGTCTGTAAAGGGTGTGCTCAGGGGACTCCATTTTCAGAAGGAATATCCCCAGGGCAAGCTGGTACGCGCCGTGCGCGGTTCGGTATTTGACGTGGCCGCGGATCTCCGTACCGGTTCTAAGACGTATGGAAAATGGTTCGGCGTAGTTCTTTCGGCAGAGAATAAAAAACAGTTCTATATACCGGAGGGATTTGCCCACGGTTTCCTCGTCCTTTCTGACGAAGCGGAGTTCGCATACAAATGTACGGATTTCTATCATCCGGGAGACGAAGGCGGACTGGCATGGGATGATCCGGAGATTGGAATTGAGTGGCCAATCGAGGAGGGAATGGAACTGATTATTTCCGATAAAGATAAAAAATGGGGCGGTTTCAGGGATACATTCAAATTCCAGATGTAACGCCGTTTACAACAGTTTAGCCGCAGGCTGAACTGTTGCGGCCGTTCGGCTTTACGGGTGACTGCGAACCTGCTGTCGTTTTACGAAAGAGGAGTGAACGGTGACTTTTACAGAAATTAGAGCGTGTTTGAAAATTGCACATCTGACGGAAAGCAATTTTCAAACACGTTCTAGTCCGGAGGTTCTTAATGAGAGAATTGATTGCCCTTGTAAAAGGGATTGTTAACAAAAGAAAATTAATTCTGGATCTGTCTATAGCGGATTTTAGAAAACGGTTTGTCGGCTCTTATTTCGGTATCGTGTGGATGTTTATCCAGCCAATGGTGACAATTGCAATTTACGCATTCATCTTCGGCGAACATGGAATGAGAAACGCACCGCCCGTAGAGGGAGCCACTTACGTCATTTGGCTGACACCAGGCCTTATTCCCTGGTTCTTTTTCAGCGAGGTGCTGAACACAGGGACAAACTGTCTGCAGGAATATCATTATCTTGTAAAAAAGGTAGTGTTTGAGGTGGAGATGCTGCCTATTATAAAACTGATTTCCTGCTTTATGGTACATGTCTGTTTCCTGGTAATTATGGTAGGTCTGTATCTGGTCAGCGGCTATGCTCCTAAGATTACCTGGATTCAGATTCTATACTATTCCTTTGCCGCGTCCATGTTCAGTCTGGCGCTTGTGTATTTTACCAGCGCGGTTCAGGTCTTTTTTAAGGATATGGCGCAAATCGTGGGAATCTGTCTGCAGTTTGGAATGTGGCTGACTCCGATTATGTACGATGAAGCTCTTTTTACGAGCAGGGCGGCGTGGCTTGGGATTGCCTTTAAACTGAATCCTTATTACTATATTGTAGCGGGATACAGGGACAGTATGATGACCGGAAACTGGTTCTTTGAGCGTCCCACGATGACAATCTATTTTTGGGCGGTAACGCTGATTGCTATGGTCTTTGGACTTAAGGTGTTCAAAAAAATGAGACCGCATTTTTCAGATGTACTTTAGAATAACAACGAAAAGCACGCTTCGCGAACTTTTCATTGCCGATCAACAACGAAAAGCATGCTTTGCGAACTTTTCATTGCCACTCAACAGAAAACGCCCCTGTACCGGATTCATGGTACAGGGGCGTTCGACTATCTGTATATAGGATGATTCTTCATTTTCTCCAGGCAGAACCTTACTCAATGTCCTCCTGCCTGGCAAAGTGTGCATCCGGTGGGAGTGGCGGCACAGCCGCCGAGCGCCGTTTCACGCAGTTCGACCGGAAGGCGTTTTCCGACGGAGTACATGGATGCGATCATCTCGTCCAGGGGAATTAACTGCGGGATACCTGACAGAGCCATCTCCGCTGCGATCAGGGCGTTAGCCACGCCTGCGGCATTGCGGTTCTGGCAAGGGTATTCCACCAGTCCGCCGACCGGATCGCAGACAAGGCCGAGCATGTTCATCAGAACCGTGGATGCGGCATACAGGCATTGCTGCGGTTCGCCGCCCATCAGTTCCACGGCCGCCGAGGCAGCCATGGCGGAGGCGACGCCGACTTCGGCCTGGCAGCCTCCTACGGCGCCCGCTACGGTGGCATTGCGCATGGCCAGGTAGCCGATGGCACCCGCATTAAACAGAGCGTCGATTAACCGGTCGTCCGAGATATGGTATTCCTCCTGCAGGGCCAGCAAAAGACCCGGCACAATGCCGGAAGACCCGGCGGTCGGAGCGGCCACAATGAGTCCCATGGAGGCGTTGACTTCAAGGACCGCCATGGCATAGGTGATTCCACGGCTCAGAACGGAACCGCAGATGTTTTTCCCTTTTGCGTGATGGACGCTGAGCTTTTTTGCCTCGCCTCCGATCAGTCCGCCCATGGATTTACCCGGGCATTTGATGGGAGAGGAGGCGGATTCCCGCATGATCTCCAGCACCCGGTTCATACGGTGACGGATTGTATCGGCTGTTGTTTCGCCCAGCTCACATTCCCGCTGTCTCATTACGTCGGAGATCGGGAGATGATTGATTCTGCATAATTCAAGCAATTCTTTAGCATTTTTAAAATCCATAATTCAATTACTCCTTACAATGGAATGAAAATCAAAAAGCAATTTCCAAACACGCTTTATGACTGGACGATCATGACGTCGTGTACGTGACAATTTTCCTTCAGCATTTCCGTGACATCTTCCGGGAGGCGGCCATCCGATTCTACAATCGTGTAGGCGGTGTGACCCTTGGATTCGCGGAACAGTCTCATGAAAGCGATATTCACGTTGCGGTCGCTCAGGCATTTGGTGATGTGGGCAGCCACGCCGGGCCTGTCCTGATGGATAACGATGACGGCGCTGTATTCGCCCGTAAATTCCACCTTCACCTGATTGATACGCACGATGCGGACCTTTCCGCCGCCCAGTGACTCTCCGCGCACCGTCATGACGCGTTCATCCTGTCCGGTCATGCGGATGTCCACCGTGTTGGGGTGAATATCCGTCTCTTCTTCATTGGCGATGAAAGAAAAGTCCAGACCGCGTTCCTTTGCAATCTGGAAAGAATCGCGGATTCGGGTATCGTCAGTTGAAAAACCCATGATACCGCCCAGCAGGGCGCGGTCGGTTCCATGGCCGCGGTATGTCTTGGCAAAAGAGCCGTAGAGCGTGAATTCCACCTTTTTGAGCGGACTTCCGACCATCTTCTGAGCCAGGAAGGCGATGACGGCGGCTCCCGCCGTATGGGAACTGGAGGGCCCAATCATGTTGGGGCCCAGAACATCAAATACACTGATGAATGACATTGGTAAACCTCCCTATGCCGTTTTAGAAATAAATTTTTTATAAATAGTATCGACAATTACTCCGATCGCATTATCTCCGGAAACATTGCAGGCCGTTCCAAAGGAATCCTGAGTAATGTAGAGCGCAACCATGATGGCACAGATCGGACCTTCCGGATCGCCGGCTACGGCGCCGAAAACCATGTACAGGAAAGGAAGCGCGGTCATGATGGAACCGCCGGGTGCGCCCGGAGATGCCACCATAGCAATGCCCAGAGTCATGATAAACGGAATCACGGTACCCAGGCTGATTGGAAGCTGGTTCATCAGACAGACTGCGGTGGCGCAGGCCGTGATGGTGATCATAGATCCAGCCATATGGATATTGGCGCAAAGCGGTACCACAAAGTTCCGGATCTGCTCGCTGACGCCATCTGCTGCGGCACACTGAAGGTTGACCGGGATTGTAGCGGCGGAAGACTGAGTTCCAAGTGCTGTCGTATATCCCGGAATCTGATTTTTAATCAGGGTAAACGGATTCTTTTTGCTCACGGTTCCGGCGATGATAAACTGAATCAGAATGCAAATCAGGTGCATAACGATAACAACGAGGAATACTTTCCACAGGATGCTTAAAATAGCAAACGTTTTTCCGGATTTCGTCATATCCACAAATGTTCCGCAAATATAGAGCGGAAGAAGCGGGATGATAGCGGTGTGAAGCACTTTGTCGATGATACTGGAGAAATCCTTTACAGCCTCATAAAGAGTATTGCCAATTTCCTTACCGCGCATTACAGAAAGGCAAAGACCCAGAATAAAAGCCAGAACTACGGCCGACAGCGTATCCAAAACCGGTGTGATGGAAATGCTGAAGTAGGAATCAACGGAAACGCCTGCCGTGGCGGCAATCTGATCCAGAGCGCCTTCGCTCATGAAACTCGGGAACAGGCCGGAGGAGACCAGGTAAGAGCAGGATCCGGCGATCAGAGTGGAGCCGTAAGCTAAGGCCACTGTGATCAGCAGCAGTTTCCCTGCGCCCTGAGATAAATCGGCGATTCCCATGGTTACATAGGCCAGGATCATTAACGGGATGACAAACTTCAGAAAGGTGCTGAAAAGGCCGGACAGTGTGACGACGAAGCGGCAGAAGCCCTCCGGCAGAAACTGTCCGATCAGAATGCCGACGATGATGGCAATGATGAGTTTGGGGACGAGCCCCAGCTTAAATGCTTTCTTTTCCATGATTCATGTTCCCTCCATTTTTGGTTGTTCTGTTTGAATACTTTGATGGTGCAGCTTGACGGAGCGCCCCGCGCGAGACGTTTGGCCGGGGCAGCTCAAATTAGTGCAAATTCACGATTGACGTCGTGGTTTATGTATTATATCATGACAATATGCATGAATCAAATTCGTAGATTTCATATAGTTATTGAAAAATTTTAATAAAGGGAGGCGTCCGAATGGAGATCCGTCAGCTTGTCACATTTATCCGCGTCGTGCAGCTTCAAAGTTTTTCCAAAGCCGCCGAAAGTCTGGGGTATTCTCAGTCGGCAGTCACAGTACAGATCCGTCTTTTGGAGCAGGAATTGAATGCCAGACTCTTTGACCGGATCGGAAAACGGATCACGCTCACGGATCAGGGAAACCAGTTCTGTACCTATGCCTACAACATTCTTCATGAAGTGAACAAGGCAAAACTGTCTCTGGACAGCGACACGGAACTCAAAAATTCCCTTCATATTGGAACGATTGAATCCCTGTGTTTCTCCAAATTCCCTCCGATTCTCCGCTACTTCAGGGAACACCATCCGAAAGTAGCCATCCGGATCACCACGGCTTCCCCGGAAGAGCTGATTGAGATGATGGAGCACAATCAGCTGGATCTCATCTATATCCTGGACGAGCCACGGTATAATAACAACTGGATTAAGGTGATGGAGATGCGGGAGGAAGTGGTCTTCGTCTCATCCCCCGCCTCCGAGCTTGCCGGGCGCGGCCATATAAGGCTGGAAGAACTGCTCGGAGAGCCTTTTTTCCTGACCGAGAAAAATGCCAATTACAGACGGGCCCTAGACCGCTTCCTGGCGTCCAGACAGATGATCCTTTCGCCATTCCTGGAAATCAGCAATACGGAATTTATCATCCGCATGATAGAGGAGAACAGGGGCCTTTCCTTTCTTCCTTATTTTGCGGTGCAGAAGAGTGCGGAGGAACGGCGGCTGGCTGTCCTTGAGGTGGAGGATTTCCATACGGCAATGTACCGTCAGATTTTTTACCACAAGGAAAAGTGGAAGACGAAAGAGATGGATGAATTTATCCGGTTAGGGGAGATGAATCTTACATAGGGATTTAATTGAGGAATGAGAACGCCGCCGGGACGGTCGGGGTTCGGGATG
>NZ_URHZ01000138.1 GCF_900547735.1 uncultured Clostridium sp. | reverse complement strand
CGAAATTTCCTAATTGCATTACGAGGTCATTATACTTCGGATAAGGAAAATTATCGCAAGTTAAGGACATTGTAACACCCCATTTTGTCTTACTATTTTGGCTTTATATAGATTTACTTGTATTATTAAGTTAATTTTCATTGATTCTCATTCAATAGGATGATATAGTAATATAAGATTTTTGAGCATTGAATTTCAAGAAAAAGAGAATGGGGTATATTATTTGGGGTGAATTATAGAATATTTATGCAGAAATTAGAACTGATGCATTCTGTTTATTTGGCATGTCATCCTTTCTTACAACTCCCTGGATTCCTATGACATTAAAACACAACTTTTGAAAGGAGCTTCCCCTATGAACTATCTATCAGCATCCCAGACGTCGTCCACCGGCGGCTTCCATACTTTCAGTGATGAAGCGCCTGAGCAGACTTCAGGGATTCTTTATTCCGACTTGTCCTCCGAAGAGGAAAGAAGGGAATATGCGAAGCAGGCCGCTGTCAGCCATGCTTTAAATATAGAAGATTACCGCCACTATCTCTCTACGCAGAACATGTCGCTCAACACAATCCATGTATATGTTTACGCCCTGCGTCAATTTTTTGCACTTTACCATGATATCACCTATTCCAACCTGAAATTATATAAAGTATTTCTTCTGGAACATTATAAGCCGCAGACCGTAAATCTGCGGATCCGTGCGATGAATTCCTACATAGAATTCAGAAATCTTAATCCCGGAAAAATCCCAATGGTGCGCATCCAGCACAAAAATTATCTTGATAACGTCATCAGCGAGGCCGATTACGAATACCTCAAAAACTGTCTGCTGCGGGATCACAAATACCTGTATTATTTCATCATCCGCTTTATGGCCGCAACCGGAGCGCGAGTCAGTGAGGTGATTCAATTTGAAGCGGAGGACATTTTTTCCGGATACAAGGATATCTACTCCAAAGGAAATAAGGTCCGGCGTATCTATGTTCCGAAAGCATTACAGAAGGATGCCATAACCTGGCTGAAAACGCTGAAAAAGGACCGCGGTTTCGTCTTCTTAAACCGGTATGGTAACCCCATTACTCCCGGCGGTATCCGGGGACAGCTTAAAAATATGGCTATTGCCTACGGGATGAACCCAGAAGTGGTTCATCCTCATTCTTTCCGTCACCGTTTTGCCAAAAGTTTTATTGAAAAGTGCGGAGATATCTCTCTGCTCTCCGACTTGTTAGGGCATAAGAATCTGGAAACCACGAGAATTTATCTCAGGCGCTCCAGCAGCGAACAATATGAAATTATAAACAAGGTAGTCGACTGGTAACATTTAAAAGTACATAAGACTAAAGGAGTTATTTATGCAAGAACTGCTCGAAAATTCATTGGACGGTTTCAGGGTGCATCTTGAAAAACAGGGGCGCTCTGCAAAGACCATCACCTCCTATTCCTGTTCCGTCTCCCTCTTTTTTTCACTCAGCCATGAGCTTTCGGTAGATAATCTGAAGAGCTACAGGGAATATCTTTTGAAAAATTATCAGTTTAACACTGTAAATGCAAGGATTTATGGAATGAACCGCTACCTGAGCTATCTGCAGGAAATCGGGAAACTCCCTTCTTCCCTGATGCTGTCCTATACGGAGCATTCCACCCCTCAGGAGCCGGTAGATCTAAATTCGGTTAAAAAAACACGCGATGGTTCCTACCGAATGCAGTCGGTAAAAGAGCAGAAAAAAAGTTATCTGGATACTGTGATTTCCCAGAGAGATTATGAGCGAATGAAAAAAAGGCTGAAAAATGATGGGAATATGTACTGGTACTTTGTCATCCGCTTTCTCGGCGCCACAGGAGCCCGGGTGAGCGAACTGCTGCAGATTAAAATAGAAGATTTACGTCTCGGATATCTGGATCTCTATACAAAAGGGGGAAAAATACGGCGTCTGTATTTTCCCCGCAGCCTCTGTGCGGAAGCAATTCCTTGGTTTATGGAAAGAGGCATCAAAAGCGGATTTATTTTTCTGAACCGGCACGGCAACCTGATTACATCGCGCGGCATAGAACTGCGCCTGAAACATTTTGCCAAGCTTTATAAAATTAACCCCAAGACCGTTTATCCCCATTCATTCCGACACCGTTTCGCTAAAAACTTCCTAAAACGTTTTAACGACATCTCGCTGCTCGCCGACCTGATGGGACATGACAGTATAGAAACCACCCGCATTTACCTCACGCGGTCCAGCCAGGAGCAGAAAGCTCTGCTGGACCGAATTATTACCTGGTGAATGATTGCCTGATGAATTACATATCCGGAAAGTACCCGTTGAGGCGTACCGTTGCAAAACACCTTTTCCAAAATCTCCATATAATTATCCATATAGATTTCCATATAAATTTCCACGAAAAAACTCCGGAAGAATTTCTCTCCCGGAGTTCTGCCTGTAACATAAATTATATAGAACGTTTTACAGCACTTTGCTTAAAAACGCCTGTAATCTCTCACTCTTCGGATGTTCGAAAAATTCCTTCGGTTCATTCTCCTCCGCAAAATTTCCTCCATCCATAAACATTACGCGCGTCGCCACTTCCTTGGCAAATCCCATCTCGTGAGTTACAACGACCATGGTCATCTTTTCCTCTGCCAGATCACGCATAACGCTCAGCACCTCTCCGACCATCTCCGGATCCAGAGCCGATGTCGGTTCATCAAACAGCATCACATCCGGCTTCATGCAAAGTGCGCGAACGATAGCAATACGCTGCTTCTGACCGCCTGAAAGCTGGTTGGGATATGCGCCGGCGCGGTCCTGAAGGCCGACACGTTCCAGGAGCTTCATGGCTTCCGCCTCGGTCTCCTCCCGTTTTTTTCCCTGAAGTTTAATTGGCGCCAGGGTCAGGTTTTCAAGAATTGTCATATGCGGGAAAAGGTTAAACTGCTGAAATACCATTCCCATTTTCTGGCGGTGTTTGTTAATATCTGTTTTTCTGTCCGTGATATCTGTGCCTTCAAATAAGATCTGTCCGCCTGTCGGCTCTTCGAGAAGGTTCAAGCAGCGTAAAAAAGTACTTTTTCCAGAACCGGAAGCACCGATGACACAAACGACGTCTCCCTTATAAATATCCACCGTTACTCCGTCCAGAACTACATTGGGGCCAAAGCTTTTCTGCAGATTCTTCACCTGGATCAGAGGTTGTTCAAAATAATTATCGTTCACTCTGCCTCAGCCTCCTTTCCAGACATTTGATAAGCTGGGTAAATATAATTACAATAATCAGATAAATGGCAGCGACGGCAAGCAGCGGCATCGTCGCACTGTATGTGATACTTCTGATGATATCTCCACCCTTTGTCAGATCCTGGAGGGCAATGAAGCCCGCAACCGATGTCTCTTTCAACAGGGAAATGAACTCGTTACAAAGCGCAGGCAGAATATTTTTAAACGCCTGAGGCATTACAATATACCACATCGTCTGGGGATAGTTGAATCCCAGGCTCCGCCCGGCTTCAAACTGTCCGTTGTCGATGGACATAATACCGCTTCTGAAAATCTCGGCCACATAAGCGCCTGAGTTAATACCGAAGGCAAGTACGGCAACCGGAACCTTGTCCACCCTGAGGCTTCCAAAGATGACATAGTAAATAATCATCAACTGAACTACGACAGGTGTACCGCGGATCACAGTCAGATACAGATTACATATGAAATTGAGTATTTTCAGTTTGTGCGTTTTTTCGTAAGTAGAACGGACTACACCCACAATCAGACCAATAACAATACCGAGAATTACTGCCAGCAGTGTTACGGTGAGCGTAATCTTGAGGCCGTCTACCAGGTAAAGCCAGCGGTCCTTCTCAATAAAATTAAAATAAAAATCCTCAGTGAATTTCTGCCACATATCTTTTTTCCTTATCTGTCATCCGTTATCTGTTATTAACTGCTTTATCCGTATCATCAATCATTCAACACTTTTGTAACTTTTAATGATATTTGTTCTTTTAACGTTATCTTACTCTTCTAGCGTTATTTTATGGAGGCTGTTACCAGCCTCCATATTACCTTGTACATTAATTTATATTTCTATCCGCCGGGCTGTTTCCGCCTTCGGACCTTTTAATGCTTTTTTATACAGGCCGCAATTTATATTTTACTCTGCATCCATGTATTTTGCAACGATTTCGTCAATTTTTCCTTCTGATTTCAGTTCCGCGATTGCAGCATTCATTTTCTCAACGAGGTCTGTGTTTCCTTTTTTGATTGCAATTGCGTATTCTTCTTCCGACATCTTCTCTTCCAGAATCTTGATTCCTTCTGTCTTCTTAACGAATGCCTGAGCAGTGGCCTGGTCAATTACGACTGCGTCAATCTTGCCCTGTGTCAGAGACTGAACTGCCTCTAAACCTTTATTATAACGTTCTACTGTTGCATCTTTAAGCTCTGTTGCAAGTGCGTCGCCTGTAGTTCCGAGCTGTACGCCGATTGTCTTTCCTTCCAGATCAGCGGAACCTGCGATGTCGCTGTCCTCTTTTACGATTGCAACCTGGTTGGAGTTTGCATATGTGTCTGTAAATTCTACGGATCTCTGACGCTCTTCCGTTACTGTCATGCCGGCTGCGCCGAAATCTGCTTTGCCGCTTGTAACTGCAGGAATAATTGCATCAAATGCCATATCTTCAATCTGAAGCTCCATGCCCATCTTCTCAGCGATTGCCTTTGCAATTTCAACGTCGATACCTACGATATCGTTATCCTCGTAAAATTCATAAGGAGGGAACTCTGCATTGGTACCCATAACAAGCACTCCGCCTGCCGCTGCCTCTTCTTTTGTCTCTTCAGCAGATTCATCTGCTGCTTCTGTTGTCTCACCGGCTGCTTCCTGTGTCTCCGCTGCTGTTTCAGGAGCCTTTGTCTCTGCCGGTTTCGAACTGCATCCTGCGAGAGATGCCGCCATCATTGCTGCCATTGCTAAAGCTAAAAACTGTTTCTTCATAATTATCCTCCTCTTGTCATATCAGATGCATAAATTGATTTATTATACATTCCCAGAGGCATTCTGCTGTTAATTCTCCGGGGCACTTCCCTGTTTCTTCCGTTTAAGAAGTGTGATTTATGCACTAAATATGTATAAATATTAATTTTGTTTTCTAGTAATTCATTATAACGTATTTTAGAAAATAATCAAGTACTAATTCGGTTTTTTTTACGTTTTTCCAGAAGTTTATGAATTTTTATGCAAAAAGCCCCTTATGATTTACAACTATTGGCAAATATCACGTTTAGGTTTATACTACAAACTAGTAACACATCAGATACGATTACATCCGGCCATAAAAAGCTGTGAAAATGTACTATCAGAAAGTGAGGTGTTTTTATGGAGGACTGGTTGTTAAAAACGGCCTGGCCCATGACTCCGCCGCTGCCTTTTTCCGCATTTCATATTTGCTTTACCATATTCGGCCTGGCTGCCGCCGCGCTTCTGGCCTGGCGCCTCAGACATCTTCCATATTCCTCAAGGGTCGTGATTTTATTCATAATGGGAATACTGCTTGCCTTATCGGAATGTTATAAACAGCTTTTTCTCTACTACGTGGTTAATCACCATAGCTATGACTGGTGGTATTTCCCCTTCCAGCTCTGCAGTATCCCTATGTATCTCTGCATTCTTCTACCCTTTACGGGAAAAACGGGAGGAAAATGGCAGCGAATTCTCTGCACCTTTATGTACAGCTACAATCTGCCGGGCAGCATCCTCGTCTTTGCGGCGCCCTATGGAATGATGCATCCCTACTGGACTCTCACCCTCCACTCTTTTCTTTGGCATATTGTACTTGTTTTCATCGGGCTGCTGATTCTTTTTTCCGATATGGGAGCTGCGTCGTACCGCGGCTTGGCAGGGGCTACCGGGATTTTTCTGGTTTGCTGCCTCATTGCGACTGCCGTCAATATCCTGGCAAGTCCCTACGGGTACCCGGATATGTTTTACATCACACCGTACTATCCCACAACGCAGCCTGTTTTTTCCGTGATAGCGGAACGCTTTGGGATTATGGCGGGGGATTTGAGTTATCTGGGCACAATCGTGTTCGGCGCTTTTGTTCTTCATATTGGATACCGCTACAAATTTAAATGGGGATTTAATTGAGGAATGAGAACGCCGCCGGGACGGTCGGGGTTCGGG
>NZ_URHZ01000137.1 GCF_900547735.1 uncultured Clostridium sp. | reverse complement strand
TCTAGCATCCGCTGCGCATTCCACAAGCGGGAGCGAGTCCCTGTAGGAATTTTTTCTCCTGGATTCCCCCTCACCATCCCGAACCCCGACCTAACGGCGGCGTTCTCATTCCTCAATTAAATCACTATCTCCTCCCATCATACTACACCTTTCCCCCAGCTTCAATTACATCCTGAAAACCAACAATATAAGAATCAGCCCTCTTCCCACAAATCTAAAAAGCCCTCCCGTTACACACAGGAGGGCGCAGACCAAAACAACTGTATTCCTTACCGGAAACCTAAAAACAGGAATTCCCACTTTTACTTCACAATAGCCAAATCACCAAAAGCAGAGTTAAAAACGAATCCATAAAAACCAGGGATAAGCGGGCAGTTTCTAATTCACTGCCGGTCCATGAACCATTACCGTCGGGAATCCCATTTCCCTCAGTTCCTGTTCCATCTTTGCAGCATTGTCAATGTCGCTAAAGGCTCCGACTCTGACTTTGTAAAGTCCGTCCTCGGATACCAGATATGCCGGAAATCCTTCCGACTTCAGTTCTTCGAGCTGCTGCTCAGCCAGGGAGCGGATGCGGTAGGCGCCCGTCTGGATCATGTAGAATTGCTCTTCCTCTTCCTGCTGCCTGATCACATTCAGTATTCCGGTTGCAATCGCATTTGCGATCTCGTCAAACTGTGCGTCAAACCTTGCATTATCTTCCGGATTGTCGATAAAACCAGCTTCCACCAGTACGGCCGGTATCTGCGTTCTGCGAAGGACCACCAGACCGGGTCTTTCAAAGGTTCCCAGATCCGTGAAGCCCGTTTTGGCAAGTTCTCTATTGATGGAAGATGCCAGTTCTTTGGCAAGTCCTTCTTCTCTGTACACCAGCGACATTGTGCCGGAGCCTGTTCCCGGCTCTGCGGCTGCATTTCTGTGGATGGAAACGAAAAAATCCGCATCGGCCGCGTTTGCCATATCTGCTTTTTCATAAGGCGAATCATACACATCCGTAACCCTTGTGAAAATTACTTCAACACCGTTATTTTCCAGTATATCCCCGACGGCCAGCGCCAGTCTCAGATTGTCGTCCTTCTCCTGTCTTCCTTCGAAAACCGCTCCCGGATCGTATTCACCGCCGTGACCGGCATCTATAACCACTCTCTTTCTTATATCCAAAAGAAAAACTCCTCTCACATACCTTTGTACTATTAAAGTATGTGAAAAGAGTTAAAAGTTGCCTTATTCCTGCTTTTATAGACGAAAAACCGTTACAGAAATTTTCACGGCCGCCGTTACTGCGTATATTCGCCGTTAAATACCTCCACTGCCGGTCCCGTCATATACACGGTATCCTTTTCCCGATCCCATGTGATTGTAAGACAGCCGCCTAAAAGCTCCACTTCCACCGTGTCGTCCGCATATCCGGCCAGAATGGCGGCCACTGCGGTGGCACAGGCGCCGGTTCCGCAGGCCATCGTCTCGCCGGAGCCCCGCTCCCAGACGCGCATCTTGATATGTTTCCTGTCAATCACCCTGATAAACTCCGTGTTCGTCCTGTCCGGAAATTTATCGTGGTGTTCAAAGCCGGGCCCCATTTTCTCCAGGTCCAGTGTTTCAATCGGCCCGCCGAATTCATTTTCAAACAGCACGGCGTGGGGATTTCCCATAGATACTCCAATAAAATGATATTTCTTCCCGTCCACTTCCATCTCTTCAAACAGTTCCGAGGTCTGAACCGGTTTTCCCATATCCACGGTGACGGCCGTCACTTTTCCATCCTCCACCTTCATATCGAGGTATTTGATCCCTGACGCCGTCTCAACGCTGATTTGGGGCCTGTCTACGATATGATGGTCATAGGCATATTTTCCCACGCAGCGGACTCCGTTACCGCACATGGCGCCTCTGGTGCCGTCCAGGTTGTACATATCCATCTGACAGTCCGCCACATCCGACGGTTTAATCAGAATCAGGCCGTCGGAACCGATTCCGAAATGACGGTCACTCACCGCTATCGCCAGCCCGGACGCATCCTCCACCCTCTCCTCAAAACAGTTCACATATACGTAGTCATTGCCGATTCCCTGCATCTTTGTAAATTTCATATTTTCCTCCCTGATTCTCCGCGTATCCGGTAAAACGCCGAATCAATTTATCATTTGTAAAGGCTCAGCACCATCCTGGCCGCCTCCGCAATCCCCGTTCCGCTGTCCATGCTGCATTTCTGCAGATATTTGTGCGCCTCCGGCTCCGTCATGCTGTTGCGGCTGATCAGGAGTCCCTTCGCCTGGTCAATGGCCTTTTTGTCGTCCTCATTTCTCATGGACATACGGTTTCTTTTCAGCTTCCGCTTCTCCGTCTGCATCCGCTCTATCATGCGCACCGTGGACATCAGATCACACATTTTAAACGGCGCCGGCAGACATACAATCTCCCCCATGTTTTCACCGCTCCACCTGGCGGGTGAGGCGATCAGAAGCATGTCAAAGCCCGGCGGAAGCTGGCGTTTCAACTGGCGGCAGGTCATGTCGCCGAACCTGAAACCGCTGATCACGATCCCGCTCTGCAGATCATCCGCCTGAGCGAGAACCTGGGAACCGGATGTGCAGGACGCCGTCACCTGCAGTCCATTTTTTATCAGTATATTTTTAATATTTCTTCCATCTTCCGGCCTGGAAAATGCCACTATGACGTTGATCACACAGTCTCACCTCGCTGTTTTCATGCCGCCCCCTGTGTCCCCGGTCTCCTGCTGCGATAAAAGGCCTCATTTACACTGCGTTTAAGTCTTCATTTACACCACGTTTACGTCTTCATTTACACCGCGTTTAGCAGCGGTAAAGGTATTCGTGAATCTCCCAGTCGGTCACAAAGGAACAGAAACGGTCCCATTCCTCCTGTTTGCCCTCCCGGTACATCCCGCAGAGCGTTTCCCCGAACGCTGTTTTGGCAAATGCATTTCCGTCCAGTTCCCTGAGGACCACGCCCAGCGTCTCCGGGAATTTCGGGTTTTCATCACATTCCGGGGTCCGCATCTTTTTCTCAACTCCATCGAGCCCCGCGGCCGCAAGCGCAGCCAGAACAAGATAAGGATTGGCCGATGGATCGGGAAAGAGCGCCGTGATAGTTACAATCCCGTTCTTATCCTCCGTATAGCGCACCGCCTTGTCATTGCCCTCCTCCCAGACGGTAGCCGGGAATTCGGGCTGGACTGCATTGCATTTCTCCGCGGCAAGGCGTTTGTAGGAATTGATCAAAGGGTTGGTAAATATCATCATGTCCCGTAAATGTTTTAATATACCACAGCGGAAGTACATGGCCGTCTCTTTATCAGTATTGCCATTTTTATCGCGGATTACAATGCCCGTATGAAGACCGGAACCGTCTCCGTTACCGTTCGGCTTCGGCATAAATGCCGCATGCAGCCCATGGCGCTTTGCAATTCTCTTCACCGCCGTCTTAAAAGTCTGAAGGTAGTCCGCGGCTTCCACACCGTAGCGCACGGGAAGCAGAAAACAGTGCTGTCCCGGAGTTGTTCCGTGATGGCTGCTCTCCACCTCCATCCCTGCCTCCGAAAGGCTGAGCATGATGTCGCGCCGGACGCTCTCGGCCAGGTCAATCGGCCCCGCATCGTAATATCCTGCGACCTCATGGGTGACCGTCGTCGGCCTCCCCTCATCATCCGTATGAAATAAATAAAACTCGCATTGAAAATCAAAATAAAGACTTAGCCCCAGCCGCTCGGCCCTGACGATCGTCGCTTTTAAAAGGCTCCTTGTATCAATCGGGGACGGGCTGCCGTCGTAGTTCATAACGTCGCAGATTACCCCTGCCACATTCTCCTGTCCCGAATCCCAGGGAAGAATCTGGTATGTAGCCATATCCGGTTTCAGGTAAAGTCCTGTATTCTCCGCCTTGTCCTGCAGACCGGCTGGAAACGGAAGAACCGTCCCCTCCTTCTTCAGGCCGCCCAGAGCAAAACAGTTGATTGGATAACCGTCCGCCATCACCTTTTGGGACTGTCCGCGGGTCATCTCGACCATCTTGAGCCGGCCGAATAAATCCGTAAACTGCAGTTTCATCAAATCGGCTTCTTCATCTAAAAAACATCCGTCTATTCTCTCTTTATCCATGTTTATTTCTCCTTATGCGATACAGGGCGGACAGCAAGACGCTTCGCAGGGCAACGCGCCAGCTTGATCGGATATGCTGCCCATAAACTGCGGCCGCCCCGCACGCCTCACACCGTTTTCCAAAATACGTCAAAAGGAGCCGTACCGGTTCCGGCACAGCTCCCCGACCTGCTTAAACTATAGCAGTCTGTATTTTCTCTGTCAATTATTTTTTTCCGTGCATCGCACGCAGTTTTTCGGTCAGTTCGGCTCCCAGTGTGATGCTTCCCACATAGCCGACTTCACCTACCATGTATACGGTTCCGTCCTCTTTAATCTCCACTTCCAGGATTCCGCCGGGCATATGGACATACATGTTATTATCGGCCAGCCCCAGTTTAAGCGCCGCGCAGGCAGCCGCACAGGCACAGCTTCCGGAGGCCAGAGTATACCCTGCCCCTCTCTCATAAATTTCAATCTGAATATTGGTCCTGTCCAGCACATTGAGAAGCTGTGTATTCACCTTCTCAGGGAAATAGTCGGCATTCTCGGAATGCTCTCCAATCCTGCACACCTGCTCTCTGGAAATCTCGCTCATCCAGATTACACAGTGCGGATTGCCGATGGAAAGACAGGTGGTCACATAAGGAATCTTCCCAAACATCATCGTCTGGTTAACCATCTCGCGGCGTTCGCCTGTCACGGGGATCTCATCACTCCAGAAGGTCGGGCGTCCCATGGATATCTTAACCCTGGTCCCCTCCTCGTTGAGGTAAAAAACATTCTCCTCCCCGCTCATGGTCATCCAGGAAACGCTGGTCTTCTGCACATAACCGGCGTCCTTTAAATACTTTGCAAAGATCCCCATGCCGTTTCCGCTCTTCGGCACTTCACTTCCGTCCGGATTCAAAATCTTCACATACATCTTCTCCTGATCCAGATAGGGACCTGCAAGAATTCCATCCGAACCCACTCCAAAGTTCCTGTCGCAGATCAGCTTAATGTTCTCCTCACTCAGTTCCAGCTCATTCTTATTCGGATCATATACGAGATAATCATTTCCCATGCAATGGTATTTCTCAAATGTAACCTTCTTCATTGACGTATCCTCCCGGTTCCGGCGCCCTATGGCGGCTATTACTACACACTGTCTGCACTTTTAAGTAACGGCTGCGCTGTCCTTCTCCACGGCACTCTCAGCATCCGGCTTAGCAGACATACCTTTGTTTATATCCATTATATACTGAACAAAAATAATTTTCTACAATTATTGTGCTGCAAATCTTACAAATAATGCTATAATGGTTACTATTCACACGGATGTATCCCGCGAGGTGTTTTCACGTGTTTTTCGTGAAAATCCCGAGTTAAGCGGCGCGACGCAACGAAAAGTGCGCGATGCGGACTTTTCATTACAATCAACGGAGTTTTTTGCCGTTTCTGTGCATCGCGAAGCGGGTTGCTGGGCACGGAGTGAACAGTAACCTATAATGGTTACAAATATCAGAAAGGAGGGGAAATATGGATTCCTATGAAAAACGCGGCTATCTGGACCGGGAATTCCGGCTGTTCCATCTGGCGGCCTGTCTGCCCGACGACATCAACTACCATTACCATGATTTTGACAAAGTCCTGATCTTTTTAAAGGGTGACGTGGATTATATTATCGAAGGCCGCTCCTACCATCTGAACCCCTACGACATCGTCCTGGTCGGCCACCACGCCATCCATAAACCGGTGATTGGCTCCGATGAAATCTATGAACGCATCGTCGTATATCTCTCCCCCGACTATGTGGACAGCTTCCGTTCCGAAAACTGCGATTTAAGCCGCTGTTTCCAGGATGCCAGGGAGCACTGCTCCGATGTTCTTCGTATCAGTTCACTGAAAATCAGCTCCCTGTACGAGAGTCTGCTCCGTCTGGAAAAAGCCTGCCGTGAAGATGGCTATGCCAAAGAGCTGTACTGCCGGATCCTGTTTCTGGAATTCATGATCCACCTGAACAGGGCTGCCGTAGAAAACCATCTGGAATATGTAAGCACCAGCCCGGGCAGTGAAAAAGTCCTGGAAATCATGCGCTATATCTCCGAAAACCCATCGTCCGACTACACAATAGACAGCCTGGCGTCCCGTTTCTACCTCAGCAAATACCACATGATGCGGCTCTTCAAACAGGAGACAGGTTACACCATCACCAGCTACATCAACGAAAAACGCCTCCTGATGGCCAAAGAACTCCTAAACCGCGGCGTCCCGGTCACCGAAGTCTGTTACCACTGCGGGTTCAGGAATTATGCGGCGTTTTTGCGCGCCTATAAAAAGACGTTTGGGGAGAATCCTAAGGCGGGCAAAAAGGGGGGGAAGTTTAGTTGAGATGCGAGGACGCCTCTGTAAGATGGCGGACGGGGGAGTGGGAGGG
>NZ_URHZ01000136.1 GCF_900547735.1 uncultured Clostridium sp. | reverse complement strand
CCACTCCCCCGTCCGCCGTCTTACAGAGGCGTCCTCGCATCTCAACTAAATCCCCTTATTCCACGCGGACTGCGGACGCTTCGAGTTTTCCATCGGTCAGGTCAATCTGGATGGTGTCTCCCGCTCTTACGCCGTCCGACAGAATCAATCTTGCGGCCAGAGTTTCCACGTTCTTTTGCAGATATCTCTTAAGAGGCCTTGCGCCATAAACGGGATCGTAACCATTTTCCACGATAAATTCTTTTGCTCGGTCTGTCAGTGCAATGGAGAGTTCCTTGTCGGCCAGACGTTTGTTGACATCCTCGACCAACAGATTGATGATACCGCCGATATTGCCCCTGGTGAGAGGTTTAAACAGAATAATCTCATCCAGACGGTTCAGGAACTCCGGACGGAAATGGGCGCGTAAATCGTGCATAACCGCTGATTCGGCATCCGGCAGAATCATGCCGCTGTCGTCGATTCCTTCCAGCAGATACTGGGAACCGATATTGGAGGTCATAATCAGGATTGTATTCTTAAAGTCCACCGTCTTACCCGTGGAGTCCGTAATCCGTCCGTCGTCCAGCACCTGGAGCAGTACGTTGAATACGTCCGGATGGGCCTTCTCGACCTCATCAAACAGGACAACACAGTAAGGTTTTCTGCGGACGGCTTCCGTAAGCTGGCCGCCCTCGTCGTATCCGACATATCCTGGCGGCGCTCCGATCAGACGTGATACGGAGTGCTTCTCCATGTATTCACTCATATCGATACGGACCATGTTATTCTCGTCGTCGAACAGACTTTCCGCCAGCGCTTTGGCAAGCTCTGTCTTTCCGACGCCGGTAGGTCCGAGGAACAGGAAGGAACCAATCGGTTTGGACGGGTCTTTAATTCCCGCTTTGGAGCGGATCACCGCCTCCGTCACCTTGGTCACGGCCTCATCCTGGCCAATCACACGTTTGTGGAGAATCTCATCCATATGGAGCGTCTTGCTTCTCTCACTCTCCGTCAGTTTCGCAACCGGGATTCCGGTCCACTTCGATATGATTCTGGCTATCTCTTCATCGGTTACACTCTCGTGTACCAGGCTCATTTCCTCGTTCTTTACGCGCTCCTCTTCCTGCTCCAATTGTTTTGTAAGCTCCGGCAGTTTGCCGTACTGGAGTTCCGCGGCGCGGTTCAAATCGTAAGCCTGTTTTGCCGTCTGGATCTCGCTGTTGATATGCTCGATCTCCTCGCGCAGTTTGGACAGTTTATCTACGGATGACTTCTCGTTCTCCCACTGTGCCTTCTGGGCGGTAAATTCGTCTTTTAACTCCGCCAGTTCTTTCTGCAGATCTTCCAGACGGTCTTTACTGAGCCGGTCGGTCTCTTTCTTTAAAGCGGCCTCCTCAATCTCAAGCTGCATGATACGCCTTGACAGTTCATCCAGCTCCGCCGGCATGGAATCCATCTCCGTTTTAATCATCGCACAGGCTTCATCCACCAGGTCAATCGCCTTATCCGGCAGGAACCGGTCGGAAATATAACGGTCGGACAAAATAGCTGCCGATACAAGGGCAGAATCGGTAATTTTTACGCCGTGGTAAACCTCATATCTCTCTTTCAGTCCCCTCAGGATAGAAATTGTATCCTCAACGGTAGGTTCATCCACGCGCACCGGCTGGAAACGGCGCTCCAGGGCGGCATCTTTTTCTATATATTTTCTGTACTCATCCAATGTGGTCGCGCCGATACAGTGGAGTTCTCCTCTGGCCAGCATCGGTTTCAGCATATTTCCGGCGTCCATGGAACCTTCCGTCTTACCGGCTCCGACAATCGTGTGAAGCTCATCAATGAACAGGATAATCTGTCCTTCGCTCTTTTTCACCTCATCCAGCACTGCTTTAAGACGTTCCTCAAACTCACCGCGGTACTTGGCTCCAGCCATCAGAGCGCCCATATCCAGGGCAAAAAGTCTTTTATCCTTCAGTCCTTCCGGTACGTCTCCCCTGACAATACGCTGTGCCAGTCCCTCAACTACGGCTGTCTTACCAACGCCTGGTTCACCAATCAGCACCGGGTTGTTCTTTGTCTTTCTGGAAAGAATCATGACCACGTTACGAATCTCACTGTCACGGCCAATTACCGGATCAAGCTTCTGATCCCTGGCCCGTTCCACGAGGTCATAACCGTATTTATTCAGCGTGTCATAGGTTGCCTCCGGGTTGTCACTGACCACCCTCTGGTTCCCTCTCACTGTAGAAAGCGCCTGCAGAAAATTCTCCCTGGTAATTCCGTAAAGCCGGAACAGGTCTTTCACGGTGCGGTTCGGCTGTTTCAGCATGGCAAGGAAAAGGTGTTCCACGGAAACATACTCGTCTCCCATGGCCTTTGCCTCATCCTCGGCATTCACCAGAACCTTGTTGGCGTCATTAGAAAAATAAACCTGCCCGCCCGACACCTTCGGAAGCTTTCCGATACTCTGTATCACTTCATTGACAAGCTGTTCGGCGGAGATTCCCATCTTTGTTACCAGTTTGGAAATCAGACTGTCATCTATCGTCAGCAGACTTAGTAACAGGTGTTCCTGATCGATCTGCTGGTTTCCATATTCATAAGCTAACTTCTCTGTATTTTGCACTGCTTCCAGAGATTTTTGTGTAAATTTATTGATATTCATAATTGCTGCCTCCTCTCGCAAAATTATGATTGTTTCAGTGTTCTAGTAGTAATATAACAGATGTTGTTAGCACTGTCAAGAGGAGAGTGCTAATTTTATGTGAAATTTAGTTGAAGGGGGGACGCTGGTGGGAGGATGGCGGACGCTCCCGTCAAGTGGACGGGCGTATTGCCGCAGCCACTACATTCATATTTACCAACATACGTTTATTTTTATACACAAAAAGTTGATTCGTACCTTCTATAAATATAAGGCTGCGGATCAACTTCCATTTTTTGCTTTACTTTCATTTTTTACTTTACTTTCATTTTTTACTTTACTTCCATTTTTTGCTTTACTTCCATTTTTCGCTATAATAATTAATTGATTTAAAAATTTACAGTGTGTTTCAGCACAATCCCCCTATATCACCTTCTAAACATATTACCCTAAAATAACTGCCCCCAAAACAGCGTAAAACATTCCCCCTATAAAAATCCAAACATACGCAGCAGCCGCGGCATTCCCCATCCTCTTTGAACAAAGAGAATAATCAGCGGCCTCAGGCCCTGGTTTGGGATGGCGATACACTGCGCGTCTTCAGTCCCGGTTATAACTTTCCCAGTGGAGAAGCAGGGAGAAAAAATCTCTTCCGGGGATGTTTTGATCCGCCGGTGCTTGGGCGCCGTATCAGGGCGCCTTAGCATCCGCTGCGCGGTCCGTAAGAGGGAGCGGTCCCCGGAGGAGATTTCTTTCTGCCCGGATTCCCCACCCACGACTAAGCTCAAACCGGGACTGAAGACTCACCACTTCCCTCTCCCCATCCCAAACCCCGGCCATCCGTCAGCGTTCTCATTTTTCACTCCCAAACCCCTTATAGGATGCCAACAGCTTCTCCACAAGCTGTTCGCGCCCCATTGAAAGTAATTCAGCCTTATCCGCCTTATGCCAGTCAATCGACGCCGTCTTTTTTTCAAGTCCGCTGAATCTTGTATCCGCAATCTTTAAATATTCGTCCTCGCTTATCTCCTTATCATCCGCATCCGTGTAGGTAACGCTCACCGCCTGCCCGTCAAACACAGTGCCCTTGCAGCCAAGTCCCATCTCATCGACCTTTCCTCCGTTCATGAACAGTGCGCGCTTGTAAGTATAACTCATATCCGCACCGCCCCTGATCGTATCGTCGAATATGTAGTAATAGAGATTCTGCTGGGCATCGTAATATACCGGCACGGTTTCGGTGATAATGTCAGACTGGGAGTCTCCCTCCGGCATGCTGAGTTCAAACGCATTAAGGCCGTCAAAATTCTTATTTACTTCGTAGTAATAACTGTAGGTGTATAACCCCGTTCCCTGGCAGCTGGATGTAATCAGTTCCAGTCTTCCGTTATGGTCCAGATCCGTCACGGCGTAGAAATAGAGGACACCCTCGTCTTCCATTGTATCCGCCCACTGCGCGGCATTGTCCGCCATGAGCTGCACCTGCTGGGCGGCATCACCGGCTTTGGCCTCCGTCTCGGCTTTCTGGTCCGCCTGGTATTCGGCGATTCCTTCCATTACAAGCTGGATGGTGTCGGAATAGTGGTTTTTCATCAGATATTCGGTTAAAAGTCCCCGCTCCAGGGAGAATTCTCGTCCTGTTCCCGCCTGGGTATAGAGCCTGACTTCATGATAGCTTTTTTCGGGCTGGCTCTGCTGGGCGTATTCGTTAATAATAATGATATCCTTCTTCCCGTCTCCGTTGTAATCCTTAAAGGCTACTGCTGCAACTTTGATAAAATGCTGTTCCGTTCGCCTGTTATCTTCCGTCATTCCCGGTAAATCAAAAGCCGTTTCTCCGTTCCTCATCAGTTTAAAACTGACATCTCCGTCTTTGTTTTCCTTCGGCATAAATGCTGTAAATGTTACATTGCCCCAGCCATCCAGAGTCACGTCGAATGTCTGCTCCTCTATCTGAGGCCCGTACTGGTCCTCCTCACGGCCGCTCTCCTTTGTGTTCTCACTCTCATCGTCTCCACTGTCAATCGAAATCAGGCCGCCGGTTTCTTCCTGTTCTGCTTTTTCCTCCGATGCTTTTTCAGCGCAGCCGGACATAATTCCCATAAGAGCCGCCAGACCTAATATTACCAATTTTCTTTTCATGCTGTTTCTCCGCTTTCCCGTCCCGTGCAATACAGAAATCTCCTGCAAAGCACTGACTTTGTTGTCTTAATCCGAGTACAGCTATACTATAGTTCATTGCAATATTCATTTCAACTTAAGAATTATTACACTTCATTTAAGCAGAAGGCGCGGACTTCTATTCTTCCGGCAAGGCGCCGACAATCTTATGCCTTAAATATAATTCTTCCAGATAAGAAACATCCTCATCTGAAATGGTAAGATCAAGCGCTTTGACCGCATCGTCAAAGTGAGGCACACTGGTAGCTCCGACGATCGGAGCCGTAACTCCCTTTTTATACTGCCATGCCAGGGCAATCTGCGACATGGAAACGCCGTATTTCTTTGCCAGTTCATCGACTCTTCCGATGATCTGAAGGTCATTTTCCATCGCCTGATCGTATTTTAAACGGAGCGTCTTATCCGTCCGGCTTCTTTTTGACTCCGTCGTCCACCCGGTGTGTGTCAGATGTCCTCCCGCCAGCGGGCTGTACGGAATCCTCGCCACATGGTACTGCTCACAGATCGGAATTAATTCTCTTTCGTCCTCTCTGTATAAGAGATTATAGTGGTTCTGCATGGTGGAAAAAAGGGTCCATCCGTTTTTCTCCGCTGTTATCTGCAGGTTGTGGAACTGATACCCGTACATGGCGGATGCCCCGATTGCACGGACCTTTCCCGCCTTTACAAGTGTATCCAAAGCCTCCATGGTCTCCTCAACTGGTGTATCATAGTCAAAGCGGTGAATCTGATAGAGATCCAGATAATCGGTTCCAAGACGCCTCAGAGTTCCGTCTATTTCTCTTGCAATTGCTTCTTTTGAAAGCTTCCCTTCATTAAAATAGACCTTGGAAGCCAGAACCACCTTATTTCTTCCGATTCCCAGCTCCTTCAGGGCATTACCGATATATTCCTCACTGGTGCCGTGTGAATACGTATTGGCGGTATCGATAAAATTAACACCCAGCTCCAGAGCGTGGCCAATCATCGCCGTGGTGTGCTCCTGATCCAGGGTCCAAAGGTGAAAATCTTCCGTAGCCTTTCCAAAGGACATACCTCCCACACAGATTCGTGAAACCTGTATTCCTGTTTTTCCTAATTCTGTATATTTCATTCTTAATCCTGCCTCCCGTCATCCGGACACGATGGATATCTGTGTCATGACTATCCTGTTTACGGTAACCTGTTAATCCTTTTTATGTCGTAGATTCTTCTGCCCAAACTTCCTTCGCCATGCGAAAAGCCGCCCATGCCTTTGGCCAGCCCGCGTAAAAAGCGGCGTGAGTCAAAATCTCCGCAATCTCGGTCTTTGTAATACCATTCTCTTTCGCAGTAATCAGATGATACCGGAAAGAAGAATCCACCAGCCCCTGCGCCATCAGCGCCACGATCGTCACAATGCTCCGATCCCGGAGCGGCAGCTTATCTTCCCTGCTCCATACCTCTCCAAATAATACATCGTCATTTAACTGGGCAAATTTTGGAGCGAACTCTCCAAGAGCATCTCTACCTGCCGTCTGTTTTACCATATTCTATCCTCCTTAAATTTTGTATCAATCTGTGACATTCAGCATACGCCTTGAAGTGAACTCCAAGTCAAGGATTTTTTTCAGATGTTCTTGTAAAATGTAATATTAAATTCTTGTTTCACCAACTAACTTCGTGATTAGCGATTTTAGTGTTACACTTATCATGCTATGATTTATCTTGGTAAGTGGATTCCTCCAGCCAAGGAGGATTATTTATGCCTAAGAAAA
>NZ_URHZ01000135.1 GCF_900547735.1 uncultured Clostridium sp. | reverse complement strand
CCATCCCGAACCCCGACCGTCCCGGCGGCGTTCTCATTCCTCAATTAAATCCCCAAATAATTGAACAGGAGGATAAACTAATGAAAGTACATAAAATAGCAGTAATACCCGGAGACGGCGTAGGCCCGGAGGTAATCGGGGAAGGAGTGCGGGTTCTTAATAAGGCCGCTGAACTGGATGGAAGTTTCCGGTTTGAGTTTACCTGGTTTCCCTGGGGCTGTGAATATTATCTGAAAAACGGCCGTATGATGGATGAGGACGGAATCAGCCAACTGGAGAAATTTGATGCAATCTATCTCGGGGCCGTGGGGTATCCGGGGGTGCCGGATCACATTTCACTGTGGGACCTTCTGCTTGTAATAAGGAAGAGTTTCGACCAGTATGTGAATCTTAGGCCGATTGTGCTTTTGAAGGGTGCGCCCTGCCCTCTGAAGGACGTGAAGCGGGAAGAGATTGATATGATTTTTGTGCGGGAAAACAGTGAGGGTGAGTACGCCGGAAGCGGAAGCTGGCTGTATAGGGGGAAACCGAATGAAGTGGTAATACAGGACGGCGTTTTTTCCAGAGTGGGCTGCGAGAGAATTATCCGGTATGCCTTTGAGCTGGCAAGGGAAAAGAAGAAATCCCTTACGAGCATCAGCAAGGGAAATGCGCTCAATTATTCCATGGTATTCTGGGATCAGATTTTTAAGGAGGTCAGCGCGGAATATCCCGATGTGGAAACTCATTCCTACCTGGTGGATGCAGCAAGTATGCTGATGGTAAAGGAACCATGGCGGTTTGAGATTGTCGTGACTTCTAACCTGTTTGGTGATATTTTGACGGATCTTGGAGCCGCCATAGCCGGGGGAATGGGACTGGCCGCCGGAGCCAACCTGAATCCGGAGCGAAAATATCCCTCCATGTTTGAGCCGATTCACGGCTCCGCGCCGGACATAGCGGGTCAGGGAAAAGCAAACCCCTTGGCGGCGATATGGTCTGCCAGCCAGATGATGGATTTCTTCGGCCATGAGGACTGGGGGAAAAAGATTTTGTCTTCTATTGAGGCCGTCTTGGAAGAGGGGAAATCCCTGACACCGGATCTTGGCGGTACCGCCACAACGGAGGAGACTGCCGGAAAGGTTATTGAGATGCTTTGCAGCGGCAGATAAAACTTCATTTTTTTGCATCGCGAAGTGTGTTATTGTTCACAGCGCAATGCGGTGTGAACAGTAACATTAAATGCGCTGGCAAATTGGAATAAGATGGAAAATTAATAGAAAACAGAACGATAGTGTGATATAATGTAGTTACAATAAAACCGAATCAATGAGAAGGGGAGGCGTTACTATGGCAGGGAAAAAAGTAGTTATCACCATTGGCAGACAGTATGGCAGCGGCGGCGCAGATACCGGCAGACGGCTGGCGGAAGAACTGGGACTTGGTTTTTATGACAAGAATATCCTGAGGATGAATTCAGACGAGAGCGGAATCAAGGAAAGCTATTTTCACCTGGCAGACGAGAAGGCGGGAAATAAGCTGCTCTATAAGATTATCAGCAGTTTGACACCTGAGAAAGGTTCACCTTCCTTTGGCTCAGACCTGATTTCAGCCGACAATCTGTTCCGTTTCCAGTCCGAAGTAATCAGGAAGCTGGCGGTGGAAGAATCCTGCGTGATTATCGGAAGATGTGCCAATTACGTCCTGAACGGAATGGACGGACTGGTCCGCGTTTACCTGTATGCGGATATGGAAGTGAGAGAGGCCAGAATCAGGGAAAAGGATCTCTATGATGAGAAAGAGATATTAAAGAACATCAAACGGATTGACAGAGAGCGCCGTGATTATCACAGATATTACACGGGATGTGACTGGGAGGATTTGGATAATTATGATTTGATTATCAATACGACTAAAATCGGCGTGGATGGTGCGGTGAAGATTATTAAGAATTATCTGACTGTGATGGGATATGATTTGGAGAAGGATTTTCCGGTGGAATAAGGGATGAAAGTATCTGAAGGAAGGTATCTGAATGAAGGTATTTGAATGAAAGTATTTGAAGGAAGGGCTTTGAATGAAGGTTTTTGAGTGGAGATATTTGTATGAAGTCATTTGAATAAAGATATCTGCATGGTGATACCCAACTAAAAACACTTCCATGGAGATACGGTATGATGAAAGAAAAAAGAGAGAAAAATATGCAGGCAGGGCTGGAATGCCCTGCCTGTAACTTTTACCAATGGTATTTTCTTCTTTTTTGCAGTATTCTGTATCGATTGGATGCCCTGGTTACCGCCTTACCACTCCAGTTCCACCGGTGTGTATTCGTGATGGATGGCCGGAAGAATTTTCTTAAGCAGATCCTCCGTCTTGATTTTCAGGCTGGATGTGTTCATACACGGATGGCAGCCGATGTATTCATCGTTTAAAATGTCCTGGTCTATCACGAGACGGACATGATTTCCGGGGTCGTTCATCAGTCCCAGAACACTGACGGAGCCGGGAGTAATGTCGAGATATTCTTCCATGTGTCCTGCATCGGCGAAGGAGAGGCGTGAGCAGCCCATTTTTTTTGAAAAAACGGCGGTGCGGAACTTCTTGTCACCGGGCATCATCAGAAGGTAAAAATTAGTCTTCTGCGTGTTGCAGAGAAAGAGGTTCTTGCAGATGCGTATATTGAGAAGCTGCTCCACCTCGTGGCAGCTATCGATGGTCTCCGTGGGATCGTGGTCGATTCTCGTGTAGGGGACATTTAAAGAGTCCAGCAGCGTATATACGCGCTGCTCCTTTGGCAGGCGGTCTGAGAAATTATCCGGGCGGCCGGTATATAGTGTTCTATCAATGTAGATCTCCTGTGGGAGAACGGATGCTTGTGCGGCTTCAGTGTTCATTTTATCACTCCTGTTTTGTGCTTGCTATCGTGGTGACACCTCTTCGGAAATCGGTATCATATCCTTCTATTATACAAAGCTTTGCCTGAAAATCAATATTTAATTGCGGTTCATATTGATCTGGCAGAGCATTTCGACTATAATAACGAAGTTTGGAAAATGTCGAGAATACGGATTATATAGAACGGATAAGGATGAAGAATGAGATATCAGACCGATATAGATAAAATGAATACTAACAGGAACCTGTTTTTTATGTCACTGCCGATTTTTGTGGAGCTGCTTTTACAGCTTTTGGTGGGAAATATAGACCAGATCATGGTCAGCCGCGTTTCACAGCAGTCGGTGGCATCGATAGTTAATGCGAACCAGATTATGAACCTGGTGATTATCGTGCTCAGCATGGCGGCTACCGCGACCACGGTTATTCTGTCCCAGTACCTGGGAGCGGATGATAAAGACAATTCCTCCAGGACATGCATGGTGTCACTGCTGATGATTGGAGTGGTCGGCATCCTGTCAACATTTCTTGTGTTTGTGGGATACAGACCCATATATAAGGCCATCCGTGTGCCGGATGAGATATTTGATGAGGCATCGCTATATCTGCTTATCGTAGGAGCGTTTATAACGGTTCAGGGACTTTACCTTACGTTTTCAGCCATTATCAGGGCGTTTGCCATGATGAAGGAAGTAATGATTGTTTCAATAGTCATGAATGTATTAAATATCATCGGAAATGCAATCCTGATCAACGGCTGGTTCGGTATGCCGAGACTGGGAGCGGTGGGAGCGGCCATTTCCACGGACATCAGTAAGCTGGTGGGGCTGGGACTCATGATTCTGCTTTTTATGAAACGGACAAATGTAAAGCTGGGGATACATTTTTTGAAACCGTTTCCAACACAGATTATGAAGAATCTCTGTTTTCTGGCGATTCCTTCCGGAGTGGAGAGCTTTTCCTATAATATGTCACAGATGTGCATCCTGGGAATTGTCAATTCCTTTGGCACCATGGTTACGGTAACAAAGGGATACTGCAGTATCTTCGCAAATCTGGCCTATGTTTATGCAATGGCGATTGCATCGGCGACACAGATTGTGCTTGGGTATCTGATTGGTGCAAAGAAAATCGATTTAATCCAGAAACGTGTGAACGCCACGATGAAGGTGGCTCTCGCGGCCTGTGTGGGTCTGGCGATTCTGCTGTTTCTGGGCAGCAATTATGCATTTTTAATATTTACGGATAATCCGGAGATTATCGCCCTGGGGCGGAGAATTCTGTTTATCGAAATTTTTCTGGAAATAGGACGAGCCGTCAATATTGTCATGACAAAGTGCCTGATTGCAGTCGGGGATGCCGTGACACCGACCGCCGTAGGCGTCATTTTCCAGTGGGGAGTGGCCTTTGTGGGCGCCTGGGTATTTGGAATCATCTTCGGCTGGGGCCTGGAGGGCGTTTGGGTGGCCATGGCGATTGACGAGTGCCTCAGAGGCCTGATATTTGCCGTTCATTTTAAGAAAGAACGGTGGAAAAAGGTATTCAGGAGTGTGGATGCCTGAGCAAGATACAGACAAAATTGTGGATTATCGGATTGTGATTGATAGATGGAATGTGGAAAAGTGGATAAAACGAGCGAAAAATGTGGATAAGATGGAATTTGGATGGAATTTTCTGAGAATTATGGGTTTGCAGGGGAATAAAATGGGAACGGTTGATGTGTTGGGAAAATGAGGGAGAATTTTATGAACGAAATAACAACCCGGCTGCTGAAGAACCGGATTTAGCGGCGGCTGGGAAGCAGATTGCAGTAAGTTATAACGCTGCCTATGCTGTAATGTGATTGAATGAGGAAAAGATTAAGGCTGGATTCAATGGACTAGGAAGGCGAAATTTAGTAAAATGGGTTTAGACAGATGAACAGGGATTGAAGTTGGTGAAAAATGATTGGCGGAAATTACTATAACTGATAATAAGGCATTTGGATTCGGAGGCAGGAATGGAGAAAAGAGAAGTGGGAAATAGAAGCAGCCAGGCAGGAAGACAGGAGAGAACAGGCGGTCAGATGAGAAGGCAGACGAAGGCGGAGCCGGGGACTAAGCGGTTTGGAGAAGAACGGAAATGGAATGAAAAATCGGATAGGGATTTCAAAGTGGGAAAAAAGCAGGAGAATCAGGGAAAAAGGGAATTTAAGGGCGGTAAGACTGTAGATAGAAAGGGATTTGGAGGAAAAAGAGAGGAAGGGAGTACCGGGGATTTTGAAAGAAAGGTGGGCGGAGAAGGCAGAGCGGCAAGAGATGGAAAGCCTGCGAGAGAGATGAAGACGGCAAGAAACGGAAAGCCTGCGAGAGAGATGAAGGCGGCAAGAGATGGAAGGTTTGGTAGAGAAACGGAGTTAACAGGAGGCGTGAAGCCAGCAAGAGGAACAAAGCCGACAAGAGAAATCAGGGCCGTAAGAGGATTCAAAGAGACGAGGGAAGAAAAGGGCATCAGTGAGTTGAAAGAGACTGATAGGGGAAGGATGTCTGAACGAAACGGCGGGAATAAAAACGCTGGAAGAAGAAAGTCTCCGTGTCCTGTTTACGAGCAGTGTGGCGGCTGTCAGCTTCTGCATCTTTCCTATAAGGAGCAGCTTGCTAAAAAACAAAAAATGATGGAGGAACTTTTGAAAGGTATTTGTCCTGTTAGGCCGATTATCGGAATGAAAAATCCGCTGCATTACAGGAATAAAGTTCATGCCGTATTTGGACACGACAGGAAGGGTAATCCTCTTTCCGGTGTATATAAGGAAGGGACACATATTCTTGTACCGGTGGAATCATGTCTGATTGAGGATGAGAAGGCGGATGAGATTATCGGCACAATCAGAGGAATGTTGAAATCGTTTAAAATCCGGACGTATGACGAAGATACGGGCTACGGATTTCTCAGGCATGTGCTCGTAAGACGGGGATTTGCGACGGGGGAGATTATGGTTGTTCTGGTAACGGCCTCTCCGGTATTTCCTTCTAAAAATAACTTTGTGAAGGCACTCAGGGAAAAACATCCTGAGATTACGACGATTGTCCAAAATATTAACAATAGAAACACCAGTATGGTTCTGGGGAATAAGGAACATGTGCTTTATGGCAAGGGATATATCGAAGATGTTCTCTGCGGGCTGCGTTTCAGGATTTCTTCCAAATCGTTTTATCAGGTGAATCCTGTTCAGACAGAGGTATTGTACAATAAGGCACTGGAATTGGCCGGGCTGACCGGTAAAGAGAGGGTGCTGGATGCATACTGTGGGATTGGCACGATTGGCCTTATTGCCAGCAGGAAGGCAGGAGAAGTGATTGGCGTGGAGCTGAATTCCGATGCGGTGCGTGACGCGGTTCAGAATGCCAAGATGAACGATGTGAGGAATATCCAGTTTTACTGCAACGACGCCGGACGGTTTATGGTGAATATGGCGGAGAAGGGCGAGACTGTGGACGTGGTACTGATGGATCCGCCCAGAAGCGGCAGCACAAAGGAGTTTATCGATGCCGTTGCCAAGATGGGACCGAAACGTGTGGTTTACGTGTCGTGTGGTCCGGAGACGCTTGCCAGGGATTTGAGGATGTTTGGCGGGAAAGGGTATCGGGCTGTGGAGGCTTGGCCGGTGGATATGTTTGGGGGGACTGGGCACGTAGAAACGATAATTCTGATGACGTATTGTGGTGACAAGGCAAAAAACGAGG
>NZ_URHZ01000134.1 GCF_900547735.1 uncultured Clostridium sp. | reverse complement strand
GCGTTTCCCGCAGGAACTTTTTCTGCCCGGATTCCCCACCCGCGACAACCTAAATTCCGGGACTGAAGACTCACAACCTCCCTCTCCCCATCCCGCCTTCCAACCGCCCTGGCGTCGTTCTCATTTCTCAACTCAAATCCCTATTTACTATCCCCGCTATTTTTGATAAAATATTCTGAACAGTAACATTTTACACGCCATCATATTTTACAGAGGGAAACACAAATGATTAAAACAGTAGCTTCTTTAGAGCTTCCGGTCAGTGAAACACTTCTGATAAGAAAGAATGTAATCACGCCGGAACAGGGTACGGACGGAGGAAAACGGTTTTGCGTCGTGACGGGGACCCACGGCGATGAGCTGGAGGGACAGTATGTCTGTTACGAGCTGAACAGAAGAATCAGGGAACAGATTCACCACCTGAAAGGGACGGTGGAGATTTACCCGGCTCTTAACCCATTGGGGCTGGATACGATCACCAGGGCATTTCCCGTATTTGACGTGGATATGAACCGGATTTTTCCGGGAACCGACAACGGCTCGGTGGCGGAACTGGTGGCCGGCATGATAGTGAAGGATTTGGCCGGAGCGGATATGTGTATCGATGTCCATGCCAGCAATATCTATATCAGGGAGATTCCGCAGGTGCGCCTCAATGAAAGCACTTCCGACAGCCTGCTGGATTATGCCAGACGCCTGAACACGGAATTTGTATGGGTTCATCATGCGTCCACCGTGCTTGAATCAACCCTTGCCCATACCCTGAATATGATTGGCGTTCCCACCCTTGTCGTAGAGATGGGAGTCGGCATGAGAATTACGGAGAAGTTCTGTTTCCAGTTGGTAGATGGAATCTTCTGTCTGATGAAAGATATCGGCATCTGGGACGGCCCGGTGATCGAGCCGAAAGAACCGATTGTTTCGCTTGGCGGGGAAGTGGGTTTTGTCAACGCCGGCAAATCGGGGCTTTTCGTCTCAAAGGTGGTACACAGGAACGACATCAAAAAGGGAGAGCTGATCGGCGAGATTGTCAATCCGCTGGAAGGAACCGTGGAGGAGCGGCTGTACGCCCCCTGTGACGGGCTGATTTTTACGCTGAGAGCCTATCCTATGGTGGAGGAAGGATCTTTAATTGCCCGGATTCTGGGAGGTGTCGTCTGATGAAACACGAACTGATTTACTCGATGAAGAACATCCACAGGGATGATTTTAATATTTACGGCTACCGTTTCGGCAAAAACGGCGGTAAGGCGGCCTGCATTGTGGGTTCGCTCCGGGGCGATGAGGTGCAGCCACTCTATATCTGTTCGCTCCTGGTTAAGATGCTGAAGGAGATAGAGATGCACGGAGGTATTGTGGGGGATAATGAGATCCTCGTAATCCCCTCGGTCAACCATCCGGCGATGAATGTGGGCAAACACTTCTGGTCTACGGACAATTCCGACATCAACCGCCTTTTTCCGGGAGATGAGAACGGCGAGACGACGAAGAGACTGGCCGCCGGCATTTTCGGCAAGGTGAAGGATTACGGCTATGGGATACAGTTTGGAAGTCTCTATATGACCGGAGACTATGCGCCCCACGTCCGCATGATGGAAACGGGATACCACAATCCGGGACTGGCCAATCTCTTCGGCCTGCCCTATGTGGTGATGCGCAAGCCGACGCCATACGATACGGCCACATTGAATTACAACTGGCAGATGAACGGGACGAATGCATTTACCGTATTTTCCGCATCCACGGAGATAATTGACGAGCCGTCCGCGAAGCAGGCGGCCTCCAGTGTCCTGCGTTTTCTGACGAGGATGGGAATTATCCGTTATAACAGCCACAGCGGCTATATAGCGAGTGTGATCCGCGAGGAGGATCTGACCAGTGTAAAAACAGACCGCGCCGGTTTCTTCTGCCGGGAAGCGGAGCCGGGGAGCGAGGTTCTGCGGGGCGATTTGATGGCAACGATCATAGAACCCGGAAGCGGAGAGGTGGTAAGCCAGATTCTGGCCCCCACGGATGGAATTGTGTTTTTTGCCCACTCCCAGCCGCTTGTGATGGAGAGGGCGATTGTTTTTAAGATTATCAGACGCCTCCACGCGTGAGTGCGGCGGGAATGTCCATACCGGATGCCGCGGCCTCAGGCGGGAAGCGGGGCGTAGAACAGAGAGGAACATTCAAGGAAGGAAGTTAAAAAGATGGCAAGTGACAGCTTAAAAGATTTTTTAGATGCCGGGGAATCGGACGGCGGGAGAGAATTCACGACAGGGGATGATTTTTACCGGCTTTATCTGGAAGAACTGAAGATGGTTCCGCCCTGCACGCCGGAGGAAGAAGAACGTCTGCTGGATGAAATCCTAGCGGGCAGCCAGGCGGCGGTAAAACGTCTGGTGGAAGGAAAACTGGGACAGGCGGTTAAAATTGCCGAGGAATACAAAGACAGAGGCCTCACGATGAATGATCTCGTTCAGGAAGCCAATATCGCCCTTCTGCTCACCGCCCAGGAGTACGGCGGCGGAGATTTCAACGGGCAGGCGGAGGAACGCATCCGAAGGATGATTGAGGACGCCATGGAACTTCAGAGCTCGGAGTACAGGGTCGAGGAAGAGATGCTGGCCCGCGTCAACGTCCTCAAAGACATTTCCGCCAGCATGGCCGAGGAACTGGGCCGGGAGGCCACGGTGGAAGAACTGGCCGAACGGATGAAGATGACGGAGGAAGAGATCCGGGATATCATGAAACTGACTCTCGATGCGATGAGTGTCAGCGGAGAGTAGGGCGGCCGGAACGATGAAATTTTACTTACTGCGTCATGGACAGACAAGATGGAATATTGAAGGAAAGATACAGGGCAAGACGGATATCCCGTTAAATGAGACCGGGATGGAGCAGGCGGAATGTCTCGCAGGGGCTATGGCGGAGTGCCGGGCGCGGGCGCTCTTTTCAAGCCCGCTTCTCAGGGCAAAGCAGACAGCCGGTATCGTGGCGGAGAAGATGGGACTTGAAGTCACGGTGCTGCCGGAGCTGAAGGAAGTGGATTTCGGCCTGTGGGAAGGCAGAACCTGGAAGGATATCGAAGAAAACTATCCAGGGGACTACAAAAACTGGGAGAAGAACCCGGCCAGGGCGGCGCCCACGGGAGGAGAACTCCGGCGGTCCTGTATGAACCGCAGCCGGAGCGCCGTGGAACAGATGCTTGGGACTGTGAATGCCCTGGGCGGAGGAGATGTATGCGTTGTCGCCCATGGAGGCATCCTGGTCTATCTCATCGACTACCTTCTGAGAAACCAGGAGGAGAAGCGGGAGATTATCGTCAAGAATGCAAGTATCTCCATTGTGGAATACGATAAAAAATCAGGCCTTGGAAAGCTTCTGGAGCTCAATCGCACGTCTCATTTACCGGCCGTTTGTAACCGGAAAACAAATAAGTACTGTTAATAAAAAATATTAGATATATTAATTTTACTAATCTATAAAAGTTGTGTATGATTAAGGCAGATGATGGACAGAGTTACTTTTCATACTGCGGCCGGAAGGCGGCCGCGGCTCGGACGGTAGTCGGACAGTATGCATCTGTCTTTTTTTTCGCACAAATTGCCAGCAGAAAAACAGGAGGTACTTTAATGAGTGTAAGACGAATTTTCGTTGAAAAGAAACCGGAATTTGCCGTAAGGGCTAAGGAACTGCGCACGGAGATCGAGAGTTATCTGGGGATCACTACGATCACGGATGTCCGTGTCTTAGTACGTTATGACGTGGAGGACGTATCAGAGGAGGTATACAAAGAGGCCCTGGTTACGATTTTCTCCGAGCCGCCGGTAGACTTTGTATATGAAGAGAGTTTCCCGTCAGCAGAGGGAGACACGATTTTCACCGTAGAGTATCTGCCGGGACAGTTCGACCAGAGAGCGGATTCTGCCGAGCAGTGCGTAAAGCTGTTAAATGAAGAAGAAAACCCGGTGATCAAGTCGGCCACCACCTATATTATTTCCGGCGCCCTGACCGCAGAGCAGGCAGAGGCCGTTAAATCGCTGTGCATCAACCCGGTGGATTCCAGGGAGAACAACAATGAAAAGCCGGAAACTCTGGTAACCGTATTTGAACAGCCGGAGGACGTGCAGATTTTTGAGGGTTTCTGCGGTTTTACACAGGACAGCCTCAAGGAACTTTACAGTTCTTTAAATCTGGCCATGACGTTCAAGGATTTTGAGCACATCCAGAACTATTTTAAAAACGAGGAGAAGAGGGATCCGTCCGTGACGGAGATCCGCGTTCTCGATACATACTGGTCCGATCATTGCCGCCATACCACATTCCAGACAGAGCTTAAGAATGTGGAATTTACAAAAGGCGACTACAATGAGCCGATCGAGGCGTCTTACCGCAAATATCTGGCCGATCGCGAAGAAATTTTCAAAGGCCGTGACGATAAATTTGTCTGCCTGATGGATCTTGCGCTGATGGCAATGAGAAAACTCCGCAAGGAAGGCAAGCTCGAAGACATGGAGGTTTCCGAGGAGATTAACGCCTGCAGTATCGTAGTGCCGGTTGTCATTGACGGACAGGAAGAGGAGTGGCTTGTCAACTTCAAGAACGAGACACATAACCATCCAACCGAGATTGAGCCCTTCGGCGGCGCAGCAACCTGCCTTGGCGGAGCGATCCGCGATCCGCTTTCGGGACGTACCTACGTATATCAGGCCATGCGCGTGACCGGTGCGGCAGACCCGACAAAACCGATGTCCGAGACACTTCACGGAAAACTTCCGCAGAAGAGGATTGTGACGGATGCGGCGCACGGATACAGCTCTTACGGAAACCAGATTGGTCTGGCAACCGGATATGTAAAAGAGATTTATCATCCGAATTATGTGGCAAAGAGAATGGAGATCGGCGCCGTGATGGCGGCTGCTCCAAGAAAGAACGTAATCCGTGAGACATCCGATCCGGGCGATGTCATCATCCTGATGGGAGGCCGCACGGGCCGCGACGGGATCGGCGGTGCCACAGGTTCTTCCAAGGTTCATACCGAGGCGTCCATCGAAGTGTGCGGAGCCGAGGTTCAGAAGGGCAACGCGCCGACCGAGAGAAAACTTCAGAGACTGTTCCGCCGCCCTGAGGTGAGCAGTTTAATTAAGAAATGTAACGACTTTGGCGCCGGCGGCGTATCCGTAGCCATCGGTGAGCTGGCGGACGGGCTTCAGATCGACCTGGACTCCGTGCCGAAGAAGTATGCCGGTCTGGACGGAACTGAGATTGCCATCTCCGAGTCCCAGGAGAGGATGGCGGTTGTCGTAGATCCGAAAGACGTCGATAAGATGCTTAAATTTGCCGAAGAGGAAAACCTGGAAGCCATTCCGGCCGCCGTTGTGACGGAGTCCCCGAGACTTGTCATGAACTGGAGAGGAAAGACGATTGTAGATTTAAGCCGCGCGTTCCTCGATACCAACGGAGCGCACCAGGAGGCAGCCGTTACCGTAGAAGTTCCCGTAAAAGAGGGTAATCTCTTCGACAGGAAAGAAGTGGGCGATGTAAGGGAAACCTGGCTCAAGATGCTGTCCGGTTTAAATGTATGCTCCCAGAAAGGCCTTGTGGAGATGTTCGACGGTTCCATCGGCGCCGCCAGCGTATTCATGCCTTACGGCGGAAAATACCAGCTCACCGAGACACAGGCCATGCTTGCAAAGCTCCCGGTGGAAAAGGGAAGCTGTGACACCGTAACGATGATGAGCTACGGCTATGATCCATACCTTTCAAGCTGGAGCCCATACCACGGAGCCGTTTATGCGGTTCTGGATTCGATTGCAAAGATCGTGGCAAACGGCGGAGACTACAAAAAGATCCGTTTCACGTTCCAGGAATACTTCAAACGTATGACGGAGGATCCGAAACGCTGGGGAACACCGTTTTCCTCCCTGCTGGGCGCTTATGATGCGCAGATTGGGTTCGGCCTTCCTTCCATCGGCGGAAAAGACAGTATGTCCGGAACCTTTAACGACGAGGAGCACGGAGAGATCAACGTACCTCCGACACTTGTATCCTTTGCCGTGGATATTTCCGATAAACAGCATGTGGTTTCGCCTGAGTTTAAGAAAGCGGGCAGCAAGATTGTCCTGTTTACAATAGAAAAAGACCAGTATGACCTTCCTGTATACGGCCAGATTATGGACGGCTATGAGAAACTTTATAAGGACATGGAGGCCGGAAAGATTATTTCCGCATATGCAGTGGAGGGCCACGGCATCGCCGAGGCGGTCAGCAAGATGGCGTTCGGCAACAAGCTGGGCGTAAAAGTTGAGCATAACCTGGATCCGAGAGACTTCTTTGCACCCGGCTGGGGCAATATCGTATGCGAAGTGCCGGACGGAAAAGTGGGTGAACTCTCCATTTCCTATACCGTGATTGGTGAAGTGACGGACAAAGCGGTATTTGAATACGGCAGCGCCGCAATTACCATGGACGAGGCCCTGAATCAGTGGACCGGAACACTTGAAAAAGTATTCCCGACCAGCTCCGGCGTAAAACAGACGGAAGTGAGAAATGAGCTTTACAAGGCGGACTGCGTTCATATCTGCAAAAACAAAGTGGCAAAACCAACCGTGTTTATTCCGGTAATGCCAGGTACAAACTGCGAATACGACAGCGCGAAAGCGTTTGAGCGCGCCGGTGCGGATGCGATTGTAAGGGTATTCCGCAACATGAGCGCTTCCGATATCCGCGAGTCCATCGAGGAATATAAGAAGGCGATCAGCCGGTCCCAGATCATCATGTTCCCGGGCGGCTTCTCAGCCGGAGACGAGCCGGAAGGTTCCGCTAAATTCTTCGCAACCGTATTCAGAAACGCGGTGATGCAGGAGGAGATCGAGAAACTGTTAAATGACAGGGACGGCCTGATTTTAGGCGTCTGCAACGGTTTCCAGACCCTGATTAAGCTGGGCCTCCTTCCGGACGGAAAGATTGAGCCTCAGAAGGCGGATTCACCGACCCTTACAATGAACAATATCGGACGCCATATTTCCAGGATGGCAAACCTGAAAGTAGTTTCCAACAAGTCCCCGTGGCTTCAGGAAGCAGAACTTGGCGGCGTATACGTAAATCCTCTGTCACACGGCGAGGGACGTTTCGTGGCAAGCGACGAATGGATTAACACCCTCTACGCAAACGGACAGGTGGCGACGCAGTATGTGGATCTTGCCGGCACCCCAACGATGGATGAGGAGTGGAACCCGAACGGGTCTTACATGGCAATCGAGGGCATTACCAGCATGGACGGCCGTATCTTTGGTAAGATGGGCCATTCGGAGAGGCGCGGCGACGGCGTTGCGGTCAATATCTACGGTGACCAGGATATGAAGGTATTTGAGTCCGGAGTGAAGTATTTTAAATAAGTATAAGCTGTAAATAAAAAGCGCACTTTGTCCGAGCGGGGATAAAGTGCGCTTTTATGATGCCGTTTGGGGATTTAGTTGAGATGCGAGGACGCCTCTGTAAGACGGCGGACGGGGGAGTG
>NZ_URHZ01000133.1 GCF_900547735.1 uncultured Clostridium sp. | reverse complement strand
GCGAGTCCCCGTAGGAATTTTTTCTCCTGGATTCCCCCTCACCACAACCTGCAAATCGGGACTGAAGACTCATAGCCAACCTCCCACCACCCCGTCCGTCGTCTTACAGAGGCGTCCTCGCCCCTCAATTAAATCCTCAAATTACCACGGTACTGCCTTTTATTATAAAGGGAAGGAATCTTCCTGTCAAATTTACGGACAGATAAATTCCGATAAGAAACCGGTATATTGCGGAACGGCAGGAAGACGCTACAAAATTAAAAGAAAAAAGAATGTGACAAAATCACAGTAAAGACATATAGTTGCTGTTATAATAGCAACATAAGAAAGTAATGCTAACAATCAATGCTAACAATTAATGCGAAAGGCGGATATAGATATGGAAAAAAACGGAAAGAGAAGAACGCTCATCATAGGCGGCGTGGCGGGAGGAGCCACCGCGGCGGCCAGGCTCAGGAGAAGAGACAACGACAGGGAGATTGTCGTATTTGAGCGCGGTGATTATATTTCCTATGCAAACTGCGGCCTGCCGTATTACATTGGCGGCGTAATCCAGGACAGGAATGCGCTGCTCTTAATGAATCCCGGGACCATGAAGGCCCGTTTTGACGTTGACGTGCGGACCGGCAGCGAGGTGACGGCAATTCATAGGGAAGATAAGACGATTTCGGTGCTGGATAGGAAAACGGGAAAAACGTATGAAGAGCCTTATGACGATCTGGTGATTGCGACCGGTTCCTCCCCGATGGTTCCTCCGATTCCGGGCATAGACGGCGAGGGAATCTATACGCTCTGGACCGTGCCCGATACCGACCGGATTAAGAAGATTATAGAAGAGAAGAAACCGTCCGCGGCGGCCGTGATCGGAGGTGGATTTATCGGCCTTGAGATGGCCGAGAACCTGAACAAAGCCGGAATCGGCGTGAGCGTAATCGAGATGCAGAACCAGGTAATGGCTCCTCTCGACTATGAACTTGCGGAACTGCTCCATGAAAATATGACGGAGAATGGCGTGAACCTGATTCTGGGCGACGGAGTATCCTCTTTTGAGGCGTTAGAGGGCGGCGGCACCCTGATTACGCTAAACAGCGGGAAAACCGTCCGCGCCGACATGGTGCTTCTCTCCATCGGGGTAAAACCAAACAGCGGTCTTGCCAGGGAGGCGGGGCTTAAGCTAAATGCACGGGGCGGCATTGTGACGGACTCTTATATGAAGACATCGGATGATAGTATATATGCCGTAGGCGATGTGGTCGAGGTGGAGAATTTTGTCCTGGAAACACCGGCGATGATACCGCTTGCAGGCCCGGCCAACCGGCAGGCCAGAATCTGTGCCGACAATCTGGCCGGAGACAGAAAAGAGTACCATGGAACAATGGGAACCTCGGTTGCCAAGGTCTTTGACTATTCGGCAGCCGTTACCGGAGTCAATGAGAAGACGCTCCGGGCCATGGGAAAAGAGAAGGATAAAGATTATTTTTCCATCCTCATCAGCCAGAGATCCCATGCAGGATATTATCCCGGCTCCACGGTTCTTCATCTTAAAATGCTGTTTGACCGTGACGGCCGTCTGTTCGGCGCCCAGGCCGTGGGTCCGGAGGGAGCGGATAAGCGGATTGACGTGATCGCATCGGTCATGCGCGGCCACGGTACGATCTACGATTTGGAGGAATTGGAGTTAGCGTACGCTCCGCCTTTCTCATCGGCGAAGGACCCGGTCAATATGCTGGGATTTGTAGCGGAGAACGTGCTGGACGGTCTGGTGGCGTTTATCAGTTGTGCCGGACTGGATGAAATGGCGGCGGATAAAGAGGCGGCAAAGGATATGACGATCCTGGATGTGAGAGAGGACGGTGAATTTGCAGAATACCACATTCCCGGTTCCGTGCATATTCCGCTTGGCAGACTGAGGGAGCGTCTCGGCGAGCTTGATAAGGATAAGATGACGGCCGTTATCTGTGCGGCGGGAATCAGAGCTTACAATGGGGCGCGTATCCTGATGCAGAACGGTTTCTCACGCGTTCAGGTTATGGAGGGAGGAATTAACTTCTATAAAACGCAGCATCACAGAGATTTTGAGAATAAGAACAGCAGGGCTATTCCTGCCGAAATCCCGGGCTGCCCGTTGGATCAGGGGAAATAGGGGCGGAATCATATAGGAGATAGAAGTAATATATGGCAGAATTTACCGGTATATCTTCCAGTTTTATTGTGTTATTATAGTTTTGTAACAGAAATGTAATAATTTTGAAACAAATAGGAGGATTTACCATGATGAAATTACGTTTACTTTCCGCAGCAGCCCTGACCGTGTTTATGGTTGCAGCAGCACCGGCAATGACATCCCAGGCTGCTATGTTCACGACCTGTGTTCCGGGTAACAGCTCCGGTTCTATATTTAATTCAGGAATGCTTTCAGGAAACTTCGGCCAGAGAGGCGGCCAGGGATTCTGCGGCGATTTTAGCTGCGGCGACTGTCTGACGGGAGGAAACTGCCAGAACGGTACTGACTGTCTGAGCGGAGGAAACTGCCAGACCGGAAACTGCCAGACCGGCGGAAGCTGCCAGGGCGGCAATACAGGCGCCGGATGGCAGAACGGAATCCAGACAATTCCGTCCTTCGGTGGAAGACCGGCAGCGTCCATGCAGAATTCCTGCAGATAATCAAATAAGTAAATCACTAATGGGAGGACTGTTTTACGTCCTCCCGTTTTGCATATTTGCTGAGAAACCGGCAGAAGTCTTCCAGTACCTTCTCATTTTCCTCAGTGGAGCGACGGGTCAGGATGATATCGCGTTTACAGACGGGATGCTCAATGGGAATCAGGGCAACCTTTGGCGTGGATAAAAGTCCCCACGAGTACTCCGGCCAGAACCCGATGCCAAGGCCTGCCGCAATCAAGTTGCGCACGGATTCGGGATTGTCGCTTTCACAGATGATATGCGGCGTAAATCCGGATTCCAGACAGAAGCGGTCGCAGATGCGCCGCATCGGTCTGTTATTGGACAGGCTGATGAAACCTTCCCCCTGCAGCTCTTCCAGCCGGATGGAGGGGCGTCCGGCAACAGGGGAGGAGGAGGGGACGGCCATGAAGAATGCCTCCTTTAGAATGATGTTCCCGTTTCCCTTCAGTTCTTCACCGGGGAACGCGGTGGAGATGCACAAATCTTCATTTTCCACGTCGGGGTTCTGCCAGAGCCGGAAATTAACATCGGGATGAAGCTGTTTATATTCAATAATACAGTCGGTGACCAGCCTGGACGCAGCCAGCAGATTGAGGTGTATCGTGTGGACCGATTGGCTGGCCCTTTCCTGCAGTGCGGCCGGAAGTTCTTCCAGGGATGCCAGGATGGGAATTAACTGCTTTTCCAGAAAACGTCCCGTGTCGTTGAGGCGGATATTTCTTTTTTCGCGGTCGAAGAGTGTGACACCCAATTCGTTTTCCAGACGCTTAATGGACTGGGAGAGGGCGGGCTGGGCAATCTGAAGCGCTTCGGCCGCTTTTGTCATATGCTGGTATTTTGCCGCTACGAGGAAGTAGCGAAGCTGCAAGAGTTCCATAATGGTTCCTTTCTTTTGTTCTGTATACCTGGGAATCCTGCCTTTTGAACCGTGACAGGATATAGCTATATTATAATTACTACACGTCAAAAACACAACAAAATAAGAGAAAATCATAACATGAAAGTTATGAAAAGATAAAAAATAAGTATTAGATATCGTTAAAAAAATAACGTATAATAGGGATATAAAGAACGGGGGATACCCAATCAGGAGGAACGGATATGACGAACAGGACAGTATGTATCGAGAGAGAATATGGAAGCAACGGGAAAAAAATTGCGGAGTGGCTCTCCAAAAGCACGGGAATTCACTGCTACGGCAAGAATGAACTGTTAGAGGCCGCTGAGAAGTACGGACTGGTTCAGGTGAACGGGGAAGACGCAGAAGAGAACGAATATAAGACCTACTGTGAAACCATTAAATTCCTGGCGGACAAGGGTTCCTGCATCTTCGTAGGCACATGTGCTTCCGCAGTTCTTCAGGGAAGACCGAGGAATTTCAACGTATTTATCAAAGCCGACATGGAAAGCAAGATTTTCTGGGCCATGGAGAGTGAAAAAGTGGAGCGCGATAAGGCGGAGGAAATCATCGCCCAGATGGATGATAAACGCAAAGAGACGAGAAAGCACTTCGCGATAACTGCAGACGGAAAACCGGTGGAATATGATTTAGTAGTTACAAGCTCCAAATTCGGTATCGAAGGAACGGCAGAAATCATTAAGAACTGCCTGTCCAGAATTTAATAGACAAAGCAATGATAACATTGAGACAGCCGCGTAAAACAAAGAGAATTGATAGTGAAATAAATATCACAAATTATAGCTTATAAAATATGGATTTGTGACAAATAAAAAATAAACCGTATCAGAGTTAGCCTGGAAACTGCTGCTGTACGGTTTGTTTTTTATTTTAAAGAGAGTCGGGCTTATATTTTTTAAAGAGGGGGCCTTCTTCACCGTAACCATCGCGGATAAAGCCGCTGCCCTGCAGCACCCCTTGGGATGCTTTATTATCCGGTTCGGTCTGGGCGGTGACGCATCTGACACCCTCCTGCCCAAATGCCCATTTGGATATGCCTTTTACGGCCTCTGTCGCATAGCCGTTCCGCCTGAACTCCTCACCGATCCCGTAGCCGAGCTCCACGATTCCTTCCGCATCGGGAGCGCCCTTAAAGCCGATTTCACCGACCTGCGTCCCGCCGGACAGAGTGATTTTCCAGTTGGAGCCCCATTCTTCCCGGCCTGGCAGGCTTTGCATGGTTTCGAGCATTTCATGGTAGGCCTGTTTCATTCCACTGTCTTTTTCGCTGTGATATAAAGCATTCATTTCTTCGATATTTTGCGGCGCGAGGTAAAGCCGTTCCGTTTCTATTAAAATCTTTTTCATAGTCATCCAATTCCCTTTTATTTTCCTGTACTGCGTTTTTAACCACGTTTATTAGGACGATGCGGTCTGGTTCCGCCCGGCTATCTTCAGTCTAATATCTGCCGGTGAAAATGTCAAATCATTCAGGAAACGTTTAGAAGATGCTCTGACTGTTCACTCCGTGCTCAGTAACATGCTGCGCGATGCACAGAAAAGGCAAAAAACGCCGTTTCGCTCCGCAATCCTCGGGTTTTCTGTGACTTTTGCTGCGTTTCACTCACAAAAAACACCTCGCGGAACATTCCCCGTGAACAGCTAGAAGATGCTTTTACAAATGGCCTTTTTAAATGCCTTTATCAAGGCGTTTTCCGGTGGCTTTCCTTAATTGACAGATATCTCTAACTATAATACAATAGAAAAGGTGCGGCCGCCGCCCCGCATCACGGTAACCGGAAGAATGAAAGAAGAATGAAAGAAGAATGAAAGAAGAATGAAAGAACAATTAAAGGACAAACAGATACTTAAAACAGATACGTATAATATACACGCAGTGAAGTAAAGATTCATAAGGAGATAATAATGAACTATCAGGATATTAATTCAAAAACAATTGACCAATGGGTGAAGGATGGCTGGGTATGGGGAACTCCCATATCACACGAAGAATTTGAGCGCGCCCTCCGCGGCGACTGGAAGGTCGTGCTGACGCCGAATAAAACAGTACCGGCAGAATGGTTCGGTGATCTGCGCGGGAAGAAGGTGCTGGGACTTGCAAGTGGCGGAGGACAGCAGATGCCGCTCTTTACGGCGGCTGGAGCGCAGTGCACTGTGCTTGACTACTCGGAGAAACAACTGGCTCAGGAAAAAATGGTTTCAGAGCGTGAGGGCTACGACATCACGATCATCAGAGCGGATATGACGAAACCGCTACCGTTTGAAGATGAGAGCTTTGACTTGATCTTCCATCCCGTTTCCAATTGCTATGTGGAAGAAGTAAAACCGATTTTCAGGGAGTGCTACCGCATCCTGAAGGACGGAGGAATCCTGCTTGCAGGGCTTGATAACGGCATAAACTATATTTTTGGCGATGACGAGAAAGAGCTTTTGAACTCACTGCCCTTTAACCCGCTGAAAAATGAGGAACATATGAAACAACTGGAGGCCGACAACAGCGGAGTACAGTTTTCCCATACAATGGATGAGCAGCTTGGAGGACAGCTTGAGGCGGGATTCATCCTGACTCATATAATGGAAGACATCAATGACGAAGGAAATCTAAAAGAGCACAACATCCCCTGTTTCGTGGCCACACGCGCAGTGAAAAGAAACGATCTGCAGCCGTGTAAACTTATCTGAAACGGGACATGAGTGCCAATTGCGGAAACGGCCCTGCGGCCGGATACATAAACACAAAGAAGAGATGTAAAATATTACGTTAAACTTAAAAAGAGGGGCCGGAAGTGAAATTCTTCCCGTCCCTCTTTCTTTATCAATATTCCATTTCCAATTATTTGCCGTTTGCGATGATAATCTCCTGTGCATATGGCAGTGTCTGAATCCAGTCACAGAATGTGTGCCACTCGGTCAGCTTATGATCTTTTCTTGCATAGTAGATATTGATCAGAGTCTCATAGTTAAAGGAGCATGTCCGAAGCTGATTGTAGCTGGTAGGAAGGAGCTGGATCATATCATACCAGTGGTCTTTGCTCTTGGTCTCCAGATATCTGAGGCGGATTTCCTCCATCTTATCGACAACGCCCTGCATAAATTCTTTTGTTGCAGGTGTCATGTGATCGCAGCTGAAGTCGTCTAACGTGAACGGCTTGCTTGCAATCTTGTGCATCGTACTGCAGGAATTGGCAACGGTTGCAATTTTATATGTATCATATTCTTTCCACCAGTAGAGCGGAGCTGTAATGTCAACAGATACGAGGATCTGACGGACATATTTGCGGTGATCGCTTCCGGCCATGCGCAGCTTCTTAGCCAGATTCAAATCATTCGGACCGAGGATGTAGTTGCCCTTCTCATCGTAAGAGCTGTCCGTGCGGTTCCAGCTGTTAAGGGGATTTCTTGCGCCGCGGAGAGCATTCTCCATATTCATTACGCTGGTTCTTTCTAATGTAATCATGGTGATTCCTTTCATCGATTCCCTGTTTTCGTGGTACTAAAATTATTATACCAGAAGAAGATAAAAAATCAATTGTAAGATTGGAGGAGAAATGAGAACGCCGCCGGGACGGTCGGGGGCGGGATGGTGAGAGGGAGGTTGTGAGTCTTCAGTCCCGGATTTTTGGTTGTCGCGGGTGGGGAATCCGGGAGAAAAAATTCCTGCGGGGACCCGCTCCCGCTTGTGGAATGCGCAGCGGGTGCTAGATTCGTGTAAAACCTCATCAAGCACCGGCGGATTCCAATGTCCCCTCCGGAAAGTTTTCTCCCTCCTTCCCCACGGGCAGGTTATGGGCCGGGACTGAAGACGCGAAGGTTGTCGCCATCCCGAATCCCTGGCCTGCGGCCGCTGAATTGTTCTTATTCCTTCAAAGGGGGGAGGTATTGTCGTTGCCACTACATTTCCTCGAATTCCGGGAGAATGCCTTCTGCATGGTATTCAATTGATGAATCAGAGCTTTAGCACCTGGCGTATCTTTGAATAACCGTTGAATTTTTTGATTTTTCTAAAAATATAGCTTTGGATTTTTCTTTAAATCCAGCCTAAAATACCTTCTTAAGGTAAAAAGTTCACGACTACATGGTGGCCGCGACAATACCTCCCCCCACACTTGACGAAAGAGACAATCAGCCCCTGA
>NZ_URHZ01000132.1 GCF_900547735.1 uncultured Clostridium sp. | reverse complement strand
AATCCGGGCAGAAAAAGTTCCTGCGGGAAACGCTTGCGCTCTTCGGAGTACATAATGGTACTAACCTCGAAAAGACCTCGGTAAGTACCAATGAACTCCCAGGTTCCCTTCGGAATCTTTTTCTCCCTCCTCCCCCACGGGTAGGTTAAGGACCGGGACTGAAGACGCGAAGGTTTTTGCCATCCCGATCCCTGGCCTGCGGCCGCTGAATTGTTCTATTTCTTCAAGTGGGAAGGGGATTGTCGCGGCCACTACACTTCAACGAATGCCTGGAAAAGATCTCTTGCTCAATTTATGCGGCTTTAGATTGTCTGGTACGGGAATCGGCTTTATCATCAGTCTTTAAATCCACTTTGGCTTCAACTTTCATTTCAGCCTGAGTATCCTCACAATGTAAAGGTATCTCAACCATGTAGTGGTTACGGCAATATCACCCCACACTTGAGGAAAGAGACAATCAGCTTCTGAAGATGACGAACGGGGCCGATCCCCTTCGCTGGTCTTCAGTCCCGGTCGATAATCTGCCCTGGGAAGGAGGGAGAAAACTTTCCGAAGGGGACATTGGAATCCGCCGGTGCTTGCTGAGGTTTTATACGAAGCTAGCATCCGCTGCGCATTCCACAAGCGGGAGCGAGTCCCCGTAGGAATTTTTTCTCCCGGATTCCCCACACGACTCCCTCAAATCCGGGACGGAAGACTCACCAAACAATCCCATCCCCCCGTCCGCCATCCTACAGAGGCGTCCCCGCCTCCAACTAAATCACTTTACAGACAGTTTGAAAAGAAGTATACTAAAAAACAGGGGTTTGTCCAATTACAGCCGCAAAAACTGCAATGGAACCGGACAGCCTGCTTGGTAACGGTGAGAAGATTCAGAGCTTTTACATTATTTTAAGCCGTTAGGAGGACATTACAAATGAACACAGTGGAGATGAATATGAAACCGTGGAAGCGGACACTCGCAATAGGAGTGATTACAGCTCTGAGCTCTCAGCTTTACTGGAATGTATTTGTAAATAATTTTCGTATTTCAACATCGGTAATTCTGTTGCCCGTCCTGATTATGACGGTGGGAATTCAGATTCATACAAGGACGATCTGTTTTGTGACGGCCTGTATTGTCTATGTTTTCCGGCTAGTCATATTGCTGTTCCAGGGAATGCCGCTGGAACCCAGCCTGATACAGGTGCTCCCCGGAGCCCTGTTCTATATCTGTTATGGACTCATTTTTAAACTCCAGATTAAGAATAAGCATATCGTTCAGATGGAACGTCTGATCGTCGCGATTTTTTTCTGTGATTTCGGTTCCAATGTCTTTGAGGTTTCCCTGCAGGAATTACTTCAGCAGGGAGCGCTGCCGGCTCTGTCCGTTGTCAAATATCTTATGATGATTGCCATTATCCGTACCCTGTTTGCTGCAGTGGCGCTGATTGGAGAGCGGCAGTACCGTGCCCTGCTTAAGAAGGCGGAGCATGAGAACCGTTATCAGAGGCTGTTTCTTATGACAACAGGTCTTAAAAATGAAATTTACCTGATGCATAAGAATACGGAGGAGATAGAGAGAGTCATGAGCAATGCATACCGTCTCTATGAGAAGACCCTGACCATGGAGGAACTTCCAAAAGAGATGCAGCAGATGGCTTTAGAGATTGCCAGGGATGTCCATGAGATTAAGAAGGACTATATCAGAATTATTCAGGGGATAGAGCAGGAGATAGATGAGGACTACGATGAGGAGAAGATGAATTTTCAGGATCTTCTGCAGATTCTGGAGGCGTCCACATACCATATGCTGGCGGAGAAGCGGCTGGACGTGCGTCTTTTATATGACTGTCAGGAGAATTTTGTGACGAAAGAGCATTATATCCTGATGGCAGTGCTCAAGAATCTTGTCAATAATGCCATAGAGGCCATTGAGACAAAGGGCAGGAGCGGCACAATCCGCATTGCGGAGAAAAAGGAAGGTGACAGCTATCTGTTCGAAGTCACGGACGACGGTCCGGGAATCTCAGAAAGGCAGCTTCCCAATATTTTCAAAATGGGGTATTCAACAAAGTTTGATGAAAAAACGGGCAATATATACCGCGGGGTGGGACTTGTTGGTGTGAAAAATGCAGTAGAAGAGCAATTTAAAGGCAGTATCGATGTGGAATCCTCCCCGGGCAAGGGGACGAAATTCCGTATTGTGATACCCGCTGAAATGTTAGAGGAGCCGTAAAAAATGGAAATTTATATTGTAGAAGATGACGTAACCGTAATCAGTATTCTGGAAGATATTATTGAAGACAATGAACTGGGAACAATCTGTGGAACGACGGAGGGAGAGCCTGCCAACGTGGATGAGATCCTGGCTCTTGAGCCCGATGTAATTCTCGTGGATTTCCTGATGCCGGGCAAGGACGGCGTCGAGCTTGTGAGAGAACTGAAGGAAAAGGGATGTAATGCGCGGTGCATCATGATATCCCAGGTATCCGCCAAAGAGCTTGTAGGCAAGGCCTATGATGCGGGTATGGAATTTTTTATCAGCAAGCCAATCAATATTATCGAAGTGAAGTCTGTTATCCAGAAGGTGGAGAAGCAGATTGATAATGAGAAGACCCTGTCCAATATCAAAAAGATGTTTATGGCTGAGATTGCCGACATGCCGAAGGAGAAGAAACCGGACGACGGTTACGGCAGAAAGGTCCAGTACATTCTCAACAGACTTGGAATGTCGGGAGAGAAGGGCGGAGACGACATAATGAGAATCTGCCAGTATCTGCACAGCAATAAGAGGCCGATTTCTCAGGTGAGCATCGGACAGCTCTGCGAGATACTCAGCGACGCCCCGAAGAACATGGAGCAGAGAATCAGAAGAGCCATAGCGGTGGGCATGTCCAATCTTGCGCATCTGGGGATTGAGGACTTTATGAACGACACGTTTACATCCTATTCAAGTACTCTTTTCCCGTTCGAGGAGATCCGGGCGGAGATGGATTATATCCGCGGAAAGAGAAAGTACGGCGGCAAGGTGAGCATCAAGAAATTTATAGACAGCCTGATGCTGGCGGCAGACCGTGAAATCTAACGTATTTATGCCGTTTCTAAACACGTTATAAACAAAGTTAAAAAAGTGTTATAACTTTTTGAATATATTCTTGAATTATTTTGTAGTTTTTTGAGAGATGTGATTTATACTGCCTTCAACGTAAACAAATAATTTATTGGAGGTAGTTGTATGAAAGTTATTGAGCTTGATATGTATCAGGCAACCGCGGTTGCGGCAATCGTTCTTCTTCTGGGACGCGTTCTTGTTGACAAGATTGCGATTCTCCGTAGATATTGTATTCCGGCACCTGTAGTTGGTGGTTTCATCTATGCTATTCTGCATCTTGCAGTTAGAAGCGCGGGGATCGTTGAAATTTCCGCAGATATGACACTTAAGAATGTGTTCATGGTTGCCTTCTTCTGTAGCGTAGGTTATACAGCATCATTCAGAATGCTGAAAAAGGGAGGAATTCAGACAATCGTATTCCTTCTGCTTGCAGTAGTAATGGTAGTATTACAGAACTGTCTGGGCGCAGGCCTCGCATCTGCATTCGGTCTTGACCCAAGACTTGGTCTTGCCACAGGTTCCATTCCAATGGTAGGCGGACACGGAACAGCAGGTTCCTTCGGACCGATGCTGGAAGAACTGGGCGTTGCAAATGCTAACGTAGTGGCAATCGCTTCCGCAACCTTCGGCCTTGTTGCAGGCTGTGCTATCGGCGGACCTATTGCATACAACAAGATTCACAAATTTAAATTAAGTTCCGCAGCTACTGATACAACGGTTGAAGAAATTGTTCAGAAAGACGAAACAGGCGCAATTGATTCCAAACGTTTCCTGGATGCATTCCTCTATCTGATTATCGCAATCGGTGTAGGTACAGTTGTTTCCATGTTCCTCGGCAAGCTGATGACGTTCCCATTCTACATAGGCGCCATGCTGGTCGGCGCTGTTATCCGTAATATTATGGATGTACAGCAGAAAGAAATCCCGATGGAAGAAATCGGAACACTCGGCGGTTCATGTCTGTCCATTTTCCTTGGACTTGCCATGATCGATATGAAACTGTGGCAGCTCGCAGAGCTGGCTCTTCCGTTAATTGTAATGCTTGCGGCACAGACAATACTTATGTTCCTTTATGCTTATTTCGTAGTATTCAACGTACTTGGAAGAACATACGACGCAGCCGTTATGACTACAGGTTTCTGTGGCTTCGGTATGGGTGCAACACCGAACGCCATGGCTAACATGCAGGCAGTTACAGGACAGTACGGCCCGGCCCCTACCGCATTCATGGTAGTGCCGCTGGTAGGAAGTTTATTTATCGACTTCCTCAACGCTTCTATCCTGACGGCGTTTATTAACTTCTTCCACTAATCGGGGGCAGTTATAAATAATTATTTTGATAGAAAAAATTCTTTTTAAGAGTTGACTTTTACAGGACGGTGGAGGGTCTGCGGCGCAGGCTTTTCACCTCTTCCTGCGGGGGAAACAGCCCCGCGCCAGGTGGCAGAAAACACCGTTTTTGGAGAATATAAACAAAAAATAATAACAATTATAATGCTAATTCAATTTGCTTATAAATGGGAAATGCGTTATAATAAAAACAGAACAGAAAATTTCACAAAAACAAAAGGAATCGTGAGGGATTTTTGTTTAAGATTTACATAATCTGGTTCCAGTGAGTAGTGAAACTTTTAAAATCATATATCAAACAGGAGGTATATTACAATGAGCAAGTATGTTGACAGAGTAATTGCGGAAGTGGAGAAGAAATACGCAGATGAGCCAGAATTCTGCCAGACCGTAGAAGAGGTTTTATCTTCCCTTGGCCCGGTAGTAGATGCACATCCGGAGTATGAAGATGTAGCTCTCCTTGAAAGAATGGTAATCCCGGAGAGAGTTATCGAGTTCCGCGTTCCGTGGGAGGATGACAATCACAAGATTCATGTAAACACAGGATACCGCGTTCAGTTCAACGGCGCCATTGGACCGTACAAGGGCGGCTTACGTTTTGCTCCGTCTGTAAACCTTTCTATTATGAAATTCTTAGGCTTTGAGCAGGCATTCAAAGACAGCCTTACAACACTTCCTATGGGTGGTGCAAAAGGTGGTTCCGACTTCGATCCTAACGGAAAGAGCGACAGAGAAGTTATGAGATTCTGCCAGTCCTTTATGACAGAGTTATACCGTCACATCGGACCAGACGTTGATATCCCTGCTGGTGACCTTGGTGTAGGCGCTCGTGAAATCGGTTATATGTACGGACAGTACCGTAAACTCGTTGGTGGTTTCTACAACGGCGTTCTTACAGGTAAAGGAAGATCCTTCGGTGGCTCCTTAATCCGTCCTGAAGCTACAGGTTTCGGTTCCGTTTACTATGTAGAAGCAGTTATGAAACATGAGAATGATACTCTTGAAGGTAAGACAGTTGCACTTGCAGGCTTCGGTAACGTTGCTTGGGGCGCTGCTACAAAGCTTGCTGAATTAGGCGCTAAAGCAGTTACACTTTCCGGACCAGACGGATACATCTACGATCCAGACGGTGTTGTAACAAAAGAGAAGATCGACTTCATGCTTGAGATGAGAGCATCTGGACGTAACAAAGTTCAGGATTATGCAGACAAGTTCGGCTGCCAGTTCTTCCCAGGTGAGAAACCATGGGGCCAGAAGGTTGACATCGTTATGCCATGTGCTACACAGAACGACGTTGATTTAGAGCAGGCTAAGAAGATCGTTGCTAACAACATTAAATACTACATCGAAGTAGCTAACATGCCTACCACAAACGAAGCTCTTAAGTTCTTAATGGAGCAGAAGAACATGGTAGTAGCTCCTTCCAAGGCTGTAAACGCAGGCGGCGTTCTTGTTTCCGGTCTTGAGATGAGCCAGAACAGCGAGAGACTTTCCTGGACAGCAGAGGAAGTTGACTCCAAACTTCATCAGATTATGACAGATATCCACAATGGTTCCGCAGAAGCAGCAGAGCGTTACGGCTTAGGCTACAACCTGGTTGCCGGCGCTAACATCGTTGGTTTCCAGAAGATCGCTGATGCTATGATGGCTCAGGGTGTTGCTTGGTAATCTGAAGATTTAAAAGATTAATACATAACAATTGCATATAGCGGTTGTCTGAATGGGCTGCTGCATTAAGCAGAAAATGCCGGATAGGCATGAGGCTTAAGGCAGCAGCCCCTTTATTGAGTGGCAATGAAACGGCGTGAAGGGTCTGCCCGACATGCTTTTCATTGCTCATTAAAGAAATTGCTGGTATAATAACATAGACTTAAATTTCGAAAGGAGTAATTATTATGAATTGTCTTATCATTGACAGAGTATACTCAGGAATCGCAGAAGAACTTGGCAAGTACATGACCGTAAAGACAGCAGCTAACCTTCCGTGCACCAAAGAGCAGCTTATCGCTGAGATTGGTGATGTGGATGTGCTGATCATGCGTGTTGACCCGAAGATCGACAAAGAGGTTCTGGATGCAGCAAAGAACTTAAAGATTATGGGAGTTTGCTCTGTTGGTTTAAACCACATCGATACAGAATACGCAAAAGAAAAAGGAATTCAGATTTTCAATGCACCTGGCATGAATGCCAATGCGGTTGCAGAGCTGACAATCTCCAAGATGCTTGACATTTCCCGTGGAACCTTCACAGCTAACTATGATGTTAAGGTAAAACATGAGTGGGATAAATACAAATTCGTAGGACGCGAGCTTCGCGGTAAGACACTGGGCGTTATGGGCTTTGGCCGTATCGGACGCCGCGTAGGCGAACTGGGACGTGCATTCGGCATGACGGTTGTAGCTTACGATCCATTCCTTAAACCGGAAGATTTCGAGAAAGAGCATGCTACAGGCATGACAATCGACGAGATGCTGAAAGTTGCCGACTTCGTATCCATCCATGTGCCTCTGACACCAGAGACAAAAGATCTGTTCAATGCAAAATCCATCGCTGAGATGAAGAACGACGCAGTTGTTCTTAACATGAGCCGCGGCGGTATTGTAAATGAGAAAGATATGTATGAAGCTCTTAAAGCAGGCAAAATCGGCGGATATGCTTCAGACGTTATGGAGAACGAGCTGGCAGGCAGCGGCCTGACAGGCAACGATTCCTTTGCAAGCCCACTGTTCGAATGCGATAACTTCATCGTATCCCCACACATTGGCGCTCAGTCCGTAGATGCATCCAAAGATATTGGTATCCTTATCATCTCCAAAGTTAAGGAAGCATTAGGTCTGTAATTTATAATTATAAGTATAAAAATTTAATTCTGACATAAATGACAGGTGATAATCGGTAATTCGGTTGTCCCTGTCATTTTTTTATCATTGTTTTTTGGGAACACCGTAATTTAGAGATTTATAAATATGCAAGTTATTCTATTTTTATATAAAAAATAGTATGAAAATCTAGTTATCCGTATAAACACTGGACTTATCACACTTTATCAAGGTCGAAACCAATCAATTTACTACTAATTTACTACTTATGAATGAGCTTTGATACGACGATTTACCCTTGAAAAGTGAAGAAACAAAGATACTTCCAATAAAAATTGAATAGGCAAAAGGTGGACACTTCAAAAATGAGGTGTCTATTTTTTTACCCGATTTGAAAGGACGTGATACTACGAAAATAGAAAAACAAGAGAATAAAGGTCGCTCCCCACCGTGAAAGACCATCAAACAAACGAGATTCATTCAACCATAAAAAAGAAAGGATAGGTAAAAATATGGAACTTAAATTTGTGATTCCCAAGAT
>NZ_URHZ01000131.1 GCF_900547735.1 uncultured Clostridium sp. | reverse complement strand
CCACCACCCCGTCCGCCGTCTTACAGAGGCGTCCTCGCATCTCAACTAAATCCCTCATTTTCCTTATCATAGTAGAAAAATATATATTTGTAAAATGGATAATCTGGGTATATAATATTGATAAAATCGATATTGTTACTGATCACTTCGTGCTCAGTAACCCGGTATTTACTTCAGAGGAAGTTGAGAATACGGAGGAGGATATGAATCAGTCTGAAATCGACGCATTTCTGGCAATTATAGAGTCCGGTTCGCTGACAAAGGCGGCGGAACGGCTGTATCTGACCCAGTCTACGCTGAGCAGCCGCCTGGACAGCCTGGAGAGGGAGCTGGGGGCGCCGCTTCTGATAAGGAAGAAGGGGATCCGCCGTGTTAAACTGACCGAAGCGGGAAAACGCATGGTCCCGGTGGCGGAAAAATGGAAGAGGCTCTGGCAGGAGACCAGGGAAGCAATCTGGCGGGAGGAACGGCAGACGATGTTCCTATCTACGATCCAGAGTGTCCAGACGTACCTGATGGGGCCGGTGTACCGGGAGTTTTTAAACAGGGCGAACGACTGCGACATGTGTATCCTGGCCCTGGAGTCGAGGGATACTTATAAACTGATTGAATCGGGGGAACTGGAAGCCGGTCTGATTGCCAACCCCGGATATTCCAGGACCGTGGCGTCCATCCCTCTTTTTAAGGAGCCGATGTGTTTTGTCTGCGGGAAGGGCAGTTCCTATGAGGGAACCGTCCACCCGTCGTCGCTGTCCGTCAGAAACGAGATATACCTGGAATGGCATCCCGAGTTTGTCATGTGGCACACCTACTGGTTCGGGGACGGAAGAAGATGCCGTGTGGAGACCGATAATATGCAGCTTCTGGAGCAGCTCATTGAGCAGGACGAGTACTGGACCGTCCTTCCCCGATCGGCGGCCCTCAGCATGGAGGGCAGGATGGCGGTGAAACTGCTTCCGATGGAAGACGGCCCGGAGGACAGGGTGGTCTATATGCTGCTGAAGAATAAAAAAGAATGTCCGGAGCCGGTGAGATTGTTGATCCAGATGCTCAAAGGGTATCTGGAACAGCTTGGAATCCAGTGGATTGCGACGGAAAATATGGATGAGGTGACGGATGGAGATGAATACGGAGAGAAAAAGGATATTATTTGCTGACGACGATCCCGAGATCAGGGAGGTGGTGCGCATTCTTTTAGAGCACGAGGGTTTTGAAGTGATCGAGGCCGGCAATGGGAAGGAAGCGGTGGAAAAAGCGGATCAGACCGTGGATCTGATTATCCTGGACGTGATGATGCCGGGAAAATCGGGAATCCTGGCATGCCTGGATATCAGGAAGAAACTGACGGTTCCCATTCTGTTTCTCACGGCCCGTACCCAGGACTCGGACAAGGCGCTGGGGTTCAGCGCAGGCGGCGACGACTATCTGGCAAAACCCTTTTCCTACACGGAGCTGGTGGCCAGGGTCAAGGCAATGCTCAGAAGATGCTATGTATACCAGGGCGGTTCCGGAAACGGGGAGAGAACGGCCGTGATCCGGATTAAAGATTTGTCTGTCGACAGAGACAGCCGGGAAGTACGCCTGGAGGGAGAAGAAATCCTTCTGACCGATCTGGAATACAGGATTTTGCTGCTGATGGCGGAAAACAGGGGCAAAATCTTTACAATACAGAATATTTATGAGAGCGTGTGGGAGGAGCCTTACTACTACACCTCCAACAACACGGTGATGGTACATATCAGGAACCTGAGAAAAAAACTGGAGAAGGATCCGAAAAATCCGAAATATCTGGTAAATGTATGGGGAAAGGGGTACCGGATCGAATGAGGGGAAAGTATCGCAGCAGATTGTGGATAAAATTAATTCTGTCGGTTGCCTTTGCCGCCGCCTGCGCCTTTTTTATCTTAGTCCGGGTTATGGATCTGGGCTATTATATCCTGGACCACAATTATATGCCGGCCGTCATCGCCGGGAAGGAAAATGAATACATCCGCAAATTCCAGGCATTTGTCACGGAAAACAAAATTTCCATGAGTGACGGAGATAAAATAATGGGATTTACGGATCAGGACAGGAAGATGATTATGACGCTGTATCGCGGTGACAGAGCCATATTCAGCAGCGACGGCCGTATTGTGGCAACCATACCGGACAGCGATTACGGTATGATGCCGGATCATATAATGGACACGGAGCCGGTCCCGGTAACAGAAGGGGAGAAGTACACAGACCCGGGCATGGAGGCCGATATGGAGGCAGACAGGGAACCGGCCGGGTATACCGTGGCTTTTTCAGACGGCGCCGCGTCGGCGGTACTGTTTTATATAGGAAGTGAAGAGGACGAAATTGTATATGCGCTTTCCACTGTTTTAAGCGGCCTTTGTTTTGTCCTGATCTTATATCTGCTGATCCGGAAAAAAGTAAAATATATTGAACTTCTCGGGAAAGAAATGGAGATACTCAAAAGCGGAGAGCTGAATTACCAGGTTACGGTGAAGGGCAACGATGAGCTTTCTTCTCTGGCGGAAGAGTTGGATTCCATGCGAAAAGCCATTCTTTCAAGACAGGAGGAGGAGGAACTGCTGCGGATTGCCAACCGCGACATGGTCACAGCCATGTCCCACGATCTGAGGACGCCTCTGACATCCCTGATGGGATATCTGGATATCCTCGGCATGGAAAAGGACGGGGAAAGGCAGAAGAAATATCTGTCCGTCTGCCGCGACAAGGCGGCCCAGATAAAAAGCCTGTCCGACAAGCTGTTTGAGTATTTTCTCGTGTACAGCAGGGATCAGGACGAACTCCACCGCGACGAGGTTAACGGGGCGGAATTTGTGGGTCAGATCGTGGAGGAGAGCCTGTTCGATCTGGAGAGCGAAGGCCTTCAGGTGATACGCAAAACGGGTGAAATCACCTGCAGCCTTTCCGTGGATGTGGAGCTGATGCGCAGAGTATTTGGGAATCTGTTTTCAAATATTCTCAAATATGCGGACCGTGGACTGCCGGTGGAAGCGGAATACCGGGAAACGGAGAAAGAACTGATTATCTGTCTTAAAAACAGTATGGCGGCCGATGAGTCGGAGCGGGAGAGCACCAATATCGGACTTAAAACATGCGGGACGATACTGGAACGGCATGGCGGAACCTTCCGCTGCGGGAAGAAAGGGAGGCTTTTTAAGGCAGAAGTGCGGATTCCATGTGTGAAGATAGGAGAGAAAGATGGAAATACAGGAACTGAAACTTTTTAACGGACTTACGGAGGAGGAACTTCAGAGAAGCCTTGTCTGTTCCCGGTCCGGGATCGTGGAATATGAAAAAGAGGAGTACATTTTTACACAGGGAGAAAAGCCGAAGTGGATCTATATGATCCTGTCGGGAGAAGTCCTGCTTGAACAGGCCAATCTTTCGGGGCGTCAGACCTATGCGGAATGCCTGGGGGCGAGACAGCAGTTCGGCGTCGTGGATCTCTTTTTAGAGAGGGAGCAGTACTCCTACTCGGCGAAGGCGAGAAACCACGTAAAACTGCTTCGGATTTCCAGCCATTTTTTCTACGGCACCTGTGAGAAAAACTGTGTCCACCACAGCAAGATCCTGTTTAATATGATGGGGGTATTTGCCGAGGAGGCGGAAAAGAATTCAAAGAAAATCCAGCTTCTGACCTGCGGGAGCCTGAGACAGAGAATTGCCCTCTACCTGCTCCAGAACAGCGGAGGAAATAAGAGGGTGGAACTTGCAATGAACAGGGAGGAACTGGCCGCAAGCTTAAATGCGGCCAGGCCTTCTCTGTCCAGGGAATTGTCTCAGATGCAGGAGGAGGGGATAATTAAAATGGAGGGGCGTAAATCCATTGCAATCCTTGACTATTCCCGGCTTCAGGAAGACCTGGCCGATTTTGTTGGTTAAATTTAGCTGGTTAAATAGAGAGGGGTTATTATTTAGTACAATCAGTCTTCGGGAACGAAAACGTCTTTGCCAAGGCCGCAGAGAGGGCATACCCAGTCGTCAGGGATATCCTCGAATGCAGTTCCCGGAGCAATTCCGTTGTCCGGATCTCCGACCTCAGGGTCATACTCATAGCCACACGGTTCACATACATATTTTTTCATTGTCAATTACCTCCGAAATAATTTAAACTTTTCCTGTCCGTCCCGCCGGATTTACGGCTTTATCGGAAACAGACGTTACTTTCCGGCCTTCCAGAGACCGTGCAGGTTGCAGTACTCATAGGCTGCAATAAATTCATCGCCGTCCTTTAAAAGGAAAACGGCTTTTGGCTCTTCGCCCGGTTTCAGGGAAGCAAACTGGCCGCCGGATGTTGTTTCAATGTAAATACCTGTGATATAGTGCTCTTCCAGCATTGGATGGGCAACGGAGCCGATGGCTACTTCCACGGTATTTCCATTGATGGAGACAACGGGCACATGTTTCTCGGCCGCGCCGTCTGAAGTGTTGGCCTTAAGGGCCTCCAGGGCAATTCCTTTTTCTCCGCCGTCTAAAGATACCAGGTTTAATAAGATATTTTTCTTGTCGTCACTTCTGTAAAATTTATTCATAGCAGACCTCCTGTATTATCGCTTTTTTAATTTGTTTTGTTGTTTTGTTGTTCTGTAGATAAGATACCATAGAAAATCATGAAAGTCCGTAACATTTGTTACGGAACGAAAAAAATGTAAAAAAATGGAAGTCTGGAATATTTGTACTGGATTTCCGGGGTCTTTCTGTTATAATGGGGAAAGCATGGCCTGGAGAGTATTTACGGCACCGGTTGAAGCAGGTACATTTATAAAAACAAGTATCCCCGCGCATTCTTTTCCTATGCATTTTCCGCAGCGGTTCTTTTTTTGCGGCATGCGTCCTTTGCGGCAAAACCATCTTCAATTCTGCTGAAAAATAAGGAAAAGCTTAAGTTTTTATAACAATTTTGTACGAGTTGCAAAAAACGGTGGAAATTCCACCGGGGGACGTGCTATATTATAGGCAGGCCGCCCGACGGCCAAATGAAAACAGATAGAGGTTGAAAGAATGAGAAAAAGAAAGGTCTTAAGAACTCTGGGAGCAGTGTCACTTCTGACGCTTGCGTTCAGCTTTACTACTCTGGCAGATGACGCGTCACGTTTTGTGACGGGGACAGACGTGAACGGTATTGTGATAGGAGGACTTACAGAAGCGGAAGCAAAGGCCAAAATCGAACAGTCCTACGCTTCAAGCTACAACCTGACAATTATTGAGAAGGACGGAAAGAAAGAGAATATTAACGGAACAGAGATTGGATACCGTGTTACGGTCCCCAGCAATCTGCAGGAAATTCTGAGCCAGCAGAACGACACGGGACGCCAGTCCGGCCCTTCCTCCGATAACTCCCATACACTGGAGCTGCAGGCCAGCTATGACGACGCGCTTCTCACGGCCCGTATCAGGAGCCTGGAATGCATCAGCGGAGGAAATATTGTTACAACGGCGGATGCCCGCATTTCCCCGTATCAGGAGGGACAGCCGTTCACCATTATTCCGGAAGTCCAGGGCAACAACGTGGATGCCGCGAAGACAGAGGCCGTTATCAAGGGCGCCGCGGTCACGGGACAGAGCCAGGTGGATCTGGCGGCAAACGGATGTTACTATTCGGTGCAGGTGACAAAGGACAGCGAGCAGCTGAAGGCGCTCTGCGATAAGATGAACCAGAGCAGGGACATGGTTATCACCTATACATACGGCGACAACACGGAAGAACTCACCGGAGCGGTATTTACAAGCTGGTTTACCGGTTCAGCCGACGGCCAGATTCAGGTGGACAGAACCGCGGCGGCGGCATACATTGCCTCACTGGCTGCCAAATACGACACGGCAGGCACGGCCAGGGTATTCCACACCGCTACGGGTAAGGATGTGACGCTGACAGGCCCTTACGGATGGAAACTCAATCAGGCAGTGGAAGTGGAAGCTCTGATTGCGATGATACAGACGGGTCAGAGCCAGACATGGGCTCCGCAGTATTCCGCAACAGCCGCCAGCAGAACGACGCCAGACTGGGGGAATACCTATGTGGAGGTTGATCTGGGAGGGCAGCACGTCTATATGTTTAAGGACGGCGCCCTTGTATGGGATGCCCCGACCGTAACCGGCAACGTTTCAAAGAACTATACGACGCCGGAGGGAATCTACAGCCTCAACTACAAACAGACGGATCGAATCTTAAGAGGCGCAAAACAGGCGGACGGCACTTATGAATATGAGAGCCATGTGGATTACTGGATGCCGTTCAACGGAGGAATCGGTCTGCATGACGCCAACTGGAGAAGCAAGTTCGGCGGTACGATTTACCAGTACGGCGGAAGCCACGGATGTATCAACCTTCCTCCGGCCAAGGCCAAGCTGCTGTACGATCTTGTATACCAGGGAATTCCGGTCATCTGCCATAATTAAAAATGAGAACATGGAATTAAAAAAGATGCAAACGCGATGCCTGAAAGGCAGAACGTCTGCATCTTTTTTAATATCATAGGAAAGCGCTCTTATGCTATTTTTCGGCGGTCAGGATAAAGGACAGCGGATAACCTTTCCCGTCGTAAATCTCAGACAGGCCGACATCATAGTCGTATTCTTTCAGCCCCGTGATCCGAAGGCCCGCCTTGCAGGCCGCATTGATAATACCGGCCATCGTATGTGAAAAGCTGATGAATGTTTTGGAATCATATGTTTCGGACATATAACCCATTCCCTCGTTCTCAACCCACGGCTCTTTTCTGAAATAAGAGTAGGCCACCCCGTATATCTTCTGCTCATCGTATTCAGGGGCTCCGGGCAGAGCCAGCATGTTCATAATGGGATGGAAATCCTGGATATACATGATTCCGCCCGGTCTTAAGCAGTCGGCCGCCTTTTGGAATAAGGGCTCCAGGTTTTCAAACCAGGTGATGGCTCCGATGGTAAACATGACGAGATCAAAAGAATTATGGTATCCTTCAGGAATATCGAGAATATTGGCCGCCACAAAGTTACAGTTTGTAATGCCGGCTTTTTCGGCCGTTATCCTTGCCTGTTCCAGGATATTTTCCGCGATATCAAAGCCGACGCCGGAGTTTGCCCCGTTCTTTACGAGCGACAAAAGCTCGCGCCCGTTGTTGCAGCAGAACTGTGCAATATCTTTTCCGGCAAAATGGATCTTTTGCAGTTCTGCGGCGGCGTTTTCATCGAAAAAAGGAAGTCCTTCATTCAGCAGCCGTATGTAATTTTCATCGCCCCAGTTGGGCTGTCTGTGTTCAAAAGCCTCTTCCCAGGCCTCTTTGTTACCTTCTATATAACTCATAAAATAATCTCCTTAATGCCTCAGGAGGTTATGCAGCTGCCGTCCACTCCGTGAACGGTAACATTATACTCTCATAATACCTCCTGTTTTGGCTGTGACTGTGTAAAATGTTGTTGTTTTCATTGTTTGCCCTCCTTTCTGTGATTATTTATCATAACGCATCAGCGGTATAACCTTGTCTTTTGTTACGTCTTTACCTGTTTCCGATCATCTCCCTGAGCTGGCGGAGCAGCTCTACATCGGAAGGTGTCAGCTTCAGGTTGGACTCCAGATTTCTTCCGTCCGTTGTTTTAACCGAAAGTTCGATAATATTGCCCTCCGCCAGGCCGCTGTTGTAAACGGCATTTAAAAACTGCGGAAATTTTGGGTGATTTTTCACAAATGTATCGCAGGAATTTTTAATCTGTAAAAGTTCCATTGGGTTCATGGCATATGCCTCCTGTCTCTAATATGAATCGGCAGCCGCAGGTAGGGATTTATGGTGAGGAATGAGAACGCCGCCGTTAGGTCGGGGGTCGGGATGGTGAAGGGGGATTATGAGTCTTCAGTCCCGGTTTGCAGGTTGTGGTGAGGGGGAATCCAGGAGAAAA
>NZ_URHZ01000130.1 GCF_900547735.1 uncultured Clostridium sp. | reverse complement strand
GGGGGAGGTATTGTCGCGGCCACTATGTAGTCGTGAATCTTTTACCTTTTGAAGGAATTTCGGATTAAATTCGGGGATACATCCAAAGCTAAATTTAATAATGAATCAAAAAATTCAATAGTTATTCAAGGATAGGACAGGCGCTAAAGAGCAGACTCATTAGTTAATACCAGACAAGAGAAATTCTCCTGGAATTCGAGGAAATGTAGTGGCAGCGACAATACCTCCCCCCTTTGAAGGAATAAGAACAAATCAGCGGCCGCAGGCCGGGGTACGGGATGGCGAAAACCTTCGCGTCTTCAGTCCCGGTCGATAACCTTCCCGTGGGGAAGAAGGAATCTTTTTCTGCCCGGCTTCCCCACCTGCGACCACCTAACGTCCGGGACTGAAGACTCACACCCTCCCCCTCAGCATCCCGAACCCCGACCGTAACCGGCGGCGTTCGCCTTCCTCAATTAAATCTCCCTTATTCGGAGTTGCACGAACTCCCCCAGTGAGGTAAAATGGAAGAAGACGGAGGAAGATTATGGTTGCATTACGGATTGCCGATTTAAAGGCATTTACAAAAAAATTATTTATTGGGGAGACTTTCGACCGTTTTCTGGTGCGTGAGGCCACGATTGTTACGTTTAACAGCTTTTCGATCGACGGAAAAGTCAGACATGGATTTTATTCCGATGAGGAGCTGGAAGAGGGAAAGATTGAGGCATATTCGTCCTGGAAGACGCTTCGGCCATTTTGTTTTTCCCTGATTAAGGGCAGCAAGCTGCCGGAGAGTTTTGCGATAGTGTTTAAACTGCCTCCCGGAAACGTGGAGCGTTTCCTGAAGGACAGGGGGGCTTCCTGGCTGCCGGAGCAGGTGGGCGGGCTTTTTATCAACGTCAGGTATGAGGAACAGGTATTATCCTGCATTACCGGACTGTCCATGAACCAGTTTACAATGGACCGGACCCTGGAACGGGAGTGGGATGATTCCATAAAGGCATTTTTGAAAAAAGAAGAGATTGCTTTTGAGGAAGCGTAGAATAGCAAACGTTATGAAGTGTAGAGAAGCAAATCAGAAGCATAGGGAAGCAAATCAGAAGCATAAGAGAAGCAAACCAGAAGCATAGAGAAGCAAATCAAAAGAATAGAGAAGTAAAGGTCCGAGAATAAAAATAGAAAGTATTCAAAAAACCCCCGATATCCCAGTTGGCAACACACCTGGATATCGGGGGTTTCTATTATTTTACTTTATAATTCGTTTGTAAGTGGTACGGTTAGTGGCTTAAAATATATTTGCTGAAGAGCACGGGAATCTGTTTGTTCTGATCCCAGATTGACTGGTATTCGGAGAAGGCAACCGGACAGGTGGAACGTCCCACCTCGATCGTGATGCCGGCCACCGGATTTCCTTTTCTCTGGAGCCAGTCTTTAAATCCGCCTACGCCTTTGCTGCCCAGTACCTGGTACCCGGTTACACCGGCGGCGGTGAGGGCCATGTCGTTGGATTCCGCCATCTTCTGGTTATTGTCGGTATCCCAGTAGAGGACTCTTCCCATCGCATGATAGTTGATAACAGCGGAAAATGCCTGCTGCTGGACCAGGTTGGCCAGAGCCTGTGATTCCGGCTCGGACAGAGGAGAGGCTCCCTTGTAGTCGGTAAATGAGTTGTGAGCCAGGGTTGGATTCAGGGATTCCCAGCCTGCGTCGAAGTTATGGTTCAAATCGACTCCGCGGGCATTGCTTTTCCAGCGGATCAGATACTGGTCATAACTAAGTGAGGTGCGGGCATCCGCCACGTCCATGGTGTAGCAGTTCTGAATGTTCTGGCGCAGTTCTTCGGAGCGGATAGCCCCCTCGCCGAACTGGCTGATGGCAACTCCGTCGGGGTTTGCCATCGGGACAAAATGGATGGAAACATTATTCAGTATGGAGGAAAGCGGCTGGTTGTTATATGTTCCTGAATCGTAGAAAGCAAGCATATATTCCAACTGCTGCATCATCAGGGGAACTACAATATATTCCCTTGCATGGATTGCTCCCTGGAAAAGGATCTTTTTCGGCGCGCCCGGGTTTCCGATGACAACGTCGTAAATATTTCTCCCGTCGAGAGACTGGCCGATGACGGTGACCGCCATATGGTTTCCGTAGCGTGCGGCCAGTGCGGCGATATCCTGTTCCATCTGCTCATAAGAGTACTTATCGACCGGTTTTACTACCGGATCGGAGAGATTCTGGTTATAAAAGCTGTTATCCACGGGGACAGAGGCGCCAGGGCCGCTTCCGGGGCCAGGGGAAGGGGTCGACAGGGATGCATCATCAGCCGGACCGGCAAAAGCAGTCCCTGCAAATACGCTGGAAAATGCCAGCGACAGGGAAATATATCCGACAGCAGCGCTTTTTTTCAGGAAGCGCCGTAAGTTTGTTCTACGATTCATTTAGAGTATCCTCCTTATATTGTGTGGCTCAATGTGACTGTTCAGTACCCTCATTATTGCCGGTTTACGGTTTAAATAAAATGGTCCCTGAACAATTACGACTCACTCATTATAAAAGTTCTGGTATAGATTGTCAACGAACTGGAAAAAACTGAAAGAAAAACGCAAGGTTTGGTAATAATCAGTGACCGGCCCGTGTTTGCCGCCGGCCGGAAAACGGAGGTTCAGTAAAACAGATGAAAATTATTAGCACTCAATGCAAATGAGTGCTAATTTTCTATTGACATCTGGAAGAAGAGGTATTAGAATAATAAATGCACGGCAGGGACAACGCCGCCGCACAGCAGAGCATCTTAATAAAATAAATATAAAAAATAAGGCAGTAAAGGAGTGTTTATTATGGCAGCTAAAACAGGCAGCTTATCAATCAACAGCGAGAATATCTTCCCTATTATAAAAAAATGGCTTTATTCCGACCACGACATTTTCTACAGGGAATTGATTTCCAACGGCTGTGATGCAATCACAAAGCTCAAAAAACTGGAGCTTATGGGAGAATTTGTTAAACCGGAAGATCTGGAATACAAGATTCAGGTGACGGTAGACTCAAATGCAAAGACGATCACGGTGGAAGATAACGGTATCGGTATGACCGCTGAGGAAGTGGAAGAGTACATCAACCAGATCGCGTTTTCGGGCGCGCAGGACTTCCTGGAGAAGTATAAGGACAAGGCCAATGAGGATCAGATTATCGGTCACTTTGGACTGGGCTTCTATTCTGCATTCATGGTAGCGGACCGCGTTGTAATCGACACCCTGTCCTATCGGGAAGGGGCTAAGCCGGTTCACTGGGAATCCGAAGGCGGTACGGAATTTACGATGGATGAAGGCGGCAAGGAAACCATCGGTACGAGAATTGTCCTCTACTTAAATGACGACAGCGCTGAATTCAGCAATGAGTACAGGGCGCGCGAAGTAATCCAGAAATACTGTGCTTTCATGCCGGTGGAGATTTTCCTGGACAACAGCGCGGCAGAGCCTCAGTATGAGACAATTGAAAAGGACGAGCTGACTGAGAAGGACACGGTTGTGGAGACTGTGATCGAGGAGGCGAAGACAGAGGAGAAGGAGAACGAGGACGGTACTAAAGAGACGGTCGAAGTATCACCGAGAACCGAGAAATATAAGATTCTGAAACGTCCGGAAGCGTTGAACGACATCCATCCGCTCTGGAATAAGCATCCGAATGAGTGCAGCGAGGAAGAGTATAAGGAATTTTACCGCAAGGTATTTATGGACTTTAAGGAGCCGTTGTTCTGGATTCACCTGAACATGGACTACCCGTTCAACCTGAAAGGAATTCTCTATTTCCCGAAGATCAACATGGAGTACGAGAGCCTTGAGGGAACGATCAAGCTTTATAACAACCAGGTATTTATTGCCGACAATATTAAGGAAGTCATTCCGGAATTCCTGATGCTTTTAAAGGGCGTAATCGATTGTCCGGATCTGCCTCTTAACGTATCCAGAAGCGCTCTTCAGAACGATGGTTTTGTTAAGAAGATTTCCGATTACATCACAAAGAAAGTGGCGGATAAACTTTCAGGAATGTGCAAGACAGACCGTGAAGTTTATGAGAAATACTGGGATGACATTTCCCCATTTATTAAATTCGGCTGCCTGAAGGACGACAAATTTGCCGAAAAGATGGATGACTATATCATTTTCAAAAACCTGGAAGGCAAATATCTGACACTGAAGGACTGCGAGGAGAGAGCCAAAGAAGAAAATCACGAGAATAAGCTCTTCTATGTGACGGATGAGAAGGAGCAGGGCCAGTACATCAACATGTTCAAAGAGTCCGGCCAGGACGCCCTCATTCTGCCGCATAACATCGACAATCCGTTTATCGGACGTCTGGAGCAGAAACATGAGAACCTGAAGTTCCTCCGTATTGACGCGGATGTCAATGAGACGATGAAGGAAGAGGTGGCCGAGGAGGACAAGGAAGCGTTCGGCAAATCGGAGGAGACTCTGACGGAACTCTTCCGCAAAACACTGGACGACGACAAGCTCCAGGTTAAGGTGGAAAAACTTAAAAACGAGTCCATTTCCTCCATGATTACCGTTTCTGAGGAATCACGCCGTATGCAGGAAATGATGAAGATGTACAACATGTACGGAATGGATCCTTCCATGTTCGGCGGAAGCGGCCAGGTATTAATCCTGAATGCAAACAACAATCTGGTTCAGTATGTGCTGGAGAACGGCGAGGGTGAGAACACAGGAAAGATTTGTGAACAGCTCTATGATTTGGCGCTGCTCAGCCACGGTTCCCTGACACCGGAGAGAATGACTAAATTTATTGCAAGAAGCAACGAGATTATGGGAATGCTGGCTAAATAAGATTCCCGGACGTTTAAGATATTGAGAAGATGCAGGGCACCCTGTGCACAGAAGAAACTGTTACTGAAAAACAGATTCCCGTGTACAGCGCCCTGCGTCTTTTTATTGAATGGCAATGAAAAGTTCGCGAAGCGTACTTTTCGTTGTTGAGTGGCAATGAAAAGTTAACGAAGCGTGCTTTTCGTTGTTGAATGATGTGACAAAATTTCGTTGTCGGGAACGACAAAATACATTGTTGGATTTTGTGGATTGGATGACATACAATAAGGACAGACGATGAAAGAAAAGACTGGCCATGGCGGCTTTGATCGTAACCACACAAATGAAATGAGGGGGAAAACATGGAACCATCCACACTAACAATTATTATTCTGATACTTGCAGTTATTTCTTTTCTTCTTGAGAAAATACCTGTCAATATGACAGTAATGCTGACACTGTGTGCTCTGGTGCTGACGGGGCTGGTTACGCCGAAGGAAGCGGTCAGCGGATTTGCCAGCACGACAATCCTGATGCTGATAGGCGTTGTAATTGTAGGAAGCGCTCTGTTTGAGACGGGGGTATGTGACAAGATTGCTTCGGTTGTGACAAAGTATGCAAAGACGGAACGGCAGATGATTATGGCAATCCTGATCCTGTCCACCGTTATGTCGGCCGGGCTCAGCAACTCAGGCACAGTCGCCGTATTTATTCCGATCATCATCGGCATCACCGCTACAACGAGCTTTTCACGTTCTAAACTGCTGATGTCCGCATTTCTAGGCGCTATGGCGGGAGGCAGGCTGACGCTGGTAGGAGATGCGGCGGTCAACGTGCTGATTGGCGATCAGATAAAAGAACTGGGACAGTCATTTGGTTTTTTTGAAATTTCCAAAATCGGCGTTCCGCTTACGGTAATCATGCTGATCTATATGTACTTTATCGGTTATAAATTTTTACCGGACATCAAGGCGTACAATGATGAGAGCCAGATTTTCTCCGAACGGGCGCCGAAGGATGTGCCGCAGTGGAAACAGGTGGCTTCCGTGGCAGTTCTCCTCTGTGTATTCGTGGGGATGATTTTTGAAGACAGGACGGGGATTCCTTCCTACATGGTGGCAATCATGGGAGCGGTTGCCGACGTGCTTCTGGGAATATTTACGGAAAAGCAGGCATATCAGCTTGTGAGCATTAAAACGGTAATTCTGCTCGGAGGAATGACGCCGCTGGCTACGGCTCTCAAAAACACGGGAGCGGCCCAGATTATGGCGGATACCCTGATAAGAATCATTGGCGGTTCCACCAACGTGTATTACATCACAATTGTCATTTTCGTCCTGACGTGTGTGATGACGCAGTTTATGTCCAACGTTGTGACGATTACGCTGCTGATGCCGATTATCATTGCAATTGCGGAAACAATCGGTGTATTTCCTTCCGCACTGCTGATGGTGCTGTGCATCGCATCCACCATGTCGATTTTGAGCCCGATTGCCTGCCCTCCGGCCAACCTGATTTACGCTTACGGGGGATATAAGTTCTCAGACTATCTGAAGAGCAACATCGGAATGACGGTTGTATTCCTGATTGCCTGTATCATACTGATACCGTTTATCTGGCCTTTATATGTTTAATGGAGGAAAAAAATGGATTTACTCATCAATAATGCAATGGCCGTGGATCCGGATACGGGCATAGAACGAAACATTGCGGCGGGAATCGATAAGGGGATTATTCAGTTTATCACGGAACCTCTGACGGAAAGGGAAGCGGAGAATGCGGCCAATGTAATTCTGGATGCGGAGGGCGCCTATCTTCAGCCCGGCTGGATAGATTTCCATACGCATTTGTTTACAAAGGGAAGCGGTTTCGGCATAAACGGAGATCTGCTGCTGGCGTCGGGAGCCGTGACGGCCGTGGATATGGGTACGGCCGGCTGCGCCGGGTATGAGGCGTTCCATCAGCTTGACGTTATGCCGAGGACGATTAAAATCAGGAGTTTTCTGAACCTTTCACCTTTAGGTCAGCCTGGCGCAGGCATTATGGAACCGCTTGCCCGCACCGCAGTGAAAGAAGAACAGATGGCTGCTCTGATTGGGAAATACAGGGACGAGATACGCGGAATCAAGGTCAGGATCAGCCGCCCGATTGTAGGCAATGAGGGTATTGCGCCTTTGGAACACGCACTGGAACTGGGGGAGCGATTCGGTCTTCCGGTCTGTGTCCACACAACGGATCCTCCTGTGAGGGCGGAGGAGATTGTAAAACGGCTCCGGCCCGGTGACATTTACAGCCATATGTACCACAACAAGGGCATGACAATCCTGGAGGAGGACGGTACCGTACAATGCGCGTTTCACGATGCCAGGGAGAGAGGCGTCTTCCTGGAAGTGGGAAACGGCAGGATGAATTTTAATTTTGAGGTGGCGGAAAAGGCACTGGAAGAAGGCATTTATCCCGACATTATCAGCAGTGACGCGACCGCGGCCACCTTCGGCAATGCGCCCGATATGAAGGATCTGGCCTTTGTCATGTCGAAATTCCTGAATATGGGGATGCCGCTTCACCGCGTATTCGACTCGGTAACGCGGATTCCGGCCCGCTGTCTCAGGATGGAGAAAGAGACCGGTGTGCTGGAGGAAGGAAGAAAAGCCGATCTGACCCTGGTGAGACTTGTCAGGAAGAATGTGGAATTTTCCGATTCCGACGGTAACATCAGAACCGGAGACAGAATCCTTGCGCCGGAAATGACAATGATTGACGGAAAAATTGTATATCTTCAGGGGCGGCCTGCAATCAGAAAAGGGTGCCGCTGATCATCGGCGGACGTAAACGCTATTGTAAAAAAGCTGTGTAATTACGGGGGAATCCCGTATTACACAGCTTTTTTTGGAAGGAAACCGCGGGGATGGTGAGAGGGGAATCCAGAGAAAAAAATTCCTGCGGGGACTCGCTCCCGCTTGTGAAGCGCACAGCGGTGCTAAACTCGAAAATACCTGCTACCGCCCGCTTTTGCATTAAGCCCGAAGAAACCTCGCAAAGTGCTCAATGTGTCGCCAAGTGCCGGCGGGATTCAAGGTCACCCTTCGGAAAGTTTTTCTCCTCCTTCCCCGGGCAGGTTGTCGAC
>NZ_URHZ01000129.1 GCF_900547735.1 uncultured Clostridium sp. | reverse complement strand
TCTGCGGGTCAATGGCAATCAGGACTTCCTCACCCGGTTTTACTGCCATCAGGTTGGATAAAATATAGTGCGCTCTCTCGATACATTCAATAATTCTGTTGTCTTCCATTTTCTTATCTCCTTTTTGAATTTACTCCTGTTTTCGTCTGGAGCAGAACTTCCGTATCCTTTATTTCTGTTTCAGAACCTGAGTATATTGTAGTAATTTCCGCACTATATTTCATCCGTTATATGTATTTTTCTATATCATATCACCATTTGGTTATACATTTTCAAAGGTGTGTAAAAGTTCCTCCAAAAGACCTGCCGCCCGCTCTTTTGCCGTATTGAGGATCGCCCCCGCATCGTTGCCGTAAATATCAAGCCCTTCGGCCGACAGGCAGTCAAAGCGCTCAATCCCGAGCATCTGGCACAGCGCCCTCATGTACTCTCCGGCAAGATCCGGGTAGCCTGCGGGCATAACTCCCGTGTAGCCGCCCCTGGTCGTCACATAGACCATGCGCGATGCCCGGCAGTCTCCCACAGTCTCTCCCTTTTCATTGTAATGAAACGTCATCCCGCTGACGCACATGCGTTCCAGATACACACGCAGCAGGCTGGGAAAGGAAAAATCCCAGAACGGGGCGGCGATAATGACCGCATCGGCCGAAGCGAACTGCCTCGTCAGCTCAAAAAAAGGATCCTCGAAACGGCCAGACGCAATCAGCTCATTCCTCAGCTTCACCTTACCGGCATCCAACGGTTTTAAATCACATTCCATTAACCTCACCGTCTCAAGTTTGATGCCCGGCCGGTTCTCAAGCCCATCCACAAGGCATCCCGCCAGCTCTCTGGTGCGTGATTCCTCCCCTCTGATGCAGCAGTCCACAAATAAAGTCCTCTTCATAATTCTAATTCTCCTCTCATTCTTCCTCCGGCGAAGACACGGTCCTGTCATAGATATCCTCTCCGTTTATGACAAGCTGTTCTATCTGTTTCGCATTGACGACCGGCTCCGTATCGAGTTCTCCGGAATAATATAAATACAGCACCTTAAGATTCGGCAGTTCTGCAAACACAGACAGATCATAGCCGTCGGGCGCCGAAAGAAACATCTCCTCCACCTGGGTCAGCTTATCCATATTCTGAAGATCGGCGGTATTGATATCCAGATAGGAAAGCTCTTTAAGTCCTGCAAGAGGGGACAAATCCCGCACGGAGGGGACCGTAATTCTCAGGCTTTTCAGATGCGTAAGTCCGCCCATCGGGCCAAAATCCTTTATATTCGGATAGATTCCCCACATATCAAGCAGCTCCAGGTTCTTAAGCGGCCTCAGCCATTCGAGATCCTCCATCTCCCCGTCGGCGGTCAGCCAGAGGCGTTTGAGGCCCGTCATGGAGGAAATCGGACTGATGTCCTCCAGATCCTCCAGCAGAAGATCGAGGGAAACCAGGTTCTTAAATTCCAGTAAATCCTCGATTGAATGGATTGTTATGTTCCCGGACGGAAGCCATTTATCCTGCTCATTGACCTGGATCCGGTAAGTGTCGTAATCCTGTGGCGGGAGGGTCAGCCGCAGGGAGGTAAAATGATCCAGATCACTGGACATGACAGCCCCTTCCGGCTTTTCAATGACCGCCCGGACCAGGGTCTCTACACCCTCGTCTTTCCACTCAATCACATAGTCCGTCTTCTGCCGCTCCTTCGTCGGGGCAATATCATCCAGATAATAGAGAGTGACGGCAAACGGATTATGCAGATACGGATAATCCCACAGTTTCTCCCCCATTATCGGAGGCCTGTATCCTATCATATGGGCCTCGCCGCCCAGTTCCGTAAAGGACTCCGCCGCCTCTTTGGCCGTCCGGTATCCGCTTGTCTCATCCGTGTCAATTCCCACAAATTCCGCCGTATAGTTTTCCCCGAAACGGTAGAATACCGATACGTAAAGCTTTTCCCCCTGCCTCTCACAGGCGTATCGGAAACCGTACCTTTTTTCCGGCTCCTCATTTCCGGGTAACTCTTCAGTCCCGTCAAACGCCTCAAAGGACAGGAGTTCTTCGCCCAGATTTTTCCCGGCCAGACGTTCCAGATTGACGGCCGTCTCATCCCAGTTTTCCGTAAATGCCGCGCTTTCGAGATCACGTTCCCTGACTTCCACAAGCAGTATGGTATCCCTGCCTTCAAACAGGATCTTGTTTGGATATCCGTCCGGTCCCAATTCATTCGTCCACTTTCCCCGGCCCGGAACGTTGAAGCCAAAGCCCAGATAATCCTGTACATCGTACATATCAAGCTTTGAAGACGTTTCCGAAGACTTCCTCTCCGGTATCGTGATAACTCCGGCCGCGGAGGATACCGAAGCGGCCAGTCCAAACAGAAGCAATACCGCTTTCATCTGTCCAATCATATGTACTCCTTTCCAAAGCTCCGGGCAGGCAGGCTCTCCCCTCTTCCCATGCTGCCGCAGAACATGGTTTAAGTGTACCATACCGTGCCTAAAAATCAACCGGACGATCAAAAAACGCCCCGGATGATCCGGGGCGGCAGACTGTCGGCAAACTATGGTTTCCTCCGATGGTCCGGCGGCGGCAGGTCCGTATGGAGTGCCTGCCGCCATTCATATGATACTGACTCCTTATTCCTCTTCCTTTCTCTGCACTCCGGCCATATTCATAAATTCCCGCATCGCGGATGTGGTGTATTTCCCCTTCTTTGCGGCAAAACTGACCGGCCGGGTTGCCAGCGGATCTCCAATCTTGTAATAGGTCAGCATCTCATTTTCCGGCATGCAGCTTACGATATCGGAGCGGATAAACACGGCTCCGACTCCGTTGGATGCAATGTTGACGGAAGTAAGGACCTGATCGACCAATAAGACGGTCTTCATCGTAAATCCTGCGTTCCTGCAAATCTGGTTACTCCTCTGGAACATATCATTACCGGGTTTCATTGTAATGAAAGGCACCTCCCGCAGTTCGTACAGAGGAACCGCCTCCGTTTCGTCAGCGGCAAATCTGCCTGTGAGAATATCCTGGTATGTCAGGCGGTAAGGCTGGAGCCGCTTATTCACCTGATACCGGGTGGGAACGGCCAGAATAATATTCTCATTATTATAAAAATAGCGTTCAATATTGGCTCCGACATCGGTTGCCGTCTCAATCACCAGATCCACCGTCTCATTCTCAAGACCTTCCCTCAGTTCTCCAATACTTCCCTCCATCAGATCGATTACCACATTCGGATACTTGTCCCGGAACCTTCCTATCAGGCCGGGGAATACGAAAGAACAGAAAAACGAGGATCCGCCGAGGGAGAGGCTGCCTGTATTCAGCTCTTTCAAATCCATGAAATAGGACTTGACATTTCTCTGAATAAACATGATGTCCTCAATCGACTTGATATAGTAGGTACCTTCCTTCGTCACGGTAATCGGAATTGTACTGCGGTCAAATATCACGATTCCAATATCCTTTTCCGCCTTTCTCACCATCTTACTGAGGGCCGGCTGACTGACCTGCAGTTTTCTCGCCGCCTTTGAAAAACTTTTCTCCTGGTACACGGCATATACGTATTTCATCTCATTAAGCAAGTGACTTCCCCCAGTCATACTTTTTTGCATTTGCAATCATCGATACCAAAAGACAGGCCTGATCCGGCTCGAAACCCATTCAGACCTGTCTCTTGCATTAAGCTGTCTGCCTCTTTCTTCTGGCTAACTGTATTGCGATAATCACAGCAAACAGTGCAATTCCGATCAGATCCGTAACATTTCCCGCATCTACCATAAGGACGCCGCAGATTACCAGCAGAATACTCTCCCACCATTTGCAGGGGATGAGAAAATACCTGGTAAAGCCCGTGGCAATCCCAATCATGCCGATGATTGCCGTAATAATCGCCTTTGCTACCATCAGAATAAAGAACGGCGTACTCCAGCCCGGATTAACTAAAACCAGCACCGGATTCATAACAAAGATATACGGCACCAGATAAGCGGCAAATCCCAGCCGGAAGGCATGGAATCCTGTCTTCATCGGATTCGCCTTTGCAATACCGGCCCCGGCAAAGGCGGCCAGCGCAACCGGCGGCGTAATATCGGCCACGATTCCAAAATAGAATACGAACATATGGGCGGCAATCGCCGGAACCCCCAGGGCTACCAGCGCCGGTGCGGAGATCGTTGCCTGTATAATGTAATTGGCCGTTGTCGGCACACCCATTCCTAAAATAAGGGAACACAGCATTGTGAATACCATTGTCATGATCAGGCTTCCGCCTGCCAGTTCCACGATTCCGTTTGCCATTTTAAGTCCCAGCCCGGTTGCCGTCACAACACCGACAATAATGCCAGCGCAGCCACAGGTCACGGCTACGGAGATAGCTCCCCTGGCCGTTTCTTCCAGACAGAGGACAAATTTTTTCAAAAAGTCCAGTATATTAAATTTTCCGGTCTGACGGACGATCTCAATAATCCAGATAACCAGACATGAGATAATACCGTACATGGCCGCATTCATCGCCGAACGGCCCATAACCAGCAGCGCTACGATGACAATAATAGGGGCTACCCGGTACCAGCCGGTCTTCAGCAGATGACGGACCTCCGGCCTCTGCTCCTTGGGAATTCCCAGCAGCCCGTTTTTTACCGCTTCAAAATGTACATTGGTAAAAATACCGGTAAAATATAACAGGGCAGGTATACATGCCGCCAGGGCGATTGTTCCGTATTTCGTTCCAACGTACTCCGTCATAATGAACGCCGCCGCTCCCATGATCGGGGGCATGATCTGGCCTCCGGTCGAGGCCGCCGCCTCTACCGCCCCGGCAAATTCAGGCTTATAGCCGGATTTCTTCATCAGTGGTATTGTAATCGAACCGGTGCTTACCGTATTCGCCACCGAACTGCCGCTGATGGTTCCCTGCAAAGCGCTGGCCACAACGGCTGCCTTCGCCGGTCCGCCCACGCTTCCGCCGCAGGCGCCCATGGCCAGTCCCGTCATCCAGTCCCCCACACCGCTGGCCTTTAAAAAGGTGGCAAACGCCAGGAACAGGAATATGAACGACGATGAAACATAGATTGGCGATCCCAGGATTCCCTCTGTTCCCAGCCACTCCAGACAGACTAACCGCTTTAACGTCATGCCCCGGTGGAACAGAAATCCCGGCAGGTGATTACCGAATAATGCGTATAACAGGAACACACTGCCGACACAGACTATGACAAGTCCGGCCACGCGCCGCGCCGCTTCCAACAGCAGCAGGATGGCTAAAATACTGATTACCATATCCATGGCCGTGAAACGGCCTGCCCGCAGCAGCAGTTGATCGTAAAATACAATATGGTAGGCAGAACAGGCAAATGCCAGCGCCGCCAGAATATAATCATAGAACGGGATCTTATTGCTTGGCTTTCCGTCAATTGGATAAAGCAGGTACGCCAGAACCATAGCAGCTCCCACGTGGGGTGCCCTTTGCAGGGTGGAAGGGAATGTTCCGAAAAGTCCCGTATAAAGCTGAAAGACAGACCAGGCTACTGCAATGACAAATACGATTTTTGCCGGAGTTCCGCTCAGGCGGCGGAACTTCGACTCTTTGTCAAACTGGGTCATGACTTCTTCGCTGTTGACTTCCTGTTCATCAAGCTTAATGGTTGTGTCTTCTTTATACATTCCTACCTCCTGTACTTAAATGCCATGCTCAAAGTGTCATTACATTCAACTGCAGGAATTTAATCGATCAGAAGGCCGGAATCCACAGAGATGCCTTTTTCTTCATAGAAACGCGCGGCGCCGGGATGAACCGCGGTAGTGATACCCGCAAGTCCGCCTTCCAGACTGATATCGTTTCCGGCCGGATGCGCGGCGGCAATTTCTTCCGCACTTTCATAGAAAGATTTTGTTATGTTATAAACCGTATCATCATCCAGATCCGCGCGGCAGTAAAGCGCGGCCTGGCATGTAATGGTCTGGAAATCCTCTGTATTGCTGTAAGTTCCCGCCGGAATCACCATTTTTTCATAGTAAGGAGCTTCCGCCCGAACCTTCTCGATCTCTTCGTCGCTGACGCTGATATAAGCCAGATCCATGGATGTTGTCATCTCCACGATGGAAGAGGCCGGTACATTAAGCACTGCACAGGAGGCATCGATATGCCCGTCCTGCATCTTTACGGCGGCGTCTCCGAACCCATCCTGCTGCGGCTGGATATCCTTATTTACATCTATGCCCGCGGCTTTAAAAACCAGATCCGAGGTTCCGGCCGTACCCGAACCGGTAGGTCCGATTGCAACCTTCAGTCCCTTCAGGTCTGTAACCGATTTCGCATTTGTACTTGCATTGGCAACGATTTGATAGACCTCGTGGTAAACAACGCCAATGGCCCGGAAGCTTCGGATCTCTCCCGTATCTGCAAATGCTCCGCGGCCGTTCCATGCATCGTCTGCCGTAGCGTTCATGGCGATGCCCAGATCAAATTCACCGATGTCTATCATATTTAAATTTTCCACCGAAGCGCCGCTGGCCTGGGAGTCCAGGGAAATACCTTCCAGTCTCTTGTTCATCGCACTGGCCATGGCTCCGCCCAGGGCAAAGTACGTTCCTCCCGAGGAGCCGCTTCCCATAATCATGGCAACTGTTTTACCGCTGGGAGCCGCGGGCTGTGCGGCTTCACTTTCCGCCGCCTGCTCCTGCTTTGTCTCCCCGCCTCCTTCCGACGCGGCCGGCGGTGTCTTGGATCCGCAGGCTGTAACCGTGAGTATTAGAACCATAGCCAGGACAATACTCAAAATTTTCTTCATTTTCTCCATACACTATCCTCCTCTTTTGTTAATGGTTATATCATGACGGACTCTCCCCAATGTCTACTCTTCGCCAAGGCAGACCATTTTGCCGTCTTTTACAATCACTTCACCGTCAAAGGTGATGGTCGGGTTATACTGCACCATGTCGATATGTACCGTGGAACGTGCAGGCTGGCCGTAGTAGAAGCCGTTGCCCATTGCAATATGGCAGGTTCCCCTTGCCTTCTTCTCTTCCTCAAAGTCTCCGTTGAACATACAGGCCGGATTTAATCCGATTCCGATCTCTGCAATGTTGTCGCTGTCTTTTACTTCTGCGATCTGACGGCGGATTTCTTTACAGATCTTTGCGTCTCCGCCTACTACCTCTACGATGCGTCCTTCTTCAATTTTAAGTTCTACAGGGATTGTCGGACAGCCATAGTAGCAGATTGGTCCGTCGATTACAAGTGTTCCGTGGGTGGTTCCGATTACCGGTCCTAAAGATACTTCGCCGTCCGACCATGCCATTGCGTCCCCGGGGTTGCGGGCAATGCCGCACTCAATGATGGGTTCCATGTCATTCATTTCCATATACAGGTCGGTTCCGGCCGGTGTTGTGATATGGGCGTTCTTCTTACCTCTCCAGATTGCCTGCAGTCTTACGCCGTCCGCGTATACCGCCTCATAATCCGCCAGGGCTCCGCCTCTTGTGAAATTGTCGATGTGTCTTAAACAGATGGATACTTCACGCAGCCTCTTCTCATTCATCAGTTCTTTTAAGCGGTTGTTGTAGATAGCCGCTCCGGATGCCGTTGTCATGCCTACGAATACGTCGCAGGCCTCCATGGCCAGTTCCAGGGTCTTCGGGAAAATCGTTGCTTTGTCTTTTCCGCGGATTGGCATCATGCTTACATTATACTCTGCTCCGCACATCAAGGCTGCCGCCGCCATGGCATTCGCCATACGCATGTCGGTCTGTGGGTCAATGGCAATAAGAACCTCTTCTCCCGGCTTCACTGCCATCAGATCCGATAAGATGTAGTGTGCTCTCTCGATACATTCAATGATTCTGTTGTCTTCCATAGTCTCTCCTTTTCTTGAAGTGATGTGGGTTACAGTTACCGTTCCCGCCGGATATCCCCGGCGCATCTATAAAAACAGTTTTATCACTGTCCTTATCTATTTCACTTCTTTATTTTGACAATTCAGGCAAACATTAGCATAGTATCTGTTATAAGTTTATCATACCGTCAATTCTCTATAAATTATTATGTCTTTTTATGAATGAGGCATAACCTATTCGTTATATCTTTTCATGAAGTATGGCAGGTATACCTATGACCCATTCATGTCTGGACAAACTCCTGCCGTATACAAAAAGGCGGTAAAAAGTCTGCTTTGCAGACCTTTCACCACCTTCATTAAAAAACCCACTGCTTTAAATTATTTATCTATTCCTCACCCAGGCAGACCATCTTTCCGTCTTTTACAATCACTTCACCGTCAAAGGTGATGGTCGGGTTGTACTGTACCATGTCGATATGTACTGTGGAACGTGCAGGCTGGCCATAGT
>NZ_URHZ01000128.1 GCF_900547735.1 uncultured Clostridium sp. | reverse complement strand
ATCCTGCCCGGAGGGCTTTTAATATCATAGGAGCACTTTCCTATGATATTAAAAAAGGGAGTCTTAAACCGCTCCCTTATAAAACCGGATATCAAATTCCGCGCCGCCGTCCTCCGTATTCCCCGCCCTGATGGTTCCGTTCTGCTTTTTGATTATCATGCCGGCCAGCGCCAGTCCGATTCCGGCGCCTTCCGGACAGATATTCTTTCCTCTGTAAAAGCGCTCAAAAAGACGGCTTAAATCTTCCTCTGCAAACCCTTCCCCATTATCTCTTATCCGAATCCGTGTATAGACTGGATTCTCATCCGCACTTACCCTGATGGTTCCGCCCTCCGGCGTGTGTTCCACACAATTTTTAAGGATATTTCCCAGAGCCTCGGCAGACCACAGCAAATCTCCTGTATAAAAGGAGTTTTCCGCCCCCTCCACAAGCAGGGCCTGCCCCTTTAATTCCATCGGTATTTCCAGAGGTTCCAAAGCCCGTTTAAGAAGCTGTGAAACAGACATTGGTTCGCTTTTTAACTCCAAAGTTCCTGACTCCAGCCTCGCTATTTTCAGCAGCGTGGCAATCAGCCATTCCGTCCTTGTGAGAAGTCGGTCCATGTCATAAAATGCTTTAAATTTTTCCTCTTCGTCCGTGGCTTCTCTTATCCGTTTCAGGAGCAGGCGGATCGAGGTCAGAGGCGTTTTCACCTGATGGGAAATATCTTCCAATGAATTCTGAAGAAAAGCCTTCTCCCTCCCCAATTCCTCCGCCTGCTCCTGTAAACGGACCGTCATCTTATAGATCTTGCTTCCGAGAACCGCCAGTTCCCCCTCCCGATCGGGAAGCATGGAAATTCCTCCTTCACCGTGCAGTATTTCATCCAGCCCTGCGGACAGCTCCGCCAGACGGTCATATCTTTTTTTCGTAAAGCACATAAAAATAATTCCGGCCGTCAGACAGACTATCGCCACATACAGGGCAAAAAACGGGTTCCACACTGCAGCTACAGCCGATGAAGCCACAGAAAACAACAGGTAAATTCCCACGAATACTTTTAATTCCGGATTTCTTAATAATCTCATCATTATTCTCCGACTCTGTAGCCTCTCCCCCGGACCGTCGTAATAATCCGCGGATTGGCCGGATCTTCCTCTATCTTCTCCCGGAGACGCTTGATATAAACGGTGAGCGTGTTGTCGTTTACATAGTCACCGGCAATATCCCATATCTCCTCCAGCAGCCTCATCCTGGAAAGTACTTCCCCCTGTCGGTTTAAGAAGACAAGTAAAAGCCTGTATTCCAACGCGGACAGCATAATCTCCTTTCCATTTCTCCTGACAATGCCTTTTACGGTATCCACTTCCAGACCGTCAATCAGAAACAGGGAGCGGCTTTTCCCACTTCTTCTGAGTGTATTTTTTACCCGTGAAATCAGTTCCAGCGGTTTGAACGGTTTTGCAATATAATCATCCGCACCCAAATCAAAGCCCGTAACTATGCTGCCCTCATCCCCCATTGCGGTCAGGAAAATAACCGGTATATCCGTCTCTCTTTTGATTGTCGTGCAGAGAGAATATCCGTTTCCGTCGGGCAGCATGACATCCATCAGGATTAAATCAAACCGTTTCCGGGCGGTTCTGTCGAGCGCCTCTTCCCTGGTTGCGGCCCACTCTGCCGAAAAGCCTTCTTTCTTCAGGAGAAACAATAAGTTTTCTGCAATCTCCCTGTCATCTTCCACTATTAAAATGTGATTCATTCTCTGAGTCCTCATATTTCTTCTGTTAAAGTTGAAAATCATGCTTCAATAGTATAAAATTGTTATATACTATTCAAATAAGATGTATACCTGTTTTGATACTGTCATTACGTTTTGATGTTGTCATTGTGGTTTGATGTTGTCATTACGTTTTGATATTGTCGTTACGTTCGGATACGGTCATTAAGGAGGCTGATGTACATATGGATTCAACCAAAAATCATCCCGACTGCCCGGTGGAGATGACACTGCAGCTCATCGGTGAAAAATGGAAGGTGCTCATTATCCGCGATTTACTGACCGGGACAAAACGTTTCAACGAACTGATGCGTTCCGTCACCGGCATTACCCAGAAGGTTCTAACCAGCAATCTGCGCGCCATGGAAAGCGCCGGGCTTATCAACCGCAAAGTCTATGCCGAGGTTCCGCCCAGAGTGGAATATTCCCTGACGGAGACGGGTTACAGCCTGAAGCCGATTCTGGATTCCATGGTGGCCTGGGGAACGGCCTATAAGAACAGCCAGGACACCTGAACAGGACCAAGGGTAAAATTCCCGAAACGCCGTCTGCGCCGGAGCGGAAAGATTTATTCCAGCCCCGGCGCAGTATCTTCTCAGACCTCCAAGCTATTTCCGGCAGCAGATTTCTTTGCCGTTACTGTCCCGTAATCAGGAAGCGCGTATCCTGCCTGAATTTCTTCCTGGAGGGATTCCCCTCACAGCGCAGGATTTCCAGTGTTTCCAAATCATAGACAGCCGACCACACCGTGTCCTTTCCCGTGCTGCGGTCATACTGACACATAAAACCGTAGCGGCCCGACAATATCCGTTCTGCAAATCCCGTATCCCGTATTTCATCCGAACGAAACGCCGTTTCAATCGTCTGATACCGCTCTTCTGCGTTCCAGTCATCAATATCCCGGCACGTATACCGCTGCATTTTCTCAGAATGGAATGAATTGACGGCCGAAACATAACCGCGTTTCCCGTCCGGACGTTCCACGCTTATACTCTCACAGTTACACTCAATAACGGCAATATCTCCCGACCGGTCGGCCGCGGTAATCGTCTGGCTGGATGCAATGGGCAGCACTTTCAGCGCCTCCGTGAACTCCTTCACCGTTCTGCACCGTTCCAGGCCGTACCGTAAAAGCATCCCCGCATTCAGACCGGCGCCCAGAACGGCAGGATACACGGAGGTCAGTCCAATCGCCAGGCCGTGCTCATTCACACCATCCTCCATCTCCACAAATGCGGTGGTGTTGCCCTGGAAGGAATATGGGCGTCCGCCATTTCCGGATGTATCAAACTTATAAATGCAATTCATATACAGTTTCTCAATTGCGGTCAGAAAATCGCTGTTTCTGGCCAGAATGATGTGGCCTTCACTCTTATACGCCACGCAGGAACATTTATTATCCGGCATAATGCAGTACATGCTGAGAAGCACGGCCAGCAGTTTCTCCGAAGAACTCTTCTGTCCCTTTGCAATTCCCTCTATCTCTTCCAGCACTTCGGGATAATACTCCTGATAAAACGGAAGACACTGCCTGCTGAATGAAATCCGTTCCTCCGTAATTGGAAAAGGAACTCCTTCCAGCAGATTCTTGCCGTTTTTCAGCAGCAGGCCGCCCCATTTTAATCCGATTTCGTGATGTGTTCCCTTAAACCTTGCATGATACATAATTTGCTCTCCTTTTCTGTTTTGAGAGCCACCGGTAACTCTTGAATTGAGCATAATTGAATAAAAATTTTATGTCAATACCTTAAATAATATAATTAATATAGTTTATTTTCCTGTTTTGGCTTCTTTTTCAGTTTCAACACAATCCCCCGTTTGTCGGCGGCGCCCTGCAGCAGCTTTACCACACAGGCCGCCCTCTCTTTTATCGTTTGACCGGCCTGATCCGGACAGGCTTTCACCTGGCCCATAACCGCCTGCAGTTCACCGCATTCTAAAAGATTAACCGCCAGGCAGAAAAAGCTTTTTCTGCGGCCGTCATTATAATTTTCCAGAAGTTCACCGAGTATCTCCGTCTTTCTCCTCTGCTCCTCCTGATATGCTTCTTTCCCGATGTTCCGGTGCTTGTCTAAATCGCTTCTCCTGTTGCGGTGTGTAATGAAAGAATCGTATTCGTCGATCGTTTCATATTTCTCACAGGGAAAATCAGGACATTGGTGGCAGTAATCTATTTTTTCCCCGCCGGGCCCGTCTTTTTCACTGTTGTTTTCACTGTTATTGTTTTCACTGTTTCTGTTTTCCCTGTTGTTGTTTTCACTGTTTCTTTTCAAACTGCATTTTGCAATCCGGCAGGACTGGTTTCCCTCCCCGCCTCCGCATCCGGGACAGTATCCGTCGATATGCATCGTACAGAGCCCGCAGTTCAGGCCGCAGAGTGAAAATAAATCATCATCCCTGATAAAATCTTTCATATGTATCTGTTCCCCCATTTTTTTCTGGAATATGCGACGGATTTCAGCGGTAAACGCAGAACCCGGCATGCGCAGGTATAATGCCCACTTTATGGTCATTGTACCATAATTACAGAATTCATGGCAAGACCGGCTCTTTGACGCTGCCTGACAGCAGCAAGAGGTTACTGTTCACACCGCATGTGCTGTAAACAGTAACACGCTTCGCGGAATACTGCCTATGAACAGTAACAGAAAGAGCTCCGTTTGAAGCAGAGCAACGGGGCCAAAACGCATTTTCATACGTTTTGGCCCCGATAAGAACATTATTTCCGCCGGATAGCTCCTTCCGATATCATTCAGACGGAACTGCTGTAGGAATCCACTGTGATTGTATATTTTCCTTCTCCTTTGACATACTCCGTACCATCGGTTCCTAAGATAGAAACCGTTTTTTTATCTGCGCCCACAATCCGGCCCGAGCATTTCAGTGAAGAGAGCGTGCTGTCTCCCGTCACATTCCAGGTGGAGGATGCATCAATGATAAGCTCGGCGCGGCCTCCGCCTCCGTTTCCGGCATTCGAATCGTCTTTGACGAATGCTCCCGTAAACACGCTGTTGTCCCCGAAGCTGCATGTCAGGCTGCTGATGCTGTCCCAGATGATATCGCCCGCCATCGTCTGGCTGTCTGCCGTAAAGGTGCAGTCGGCTCCGTTGGCGCCGCTCGTTCCCCATCCCCTCTTATTGGCATTCCCGGTACATTTCAGGAAAAAATCATTGGAGGCGGAGGGCGTTATATCTACGTTATTCAGATAAAACGTGCTTTCCGTATTGGTTGTATAGAAAAGTCCTCCGTTCTTCGAAGTCAGGCTTCCTCCCGTCATCTCAAACGTGCTGTTTCCCACCTCGGAATCTCCCGACATGCTCTGGTATAATATTACGGTCCAGTTGCAGTCGTTTTGCTCATTTTCAGGAATATTTCCCGTCAGTTCGCAATTTAAAAGCTTCAATGAATTCAGCCCCTCAATGCAGACGGCTTCCGAGCCGGCCGCCGTCAACACGGCATTCTCGACCGTAATATCAGCCGTGGAATAAACGGCTGGGGAGCCTGTTCCGTTTGATGTGTAGCTGCCGCCTTTGACCGTCATGACACCGCTGCCCCGGTCGCTCCGAATGGCGGCGGAAGACTCCCCGTATGTTTCCACCGTCAGATTTTCGGCATGGAGGGTTCCCCCTCCGGCAACATGGATTCCGCCGGACGTATCCTGCTTCGTTGTTATCACCGAATCGGATACATTTGCCTTGCCGCTTCCGTAGCTGAAGATGCCTGCTCCGCCGGCGGCATCCGTATCAATCACCGCTCCGCTTATATCCGCGGTGCCGCCGGTAACCAGGATCGCGGCTCCGACTCCGTAAAAGCTGGCGCTGTCTCCCCCGGTGCTGTCCGGTGAGGTTCTCGTCACCGTAAAATCCCTCATTGAAACATTCGCCCCGTTTAAGATGTGGACGGCGTTTTCATCTTTTCCTGTGGAGGAATACGTCTCTCCCTCAGTCTCCGTATCCCCGGAATATTCCGTTGCGGCCTCATAAGTCTCAGGTTCGGAATGACCGCCTCCAGGACCGCCCATTTCACCGGGCCCCCCCTGCCCCATCTGTCCGGAAAGGCCGGCGACCGTCACCTTAACGGCCGTATTTTCCGAGTCAATCTCTACAGTGACGATATCTCCGGTCTTAATATCAGAAACGCTGATGATGCCGCCTTCCTCATTAAGGAATTCGGTGGCGGAGGTCAGAACAGCCGTTACCGTCCTGCTCTCAGGCCTCTCCTCGCCTGACTCTCCGGAAGGTTTACCGTCTCCGTGTCCCTGCTTTTCATTCCCCTGTTCCTGCCTTTCATTCTCCTGTCCCTGCCTTTCATCCCCCTGTTCCGGTGCACTCTCATTTTCTCCGCCTTTCCCCTGCTGTTTCCGGCTGTCTTCATTCGGTCCGCGGTTATCCCCGTCTGTTTTTTGGCTGTCTCTGCCTGGCTTTTTGTCATCTTCGCCCGACTTCTGTTTATTTCCATCCGGCTCCCGGCCATCATCATTCCTGTTCCGCTCCCCGCCGCCCTCATTCCGGCCGCCTCTGTCACCCCGGCCGGAGCCCCCGGTGGATAATGAAATCTCCGTATCCGAGATTTCCGTAACACGGCCTGTTACCTCCGATGTTTCTTTTTCACTATTTTCATCTGCCGCCGCTGTCGTATCCGTTATTGCGGCATTTTGTTTGTTCTGGCATCCGGCCATCAGAATGCCTCCGGCCAAAAGTACACAAAAGACTGCTTTTTTCTTCATAAAATTCTCCTTTTACATTGATGACGGCACACCCGCCTTGCCGGCCGCCTCAGATATCCATCTGTTAACGGGAGTATAAAGGCGCATCCTGAAATGAAGCTGAAATTCACAGAAAGTTCAAAGTTTTCCATAAGGGAGACGTGATATACTATGAGCACTTGGTGAGGTCCTTCCGAACCTAGTGCGAGTCATATCTGAACACTTAATGAGGTTTCTGCGAATTTAGTGATCAGATATACTATGAGCACCTGGTGAGGTCCTTTCGAACCTAGTGCGAGTCATATCTGAACACTTTAATGAGGTTTCTGCGAATTTAGTGACTGTATCTACGATAAACCATCCGGAGGAATTTTATATGCGCATTCTGATTATAGAAGATGAAAAACGGCTGGCCGCCACTCTGGCTGATATTGTGAACAATTCCGGCTACTCCGCCGATATCTCCCACACGGGGACGGAGGGGCTCTACTTTGCCAGGAGCGGCATTCACGACGCCATTGTACTGGATGTGATGCTGCCGGGACTTAACGGCTACGAAATATTAACGCGGCTTAGAAATGAACATATCATGACCCCGGTCCTCATGCTGACCGCCCGCTCGGAACTGGCCGACCGGGTGAGGGGGCTGGATGCGGGCGCCGACTATTACCTGACAAAGCCTTTTGAAAATGACGAGTTTCTGGCCTGTCTCCGCGCCGTCCTGCGCCGCCAGGCCGATATCGTACCGGACAGCTTCTCCTTTGGGGATCTGCTCCTCACCCCGTCCTCCTCAAAACTCTGCTGCCGGGAGCGCGAGGTTTCCCTGAGCGCAAAAGAGAATGAGATGATGCGCCTGCTGATTCAGAACAGCAGCCAGTATCTTCCAAAGGAGACTCTGCTGCTGAAAGTGTGGGGCTATGATTGCAATGTAAATGCAAACAGCGTGGAGGCCTATATCTCCTTTCTCCGTAAAAAGCTTCTGCTGCTGGACTCTTCCGTCCGCATTGCGGTTGTGCGAAATATCGGCTACCGGATGGAGGTGGCGGAATGATCAAAAAACTCCGCTGGAAATTTGTCACCATCATGATGATCATTGTCACAATCCTGCTGGTATCTATTTTTATGACACTCTACTACTCCACCAAAACGGGATACCGCCAAAGAAGCATGGATGCCCTGCACACCGCGATGAAAGAAGACTTTCCCGCCAATAACCCACCGCCTCCCCGAAGGGAGGAAACGCCTGTGCTCATAGCGGATGTTGGAACGGACGGGACCGTCACAATAACGAAAAACAGGCTGACAGGCACGGACGGCAGCGATGCCGGAGCCTTAATCTCCCTGGTCAATGAAAGGGGAAAACCGGCCGGAACCCTGGAGGAGCAGCATCTGCGCTATCTTCGGGGAAATAAGGGACCTGACGGCAGAATCCGGTATGTATTTTCAGATATTTACGCGGAACAGAACTCCCTGCGCCGACAGATTGTCTATTCTGCCGTGATTGGTTTTTGCGCATTTGCCGCATTCTTTCTCTTTTCCGTCATCCTGTCGGGATGGGCCGTAAAACCCGTGGAAAAAGCGTGGGATCAGCAGCGGCAGTTCGTCGCGGATGCCTCCCATGAACTGAAGACACCGCTCACCGTCATCCTCTCCAATGCCGGTATGCTGTCGCAGCCGGATGTTGTGCCGGACGAAACAAACCGCCTGCGGATCGAACGAGTCCGGGCCGAGGCGGAGCGCATGAAACAACTCGTGGAAAGTCTTCTCACCCTCGCCCGCAGCGACTCCGAAAACGCTTCGGCCGCCTTCCGTTCCCTGGATCTCAGTTTTGTTGTCAACAGCAGCATCATGACGTTTGAGCCGCTTATTTTTGAAATGGGAAAAAGGATTTCGTATGAAGTGGATAAAGAAATCAGGATAAATGGAGACGGGGAAAAGCTGAGGCAGCTTGCCGACATACTGCTCGATAATGCCTGCAAATACAGCCCGGAGGGAGGCTTAATCACGGTCGCTCTGACTGCCTCGTCCGGCAGGGAAGCCGTCCTCTCCGTGGCCAACGAAGGAAAAGCCCTAACCGGGCATGAGATAAAACAGCTCTTCCACCGGTTTTACCGGGCCGATCCGTCCAGAAGCGACGTTCCCGGCTACGGGCTGGGTCTCTCGATTGCGGAGAGCATTGTAAAAGAACACGGAGGAGAAATCCGGGCAGAGTCGGACGAAAAGGGGGTAAACTGTTTTACGGTTGTTCTTCCGATGAAAGCATAAAGGTGTAAGCGTTTCAGGCAGATGGTCGGGGTTTGGGATTGAGAGAGGGAGGTTGTGAGTCTTCAGTCCCGGTTTGCAGAGTGTGGTGAGGGGGAAT
>NZ_URHZ01000127.1 GCF_900547735.1 uncultured Clostridium sp. | reverse complement strand
CCGAACCCCGACCGTCCCGGCGGCGTTCTCATTCCTCAATTAAATCCCTATTTAATGAAAATGTAAGTAAAAAGTTATGGATAGGTAAAAAGAGTCTGATATAATTGCATTATAAAACCAATAAAGGAAATTGCGGGATTACACTTTCTGCGGTTCCTTACAGTCCCTGTTTAAACCGGAATAGCCGGGAGGAAGAAACTCTCTCAGATATTCCCCGACGGAGCGCCCCATTTCTTTTGAAAAGTCGGAATTATATTTCCTGTTACAGAATGCGGTTATCCAGTCTTCATAAGACTGATGGCCGGATTTGTGGGAAAGCATCCGGTGAAGGGCGTCGCCGTCCATAAGGCGGTATGTATTTTCCATTACGATGGAATCCATTGGGCAGCGATCGGGTTTCGTCCGTTCCTGTTGCTGCCTGGTCGGATAACCGAATACTACCATGACGGCGGGGAAGACATAGGGAGGAAGATGTAGGAGTTCCCGGTGGGTTTCACAGCTTTCCATGATGTCCCCGATATAACAGGAGCCGATTCCCAGGCTCCAGGCGGCGGTAACGGCGTTCTGGGCGGCGATGGCGCTGTCCTCGACGGCCAGCATTAAATCACCGGCAGTCGGGAGCTTTGGAGAACAGCCGGCAGACCGGAATGCGTCGTACCATTTCTGGCAGTCGGCGCAGAAGAGCAGGATAAGAGGAGCTGATGCAATGAACGGCTGATTGTCGCAGGTGACGGAAAGACGCTTTTTCAGTTCCGGATCCGTGATGTCCAGGATAGTGTAAAGCTGCTGGTTTCCGGCAGTGGGAGCCTCACAGGCTGCCTGAAGGATAATGAGACGATCCTCAGGGGCAACGGGGCGATCCTCAAATACCCGGACAGATTTCCTTTCATAAAGGTTTTTGACAACTTCGTTTGTCTGATTTTCTAATTGTTTCATAGGGATGATTTCCTTTCCTGTGATAGCCGGTACGGCCCTGTTAAGGAACGTATTCGGCACTTCCGGAGATAATTCCCGGAGCTAGATAAAATATATAAATTATTATAATAAATGAATAAAAAACTGTCAAATTTCTGAAAATATGGCAAGGTTTCTTTGACGAATCTAGGTTCATTTGCTATAATAACATATATTAAGCAATAATTTCAGTATACGAAGGTAAAGAGGATGAAGGAGGAGTGTTTATGAAGCGTAACCTGAAAAGAGCGGCGGTTCCTGTATTTGCAGTGATTACCGCATGCGCAATGTGTATGACCGCATATGCGGCCGAAAAGAAGATCACTAAGGTAAAGGTACAGGTGGAAAGTGCAGTACCGGAGGCGGGAGACAATGTCGGGACTCCATCGGTTAAGGTTTCGGTGTCCGGGATTAGTGATTCGGATTTCAAGGTAGTCGACGTGGAGTACTATAATACGAATGACGACGAGTGGGAGCGCGGTGAGACTCCGGTAATCAGAGTGGAACTCGAACTGGTAGGCGACGCGGCGGATAATTATCAGTTTTACTACACCTCGTCAAAATATTTTTCCGTTTCCGGAAACCGCAGTGAGTTTAAGAACGCCAAGAAACTCGACAGCGGCAGAGGACTTCAGATTGATATCAAACAGCGTAAAGTAAGCGGCGATTTGGAAGTACCGGAGATTCTCGACTGGGACGGCAGGCATGCTACCTGGGAATCCGTGGACGATGCCGATAAATATGAAGTAAAGCTTTACCGCAACAACTCATCGGTGACAACCATCACAACATCGAATGAAAGCTACAATTTCTATCCGTACATGTCGAAAGCTGGCGACTATTCCTATAAGGTAAGAGCCATCAGCAATTCGGACGGAGAGAAGAGTGAGTGGAGTGATGAGTCCGATGATTACTACATGAACGCCAGCAATGTTTATACGGGAACTCCGCCAAGCACCAGCACAGGTTCATCAGGTTCTACTTCTACAAGCGGCGGCTGGGTGCAGGATCAGATTGGCTGGACATACCGCCAGAACGGAACACCGCTGACCAACCAGTGGCTCAATGTCGATAACAACTGGTTCTACCTTGCGGCGAACGGCTACATGATGACAGGCTGGATTTACGTAGACAACAACTGGTTCTACTTAAATCCTGTATCCGACGGAACCAGAGGCGCGATGAAGACAGGATGGCAGGCAATTGACGGAGCCTGGTACTATCTGAATCCCGTATCCGACGGAACAAGGGGAGCCAGAAAAACAAGCTATCAGATGATCGATGGCAAATGGTATTTCTTCGACACCGCAACGGGTGCAATGTGGGTAAACAGACAGGCGCCGAACGGCAAGTGGATCGATGCCAACGGCGTTGTATGGTAATCTGAAAGATAAAAGATGAATAATAAAAAAAGAGGTTTGGCCCTGATAATCACGGGGTTAATCGCAGCAATATGTATCGAATTGTGCCTGGCTTGTTTTTCAGCCAGGCGCGGTTCAATTTTGGAAGAAAATATCACGGTTCTGCCGGAATATACGTCGGGCGCAGCAGCGGACGGGAATCCGTACCGGATGGCGGAGGACATGCCCTGGCTGGACTTTGCCCCCGGAATGGCGGGCGGATATCTGGAATTTGAATTTGCAGCGCCGGTTCAGGATAAGATGCAGGTCCTCGTCTACTATACGGAGAATGAGGGGCAGGAGTTCAACCGGTTCAGGAGGATCGAACGCTGGATTTTAAAGGGCACCACAAAGGGAAGAGTCGCACTTCCGGCAGGATACTGCGACAAGCTGAGGCTGACCCTGACCGGGAATGCGGAGATTGAGAATGTATCCATAAGCATCCCCGCCGTCCGTCCGGCTTTCGGGGAGATAATCACTTTGGTAAACCCTGTCCGGTTTCTGGCAATATTTCTTATTCTGGCCCTTTCAATCCTCCTGCACGGCAGGGAACGCCGGGAAAAGAGGTTAAGGAGGCCTGTAAATACAGGAGCCCAGGGAACGGAAACCCCGGGAATGGAAGCCCCGGGAATGGAAGCCCTGGGAATGAAAGAACAGGAAATGGAAGCCCCAGGAACGGGAGGCAGGAGCCACGGGGAACGCAGAAAAAGGACGGCCTATCTGGACGGAGTGCGTGTCCTGGCAGCCCTGTTCGTTATAGCGGTGCACGTGGTGGAGCCGGTGGCCCTGGCCCAGATAAAGGGAACCCCCAGAGACTTTGTGTTCCGGGCGGCAGTCCTGATTGTCCTGACTTGCAACCTGCTGTTCTTCTTTATCAGCGGAGCGCTCCTTTTGCCGTACAGGGAAGAGACGATAGGGCAATATTACAAAAAAAGAGTGTTGAAGATTCTTCTTCCCTTTGTACTTTATTCCATGTTCTATTTAAAATTTCTCTGTGCCACGCAGGAAGGCGTTCTCGGCTGGGGCGGCCAGGCAGTCCTCGATCTTCTGGGCGGGACGATTACCATGGGGCCTCACCTGTGGCTGATTTATAAGCTGCTGGCCCTCTATCTGCTGGTGCCGTTTTACCGCCTGATGATGGCAAAGATGTCGGAACGGATGGAAAAACAGCTTTTTATCCTGATCGTGGCGGCGCTGGCCATCCGGACGGGATGCGAGTATTTCAATTTTGACCTGGGGATTTCCCTGTATCTGGATTCCTGGCTGGGTCTATTCCTGGCAGGCCATCTCCTGAACAGGGCCTGGATGAGGAAATACGACTTCTGCCTGATATCGGGAGGCATCCTGGCTTTGGTTTTCTCCCTCTGGATTTACAGCTTCAGAACGGACTATCTGGAGATTATTACAAACTGTTCGATCCTTGAATTTCTCATGGCCTCGGCCGTATTTGTCACCGTGCTCAGGATGAACGGAATCTGTGCGCGTTTTTCCAAAATACTGCAGGTGCTTGGGAAGAGAAGTTTCTCCGTTCTGATGGTGCACCTGTTCGTCATGTCGGCGGTACTGCCCCTGGGATTTGTCCCATACGGCATGGTGAATAAGAGCATCGGACAGCTGGTAATCCCTTATCTGTTCATCTGTGTGGGTTCCTATGTAACCGCCGTTCTGTATGATGAGACGGTGGTCAAGGTCTTTGATGCGGGAGTGGAGAGGCTTCTGGCAGGTAAAAAGAAAAGTAAGAACGGCGGGTCCGCCGGAGAATCAAACTCACCAAAACAGAGAATCGAATAAAAGTAATCATAAAAGCAGTAATTATAAAAGCAGTAATTATAAAAGCAGTAATTATAAAAGCAGTAACCTATAGAAGCAGTAAGCATAAAGCGGTCCGGCAGAGGCGTAACAGCCTCTCCGGACCGCTTTTATGTACCAGTGGCGGCAGTGTGGACAGAAAACGCACCGCTTTCCGTTTATGAGTAACAGAAAACAATCACACGATCCGGTGTCGTCTGGGCGGGAATGCTTCTGGTGGAAGTCGTATACTCCACTAGAACGGTTTTTCCCACGATGGCGCCGGAAAAAATCTGCCCGTTTGGCAGAAATGCATTGAGGGCGGCCATGCTGTTCAGTTGGAGGACTCCGTCGGTACTGATAAAATTATTATAAAACTCTCCAAGGTAATACTGGTGATAAGCGGAGAGGGCGATGACAACTGCTTTATACTGCGGTGGATATATAAGGGGCGCAGGGGCATTCCCGTCGTAAAAGACGGTCACCTGATCGCCGGGATGCAGCGTCTGGTTGTCAACAACATAAGTATCTCCATTCAGGGTGAAATTGACTTCCCCCTGCTGCATGGATCGTATGGACATGTTCAATGTACAGCCGTACTGGGCGCTGTTTCCCCCCGTCAGCGGTTGAATCCGGGTAATGACTCCGGATACGGATAAATATGAACTCATGAGAACCTCCGTAAAATGGATTATACTCTATCATATTAATGCCGGGCGGCAAAATGAACGAAAAGTTTTGTAAAATGCCCTTATTCATGTTAAGGTTCACGCTGCGGACGGTACTTTATCGGGACTGCTCAACCCGCGAGTAGTAAATGACGCCGCCCAGGATGATAATGCCGCCGAGAATCTGCAGAAAGGCAGGAACCTCGCCGAAGAGCGCCATGGCAAACAGGGAGGCCACAACAGGTTCACAGAGTTTTGAGGACGATACAAAGGCCGGGGACAGAAATTTCAGGCACCAACTGAAAATACTGTGGCCGAGCAGCGTGGAGCAGATGGCCAGCAGCAGGCCGCAGAGCAGGGAGGTGCTGCCGTAACCGGCCAGCGGAGTCCTCGTTGCCACGGATGCGGCAAGAAGTGAGAGGCCGCAGAAAAAATATACGATGTATGTATAGACGGTAGTCGATGTGTTTTCCCTGACGACACGGCCCAGCAGAGTGTAGGCGGCCACCATGACGGCGGCAAACAGAGCCAGAAAGTCGCCTTTCAGCAGATTGTTTCCGGAGCCGTAATCCGACATCGCGATCAGGATGCTGCCCGAGAAGGTCACGGCGATGCCGAGCACCGCTTTTTTAGAAATCCGTCCTTTTAAGAAAACGCAGAAGCCGAGGGCCACCCAGATGGATTCGGTACAGACGATTACGGTGGAACTGGCTACGGAAGTATAATTAAGCGATTCGAACCAGGTGACGAAATGAAGCGCCAGAAAAATTCCGCTGACGGCGCACAAGACCACGGTCCTGGGGGAAACGGAAAACAGTTCCTTCCTGAAACCGCGGTTCAGAAACACGACGGGCGTCATCAGGAGAACTGTAAAGAAAAGGCGGTAAACAGCAGTAATCAAAGAGGGGGCGTCTGAATACTTTACTATAATAGCAGACAGCGAAATACCCACTACCCCGGTTGCGATCATGTACATGGGGTGTTTTTCTAAAAATTTCATAACAAATGCCTCTCATTTTTCATATTGTGTGCAGCAGACTGCAGTCACACTGCGAGTATTATATCACGCCGGATAAAATAATTACAGCTTTGTTAGGCTCAGAGTGTGCGGCATCACTGAAAATCCTGCTGTGTACGGAGTGGACCGCAGCCCAATGTTACTGTTCACAGCAACGCCAAATGTGAACAAAGTATAAAAGTTATATAAAGAGTTGTACAATGTTGACAAAAAGTGTATAATAATAGATAACAAAGCAAATAAAATACATTGACAGATAAAATAAATGTGATATAGTAAGAAAAACGAATATTGTTGACAGCCCTGGATGATGGAAAGGAGGAAGGCCTTATGCTAGCCAGGCAATATAATATGGCCGGGAATGAAAGGATTACCCCGCCGCCAATTTCTGCATTGATTCAGGCTGCGAACCTGTTTGGATGTGACATATATATTAAGTCGGAACAGCACAAGATCAATGTTAAAAGTTATGACGAACTGCAGAGTGGAATACAGCGGCAGAGAAAGTTTATGATATTCTACTTTGACGGAGCAGATGAAAAGGAGGCAGACGTAAAATTCCGCAAACTACTGGGAATTTAAGTGAAAACTATGGAAAACATGAGAGCAACTACTAACACAACGACGTAAAACCCTGAAACGGTAACCTGGTTTCGGGGTTTTTTATATATTATAAAAAATTCAAATAAAAAACAATTCGCCCTTTGCCGTTTGCATATCCGTATGATATACTTTTTTTCTACAGGGATACAAATAATATAAATGGAGTGAGAGAATGAAAAATGTAAGGATTGCCCTTGGGCAGATGGAGGCGGTTCAGGGGGATACGCAGGCCAACATGGCGAAGATGGAACAGATGGCCGCCGAAGCGGCCGCCGGAGGGGCGGATATTATCTGTTTTCCGGAACTTTCCTATACGGGATACTTTGTGAAGAAGGACAGGCTGCTTGAGATTGCGGAAACAGAGAACGGTGAATTTTACACAAGAATCACCCGTGCGGCGAAGGAGAACGGGATCTGCATCGTGGCCGGTTTTGCCGAGCGCGGGCAGGGGGAGGATATTTACAATACGGCCGTCTTTGCCGGAAGGGACGGAACCGTTGCGGGAAAAGCGAGAAAAGTATACCTCTGGAAGAGTGAGAAAAAAAGATTTGTGCGCGGGGAGGAATTCCCTGTGTTTGATACGGAATTCGGCGGGGTCTCAATTTTGACCTGTTATGACCTGGAATTTCCGGAACCGGCGAGGATTGCCGCCCTGAAAGGGGCGAAGCTGATTTTCTGTCCGGCGGCCTGGAGCGTGCCCGCAAGGAACAGATGGGATTTAGACCTGATGGCCTGCAGCCTTTATAACATGGTGTTCACGGCCGGGGCTAATTTTGCAGATGAACTTTGCTGCGGAGCATCGGGGGTGGCGGGGCCGTCCGGTTCGATGATCGCCCAGTCACAGGGACAGAAGGAAGAAATTGTATTTGCCGACATCGACCTCGATGAGGCGGACAGACAGAGAGAAGACATACCATATTTTGACGACATGGACGGGACAGTTTTGAAGCAGCTTTCCGGTGCACTTGAGGAATACCGGAAAGAGCGGAAGAGATCGGAATAGAAGCTCAGGCTCACGGTAAGCCGGGAAAATGCGCGGGATTTATTAAAATCTCGCGTTTTTCCCGGCTTTTTTTGATTTCTATTTATAGATTTTAACACTGTCTTAACATATAACCAAAAAACTATATTATATTTCAGATCTTGTATAACAGTTTATTACAGCACCGCGTCCTGATAAAATACGTTTAAACCTCATGAGGAAAGGGTAATAAAGGGAACTAGTTAATCATCAAAGCAAAAAGGGGGTCCAATATGGCAGAACAAATGACGGGAGAGGTTAAGACTAAAAAGAAACAGCCATTGTATGTAAAGATTTTCATTGCGCTGTTTGCAGGTATTATTTTCGGGTACATATTGAATTTTATGGGAGGAGTAGAAAATCCTATTATCAACGATCGAATTTTACCGTTCCTCCAGTTTCTTGGGGATTTCTTTATAAAACTCATTAAGATGATCGTTGTTCCGCTCGTATTCTTCTGTATTATTGATGCAGCGCTTTCGCTGGGGGACATCAAAAAACTCAGAAGCATCGGCGTCAAAACGATTTTATGGTTCCTGTTCAGCTCCGGTATCGCAGCTACAATCGGCCTTGTTCTGGCAAATATCATTCAGCCGGGTAAAGGACTGATTCTTGGCTCAATCGAGAACACGGTGGAAGTAAAGGAGCTTCCGGGAGTTTACCAGACAATCCTGGATCTGCTTCCAAGTAACCCATTTGCATCACTTACAAATGGAGATATGATGCCAATCATCGTATTTTCCCTGTTTCTGGGCTTCGCCATCATCAGTATCGGCGACGCGGCGAAACCGCTTGCAGATGTCATCTCAGTCTGTTCCCAGGCTATGTTTAAGATTGTAAATATGATTCTCGGAATCATCCCGTTCGGTGTATTCGGACTTATGTCGGTTTCACTTGCCAAATACGGTCTTGCAATTTTCGGGCCGGTTCTGAAGTTTATTCTGACCGACTATCTGGCGAGCTTTATCATGTGTGCGGTTGTCTATTCCATCTTCCTGATAGGAATAGCGAAGGTAAGCCCCATCAAATTCTGGAAGAAAGCATTTGAGCCCTGGATGATCGCATTCAGTACCTGTACCTCTTCGGCAGCTCTTCCGGTATCCATGGAAGTTGCACCAAAGAAGATGGGCGTTCCGAAAGATATTGCAAGCTTTGTACTTCCGCTCGGCGCTACCGCCAATATGAACGGCACCTGTATCTATTTCGGTATCATCGTATTATTTGCAGCACAGCTCTACGGAATCGACCTGAGTATCCAGCAGCAGGTTATGCTGGTTGTACAGGCAACCTTCTTAAGCGTCGGCTGCGCGGCTACTCCGCAGATTGGACTTGTTATCAGCCTTACGCTGCTGACCCAGATGGGTCTTCCTCTGGAAGCATACGCTCTGGTGGCAGGTATCTACAGAATCATTGACCAGGCCCACACATCCACAAACTCTGTTGGTGACCTCGTGACATCCGTATGTATTTCCGCAATTGAGGGAGAACTGGATCGCGATAAATTCAATAAGATGGATGACAAGAGCGTGGCATAAGAGTCAGGCAAGACAGAATGTATTGGAAGAGATTGAAAGAAGAGATTTTAAAGAAGAGATTTTAAAGAAGTAAGAGGATACGGTATCGTCTTACTCCTGATGAAAGAGTTAAGAGATTTAGAACCTATAAAATCAAGTCATGTTCAAAGAAAAGGAGAAAAGCTATGGAAGACAACAGAATTATTGAATGTATCGAGAGAGCGCACTATATTTTATCTAACCTGATGGCAGTAAAACCGGGTGAGGAAGTCCTGATTGCCATTGACCCGCAGA
>NZ_URHZ01000126.1 GCF_900547735.1 uncultured Clostridium sp. | reverse complement strand
CCATCCCGAACCCCGACCGTCCCGGCGGCGTTCTCATTCCTCAGTTAAATCCCCAATTAAGGAAGGAATTGAAGACATGAAAGAGTTCATAGACAGGGTCAGCCGGCTTAACAGAACGGCTTAAAATCTCAAAGTAAATCTTCCATCTTCTTTCTTGTTTTTTGTGAGTTTTTAGAAAACTTTAACAGAATAAGGGTATTAAAAAGTAGAAAAATATGATATTATGGTTAGATAATGGGTGAACTTTCGAGATTATTACATAAATTGTTCTGAATAAGGGTGGGATCAATATGAATATCAGAGAAACTACGGAAAAATGGGAACGAGAGTATCTGAGTCCTTATGCCTCTTTAAGCGAAAAAACGAGAGGAAGGGACAGGGAGGAACCGCTTTGTGACATCCGTCCGGAGTACCAGAGGGACAGGGACCGGATTCTGCACAGCAAGGCGTTCAGGCGGCTGAAGCACAAGACACAGGTGTTCCTTGCGCCCGAGGGAGATCACTACAGGACGCGTCTGACCCACACGCTGGAAGTTTCCCAGATAGCCCGTACCATTGCAAAGGCGCTGAGACTGAATGAATCTCTGACCGAGGCGATTGCACTGGGACATGACCTTGGCCACACACCCTTTGGCCATTCGGGAGAGTCGATTCTCGACAAGCTCTGCAGCGACGGATTTGCGCACTACAAACAGAGTGTCCGCGTCGTGGAGGTATTGGAGAAGAAGGGGCGGGGAATCAACCTGACCTGGGAAGTGAGGGACGGGATTTTAAATCACCGCACCAGCGGCCATCCATCCACCCTGGAAGGTAACATCGTGCGCCTTTCCGATAAGATTGCCTATATAAACCATGATATTGACGACGCCATCCGCGGAAGAATTTTCGAGGAGGGTGATCTGCCGGCCGAATATACGGATATTCTCGGAGGCAGCGTCAGGGAGCGTCTCAATACGATGATACACGATATCATTAACCAGAGCTTTGACAAACCGGAGATAGCCATGTCACCCGGCATGGAGACGGCGATGCACGGACTGCGCAGATGGATGTTCGAGAACGTCTACCGCAACGGGATTGCCAAGGCCGAGGAAGGAAAAGCGCAGCACATGATAGTGATGCTTTATGAGCATTATATGAAACATATTCACGAATTACCAGAAGAATATCTGGATATGATGACAGAGCGCGGGGAAAAAGAAGAACGGGCCGTCTGCGACTACATTGCAGGCATGACGGATATTTATGCCATCGACCGTTTCAGCGAGCTCTTTGTACCAAAATCCTGGAAAGTATAAGGAGGTTTTCATGTATTATCCGGAAGAAGTGATAGAAGAAGTCAGAATGAGGAGCGACATCGTGGATGTTATTTCCGGGTATGTGAAGCTTCAGAAGAAGGGGGCCAATTACTTTGGTCTCTGCCCTTTTCATCATGAGAAGTCACCGTCGTTTTCCGTGGCGCCCCAGAAGCAGATGTACCACTGTTTCGGCTGCGGGGTCAGCGGCAATGTGATTACCTTTATTATGGAATACGAGAATTATTCGTTCCGCGAGGCCGTTGAGATGCTGGCGGACCGTTCGGGCGTCAAGCTCCCGAAGATGGAGTATTCCAAAGAGGCAAAGGCACAGGCGGATCTTAAGGCGGCTCTGTTAGAGATCAACAAACAGGCAGCCAACTATTTTTATTTTCAGCTAAAACAGCCCCAGGGCCAGGTTGGATACGATTATCTGCGCAGGCGTGAACTGACCGATGAGACAATCCTCCGGTTCGGTTTGGGGTATTCCAATAAAACGAGCGACGATTTATACCGCTACTTAAAAAGCAAGGGCTATGACGACGGCATTTTAAAGGAGACAGGCCTTGTAACGATAGAGGAGCGGGGTTCCAGGGACAAGTTCTGGAACCGGGTTATGTTCCCGATTATGGACGTCAACAACCGCGTGATTGGTTTTGGCGGACGGGTTATGGGGGACGGGGAGCCGAAGTATCTGAACTCGCCCGAGACCAAGCTCTTTGACAAGAGCCGGAATCTCTACGGACTGAATTACGCAAGAACCTCCAGGCAGAAATTCATCCTGCTCTGCGAGGGCTATATGGACGTCATATCCATGCACCAGGCCGGTTTCACCAATGCGGTGGCCTCTCTGGGAACGGCAATGACCGAACAGCACGCGGCCCTTCTGAAACGGTATACGGATCAGGTGGTGCTGACGTACGACAGCGACGGGGCGGGAGTGAAAGCGGCCCTGCGCGCCATACCGATACTCAAGAACGCCGGGATTTCTACAAAGGTGCTGAATATGAGGCCCTATAAGGATCCCGACGAATTTATGAAGAACCTGGGGCCGGACGAATTCCGCAAACGAATTGAGAACGCCCGCAACAGTTTCCTCTTTGAGATTGACGTCTTAAAAGAGGGCTGCAACATGGAGGATCCGGAACAGAAGACCGATTTCTACAACAAAACGGCCAGAAAGCTTCTGGATTTTCCGGAGGCTCTGGAACGGGACAACTATATCCAGGCCGTGTCGAGGGAATTTTTCATCAACTATGAGAACCTGAAGACACTGGTTAACCAGTTGGGCAGCCGCCTGGGGATGGGAGCCGCAAGGAGCAGGGGAGCGGAGGAAGAGGAACCTGCGCCGTCCCGGCCGGGAGCACCCGTTAAGAAAAAAGAGAAGGAAGAGGGAATCAGGAAATCCGAACGTCTTCTGCTCACCTGGCTGATAGAGGAGCCGGAGCTTTTCGACAAAATAAAAGGCATCATCACCCCGAAGGATTTTGTCAAACCTCTTTACCGCGAAGCGGCGGAGATGGTGTTTGACGGCCATGAGAAAGGGGAGGTAAACCCGGCGGCCATCCTGAACCATTTTATCGACGACGAGGGGAACTACAGGGAAGTGGCGGCGCTTTTTAGTGCCAGCCTGGACGAGTCGTTAAATAACGAAGAACAGAAGAAAGCATTTTCAGAAACCGTACTTCGGATAAAAAGGAGCAGCCTGGAACATCAGATCCGGCATGCCGCAGGTCTTGAAGAGCTTCAGAAGCTGATTAAGGAACAGGCCGAACTCGCAAATCTGCATATTTCACTTGATTAAGGAGAAAATACGTTACTATTAAGCCTTTGATTGTCATTATTCACAGCCCTGCCGGAAATCAAACAGCGGCCGTGATATTGCGGCCTTTGGTTTCATAGCAGCGAATATACAATAAAGCTATGGAGGGATGGGAGAATTATGGAAGAAAAGACAGTGACATTTGAAGAGAAGCTTACTCAGCTTCTGGAACTGGCGAAAAGTAAGAAGAATGTATTGGACAACAAAGAAATTCTTGACTTTTTCCATGGTGAAATATTGAGCCCGGATCAGTTGGATCAGATGTATGATTTTCTCGAGAATAACAAGGTCGACGTGCTGCAGTTCGACGAGGATCTCGATATTGACCCGGATCTCTTCATCGAGGAGGAATTAAACGAAGAGGAAGAGATCGATGTTGAGAATATAGATTTAAGCGTACCGGATGGAATCAATATAGAAGATCCCGTCAGGATGTACCTGAAGGAGATCGGAAAAGTCCCGCTTTTATCGCCGGATGAAGAGATTGAGCTGGCAAAACAGATGGAGATGGGCAATGAATACGCCAAAAAACGCCTGGCCGAAGCCAACCTGCGTCTGGTGGTAAGTATCGCAAAGCGCTATGTGGGCCGCGGGATGCAGTTTCTGGACCTTATCCAGGAGGGCAACCTGGGACTGATTAAGGCCGTGGAAAAATACGACTATTCCAAGGGATTTAAGTTCAGTACCTACGCGACCTGGTGGATCCGCCAGGCCATCACGCGTTCCATCGCCGATCAGGCGAGGACGATCCGGATTCCGGTGCACATGGTTGAAACAATCAACCGCCTGATCCGTACCTCCAGGCAGCTTCTTCAGGAGCTTGGCCGCGAGCCCTTCCCCGAGGAAGTGGCGGAGCGCATGGAGATACCGGTGGAGCGTGTCAGGGAGATTATGAAGATTTCCCAGGATCCCGTATCGCTTGAGACGCCTATCGGTGAGGAGGAAGACAGCCACCTCGGTGATTTTATCCAGGACGACCATGTACAGGTTCCGCTGGATGCGGCCACCTTTACCCTGCTCCACGAGCAGCTGATGGAGGTGCTCGACACGCTGACGGACAGAGAACAGAAGGTTCTCCGTCTGCGGTTCGGCCTGGACGACGGAAGGCCCAGGACACTGGAGGAAGTGGGTAAGGAATTTAACGTAACCAGGGAGCGTATCCGCCAGATCGAGGCGAAGGCCCTGAGAAAACTGCGGCATCCAAGCCGCAGCAAAAAACTGAAAGATTATCTGGATTAAAAAAAGATTACCGAGGATATTTTAAATGAAATTATCACACCGTTTAATGACGATTGCTTCCTTTGTCCGCAAAGGAAGCAAAATTGCTGATATAGGAACTGATCACGGATACATACCGATTTATCTGGTAAAGGAAGGGATTTCCCCCTCCGCGCTGGCCATGGATGTGCGGAAAGGGCCGTTGGAGCGTGCTGAGCATCATGTCCTCGACTACGGACTCGGCGATAAGATAAAGGTGAGGCTCAGCGACGGCCTTATGAAGCTTAAACCGGGCGAGGCCGACACCATTGTTATCGCAGGAATGGGCGGGGAACTGATTGTGCGCATCCTGGAAGCGGGAAGGCACGTGTGGGAGAGCGCGGAACGCCTGATTCTGTCACCCCAGTCGGAAATCGGAAGCGTAAGGCATTATCTGGAGGAGAACGGTTTCACCATTCTGCGGGAAACCATGGTAAAAGATGAGGGCAAATATTACACGGTCATCGAGGCGGGACACGGCGCCATGCATTATGGCCGGGATTGCTTTTACGAGTATGGAAAATGTCTGATTCAGGAAAACAACGAAGTATTCCGGGAGTTTCTGGAGAAAGAGAGACGCTCGGTGGATGAACTGATCGCGGCACTGTCCGGGAAACACTCCGACAGCGCCGCAAGACGCCTCGGGGAGCTTTTAACGAGGCGGGACATGATAAAGGAGGCACAGGATGAAATGCAGGGAACTGATTAATAAACTGGAAGCGCTTGCGCCGCCGTCCATGGCATGTGACTGGGATAATCCGGGTCTTCTGGCCGGCAGAAGCGGCAAAGAGGTGAAAACGGTATATCTGGCCCTGGATGCCACGGACTCTGTCATAGAGGACGCGGTGCGCAGCGGAGCCGACATGCTCATCACCCATCATCCCCTTATATTCAGGCCGTTAAAAAAGGTGAACGACGAAGATTTTATCAGCAGGCGGATTCTGAAACTGATTCAGAACGACATATCCTATTATGCAATGCACACAAACTTCGACGCAGCTCCGGGATGTATGGCCGATTTGGCGGGCGCCCGCCTGGGCCTTACGGATACGGAGGTTCTGGAGGTTATGGGGAAGGCGGATGACGGTAAGGATTACGGAATCGGCATCTGCGGAAACCTTCCGCATGCCATGACGCTTAGGGAGGCGGGAGAGGCGGTTAAAAAAGCCTATGGAATCCCGTTTGTCACCGTATTCGGCGACGTGGAAGACGGCGGTCCTGCCGTCAGGACGGCGGCTGTATGTCCCGGCTCAGGGGGAAGCACGTTAAAAGAAGCGCTGAGATGGGGAGCCGACGTGTATATTACCGGGGATATCGGCCACCATGAGGGAATCGACGCCGTGGCGAACGGCATGGCGGTGATTGACGCCGGACACTACGGGATTGAGCATATTTTTACCGGATTTATGGAGAAATTCCTGGGGGAAAACCTGGAAGAAAAACTTCACGTTATAAAAGAACGGGATGTATTTCCAAATCATGTGATATAATAAAAAGCCAAAATTTCAGAATGGAGGAGTTATATGCCGATTGTAACAATAGGGGAAGAGACAAGGGAGTATGTGGAGGGAACGCCGTTTCACAAGATTGCTAAGGATTTTCAGGATCATTATGAGTATGAGATCCTGCTCGTCTGGGTGGACGGGCGCCTGAAGGAACTCCATAAAACACTGAAGGAAGACTGCAGCCTCAGGTTTATCACGGCCGCTGACAAGGCCGGCTTTTTAAGCTACCAGAGGAGCGCCCTGTTTCTCATGCTGAAGGCGTTTTACGACGTTGTGGGCAAGGAGAATGTCAGCAGCCTGACCGTCTGCTTCTCCGTGGGAAACGGCCTCTATATTGAGACGGAGGGCTCTCTGATACTGAACCAGGAGCTGCTCGATCGGGTAAAGGAAGAGATGAAGCGTCTCGTTTCACTCAGTCTGCCCATCTTAAAACGCAGCGAGAATACGGATGAGGCGGTTGAACTGTTCCATCAGCACGGGATGTATGATAAGGAAAAATTATTCTATTACCGACGCGCTTCCAGGGTCAATATCTACAGCATTGAAAATTTTGAGGACTATTTTTACGGATACATGGTGCAGAATACGGGATATATCAAATATTTCGACCTGCAGCTCTATGACGAAGGATTTGTCCTGATTCTGCCGTCGAGAAAGAATCCGGAGAATCTGATGCCCTTAAGCCCGAGACGGAAACTTTTTGAAGTGCAGAAAGAGTCGGAGCAGTGGGGAAAGAAACTGGGCGTTTTCAATGTGGGAACGTTAAATGAAGCGATTTCCCAGGGCAGAATGAATGAACTGATTCTGATGCAGGAGGCGCTTCAGGAAAAGAAGATAGGCGATATTGCGGAACAGATTGCGGCATCCGGCAAGAACAAATTTGTCATGATCGCCGGGCCGTCGTCGTCGGGTAAGACCACTTTCTCCCACCGTCTGTCCATCCAGCTTAGCGCTCTGGGGTTAAAGCCGCATCCTATCGGGGTAGACGACTATTTTGTAAACCGGATCAACAGCCCAAGGGATGAAGACGGAAACTATGACTATGAGGCGCTTGAGTGCATCGATATCAAGCAGTTTAACGAAGATATGACCGCGCTCTTAGCGGGAGAAAGGGTGGAAATTCCGAGGTACAATTTTGTCAGCGGCGAGAGAGAGTACAAGGGAGATTTCCTGCAGCTCGGCGAGGAGGATATTCTGGTAATCGAAGGGATTCACTGCCTCAACGACAAATTGTCCTACTCCCTTCCGAAGGAGAGTAAATTCAGGATTTATATCAGCGCACTGACACAGTTAAATGTCGATGAGCACAACCGGATTCCGACAACCGACGGCAGACTGCTCCGAAGAATGATCCGGGACGACAGGACAAGAGGTTCTTCGGCCCAGGTCACAATCAGAATGTGGGATTCCGTGAGAAGAGGAGAGGAGAGGAACATCTTCCCGTATCAGGAGGAGGCCGACGTCATGTTTAACTCGGCCCTGCTCTACGAGCTGGCGGTGCTGAAGCAGTATGCGGAGCCGCTTCTTTACAGCGTTCCCAGGGATTCCGAAGAATACCCGGAGGCAAAGCGCCTGCTCAAATTCCTGGATTATTTCCTGGGCGTGAGCAGCGAGAGAATTCCGCAGAACTCCATCCTCAGGGAATTTGTCGGAGGAAGCTGTTTCAGGGTATAAACGCTTATAACACTAAAAGAATTTTCCCCGAGATTACTGCGTTCATTTCTTCATGCTTTGTTATCCTCCGAATTGGAGGCTGCTCTAAAAATGAACCGCAAAAGAATACGGATAGGCGTCTTGGACGGCATCTGTCCCAGTCATGCCAGATAGAATCGCATGACCGGGACAGGTGCCGTTTCCACCTTACGGATCCAAACGGTTCGGTCAGGTGGTTCCTGATCTTTGACCGTGCCGTAGACAATAGGGGATTTTTCGTGTTGGCCAGAGTATCTTGGGAGTATCATTTATAATCACGTGTAAACAGGAAAGGAGCCATGTTGAATCAAAGTAAAATTGAGATGATTGAAAAGAAGCAATTGCTTATATTCCTGTCGGTTGCTTTCGTACTGCCATATCTAATGGGGATTTTAATGGGTTATGCATATAACAGGGGAATTGATGTGAGCTTTTTTCCAAATGCCCAGATGTATTATCCGGCAGCAGGTATCATGCTGGCAATACTGGCGGTAAAAAAAGAGGACGAGTTGGTTCCGGGAAGGTTTTATTTCTTTTTTATCACAATTACGGCAATAATTTTTCTGATGACGATTGCCAGTGTGTTTGTATCTAATCCGGGATTTATTGCATTTCTTAATTTGGTTATAATCGTAGGATCGGCTGCCTCCTGGATTGTTCTTTTTGCAGAGAAGAAGGAGAAACGGGAATCATATGGGTTGAGGGCACATAATGGAAAAGCGTCTGCGCTAATGGTTATATTGTTTTTAGCACTCTATTTTGGACGGATTTTTCTGTCTTATTTAGCCGGCGGCCAGATGAATGAATTCGCAGAAATATTTCAAAATTCACGGTTTTACAGCATGATTCTTATATTACCGGTTAACTTTTTCCTTGTATTTACAGCCTTCTTTGGTGAAGAGTATGGGTGGAGATATTACTTCACGCCATTTCTGCAAAAACACTTTGGCAAGGTTCGGGGGGTACTGCTGCTGGGAGTGTTGTGGGGACTTTGGCATCTGCCGATTAATATATTCTATTATAGCCCCGAGACCTGGCTTCAAAGCATACTTTCCCAACAGATTACCTGTATCGGAATGGGCATTTTCTTTTCCTATACATATTTGAAGACCAACAACATTTGGGTTCCTGTGATATTGCATTATCTGAATAATAATCTGATAGTTGTGCTGAGCAGCGGAAATGCGGACATGATTAATAATCAGCTAATCGCCTGGAAGGATGTCCTGCTGCTTCTGATCTTTAATCTGGTATTATTTGTGCCGTTTATTTTTACAAAGGAATTTAGGGAGCCGGACAAGAAGGTTAACAGCCTTTAGAAAAATTCAGAAGAGTTCAGCCCGGTGCGGCAGATTTAAAATGAGACGTTAAAATGTTTTGAGCAAGACGATAAGCCGGGTTATGTCGTTGAATGGCCATCTATCTAGCTTTACCGTCGCCGGTAAATTCAAGCGACCTACCCGGAGGCAGACGGGCCGCCTTACGCCTCCTGTTCGGTCTTGCTTCGGATGGGGTTTACATGTGCCCCGGCTGTTACCAGCCGGGCGGTAGTCTCTTACACTGCCCTTCCACCCTTACTGGAACCGGCACAAAGTGCCTGTCCAGCGGTATATTTCTGTTGCACTGTCCTTGGAGTCGCCTCCACCAGACGTTATCTGGCATCCTGCCCTGTGAAGCCCGGACTTTCCTCACCTGCAGCCTTTCGGTCCTGCAGCCGCGGCCATTTGTCTTACTCAAAACGTTACAAGTTTATCATATTTTTTAGTATTTGTCTAGGGATTTAATTGAGGAATGAGAACGCCGCCGTCAGGTCGGGGTTCGGGATGGTGAGGGGGGAGGTTGTGAGTCTTCAGTCCCGGTTTGCAGGTTGTCGCGGGTGGGGAATCCGGGCAGAAAA
>NZ_URHZ01000125.1 GCF_900547735.1 uncultured Clostridium sp. | reverse complement strand
GTTTCTCACGAAGCTAGCATCCGCTGCGCAGTCCACAAGCGGGAGCGAGTCCCCGCAGGAATTTTTTTCTCCTGGATTCCCCCTCACCACACCCTACAACCGGGACTGAAGACTCATAACCCCCCTCCCACTCCCCCGTCCGCCGTCTCACAGAGGCGTCCTCGCATCTCAATTAAATCCTCACACAGAACTGGCCGCCCCGAAGATTGGGGCGGCCAGTTCAATGTTTCCTTCCATATTAACTTAAAATCCGTATCAGTTCCTCTCTGCTGAGCTCGCCCAGGGAAACCATTCCTTCCGTCACGATCTGATCGGCCAGGTTTTTCTTCGCTTCCTGGAGGTTTAAGATATTTTCCTCTATCGTGTCCTTCATAATCAACTTATAAACCGTCACCTGCCTGCTCTGTCCGATGCGGTGGGCGCGGTCCGTCGCCTGGTTCTGTGCGGCCACGTTCCACCACGGATCGTAATGGATCACAATGTCGGCCGCCGTCAGGTTAAGCCCCGTGCCGCCCGCTTTCAGGGAAATCAGGAAAACAGGCACCTCATCGCGGTGGAAGGCACTCACCATCCGGTTCCGCTCCTCTTTTGACGTGGATCCGATGAGCAGATGGTAAGAAATCTCTTCTTTTTTAAGCCTCTGTCCGATAATCGCAAGCATGGAGGCGAACTGGGAGAATAAGAGAATCTTATGTCCCGATTCCACCGCCGATACAATGAGGGAAATGCATGTTTCCAGCTTGGCCGACTCCCCGCTGTATCGTTCAAAGCAGAGGGAGGGATCGCAGCACAGTTGTCTCAGTCTTGTAAGCTCGGCCAGTATCTGGAGTTTTCCGCCGCCCTCCACCGCCTTTTCATCTTCCTCAAGACTCTGGCGGAGTTTCAGGGCCGCCGCCTGGTAGAGAGTCTTCTGTTTGCCTTCCGGCGCCGAGTAAACCACCTTTTCCATCTTATCGGGCAGTTCCTTCAGAACGTCCTTTTTCAGCCTTCTCAGGATAAACGGGCGGATCATCCTGTGGAGATTCTCAAGCGCTTCCCCGCTCTGTTCTTTAACAATCGGTATCTCGAACATGGTTTTAAATTTGCGGTAGGTAAATAAAAATCCCGGCATCAGGTAATCGAAGATACTCCACAGCTCACTGAGCCTGTTTTCCACCGGAGTACCCGTCAGGGCAAAACGTGTCACGGCTCTCACGGCTTTGACCGCTTTCGCACTCTGGGTGGATGCGTTCTTGATATACTGCGCCTCATCGATCACCTCAAATCGGAAGGTGTGTTCCATATAAAACGGCAGATCCCGTTTGAGCAAATCGTAGGATGTAACCACCACATCATACTCCTCTATATGCTCCAGCTCCTTCTGCCTCTCGGCCTGCGCCCCGGTCACCAGAAGCACCTTAAGCGAGGAGGCGAATGCGGCAATCTCGTGGCCCCAGTTGTAAATGAGCGATGCGGGGCAGACCACCAGGGAGACGCAGTCCCCGTCGTCTTCTTTCCGTCCCTCCTTCTCGGACACCAACAGCGTAATCATCTGAAGCGTCTTTCCAAGGCCCATATCATCGGCAAGGATACCTCCGAACCGGTATACATCCAGCATTTTCATCCAGACAAAACCGGCTTTCTGGTACTCTCTGAGCACACGTCCCTGCTCGTCCGGCGGTTCATAACCTACGGTTTCCGAAAGCTGAAGATCCCTTACAATCGTCTTGAAAAAGCTGTCCCTGGAAAACGGGATATGCCCGTTCTCCCTCACCAGGCTTTCCAGGTAAAACGCCCGGTAAACCGGCAGCTTGATGACACCCGACTGAAAATCGTTTTTCCCGAGAGAGAGTCCGTCTGAAAGCTTCAGAAGCGTAAGAAGCCCATCGTCGTTCAGGCGCAGGAAATCTCCGTTTTTCATCCTGCAGTACGGCTTCTTCTGCCGGTATTCCGAAAGAATTCTGGCCATCTCCGCAGAAGTCATCCCCTGCGCGTCCACTTTAAGGTCAAGCCAGTTTCCGTTGACGGAAACTCCCAGGGATATTCTGGGCGGTTCCAGCACTCTTATGTTTCTGACATTCTCGGAAACCCACACTTCACCGATTTCCCGGAACCGGTCCATCCCCTCGCTCAAAAGGCGGTAGATGGCATCCTCGTCCTCCCGGATTACCAGATGTTCCCCATTGTTCTCCCGGTATTCAAAGTATTTCGTTATCAGACGGCTGACTCTGAACTCTCCCGGCACATCCCTGCAGATTTCCTTTGGAATCCGTTCATCATCCAGCGGGTGAAATGAGAAGTCTCCATAGGACAGAATCGGTTTCAGGGCAATTTCCCCCGGCTCGCTGCTGTCAAACTCAAACCTGGCCTTCAGTTCTCCCGGTCTGTACTGTTCCCAGTCGATCCCCTCCGTCTTCAAAAGTCCCGCCTCGTCAAGTCCCTTTAAAACCCTCTCATAAAAGAGCGGGATGTCCCTCTCATTTACCCTCACCCTGCGTGTACCGCCCGGTTCGGATAAAATGTGTTTTAAAAATAAGGTCAGGATTTCCGTACTCTCCCGATCGCAGCAGTACAGGCTGTTCTCATCGGCCACATAGAGGCTTTTTTCTCCCTGAAACGCCATCAGCTCCTCCGGCACCGAAATCTCGATTCCCTCCCTGCCAATCCGTTTCGCGTGGATGTAGAAGGCCGGTTTTCCCTTAAGAAGCAGAAGTTCCCTTCGGTGCCCCTTGTAATCCTCCGCATCAATCACATTTCCTTCCATGATTGCGAAAAACCGGTCACAGGCCGGTTTACTCAGGAAAATGGTATTCAGAAGCGGCACCGTGGTATTTGTCCTCTTTCTGATATCTTCAAAATGTTCCTTATAGATCCCCGTCTCTTCAATCACCATCTGAACAAGCGGACGGCTTTCCGGCGTAAAGGCCGAAAGGCTGTGCTCAAAGGCAAGTCCTTTCCCGTACTCCACCCGTTTTCCCGTCCTGACCGCATCGGAAAATGCCCCCAAATCCTTAATCAGATACTGCCGTTTCTCCCTGATGCGGCACTCCAGGGAAACGCCCCTGTGCCCCACGATGAGGCGCGGCACCAGGCTTACGGTCTCTGAAATCTCTTCCCCCATAATCCGGGCAACCTCACGGTTTGTATACTCGCGGATCATCGTCCTGACGGACGGCGAAGTCAATATCGGAATGCTCCTGTTCTCCCGTTCTCTGGCTCCGTATTCCTTTAGCAATGTCCGGCCGTGCAGGCACGCTCCCTTATAGGAATTTCCCTGTGCACAGGTACAGTGGTAATCATAAATTTCCCCGTTCTTAATGAAGATTCTGGTGTTGTATGTCCCGTCACCGTCTTCCACCACCGCCTGAACACGAACTTCTCCCTTCCAGAACGTGTCAACTGCCATATCCCTGATATTCAAAATGACCCCTCCAATAGATAGACAGGCGGCTTCCTCAGTGGACAGCCGCCTGTAAAAGCATATTACATGTGTTCCGGAGACTCCATTCCCAGAAGATCCATACAGGTGTCCAGCACCTCTTTCGTAAGTGTGATAAGGCTGATAAATGCAGCCTGTTTTTCAGCATCTTCCTCGGCAATAATTTTGTTCTCCAGATAGAAATTGTTAAAGGCATCCGCAAGATCGGACATATACTGGCAGATCTTGTGGGGCGCCGTCTCGTTAAAGGCCGCTTCAACCACTTCACCGAAACGGCACAGTTCCAGTTGAAGTTCTTTCTCGGTCACCGAGCAGGCCGGACGGATCGGAGCTTTCGCGGCGTCGGCGCCCTTAAGCTCCGCATATTTTTCCAGGATGGACTTGATTCGGACGATCATATACTGGATATGAGGTCCTGTGTTGCCCTCAAAGGAGATGAAACGGTCTACGTCGAATACGTAATCCTTTGTCGCCTGGTTTGAAAGATCCCCGTATTTCAGAGCAGCAAGTCCAACGATCTCGGCGGTGCGCTGCATCTCATTCTCCGGGACCTTCTGTTTTTCCTGAATCTTCTTATAGACTTCCTCATTAATTCCCTTAATCAGGGTCTCCAGACGCATGACTCCGCCGTCTCTCGTCTTAAACGGTCCGCCTTCCTTGCTGTTCATCGTACCGAAACCAAGGAAAATCATCTTTGTATCTTCCTTCACAATTCCGGCCTTCTTTGCAACGCGGAATACCTGGAGAAAATGAAGATCCTGGCGTTTGTCCACCACATAGATATAGCGGTCCGGTTTATAATCTTTCTCCCTCTCAATGAGCGTAGCTAAATCTGAGGTTGCATAGAGAGCCGCTCCGTCGGACTTTCTCACGATACAGGGAGGATATTCCTTTGTATCGCCTTCCTGCGCCACATCCACCACGAGAGCTCCCTCACTCTCATAGGCAATGCCTCTTTGAATTAAATCGTCAATCAGACCCGGAATATAGGGCTGGGCATCGCTCTCACCTTTCCACAGGTCGAAGTAGACATTCAGGTTATTATAATTCTTCTTCAAATCGGCCAGAGAAACATTCATGATATGTCTCCAGATAGCACGGTACGGCTCGTATCCGCTCTGAAGCTTAAAGGTGGCCTCCTGGGCCCTCTCCTTAAATGCCTCTCCTGCTTCCGTCTTTTCCTTTGCTTTCGCGCTTGCCGCCGGATAAATATCCTCCAGCTCGGAAATGGTAAACGGCGCTTCGGCCGGGTATTCTCCCTTGAAGTTCTCATCAAAATAAGGAAGTTCCGGTTTTCTGTCGCGGAGCTCCTCAATAATCAGGCCCATCTGAAGGCCCCAGTCACCCAGATGCACGTCGCCGATGGTCTTATGTCCCATATAACGGCTGATGCGTTTAATGCTCTCGCCGATAACGGCCGCACGCAGATGGCCGACATGAAGCGGCTTTGCAACATTGGCTCCGCCGTAGTCCACGATAATCGTCTCAGGCTCCCCGGCCTCCTCAAGGCCGTATTTCCCGTCCCCGGCTATCCTGTTGACGTAATCCGCCAGGTATTCCGGATTCAAACGGATGTTGATAAAGCCGGGCATTACCGCATTCAGCTCGGAAAACATCGGGCTGTCCTTTAACTTCTCCACCACCTCGTTTGCAATGTCAATCGGTTTCTTTTTATAGGCCTTAGCTGCCGCCATAGCGCCGTTACACTGATATTCACAGAGATCCGGGCGGTTGGACAGGGTCACGCGGATATACTTCTCATCGTAACCGCAGCCTGTGAACGCCGGCTTGAATTCTTCTATGATCAGGTCAACTATCTTTTTCATCGGATTAATCTCCTTCTATAATATCGCCTTTGCTTATCGCATCGCTTTTTTCACATCTTTTTTAAATTTCTTCCAGGCATCCTCATTCTCTGCAAAGTTCTTCGGACATGCTTTTCCCGTCACATCGTAGTGGCGGATGACGTCCTTGGAACTCAGATCCAGCTCCTTGCAGAGCCAGGCCGTCAATTTCACCAGCGATTCATACGTCTCCTCGGTAAACTCCCCATCCTCGCCGGGATGGCAGCATTCGATGGAAATCGTATCGGAATTGCGGTTATTGGAAGCGAATGATTTCTCGTCAACGGGTATGCACTGGATAATCTCACCGTCCAGCCCGATGACAAAGTTGCTGCTCACCGATGTCGTATTACTGCCGCTCTGGTTCTTCAGGCTCTCAAAATAATCCCTGTTCTGCTGGGCCGTAGTTCCCGGGTTACCGATGTAGTGAATGACAATCGCATTCACCGACGCCAGTTTCGTACCCGGCCTGGAATATGGGTTCACCGATAAAAACTGCTGGTCAATCCACTCCGGCGCCTTGATGGCGCTCAAATCAATCGGTTTTCGTATGGTTGTCCCCCGTAACAGCCATCCCGTCCCGGTTCCCAGAATAAACGCAATAATTCCTATGGCACAGCGGATTATGAGCCTTCTTCGGATCAACTGCCTGCGTCTCAACTCTTTCGCGTTGTCTGCATGGCGGCTTTCTCTTCTCTCCTTCTCCATCCGTTCCTCTCCTCTTTTGTCCTTAACCCACTTTTCACCTTAACGGTGACCCGTCCGCTCTCAGAACGGATTACCGCCTTCAATCAGCGATAACCTGTACGCTCTGCGCACAGGTCTCCGTCATCAATCAAAAAGAACTGCTGTAAAATCTCGCTCGTCTCCTCCGGATATTTTACAGCAGCTCCCTTTCCTTATGGTAGCCGTTCAGTTAAACTTCTATTAAACTCTGGACAGATACTCACCCGTACGTGTATCAATCTTGATTTTGTCTCCCTGATCTACAAATAACGGAACGTAAACGGTAGCTCCTGTCTCAACAACAGCCGGTTTCGTAGCTCCCTGAGCCGTGTCGCCCTTGAATCCGGGCTCTGTATCCGTAATTTCCAGTTCTACAAATAGCGGAGGTTCTACAGAAAATACTTTGCCATTGTAGGAACAAACCTTGCACATCTCATTCTCTTTGACAAATTTCAGAGCATCGCCAATCGTCTCTTCATTTAACGCTACCTGCTCATAGCTATTTACGTCCATGAAATGAAACAGATCGCCGTCGGCATATAAATACTGCATGTCCACTCTGTCGATTCTGGCTGCCGGGAACTTCTCAGTTGGCCTGAACGTTCTCTCCACAACGCCGCCGCTCATTACATTTCTAATCTTTGTTCTAACGAATGCAGCACCCTTTCCAGGTTTTACATGCTGAAATTCCATAATCTGAAAAACGTTACCTTCAATTTCCAGTGTGATACCGTTTCTAAAATCGCCCGCTGATATCATAAATGATACTCCTCCTTGAAATTCTCTTAATCTTTTTTATTTTATACTATAATACCCTGTTTTTCAACTACTTTTTGACGAATCGCGTCTAATTCACCGTGATCCCTGTTCCGGCTGCCGGTTAAAAACCGGTCTTACTGCTTGCCGTCATAGACCGGCGTCTCTTTTTCCAGTTTTTCAATCGCCTTTACCACCTCGGGGATATCGATTCCGTCAACCTCCAGCGACTGATGGGAACTTTCCTCATAGATAGGGTTGCGCTTTTCAATCAGCACCTCCACATTCTCCCTCACATCGCTGCCCTGAAGGAGCGGTCTGGTGGTGTCGCCCTTAAGTCTTTTTAAAACCGTATCGGCCGTTACACGCAGGTATACGACGCGTCCCAGTTTTTTCAGGAGCTCTCTGTTCTCCTTGCGAAGGGGAAGTCCGCCGCCTACGGACAGAATCATCCTCTCACTTTTGTTTTCCCTGTTTGCCACCAGCTTTTTCAGAAGCTCCGTCTCCATCTGGCGGAAGGCCTCCTCGCCTCTCTCGGCAAATATATCGGAAATGCTGGTTCCGGCTTCTTCCCTAATCAGATAGTCCGTATCCACCATGGTAAGTCCGTGTTTCTTTGCGTATGCTTCGCCGACGCAGGTCTTGCCTGCGCCCATAAATCCGATGAGAATAAGATTTGCCTTCCATGCCGCGGCTTTCCGGCTGGCAGCCAGACGCTCTTCTATCGTCGTTCTGGCTTCGGAGATCGTCTCCTCGTCCACCTTTACGCCCGGGTTCCACAGTTCATAGGAGATCACTCCCTGATAAAGCAGCATGTTCAGTCCGTTGATTGCACGGCCGCCGGCCGCCTCCACATGCTCCATGAACCTTGTCTTCGCCGGTGTATAAATCACATCGACCGCTTCCCCTACTTTCTGATAGAAAGCAGGATCTTCGATAGGAGCCACTCCGACATTCGGATGCATTCCCACGCTGGTCGACTGGACGGTAAAATATTTGCCGTCGGGAATTTTGCCGTGGTCCGCCAGAGGAAGCGGCTTAACCACATCCCTGCCCACCAGTCGATTGACCCAGTCCGTCAGCGCTCTTGCCTTCTCCTGGCTCCGGTTCAGCAGATAAATGACGGAAGCGCCCTCCTTGGCCATCATATAGGCGGCGGCCTTGCCCGCGCCGCCCGCGCCGATCAGGATACAGGCCCTGTCTTTGATTACAATTCCTTCTTCTCTCACGGAACGTAAAAGTCCGGGAACATCGGTATTATACCCTTTATATCCGCCGTCCATCCGCACCAGTGTGTTGACGGCGCCGATATCCGCGGCAGTCTCATCAATTTCCTTCAGATATTTCATAACAGTCTGCTTGTGGGGGACCGTTACATTCAGCCCCAGAATATTCAGGGCATACGCACCCTCCACCGCCTGTTCAAGCTTTTCTTCCTTCACCTTATACGGAACATATGCCAGATTCACTCCAGTCCTCTTTGCATAAAGATTCTGCAGCAGCGGAGACATGCTGTGCTCCACCGGGTTGGCTATAATTCCGCATACTCTAGTTTTTCCGTCCATACTCACTATCTCTTCCTCTTCTGAATTTTTCTTTTTTCTCTGTCTTTCTTTTGTCTCTATTGTAAAAATAAAGCACAATCCATTCCAGACGGCGCTTTATGACAATCTGAATCTCTTCTTTCGGATGAATCGGTTTGACCAGTATCCCGTAAATCCCGAGACGGTTGGCGCCGTAGACATCCGTAAAAAGCTGATCACCGACAAAAAGCGTAGACGCTCTGTCCGTCTTCATCAGTTCCATTGCCTTTTTATATCCCTTCATTCCGGGTTTTCCCGCCTTATAGAGATAGCGCGACCCGACCTGGGATGCAAAGGACGACACCCTGGGCTTCTTATTATTGGACATCAGGCAGGTTTCCATCCCCATCTTCCGAAGTCTTTGAAAAAGGGCCACGGCCCTCTCATCAGCCGGGGCCCCGTGCGGTACCAGGGTATTGTCAATATCGAAAATAACGCCTCTGATTCCCTTTTCATAGAAATCCTCATAAGGGATGACGTAGGCCGAATCCACATACTCTTTTGGGTAAAATGCATTAAACATCAGACTATCCTTCCGTCCGGTTTATTCTGGAGAAGCTTTCCAAGCTCTTCCATAAATGTGTTGACATCCTTAAATTCCCGGTAAACGGAGGCAAATCTGACATATGCAACCTCATCTAAATCTTTCAGCTTGTCCATCACGAGCTCACCGATGGCGGATGTACTGATCTCCTTTTCTTCCATATTAAAAATCTTATTCTCAATCGCATCGATCAGAGAAACGATCTGCTGCGGGGATACCGGCCTCTTGTGGCAGGAATGGAGTACACCGGCCTCAATCTTGGCGCGATCATATACTTCCCTCGTATTGTCTTTCTTGATTACCATTAACGGAATCGTCTCAAGCTTTTCATAGGTGGTAAACCGTTTGCCGCACGTCTCGCACTGCCGGCGGCGACGGATCGAGCTGTTATCATCAGCAGGGCGGGAATCGATCACCTTCGTGTCTGCTGCATTGCAAAATGGGCATTTCAATTGTTTTTCCTCCTGACACAAATAATTGTGTTTATTTTATCGCAATGGGGAGGGATATGCAAGCAAAAAGTGGATTTTGTTAGAAATGAGGGCCTGGGGGAGACGGATGGGGGAGGTTATGAGTCTTCAGTCCCGGGCTGTAGGTTGTCGCGGGTGGGGAATCCGGGCAGAAA
>NZ_URHZ01000124.1 GCF_900547735.1 uncultured Clostridium sp. | reverse complement strand
AAGTACTGCAAAATCAATGTTTTGTATAAATCACGAATTCACTTTGAAATTTTACCTTTTCAGATGTTCTAAAATATTTGAAATTGCTCCAAAAAATGTCAGGCATACTCGGACACTTCCCCTCATATGCCTGACATTTATAAACTTACGCTCTAAGGCCTGCTGCTTTAAAACCTGCCGCTTTTTCCTGTTACCTTATACTCCCCAAACTTCCTCCGCAATTTCCTTTACAAGCCGCAGCTTTGCCCACTGCTCCTCTTCGGTCAGCTTATTGCCAATTTCACAGGATGCAAATCCGCACTGCGGGCTTAAGTACAGCCGGTCTAACGGAATATATTGCTCCGCCTCACGGATTCTTGCAATCACGGCCTCTTTATCTTCCAGCTCCGGAGATTTTGTCGTAATCAATCCCAGAACTACTTTCTTATCCCCGCTCACATATTTAAGAGGTTCAAAGCCGCCGGAACGCTCGTCGTCAAACTCCAGATAAAATGCATCCACATTTTCATCCTTAAACAGATACGGAGCAACGGGCGCATAACCGCCTGCGCTTGCCCAAGTGGAGTGATAATTGCCCCGGCACACATGGGTTGTCAGGGTTACGTCCTCCGGCTTGCCCTGGATTGCAAGATTGTTGAGGCGAAGATACCGGGCCGCCTCCTCTTCCAGTGACGTCTGCTCCTTCTGCCTTGCATTCCAGTATGCCGTATCACAGAACATTCCCCAGGTGCAGTCGTCAAACTGGATATTTCTGCAGCCTGCTGCATAAAGGTCACTGATTACGGTGCGGTATGCCGCTGCAATATCCTCAATCAGCTCCTCGGTATCCGGATAAACGGCAGTCGTCTTTTTTCCGTTATCTTCACGGAACAGTTCGGCCAGCAGCTGGGCCGGAGCCGGCAGTGTCTGCTTTGCCGCCGTATGTTCATCTTCAAACTGTTTTACAAATTTAAAATGCTCCACAAACGGATGGTTTTCCCCGCTTATTTTTCCGGTTACCTCAATAGAACCGTGGGTAGTCTCCTCACCATGGAAAAAGTATCCGTGATCCAGTTCCACCTCCTTAATCCCGTTGAATCCCCACATAAAGTCGAGATGCCAGTAACTTCTGCGGAACTCGCCGTCGGTAATTACCTTGTAACCGGCCTCCTTCTGTCCGGCGATTAGCTTTGTGATTTCTTCATTCTCCACTCTTGTGAGCGCGTCCGCCGTAATTTTTCCTGCCTTAAATTCTTCTCTTGCCTTCTTTAAAACTTCCGGGCGTAAAAAACTTCCTACATAGTCATAGCGAAACGGTACGGTTAAATTACCCATGGTCTTCATTCTCCTTTTGCATCCTTCATTATGTGTGCCACATTGTGTGCTTCATTGTGTGTGGTTCATGCAGTTACTATTTCAATCACTTCCATCTTCTGTTGTTTCAATGATTTTCTTCCCATAGTATAATTGTTCCTCCACCTTTCGTAAAATACAAAAAAACAGTAGTCGGCTATAGATTCAGTCTATAGCCAACCACTGTTCTGCAATGTATCCCGCCGTTGAGACAGATATAAGCTGAGGCAGATATAATGTCAGCCGCCCTTTTCCATTAAATAGTCGCAGAGACAGCCAATCTGAAGAGACATTGTCACGGCTCCCGGGTCCAGATGGCCGGTTCCTTTTGAAAGCATGTAGCTGGCCCGGCCTTTTCTGGCCTCCATCTGTCTCGTACTCTCCGCTCCCTCTTCGGCCGCTTTTTTAACCCGTTCCAGAACGGTCCGATCGTCCTCTCCCGCCTCCAGAGCAAGCCTGAACGCCTCCGCAGCCGGGTACAGTGAGTCGATCATGGTCTTAAATCCCGGTTCCGCTTTTCCGCGGCTCATCATATCCTCCACCATGTCCGTAAGAACCAGACAGAGTCCCTCCATGTCCAATGTTTCTCTTCCTGCCACGGCCCTGGCTGCGGCCAGGTAGGCGCCCCCATAAAGGATTCCGGAGCTTCCTCCGATCCGGCTCATCATGATCATTCCGATTCGTTTTAACGTCTCACAGACAGGGAGCGCCCTGAGCTCTTCACCGGCTTCTGTCAGCGCTTCAAACCCCATATTGAGGTTCACCCAGTGATCCCCGTCCCCGGTCGCCGCATCCAGTTCCGTAACATAGTCCCTGTTTTCGCTTATCTTTACGGCCGCCCGGTTCAGGTAAGCCGTATATTCCTCCGATGTTATAATCATTTACCTGTCCTCCCGCCTCAGCATTTGAAAGCCGGTGTATTGGCCGGCGCTTCCAGTAATTCTTTCAATTCCTCATCCAGCTTTAAAAGTGTGACCGAACAGCCCGCCATCTCCAGGGAAGTCATATAATTACCCACAATGGTCCTGACCACTTTAATTCCTCTTTCTTTGAGAAGTCCCGACAGTTCATGATTCATAATGTAAAGCTCCATCAGAGGCGTTCCTCCCAGGCCGTTTACCAGCATGGCGGTTTCACTTCCGGTAAAATCGAAATCCTCCAGAATACGGTCCAGCAGCTTTTTAGCCGTTTCCGCGGACGATGTAAGCTCCTCCCGGCAAATCCCCGGTTCGCCGTGTATTCCCATACCGATTTCTACCTCAGTCTCACCCAGGGCAAAGCCCGGTTTCCCAACTCCCGGCAGAATGCAGGGCGAGATTGCCATTCCCATTGAACGGAGGCCGCAAGTTACCTTCTCAGCAATGCGCTTTACCTCTTCAAGTGTCTTTCCCGACTCAGCGGCCGCCCCGGTAATTTTATGTACCAGCACGGTTCCGGCGATCCCTCTGCGGCCCGCAGAGTAAGTGCTGTCAGGAACTGCAACGTCATCCTTCACCACCACGCTTTCCACACGGATTCCTTCCATCTGTGCAAGCTCCGCCGCCATTTGGAAATTCATGATATCACCGGAATAATTTTTGATAATCAGAAGGACTCCGGCTCCTGCGTCCGCCGCCCGTATTCCCGAAAGGATCCGATCCGGACTGGGCGATGCAAACACGTTACCTGCCACCGCCGCATCCAGCATGCCTTTTCCCACATATCCGGCATGGGCCGGTTCATGGCCGCTGCCTCCTCCGCTGACCAGACCGACCTTGCCTGGCGTTTTATCCCTCCGGCTTATCACCTCAATGCCTTCACCCGCATAGACAAGCCCCGGCTCCGCCGCCGCAAGTCCCTGCAGCATTTCCGTAACAACCCGGTTTGGATTATTAATCAACTTTTTCATCTGTTACAGCACCCCCATTCTTTTTCTGCATAATCTCCAGAATCACCTGCTCCGTCCGGATCATGCCCGGGGATGCTATAAGTCCTATATTCTGCATCGTCTTCTCAGGGTGTGCATCCGCCACGCCGTGTTCCGGCGAAACAGAGCTTCCGCTAAGTGCCAGCTCCATTGACGTCACGGCCGTATCCACCGCGGCCAGTACCTTCATGCAGCAGGCATGGTTTCCCCCGGTGCAGATCATACCGACAATGGATGCCGCCATATTGTTTAAGGCAGCCACGATCGTTTCATAACCGCCTCCCCGCATGAATGTCATGGCGCAGGCCATCCCCGTTCCGGCCGCAATGCCGCATCCGCAGAAAGCGGACAGTTTTCCGGAATACTCCTTCATATACATTGTGACAAGATAGCTAAGTGCGGTGGCCCGGAGCAGAAGTTCTTCCGGCTGATTCTCCACCCTGTACATTGCATACAGGGGCATCGTGCAGATAATTCCGTGGTTCCCGCTTCCCGTGATGCTCATCGCAGGCTTATTAAGGCCGAGAACCCGCGCCTCCGAAGCCGCCCCTGCAAAATAACGGGCAGTTGCCCTCAAGTTATCCGACACCTCTTTATCCCCGTTAAATGCAAGCAGGCTTTTTGTCAGGGTACATGCCCGGGAACGGAGCGCCTCCCCGGCAAGCTCCGTGTTTACCCGATATGCCTCTCTGATAAAATAGAGCTCCTCCACCGGGACTTCCTTCGCAAACAGGAAAAAATCCCTCATTGTATAGCGGGTGATCGGGTTTCTGCCGCGATTCGGAATGCAATCGGTAGCCGAATCACTGCCGATAGCCGAATCACTGCCTGTAGCCGAATCACTGCCGATGGTCGAATCACTGCCTGCAGCCGGGCCGGATGTCCCGGCCTCCCCCGCTCTCTCCTTTTTATCAAGAATCACCTGCCCATTTTTTATCAGACGGCAGATGTTTGTGTGGCTGTCGCGGATCTCCGCCTCACAGCAGTCGTGCTCCGTCTTTACACAGGCATATATGTACAGCTCGGAGCTAATCGAAGAAACCTCCACCTTGACACGCCCTTCATCGATAAAGCGCCGGGCCTCTTCCACCCCTTCATCGGATAGCCCCTCTAAGACGAGAAGTCCTTTTTCCTTATCACCGGCCACACAGCCCAGGGCGGCGGCATATAAATTTCCGATTTTGTCCGTGCCCGGAATCCCGCATGTAAACGCATTTTTATAAATACCGGAATTTTCCTTCACCAGCAGACGTTCCACCGGTTCCTCCGTCAGCGCCCTTGCAGCCGCACAGGCCAGGGCAATGGCGGCCGGTTCCGTCACGCCGAGAGCCGGTTTCATATCCTTTCGAATCAGTTCCAGCAATATTTTATTCATTTCCGCCATTCCTCCATGGATTTATCGGTTCCTGTTTTATTTCTCCTTTTTAAAACACATCGTGCACTTACCGCACCCCGATGCTATAGTTGCTTTTAAATCCATCGACATCCCCAGGCTCTCCGCCGTGCCGCGGTCCATCTCCATACAGATATCACAGATATCGGCCAGGAACTTTTCATCCTGATCCAGGTTCTGCCAGGCGTTCACCAGCGGACAGTAGCCCAGATCCACCTCAAATTCCTCATCCGTCAGCTTCACGATCTCGCCTTCGTTGACCTTCTCCACCCCATAGGTCATAAACTCATCCGCAAAATCCTTCAGATTATCAATACCGGCAAACCTGTTTTTCCCCAGAAAAACACCTGCTTCATGCATGGCGTCCCGTGCAAATTCCAGGGGAAGGCCCTGTTCCAGCCCCTCCTTTACCAGAAAATAATACCATCTTCCGCGGTTTTCATAGGCATCCCGCACCGCATCTACCTCATAATCACTCACATATTTTTTCGGCACATTTTTAATCATTTTACTCTCCCCCTACTTTTTCACAAAATGCAGCTCACAGACATCGTCTCCCGTTCCAATCGCACGCTCCAGCTTAAAGCCGATGTGGTCGTATAAGTCAAATACGCCCCGGTCCACATCCATCGCGCAGTCACAGATTAAGCCGATTTCCTTTTCATCCTTGGTAAGCTTTGTCCAGGCTCCGCACATAGGGCAGTAATGAAAATGCACCACCGCTTCCTCATCCGTCATGGAGATCAGCTCCGCATGGAACTGTTTTATTGTCTGATCGTTCATGAACGCGCCCATGAACCGGGAAATACTGTCCGTGTCAGGATAATTCTTGCGGTAGAGATTGCCCAATTTGCGGATTGCACCGCGGGCATAGGCCTCTTCGTCCAAACCGTACCGTCCTGCCGCTTTTACCAACTGGTAATACCACATGCCTCTGGTCTCGTTCGCCTTCCTGATCTCCTTTGACAGCGTGTCATTGATTTTTGCATTGTTGTTAATCATCTCAAACCTCCGTTCTATTTTATGTTAACCTGTATAACCCAACAGGCGCGGGACTGCGAGTACCAGATCCGGACAGTAAGTGCATATTAAAAGACACACCACCAGCACGCCGATCCACGGCCAGATTCCTTTTACCATCCGGTCCACCGGTACCTTGGTGGCCATTGCCGTCGTATATAAACACGTTCCCACCGGCGGTGTCAGAACACCGATCGTCAGGTTGAAACACATCAGCAGTCCAAAATGGACAAAATCGTATCCGTAAGCCTGCATAATCGGCAGGAAGACGGGTACCAGAATCAGAACCGCCGGGGATGCATCCATAAACATTCCGACGAGCAGCAGGAAAACTTGGATAATGAGCAGCGCAACCATGCCGTTGTCCGTCAGGGAAAGCATAAAGTTACAGATAATTGTAGGAATCTGCTCTATCGCCAGAGCCCACCCCATTACGCCCGCCATTGCCGCAATAATCAGGATGGCTCCGCTCATCACGGCCGACCTGATAATCATCGGAATTAAAGCTTTGAGTTTTATCTTTTTATAAACAAAGATTCCTACCAGCGTCACCACCATGATAATCAGCGACGCCGACTCGGTTGCCGTCGCAACTCCCGCCGCGATGCTGACAAAGGTTAGAAACGGCGCAATGATGGAAAAAGCGGCCGATTTCAGCTTATCCCACACATGCCTCCATCCCTGCCAGTCGTGGATTACCCATTTGCGCTTCGGATTCCGGGACAGAAGGAAGATTACCAGCGCCAGGGCCAGGCCGACCATAATGCCGGGCACCACGCCTGCCTCAAACAGATAGGCGATCGGCGTGCCGCTGGATACGCCGTAAATAACATACAGCAGTCCCGGAGGGATCAGGGGCCCCACCACCGATACGGAGGCGATAAAGCAGGCTGCAAAATCATCCTCATATCCGTCTTTGCGCATTTCCGGATAAATGGTTGAGGATAGCAAAGCCGCTTCCGCATTCGCCATCCCCAGAATTCCCCCCAGAAGAAGTCCCACGATCGTGCAGACATAGGCAATGCCGCCCTTCACCCGGCCGACCAGCGCCCGGCAGAAATCCATCAGCCTCGTCACATCCCCGGAAAGCCCCATCAGCTCACCGGCCAGGATAAACATCGGAATTGCCATCAGATTGTAGGAATTAGCCGACGAAAACAATTTCTGCGCCACCGCAGGAAAATAGTTCGGCCCCATAGTAATCAGCCCGGCCGCGCCAACCAGTCCCAGCACATATGCAATCGGAACTCCCAGCAGCAGGGTGACTACAAACATAATTATCATTATCATACCGTCACTCCTCTTCAGTGTCCCGCCCACCCCCGTTCGGTTATATGCAGCCGCACAGGAACGGAACAGAACGCTAATCTAAACGTACATATTCATTTCCGTCACTTCTGGGAATAAAAATATGCAGAAATCCCAGCACTTCCGAAAAAAGCAGCAGCCACATCGTCACCGGCAGAATCCACCAGATAAGACGCATCGGAATCTGCATGGCGGAGCTGACCTGGTTCTGAATAATATTTGAAAAATACATTTTTGTCCCGTAAAATCCAATCCAGCCGACTAAGCCTGCGGAAAAAATCCGGGCAAGAATCCGGGCGGCCGTCCGAAAAGGCCCCTTAAACAGGGAAACAAATAGTTCGACTTTCGCCAGATGCCCCGTGTTGGATGCCACATAAGTTCCCAGAAACGTTACATACACAAGCAGAAAAGTGGCCATTTCATCACTCCATGCCAGAGGACGGTTCAGAAAATACCGCATCACCACGGAGACAAAGATCAGGCAGACCTGGAGTGTCAGGACTGCACAAAGAAAATACTTGACTGCCCAAATCAGACGGTCGTTAAAACGATCCAGCATATAGATTACTTTTTTTGCCATACTATCTCCTTTTCAGTTGTCATTCGCAGCCCCGCCAGGGAACGCGGTTCTGCGGACAACAACACGCTTCGCGGACAGGCGGGAGAAGCGCCGCCCTGTCCTTCCGGCCTTCTCCTGCTTAGTTCTGCGGGATTCCCAGATCTTCACGCACTTTCAGGACATAGTCATAGATTGCCTTGCTGTCCTCATTTTCACAGTACTTTTCGATTACCGGCCGGCATGCCGCTACGGCCGCTTTGTGATCGATGACGGAGACCTGGAGACCCTTTTCCTCAAATGTCTCGTAGGCATTTTTCTGTGCCGTTTCGAAGGTGTCATAGCAGGCCTGACGTCCCTTTTCGACTGCCTCCGTTATCCAGCCCTTTTCCTCCTCGGACAGGCCGTCCCAGGTCATTCCGCTGCACACAAACAGAGGGGAGGCCGTCGCATGGCCGGATTTTACCACATATTTTGCCGTCTCGTACGTTCCCGAAGTAATCGTGGAGCAGGCCGTATCTTCAAAGCCGTCCACCACTCCCGTCTGCATGGCATTGTAAACCTCGCTGTAACCCAGAGGCGTTGCCACAAACCCCATGGCGGTATACATGTCCAGATGCATCTGCGCCGTCATGGAACGCAGCTTGATGCTCGGCGCGTCGGCCAGGCTCTTCAGTTCTTTTTTCAGGAAGAAATCGCGGGAGGCATTATACAGAAAACCAACCGGTTTAACCGAAGTCTCCGCATACACCTTGTCGAGATATCCTTTCGCAAAATCCGAACTGACTACGGTGTTCTGCAGTTCCGTATTCACTACGCCGGTATCATCCACCCACATGTAGGGCAGGTCAAATGCCTCAAGCACATGCGTGAAGTTGGATAAGGAGGCCGCATTGAATACCGCACAGTCAATCGTCCCCATCTGCATGCTCTCAAACACCGATACCTCATCCCCAAGCTGTCCTCCCGCATAAACATCAAGCTGAAGTTTTCCTCCTGAAGCTTCATCCAGATATGCGTTCATGGCAATCAAGGCCTGAGTGTAACCGTGTGTTTCATCCCAGGATGTCGGCATACTGGTTTTTAAAAGCTTTACATCCTGATTTGGCTTTTCACTCCCGCCGCTTTCCGCCTGGCTCTCCGTCTTTGTTTCCGCAGCCGTCTCACTCTCCGCCGTCTTCCCTTTCCCGCAGCCCGCCAGTGAAGTAACAGCCAGCACCCCGGCAACCGTTAATGCTACAAATTTTTTCATCTTTCTTCCTCCTTTTTATTTGAAACAGGCATCTTCTCGGCTCCATATCATAGATCCCCTTCAATGGAGAATGCCGCCTCCTTCATGTGATATGACGTATGATGTCTTATGTTAAAAAAAATTACACTGGAATCGTGGAGTTTCGTTAATTCCAGTGTAACATGACGTCATACCTCTGTCAATATTAAAATTCGCCCTTTTCCGTCTTTTTTCAGCATCGCTGGCCCGTCTTTTCTCTCATCGTTTTCATATGCTCTCTGCCTATCTCCCGAGCCCTGGCCGCATCGCCTGCCTGAAGGGCATGAAATAAATCAATATGGAGATTCTGAGTGGCGGTAAGTTCAAAGGAACGGCGGTAAATATTCGTTGTATAATTCAGGGCAATTGCCTTTTTAATCGTGGGCAGCATCCTCTCGATCACGATGTTCCCGGTCATACGGTATACGAGCGAGTGGAATTCTATCTCACTGTCCGCCAGACGGTCAATCATGCGCGGATTGTTTTCATCCATTTTAAGCTCATAAATTACCTCATTCATCTTTCTGAGGATCACTTCCATCTCACTGAGCTGTCTTTTAGTCGCCCGTTCGGCGGCCAGATAATACACCTCCGGCTCGATCACACTCCTCATTTCACAGAGATCCGGGATCAGCTTCTCCTCCGGAATGAATTCAAATCCATAGGGATCGTCCGCCAGTCCGGGAATGGCAGCCACATAGGTTCCTTTTCCGCGCTCGATATAAAGAATATTCTTGGATATCAAAATCTTCACCGCTTCCCTGATCGTAGTGCGGCTCACATTTAAAGCATCCATTAACTCATTCTCATTGGGAAGCTTGGAGCCCAATGCAAATTCGCCCGTCATAATCTTTGCTTTTATCTTATCCGCAATATTCTGAGAAAGTGTAAAACCTCTGTCCATAATCTGTACCATCCTTTATTTCCCTGCAGGAGCACGGCCGATTTAGCCGTGTCCCGTCTTATCTATTATATATGCTGTCTCCTGTATTTGGCAATCACTTTTCCTGTAACTGGCCTCCTTCTGTAGCAGGTTAGGGATAAATGGGGATTTAATTGAGGAATGAGAACGCCGCCGGGACGGTCGGGGTTCGGGA
>NZ_URHZ01000123.1 GCF_900547735.1 uncultured Clostridium sp. | reverse complement strand
CCTCCCACTCCCCCGTCCGCCGTCTTACAGAGGCGTCCTCACATCTCAACTAAATTTCCCCCTTATTGCCATTCCGGCTCATAAAGCACAATCTTCATCAGACACACCTCATCGCCCATCTTGATACTTTTCAGCAATTCCACATCGGCCCTGCAGGCAAAGGCCCGTTCAAAGAGAACCTTGCTGTAACCGGTCGTACACTGGCACCATGTGTTTGTTTCTAATTTTTCCACATCCGCCATCATAGGACAGGGGCAAAAACTGAATTGGAGAAACAGTTCTCCATCTTTAGAGAAAAGACCGGCTGCCCTTGCTTTTTCTGAACCTGTAAACTCTTCGATGTTTGATGCGGTCGACTTCAGTTCTTTTACCAGTGCAAGTTTTTCCTCCATTCCGTAACCACACTGACAGTTCATTCTTATTTTCTTTATGGCTGCGGGTTCAAATCGGCTTTCCAAACGGTGTATTGCAGACTTTACCCATTCCGCATCCTTTTCTGTATTTTCTGAGCGTTCTTTGCCGTATACCACTTCACCGGCTATTTCTTCATTGCTTTCCGCTTTGACAGATTCATAGATAACTCTTTCTTGTATTTTTCTTATATCAAACATGATTTCCTCCATATTTTCGACTGATTAATTCAATCGGCCTGCTGCCGATAAGTTTATCAAATCAGCCAGATATCCAAAGTTTTTTGATGTACATTGACCCGAAACTCCCCCGAGCTTAAATACCCCCTTTTCTTCCCTCACTTTTTACAATACCGTAAGACGGCAGGCGGTGTGCGGTACTGTATGTCCCAAATGACAGGGGCGCTTCTTTTCCCGACATCATAAAAACGGCCTCCTTTCTATCCGAAGTAGTTCTAAACACTTACGATTATAGAAAGAAAGCCATCCTGTTGACTTCTGAAATCTTGCTCTTATTCAATTGGAATACATAAATCCATAACTACTCTATGATTGTCCCTGTCTATCCATTGATAAATATTAAGTCCGTAGCGCTGTGCCATGGTATAACCGCTTTGAGGCAGCCAGACACTGAAAATCCCCTGTAATGTCTCAAAAATATCTTTGATTTCTCCGTCGAAACGGTAGACAATCCACCTGCCGCCCCGGATCCACATCACATTACTCAGGTCACAGTCCTCTTCCACCGTCATGCAGATATCGCAGATACACTGCGCCGAATTTGTAATAGCCGGATCATTAAAAAAACGCTCCACGAGAATCGACGTTTCATTCAATTGTGCTTTGTATTTATCTACAAAACAATACCAGTTTTTTTCAAGATCAATATAGTTTCCAATAAACCGCTCATACACCACAAAAAAATCATCAAGCTCTTTAATTTCAATCTGTGCGGCGTATTCCTCCGCAGTTTTAAAATAAGCAAACCGCTCCGGGGTAAAGGGAACCGGCATTCTGAGCGTTGGTATTGCCTGCTTAAAACAGGACGGGGAAACATCGTGATGCTTTTTAAATACGGAGCTGTAGTTGGAAGAACTGTATCCGTAATCCAGTCCGATCTCTGTAATCGCTTTCGCAGGATTTAATTTTATATCAACGGCGCTCTGGTCAACCTTACAGCGTTTAATAAACGAATAGATGCTTTCCCCGGTCTCTTCCTTGAAAATTCGGCTAAAATGGTATTTCGATATAAAAAAATGGGCCGATACGGTATCCAGCGATAAATCCTCCCCTAAATGCTGCATAATATAATCAATGCTTTGATTGACCAGTTTTTTCCTGTCCATATAATTCCATTTCTCCGTTATTCTTTTTCTCCGTTCATCTTCTCCCAGTACATTATCTCACCGTACGTTATCTCGCCGTCCATCATCCTGCCTCCCGGCTTCTCATTCCTTATAAAATCCTCACCTGGCATATGCTCATGGCCTTCAGCGCGTTCTCATGGCTCTCCGGCGTCACACCCGCGCAGCAGCCGGCCCTGACGCTCACCGGTGTATTGGGAACGGCCGCTTTGATGAGAAGCGCATTGGAAATAACACAGATATCCGTACAGAGGCCCGCCAGTTCAACCGACTCATAGCCCCCCTCTTTTACATATTCGGCCAGCCCGGTGCAGCCGAACGTCGGCTTTTCAAACCGTTTTCCTTCATATTCATTCAACTGGCCGCATAGTTCCCAGCCTTTTGTTCCCTTGATGCAATGCGCAACCGGCAGATTTTTCCCCTCTAGTGTGTCCAGGTAGCCGCCGTCATGAGTGTCCAGCGTAAAGACAACCTCCTGGCCCTCATCGAGGTACTGCTCAATCAGGGCTTTGACGCCCGGTACAATCGCCTGGGCCTCTTCCGTCCCCAGGGAACCGTCTACAAAATCATTCTGCATGTCAATTACTGCCAGTAATTTTTTCATTATTACCGCCCCTTTCCTTGTCCGCTCTGTCTGCTTTCACATATTTTTAAAATTATATCACAATTTTTCTGCAAACGCTATTGACAAATCCCCGGAAAAGTATTAGGATGAATGAAAATAAAAACCGTTGAAAAAGAGGAGTAAGTTATCTTACAACATCACAGAGAGCCGTGACATGGTGGAAGCATGGTATGAAGTTGATAGCCGAATGGACTTTTGAGGGCAGCCCTGAACAACAGTATGGGCTGACGGAAACCGCAACCGTTATCTGGCGGCATATATGTTTGTATATGATTGAGTGGACTTGAAGTCAAAGTCAATTTGGGTGGTACCGCGGATTTATCAATTCGTCCCAGATGCAGTTTTCTGCGTCTGGGATTTTTTATTTTGTTAAAAAGCTCTCCGGGCAGAACCGAACTGCAGCGGACAAAACCGGGAACCGTCCCCTCAGAGAAACGGAATTTTATTTGCAAAAATCATAAAAACAGTAAATGGAGGAAAGAATTATGAAAAAGAAAGTATTTGCATCATTATTAATCGGCGCTATGGCAGCATCCATGTTATCCGGCTGTTCTTCAGGAAATACGGCAGAGACGACAAAGGCACCTGAGACGGAGGCCGTTTCAGCAGCAGAATCCACAGAGGAGGCCAAAACTTCCGAAGCTGCTTCCGAGGCCGGACAGACCGGAGAGCTTGCAGAAGGAAAATATACAATCGGTATCGGCCAGTTTGCCGTTCACGGTTCACTCGACAACTGCCGGGAAGGTTTCATCCAGGGACTTGCAGAAGAAGGTTTTGTAGAAGGCGAAAACCTGACCATCCTCTATGAGAACGCCAATGCCGACGGCGGTACATCCAGCCAGATTATCACCAACTTTATTTCCAAAAAAGCGGATTTAATCTGCGGCATTGCAACTCCAATCGCACAGAGCGCCTACAGTGCTGCCAGAAAAACGGGAACCCCCGTTATCTATACGGCAGTCACCGACCCGGTTATGGCTGAACTTGCCAATGCAGACGGCACACCGGTCGGCGAAGTGACGGGAACCAGCGACAAGCTTCCTGTAACGGAACAGCTTCAGATGATCCGTGAGATTCTCCCTGATGCAAAAAAGATTGGTATCATGTACAGCACAAGCGAAGTTAACTCCCTCTCCACGATTGAAGAATATAAAGCAGCCGCTCCGGAATACGGATTTGAAATTGTTGAAAGCGGCGTTTCCTCAACGGCAGACGTTCCGCTGGCGGTCGACCAGCTGGTTCAGAAGGTTGACTGTATCAACAACCTGACGGATAATACGGTAGTAAGCGCTCTTCAGGTTGTCCTGGATGCGGCTAACAAAAAAGGCATTCCGGTATTCGGAAGTGAAGTAGAGCAGGTTAAGGTAGGCTGCCTTGCATCCGAGGGACTTGACTATGTTGCTCTTGGAAGACAGACAGGACAGATGGCTGCCAAGGTGTTAAAGGGTGAAGCAAAAGCCAGCGAAATGAATTTTGAAATCATCAAGGGCGCTTCTTTCTACGGCAACACAAAGGTTGCGGAAAACCTGGGCATCACCTTACCGGAAAGTCTGACCGCAGACGCGGCGGAAATGTTTGACGAAATCACACAATAACTATTAAGAAGAAATTTGGAGGTTTGCCATGTCTATCATACTTGGCGTTTTGAATGAAGGTTTAATCTATGCACTGATGGCTTTGGGCGTTTATATCACCTACACCATCCTCGACTTTCCGGATCTTTCGGTAGACAGTACGTTCCCCATGGGAGCGGCCGTCACCGCCACTCTGATACTTGCCGGACTGCCGCCGTTTCTCACTCTTTTTATCGCATTTGCGGCAGGCGCCCTGGCCGGAATGGTTACAGGACTGATCCATGTCAAACTGAAGGTGCGTGACCTTCTTTCAGGAATTATCGTCATGACGGCGCTGTATTCCCTGAATTTAAGAATCACAGGCGACAAGGCAAACCTGCCGATTTTCAGTAAAGATACGATTTTTGACAATGAGTTTGTTTACGGACTCCCGTCACCGTTCGGTGAATTCAGCACCGTAATCATCCTTCTTTTGATTGTCGTTGTAGTCAAGGTGCTTCTCGACATGTATATGAAAACACGCTCCGGCTATCTTCTGCGCGCCGTAGGCGACAATGAAACTCTGGTCACCTCCTTAGCCAAGGATAAGGGTTCCGTCAAAATCCTCGGCCTGGCGCTGGCAAACGGCCTGGCCGCCCTCTCGGGCGCCGTGTACTGCCAGCAGAAGGGATTCTTTGAGATTTCCGTCGGCACCGGCACCATTGTTATGGGCCTTGCAAGCGTTATCATCGGAACCAAGGTATTTGCCAGATTCGGGAAACTGAAAGCTACGACGGCCGTTATCCTGGGAACCATCGTATATAAAGGCTGTGTTTCCATGGCCATGGCCCTCGGACTTAAAACACTGTACTTAAAGCTCATCACGTCCATATTCTTCCTTGTGATCCTCGTAGTCAGTGAGAATGGAAAGAAGAAGGTGAGATAAATGCTGGAATTAAAACACATTGATAAATATTATAACCACGGGACAGTCAATGAGATGTGCCTGTTTGAAGATTTTAATCTGACCATTGATGAACACGACTTTGTATCCGTAGTCGGGAGCAACGGTTCCGGCAAGACAACACTTTTAAATATCATCTGCGGCAGCATTCCGGTCGACAGCGGACGGATTATCATAAACGGCAAGGACATCAGCCGCATGCCTGAATTCAAACGCCAGCGCACCATCGGCCGCGTTTACCAGAATCCGGCCATGGGGACCTGCCCCAATATGACCATCCTGGAAAATATGGCCCTGGCGGACACAAAGGGAAAACCGTTCAATTTAAAGCGCGGCACCGACAAGCAAAGGATTGATTATTACCGTGAAAACCTGAGCACCCTCGGACTGGGCCTGGAAGATAAGCTGGAAGTGAAGGTCGGCGTACTTTCCGGCGGACAGAGGCAGGCAATGGCGCTTCTGATGTCCACCATGACACCGATCGAGTTCCTGATCCTGGATGAGCACACCGCTGCCCTGGATCCGAAAACGGCCGAAATCATCATGGAACTGACCGGCAAGATTGTCCGCGAAAAGAAACTGACCACCATCATGGTTACCCACAATCTCCGCTATGCCGTTGAATACGGCAACCGCCTCCTGATGATGCATCAGGGCCATTCCATTCTCGATCAGAAGGGCGAGGATAAAAAGGCCACGAAAGTGGAGGATCTGCTCGACCGATTCAATGAAATCAGTATTGAGTGCGGCAACTAACTGGTAATGCAAACGGCAGAACCGGTGAACTCATATCATCTTTAAACAATTTAATAAGGCGGGTCAGACACACTTCAATGTCTGCTCCGCCTTATTGTTATATCATAAGAAAAACTCCTGTGATGTAACAAGCCCTCCGGGCAGGATGCGCACTCGCTCGAAGATGTAATTTACCGCTATGCGGCAGCGCTCGGCGCGGGAATCCGGCTCACCGGATCCTATCTTTAGCTCCGTTTTCCGCAATCACGGCAGCCAGCCCGTCTATATTTTCATATAATATTCCGAGCTTCTTCGGTTCCAGTCTGGATACGGCCGCCGCTAATTTCCTATCCAGGAAACTCATTTTCTCCGGTCTCAAATCTCCGCCGAAATTTACCGTTTCCTCTGCATGTTCCAGCAGCGGGGATGGGAAATTATGCTTGAAAAAGTGGTCCGACTCTTCGGGTGTTGTACAGCAGATGAAAAGCACTGTCTTTTTTGCGAGCAGTGTCTTGAGATTCCTGGTGCAAAAGGACTTTACCTCTTTTTGTATTTTTCCCATGTAGATTGAACCGCCTATGACAATCCAGTCATACTGCTGCAAATCTGCCTCTCCAATGTTTTTTAAATCCATCATATCCGTGCCCGGGCCGAGTCTGCCCTTCAGATAATCTGCACAGTCCCGCGTACAGCCGTATCTGCCCGCAAATAATATCAGTGTTTTCATAATGTCTCCCTCGCCTTATGCGGCCGGATAACACCGCTATCGTCAGCGGCTGATCCCTTCTGTCAAAAGCTCCACAAAGTCGTCTGCAAGCCGGTTAAAATCTTCGAGCAGATAGAGCCGTTTTTCAATGGCGCTTATGACAAATCCCAGGAGCGCGCTTACAATCATCCATCCTGTGCCGCGGATACCGGGCCTGAATCCTTCTTCTTCAATTCCCTTTAAAAGGAGCCGGTCCAGCATATTGATTCCCTCGTTGGCCGGAGTTGCGTCTTTATTATCATTTGCAAAGATTACGTTCATTCCGCTGTAGATAATCGCTTTCGCCATCTCCGGTTTCCCGGTGAGAAATCTTATGAAATCCGCCAGAACCACCCGGAGCTGCTGCGTCACGGGGGCACTTTTATTCGCCTCCAGACAGGCGGCTGCGCTGCTCTCCGTCTCACGGCAGAGACCATCGGCCATATCGGTAATAATCTGTGCTTTATCCCTGTAATAAAGATAAATTGCCGTCGGGGAATATTCGATTTTTGCCGCTATCTTTCTGATTGATAAATTCTCGTACCCGTCCTGGTTAATAATTTCAACGGCGGCGTCCATGATCTTCTTTCTCATCTCCGCCTTCTCACCGTCACGCCGTTCCCTGATTCCCATAATCCGCCTCACTTAACAGTGTTAATTTAATTTACAGTGTAATAATAACCGGATTTTGTGAATTTGTCAATCGCGATACCATTTATATTATCTCCCGCCTTCCCCGATAAACAGCGGAAAACCAAGCTCTGCCCCACACTCCTCTTCACGCACCAGCAGAGTTTCATCCTCCGGTTCCTCAATGCAGCATCCCTTTCCCCTGGCCCGTGCACATTTTGGATACTTCGGGCAGATATACCGGAAACATATTTTTTCTCCGTTTTCCTGCTTCATTTTTTATCCTCCTTCTGACTTATATTTTATTTCATTATAATTCTTATTTACAGCTAATTCAATTATATTCCCACAATAGTTTGTTAAATTTAAAACTGTATCGAGAATTATTTAACAATTTATTGTGTTTTTTTCCATAAAATGGTATGGTTAATGCAATAAGTATATCTGGAGGCTCAGAGAGAACTTATAAACGGACACATTGAATATCAGCTCAGAACAGGAGGTATCGAATGATTAAAACAGAACTTCAGGACAGATATCAGCTTTACATCGGCGGTGAATGGCGCGATGCATCGGACGGCGCCATATTTACGGCCAAATGCCCGGCCGACGGCGGGAAACTGGCAGAATGTGCGCAGGCGACGAAAGAGGACGTGGATGACGCCGTAAAGGCCGCCTGGAAGGCCTTTGAGACATGGAAATGGGTTCCCACCAGTGAGCGCGCGGCGATTCTCAACAAGATTGCAGACATTATTGATGAAAATACAGAACATCTGGCCATGGTGGAGTCCCTGGATAACGGCAAGCCAATCCGTGAGACTATGGCAATTGACATTCCGCTGAGCGCCAAGCATTTCCGCTATTTTGCGGGCTGCATCCTGGCGGAGGAAGGCAGCGCCAACGTGCTGGATGAGCAGTTCCTCTCCTTAATTCTCCGCGAACCGATCGGAGTAATCGGCCAGATAGTGCCGTGGAATTTCCCGTTCCTGATGGCCGCCTGGAAACTGGCTCCGGTTCTCGCCGCAGGCTGCTGTACCGTATTTAAACCTTCCAGCGACACCTCACTCTCCGTGCTTGAATTTGCACGCCTTGTGCAGGATGTCATTCCAAAGGGCGTATTTAACGTTATCACAGGCTCCGGTTCAAGAGCCGGACAGTATATGCTGGATCACAGGGGATTTAGCAAGCTGGCATTTACAGGTTCCACCGAAGTCGGACGCCAGGTTGCCCTTGCGGCGGCAGACCGCCTTATCCCCGCCACTCTGGAACTCGGAGGCAAATCCGCCAATATCTTCTTCCCGGACTGCAATTGGGAGCAGGCCATCGACGGCTTACAGCTCGGCATCCTGTTCAACCAGGGCCAGGTTTGCTGCGCAGGTTCCCGTGTATTTGTACACGAGGATATCTATGATAAATTCCTGGAAGACGCCGTCAAAGCCTTTAATAATGTGAAAGTCGGCGTATCATGGGATCCGGAAACACAGATGGGAAGCCAGATTAACGCACGCCAGTTGGAAAAAATACTGAGCTATGTAGAGATCGGAAAACAGGAAGGCGCACGCGTCATCTGCGGAGGCGAGCGCATCACCGACGGCGAACTGGCAAACGGCTGCTTCATGCGCCCGACCCTGCTGGCCGACGTAACCAACGATATGCGTGTTGCCCAGGAAGAAATATTCGGACCGGTTGCCTGCATTATCAAGTTCCGTGACGAGGATGAAGTGATCCGCATGGCTAACGACAATGCATACGGCCTCGGCGGCGCCGTGTGGACCCGCGATATCAACCGCGCAATCCGCGTATCCCGCGGAATCGAAACCGGGCGTATGTGGGTCAATACATACAATCAGATTCCTGAAGGCTCACCGTTCGGCGGCTACAAGGAATCCGGCATCGGCCGTGAAACCCACAAAGTAATCCTGGAGCACTATACACAGATGAAGAATATCATGATTAATCTGTCCGAGTCTCCAAGCGGATTCTATCCGGCAAAATAAAGTGCTTACCGTTTATTAAAGAAAAATAATTTAAGAGAGGAAAAGGTTTATGGCCTTTTCCTCTCTTTTTCCGTGCGGTTTTAGTGCGGTTTTAGTGTGGTTTCAATTTTCTATATGGTTTCAATTTTCTGCATGGTTTCAATTTTCTGCATGGTCTCGACTGTGTGGATAAATACAGGGATTTCCGTCAATATCCAAGCTGGCAAAGGACATTGCCCGGCTCATCAATAATCACCAGATCCGCTTTATTGTCCATATAATGCTCCGCATTATGGATCAGAATGAGATGTTTCCCGCTGAAATACCGGATATAATGGGAAAATACATCTGAATTCAATGTTGTTCCCAAAAGGAGCAGTACCTCCGCCTTACCGATCTCTTCCGTCGTTCTCGTCATGATGCGGCTGTCTACCATCTCACCGAACAGTGAGACAAGGGGACGAATCACGGAGTTGCATATCCTGCAGTGAGGCACGCCCTTCTCACCCATAATATCCTCCACCGAGTAGTATTCCCCGCAGTGAGGACAGCGGTTCCTATAAATCGTGCCGTGCAGGTCGATGACGTTCTCACAGCCGCCCCTCTTCTCCTGTTCAAAGATATTGGATGTGATGATACACTGCAGATGTCCCGCTCTCTCCATGGCCGCCATAATATGGCTGGACGGGCTGGGCTCCGGTATCTTCTCCAGAATTTCTTTTTTGTAGAAATCGAAAAACTTAGACGGGCGTGTGTTGTAATAGGCGCTTGTAAAAATCTCCTCCGGTGAGGCTCCGTAAACACACTCAATTTCATAAGCCCGCTCCGGTTTCTTAATACCGATAAATCCGCTCTCCTCCATCATGCCGGAACCGCAGAGCGCCACCGTATAATTGCTTTTCCCCAAAATCTCCTGTAAATGCACGATTTGACTGTCCATATGCTTCCCTCCCTGTTTTATTGCCCCCGTAATATAATTCTATTATAACTATTCAGAATCTTTATAAAAATTACCATCCGATTCAGTTATTTCTATTATACTAAAAACAGAAAAAGGTTACAAGCAAAAGTGCGGGGAGTTGAGAAATGAGAGTTGAGAAATGAGAACGCCGCCGGGACGGCCGGGGGCGGGATGGTGAGAAGGGGGTATGAGTCTTCAGTCCGGGAGGTCGGTTGTCGCGGGTGGGAAATCCGGGCAGAAAAAGTTCCTGCGGGAAACGCTTGCG
>NZ_URHZ01000122.1 GCF_900547735.1 uncultured Clostridium sp. | reverse complement strand
CGGATTCCCCACCCGCGACAACCTCCAAACCGGGACTGAAGACTCACAACCTCCCTCTCACCATTCCGCCCCGGCCGTCCCGGCGGCGTTCTCATTCCTCAACCCCTTCCTTCCGGCTTGCAGCAATAATCTGTTTCCCCATCACCTTCATCGTCAGCGCAAAGGTCAAAAGCGCCATCACTCCCGGAATTATCATGTACAGATACATCTGCTGGAACCCAAACGCATCAATAAGCACACCGACTACGGTGGAGGCAATCATGGTTCCCACGTCGGCTCCCAGCATATAGGTCGCATTGGCTGCTCCCGCACGTTCACGGCTCACGGTTCTCATGCAGACTGCCGTCATAACCGGCTGTGCACCGCCGAACCCAATGGCGAACAGGACGGCCGCCACCAGTACCATGGTAAAGTTGTCCGTGCTCCCCAGAATCGCCACGGTGGCTATCATCAGAATGAGACAGGGATACATGGTCCTGCGGATTCCGATTTTGTCCGCCAGATAGCCTCCCAGTCCGCGGGTCGCCACCTGGGCGCCGTTATAGAATGTCATAAACAGTGCAATCTGTCCAAATCCCATAGCGTCCCCGTATACTACGATATTCATGATAACGGCGGTAAAAACCATACCCGTAAAAATATTGGACAGCGTCGGAAGAAATGCCTCCACCGCGATAATATTATTCCAGGAAAATTTCTTTTTCTCTTTTTTCACCCCTGCTGTAAAATCAATTTTCAGAGTGATCAGCAGGATTAGGGCTATGGCAATCAGAATAATTGATACCGTATAGCTGGCGGCAAATCCCCAGTTATCCACGAGGAAAAGGGAAATGTTCGGTGTAAAAATCTTCAGCACCAGAGGAAGCATCATATAAAGACCAAGCCCCTGGGCCATCTTTTCCTTTGGCATTGCGCGGCCTACCACCGTCGGCATCGTAACGCCGATGGCGCCGAAGGCCAGGCCGTATACCAGCCGGCTGGCAACGTAAACTCCCAGATTTCCGGCCACCGCCGATAATACGTAGGAGGTAACAAGCAGGGTATACTGCCCGATCAGCACGTATTTCGGATTGATACGGTCAATGGCGATTCCGGCGACCGGACGCATTACCATGTACATTCCGGACATAACGGAAGACAGAATCCCCAGAAATGTCATGCTGGCCCCAAGGCTGACTCCCTGGCGTCCGATGGGGGTGGCGATAAAAGTCGCCGCCATATTATAACAACACTGGATTACCAGTATTACCACGAATGTCCTTGTAAAAAATGTATGCTTTGCCGTCTGATTCACTGTTACCGTCGACTCCATAATGACCTCCCCATTTCTTCTATCGCTTTCTCAATACTCCTGTTTACAGTAACCCAGTCATGTCCGCTGTCAAAGAGTGTAAATTTGTGCGGGATATTTAATGCCTCAAGCTTCATATGCAGTCTCACGTTTACCACCCTGGCAAGCGCATCCTTTTCACCGCAGAAAAGGTAGAGCGCAGGCAGTTTCCTGCCGTCCCGGTAAAGACGGTCAACCAGATTTTCCGGATTGTAGTCGGATTTTTCAAATTCTTCCGGTGTTTTAAGGCCGAACATCCGCTCAATCAGTCCCGGATTCATTGTTCCGATATCATAGTAAAAACTGTAGGCATCCAGTCCTCCGCCCCCAATCGAGATGACGGTTCCGTACCTCTCCGGATGGCTCATTCCCATCCTGAAAGCGATGTAACTGCCCTTTGAAAAACCCGTAATATAATTAAATTCAGGTTCCCGGCAGGCAGGAAAAACCGTTTCTACCAAGGCCGGCAGTTCCCGGGTCAGGTAATCTTCAAAATAATAATTCTCAGCGGGCCGGTTTAAACCTCCCCAGGTATCCGTGGTGTCCACACTGACTACGGCCATCCCGGCCTCCTCCGCCAGACGGCAGACATCGCTCTGCATCATCCATTTTCTGTGATCGCCCGGTCCCACTGTCCACAATACCGGAATGGAATTTTTTCCGTCGTTTTCCCTGTTTTTGGGTACAAAAATCATAACCTTGGCTTCGCCGCCCAGGCACTCCGATAAAAACACATATTCTTTTGCTTCCACTGTAAAATAAATCCTCCCTCTATCTGTTCTCACTCAGCCACTTGTCAAGCTGTTCCTGTTTCATTCTGATAATTGTTTCATGACCCGCGCTCTTTAGTTTCTGTCGGAACTCCGGCAGTACCTGTTCCACATCCACCACACCCGAAAGCAGAGGGTTCACATACTGAGCCATCACATTGGCAACGGCTGCCACCTCCGATTTGCAGGCCGTCATATCTGCCGTAAATCCCACAATCGGTGATACGGCAAAGGTGTCACGAAACGCCAGGACCTGCTCATAAATATCCGACGGTAACGGTTCCATCACAAAGCATTCCGGGTTAATATCCGTAATTCCGGGGCTTTTCAGGAAATAACCGGTAGTGGTTGCATCCACGCCGTCCGGATACCGGATCACGTTCTCCTCTTCCGTCTTTTCATAGTGAACGCCCTCTATCCCATATTGCAGCAGATTGCCAATCTCCGCATCCGTGTAAAGAAGGTTTAAGAACTGCATTGCCTTGTCGGGATGCTCCGATGTAACGGGAATTCCCCAACAGGTAAGCTGCATCATGCTCGTCACAAGAATCGGGCTGTTTCCCAGATGGATCGTCGTCGTATTGTACATCGCGTCCTCCCGCATGGAATTCGCCGGGTTATAGGAGAAGGCAACACTTGCGGCCGCACGTCCGGCATTCATCAGGCTGTTGCGCGAATCCGTATTGGTCGAGGCGTTCGGCATCAGCAGGCCTTTTCCGTGCCAGTCTCTTATAAGTGCCGCAAGCTCCTCGTAAACCGGATGGCTGTAAAGACTTGAAACCGTCATTGTCGCGTAATCCAGCACGCAGCCGTCCCCCAGATCCTCCAGTCCATGGCCGTTTAAAAACAGGTTTTGAAGGCTCTTATACCCAAGCTTTGTACTTGCATTGGCAAGCGGGATGATGTCGGGATGGTTGTCCCTAATCGTTTGGAGAACCTGCTCCACATCCTCCACCGTATGGACGGAGGAAAGATCAATCCCGCAGCACTTAAGAATATCATTGCTGACCGCAAAGCTGGTATCCTGCGCCATTACCAGAGGAATCCCGGTAACCCCGTACTCTTTTCCATTAACGCGGGTACAGCGCAGGAGTTCTTCCCCGAGCGACTTCTTTACTCCCTGTCCATACTGCTCAAGCAGTTCATCCATCTCCATAAAATAACCTTTTGTCACGCACTGTGCGTAGCTTGTGTTGGTGCTGGTGGCCATCAAATCCACCGAATCCCCGGTCAGCATCAGGTTGGCCTGCGTATCGTAACTCGAGGAGGAAAAAACATTCAGCTTTACCGCCGCCCCTATTTTCTCCGCCAGAATCACGTTAAGGGCGTTTTCCACGTCCTGAAGGTCAGAAGGTATGCTGCCCCCATAGGATGCAAACATAACATTCAGCACCGGCACTTCCTGTTCCTTTTTATCCTCTTCCCTGCGGCTGCAGCCGTTCGCCAGGATCGCCGCCCCCAGGGCAAGCAGCAGGAACAACCACCGTTTTCGCCTGAATTTCAAGTTTCCCACCTCCCCTTTTCCTTATGAAACCTCGATTCTCAGAACCTTGTAAAGCCAGTTAACCGCCAGTTCCGGCCACATCATTGTATTGGCCGATGCTCCTTCTTTTCCCATTCCCACGCAGTTAACTCCCTCGTCATAAAATACATGAACCTCATACGGAATCCCTTCCCGTTTCAGCGCATTGGCATAGGCGAACGTATCTCCCGGAAAATCCGTTGTGGATTTCCAAAGGAAAGCGGGACATGTATCTTTGGTAACAAGGTCGTGGGTCGTCAGCTCGTGAATATCCGCCCAGCGCGTCCCTTCCTTTCCCAGAAGATTACCGGGCCCCTGGCCCTTAAAGTTGGCCAGCACTTCCGGCGGCTGTTCAAAAAAGTCGGCAAATATTGTCGGCGTATATCCCGTGACAATGGCATTCGGCCTGTTTCCGCCGTATGGCATACCGTCCCTTTGGCATTCCTCATACTGCCACATCGTGCTCAGCGCGGTGCACAGATGGGCGCCGGCGGACATGCCCAGCAGGCTGATGCGTTCCGGATCCACATTCCATTCGGCAGCGTTTTTCCGTACCATCCACACCGCCCTGGACGCTTCCAGAAGCGGGGCCGGATAGGCCGCCTTCTCATTGATTGAATAGTTGACTACAAAAACATGAAACCCCTTTTTCCTGAAAAAACCGGCAACCGGCTCTACGCTCGGCTCATGGATATTGTGATAACCGCCCCCAGGAAAATACACGAGCGCAGGCCTTGGGCCTTCCGTTTTCGTGTTCAGACGCAGACGCATAAATGCGTCCTGATTTGTCTCCGATAAAGAAATTCTCTGTTCCTCCATCTTACCCTCCTTGCTGTTCCCTCATATAATTCATAACCTGAGTTTACCACAGCCGTTTCATTCGGTGTTATAACAAATCCGACCTGTTGGGGCGACATTTAAGACGTCTGTTTTGGCCGTTAAAAGGTATGTTTTGGAACGTAGGTCCGTGGAAGCACAATCTTTACATGGGCGCCGTTTTCATTGTAAAAAGAGATTTTTTCCTCCCCGTTATAAATCACGTTAGTCCGGCGGATTGCATTCTCAATGCCGATATGTTTCCGGTTGTCGTAGAGAATGCTTTCCTTATTGCGCAGTTTTTTCAGTATTTCCAAGCTGAACCCTTTTCCGTTATCGGATACCGTAATTTCCAGTTCCTCTCCCCATGTAACGCCGACCTTAATTTCCAGAAGCTGGTTGCTGGACAGCATGCCGGAGTGCTTGATGGAGTTTTCCACAAATGTCTGGATCAGAAGCGGCGGTATCTTCTCCGTTCCCGCCTCTTCATCCACCCTGATTTGATAGCGGAACCGGTTCGGATAGCGCATCTCCTGGATATGCAGGAAATTTTCCAGATGGGAAATCTCGTCCCGGATCAGCACCAGTTCGTCCGTTTTTCCGAAGATATAGCGGAAATATTTGATCAGGTACTCTACCATCTGCCGGATTAAGCGGTAATCTTCCATATTGGTCAGACTGTAGATAATATTCAGGCAGTTCAGGAAGAAATGAGGGTTGACCTGCTGTTTTAAATACTCCATCATGATGTCGTTTTTCCTCAGTTCTTCCTCATATACCTTAATTTTCAATTCTTTAATCTCGTCCACCATCTCATCCAGCGTGTCATAAACCACCCTGTATTCATTGGCAACATTTCCAGGGCGTGCCTTCGGCATGTCCGCCCCCTCTTTAATGAGACGCATGGCCAGGACCAGTTCATTTAACGGACCCACCAGAAGAACCTTGAAAAAATAGATCTGGAATATCAGAAGGACCGCGAATCCGAATATTGTGATATACGTGACATTGCGCGCCGTTGACAGTTCCTCGGCTATCTTATCCATCGGAACCATGGTATGCAGCACCAGACCGCCGAACCGGGATTCCCGTTCCACCGCCAGGTAACGCTCCCCATTTTCCGCCCTGTATATCTTCTCTCCTTTTTTCATGGAAAGGGTTCCGCCGGCAGAGGGGAAAGAACCGGACAGCACTTTTCCGTCACCGTCCGTAAAAAAGGCGGCGGCCCCCTCACCGAAGCTCCCCGACTCCATCTGCTCACTCAGATGTTCCATATTGAGCCAGGCGCCAATCATAATGCCGTCCATATTTTCGGCAATCAGCAGATAATTTGTGGACGATACGGGATGTATCTGCCAGTTACCGTTCTGCCAGGAGAGATCCCTGCGTTTTTCTTTCAGATACCTCCCCATAATATCCTTCTCCTCCAGGGAAAGTTCATCATTTCCCACGGTATTAAACGTATTATAATTCTCGTCCAGAATAAAGAATGCATCATAATAAGTCAGCCCCAATATGCTTTTCTCCATATCCTGAAACAAACGATAAAGAGCCAGATTTGACTCTGACTCTGTCTCCGTTTCCGCCATATTATATACATTCATGTTATTCGTCAGGATAATCCGCAGAAATTCGCTGTTCTTCGTCAAACTGTCATCCACACTTTTCATCGACATATCCATGAGCTGGGAATTGGCCTCCAGAATGCTTTTTTCATATGTCCTCATCGACAGGGAATAATTGAGCAGGAGAATCACAATCATGGCACAGATGATAAATACCGTCATAATCCTGAAACGGAAATTGATGCTGAAATATTTTTCTTCCCTTACTCCCTCCTGCATAATGCCTCCTCCGCCGTATGATTTCTCCTGTATTCCCTGGGTGTTACCCCCGTCTCCTTCTTGAAGGACTTATTAAAATACGCCACATTGGTATAGCCTACCCGGAAGACGATATCACCGACCGGGATATCCGTTTCCAGCAGCAGAAACTTTGCAACCGACAGTTTTTTCTGGACAATATATTCTCCGACCGACAGGCCGGTCTCCTTTTTGATGACCCGGTTCATATAATCGGCATTTAAAAATACGTGATCCGCCACATCCTTGCGGCTGATGCACTCATCAATGTGGTCCACAATAAACGTATCCACCTCCCGCAGCAAATTGGACATCCCCGGCTCCCGCTTCTGATGAATCGGAACATATTTTTTCATCAGCTCCGCCAGCTTTAAATCGCAGAACCTCCTGTTCTGTTCCAGGATCATCTGATGGGCGGAATCTAAAAGGCGGGTCAGCTCTTCCTCATCGACCGGCTTCAGGATATAGTTGACCGCTCCCAGCTGAAGCGCCTGCTGGACATACCGGAACCTGTCGTGGCATGACAGAAAGATGGTTTTCGTATCCGGGGAGTAATCATTGACCCAGCGCAGCAGATCAATGCCGTTCTCCTCCTCCATCTCAATGTCGCAGAGCATCACATCAATATTATTCTGTAAAAATATCTGTTTGGCATCTCTTAAATTATAAGCGCAGAAGACGTTCTGAACCGGGGAATCAATCCGGTTAATCAGCTTTTTCAGCCCTTCCACCGCATAATATTCATCGTCCACAATCAGAAGTTCCATCTAAAATCCGCCCCTTTCATTCTGCACCGCCCCTGTAATTATATATGTCTTTCCAAAAACGGCATTTTGCACTCTATCCCACCTGCGAAAATTACTGCCACGACTAGCCCTTCACCGCTCCAAACGTAATCCCCTTGACAAAGTATTTCTGGAAAATCGGAAAAATAAGCACGACCGGCAGCAGGGATATTAACGCAATCGCCATCCGAATACTCATGGAAGGAAGCACATATCCCACATCCATCAGCATTTCCCCCGATTGAAGATAGTTCATATCATTCAGAATCCGGTTCAACAGGTTCTGAATACTGAAAAGCTGCGGCTCATTGACGTAATAGAGGCCGTTCAGCCAGTCATTCCAGTAATTCAGCATCGTAAAGAGGCCGACCGTCGCAACAATCGGTTTCGACATCGGCAGGGCAACATACCAGAAAATTTTCAGTTCATTATCCGCATCCAGCTCTGCGGCCTCGTAAATCTCCTCCGGGATCGTGGATGCAAAGTAGTTCTTAACTAATATTACATTAAATCCACTCAGAAGTAAATTGGGAACAATGAGGGCTCCCAGGGTATCGCGGATATGGAACATCTGTGTATAAATAAGGTAGGTCGGAACCAGCCCGCCGTTAAACAGCATGGTCAAAAGCACATAGACCGTCAGAAACTTCCGGAAGGGAAATGTCTTCCTGGCCATCACATACCCTAACAGCAGCGTCATCACAAGGCTGGCCGTCACCCCCACCGCCGTGACGAGCAGAGTGATGCCGTATGCATGCCCGATCGTTCCAAGTTCCCTGACCAGATATTCATAAGCCGCCAGCGAAAACTCACGCGGAATCAGCCCGTAACCGTCCCGAATCAGGGAGGCCTCCGAGGTCAGGGAAGACGATATCATCAGTAAAAAGGGAAACAGGCAGAATATCATTGTCAGCAGCAGTATCATGCCGCCCGCTATTTCCACAAGGTAATCACTTAACCTTTTTCCTCTCATCATCACTCACTCCTTCCAGTCCTTCTAAAAAATCGAATTCTCCGGACTGTACTTCTGCAGTCCCCAATTTGTCAAAAATACCAGTGCAAAACCCAAAAGTGACTGTATAAGCCCCGCTGCGGATGCCATCCCGATATCATTTAACTGAATCAGCCCCCGGTACACATAGGTGTCCAACACATTCGTCGTACTGTACAGCGCGCCCGAATCCATAGGAACCTGATAAAACAACCCGAAATTCGAGGTAAACAGCCGTCCTAACGCCAATACTACCATAAGCGCAATCGTTCTTTTCAGCAGCGGAACCGTAATATAGACCGCCTGCTGGAAACGCGAAGCTCCGTCCATGGATGCCGCCTCATAGTAAGTCCTGTCAAAGCTAATCAGGGATGCATAATAAATAATGCTCGTCTGCCCGACATTGGACCACAGGTTCAGAAGGGGCAGCAATACAATCCACACTTTAGGCTCACTGTACCAGGCGACCGGATTAAGCCCGAGGGCAGGAAAAAGCGCGCTGTTGAAAAAACCTGACTTTTCATCCAGCATCGTAAGAACCATATAGGTGAGAATCACGCTGGATACCAGGGTTGGAAGTAAATAAACGGTCTGAAGGATGCGCACCAGAATCTTGTTCCTCACCCCGCTTAAAAGAATCGCCAGCACAATTCCTCCGGCCGTGGTCAATATAAGAAAAACGGCATTGTAAAGCACCGTATTTTTCATGACATAGAAAATATCGGCTGTCTTAAACAGGAATTCAAAGTTCTTACCGCCGCAGAACTCACTCCCCCAGATTCCCTTTAAGGGATTGTAATCTTTAAAAGCCACGGTGATTCCCGCCATCGGGAGATAGTTGTTGATCAGAAGATAAAGACATCCGGGCAGCAGCATAAGAAATAAAAAGAATGTGTTTTTTCTTTTATAATACCTGCGTGATTTCATATTCATCCCCCCTTCTTCATTGTAATATCATTATAGCAGTTGCCCAAAAGTCGGGTTATAACGATACAGACTATTTTTCTGGCTTATAACGATTTCAGTTTATGGACGGTTTTACCCAGGCAACGTGATACAATGCAAAAAGAGCCTTCCGGAAATTTCCGGACTGCCCTTTTTAAGAAAACCTTATTTGTTTTAAATCTCTAATTCTTGCGGTATTTCTATTATTGTGTTGTTTCTGTTATTGCATTGTTTCTGTTATTGCATTATTTGTGTTATTGCACTATTTCTGTTCTTCCTCCAGTTCCCGGATCAACTGCTCAATCACAGGCAGCTCTTCTTCCAGTTCTTCTGCTATGACTTCTGCATTTTTCCCTTTAGCCAGTTTTTTTGCGGTCTGCTCTTTTAATTTGCCGTGCAGGCCTTCTTCACGGCCACGCTCAATTCCAACGGATAATATACTCATCTTCACAGCCTCCCATTCTTCTGACTGCTTCACTTCGGTTACAATTTCATCCAGTTTCCGGATTCTTTCATCCCTTATCACAACCTCCGGATTGTCCAGCCGCGTCTTCTTCATGTACTGAAGCAGACTGACCAGGGTAGGATCCCCGTTTCTACTTGTCATATTAAGAAAAATCTTGGTGGTTCCATCCTCCAGGCAAAGACCGGCTATTTCCTGACATTGCTCCTTAAAGGTGTATTTTGCCAAATCGCGTCCGAATATATCCTCCTGGGTTATGAATGTCACAATCGTGGACGGAAGGTGTCTATACCGGGTCTCCCTGCCTGATTTTAAGAGAGGCGTATCCAAAAGTCCCTGATAATACCGTGCCCTCCGCCTTACATCATCCTTCTCCGTGTCATTCTGCATCTCCGTAGCATAGTGCCGGTTCCGGTTATCCACCGCCCAGGCGTCCAGACGGATGGCCCGTTTGCCGATACGGTTCAAAACAACCTCTTCTACATGGATTTCTGCCAGCTGCAGTTCCGGTTCTTCCATGATAATGCTCAATACATTTTGATGCGCCTCCCGGTTTTTCATGACTGACAGAAACAGTGCAAAATCACTCAGATTAAACTCCATGTCCTCCGAAAACGGCAGTTCCTCAATAAGCCGGGACATTTTCATAGATCGTCTCAATTCTTCCATCATAAGTTTTCTTCCTTCCTGAAAATCACGGTAGGAAGAATCTCCGCCTCCCTGCCCGCTGTGTATTGGATCGTTAAGCAAAGAGTCTTTGAATGCCATATCCGGCATGAGAATGTTAAGATTTGAAATAGATTTACGAAACTCTGCTTGAATTTATGGTAGCATAGCGGAAACGGGATTGCAAGAAGAATGTTAATTGAAATGCGAGGACGCCTCTGTAAGACGGCGGACGGGGTGGTGGGAGGTTATATATGAGTCTTCAGTCCTGGTGGATGGTTATGGTGAGGGGGAATCCGGAGAAAAAAATTCCTGCGGGGACTCGCTCCCGCTTGTG
>NZ_URHZ01000121.1 GCF_900547735.1 uncultured Clostridium sp. | reverse complement strand
GTACTAAGGCGTCTGAAAGACGCCGCCTAAGTGCTGATGAACTCCCAGGTTCCCTCCGGAATCTTTTTCTCCCTCCTTCCCCACAGGCAGGTTATGGCCCGGGACTGAAGACGCGTAGGTTTTTGCCATCCCGAACTCCGGCCTGCGGCGGCTGAACTGTTCTATTTCTTCAAGTGGGAAGGGGACTGGCGCGACCACTACGTTTCTTCGGATACGGGAGAAATTCCGCCTGTTCTGGTTGATTTAGCATCCGCTCGCATTCCACAAGCGGAAACGAGTCCCCGCAGGGATTTTTTCTCCCGGATTCTTCTTCACTATCCCTACCCAACCGGGACTGAAGACTCAACCACCTAGCCTCCACCCCGTCCGCTATCTTACAGAGGCGTCCTTGCATCCCAACTAAATAAATATTGACATTAAATCATAAATTGGTTAAAATAAGGTTAAATAAATAAAAGCCTATGAGAGATAAGAGTAAGGTATCAAGTGTCTTCGGACACTTTGTTTCCTTACTCTTTTTGTTGAATGGCAATGAAAAGTTCGCGAAGCGTGCTTTTCGTTGTTTATTGGTGGTAAAAAGTCTGTAAAGTGCGCTTTTTGTTACCGTTGGCGGCGGATTTGCCGATGTTTCTGACTGGCGCCGTCATAACAAATGTAAAAGGAGAGAAGAAGAATGAGCAGTTGTATCTATGATGTAGTTGTAATCGGTGGCGGCGTGACAGGTTGTTCCGTTGCCAGAGAATTATCCAGGTATAATCTCCACACCTGCCTGCTGGAACGCGAGGAAGACGTTTGTTCAGGTACTTCCAAAGCCAATAGCGCCATTGTGCATGCGGGATATGACGCGGCCAACGGCTCCCTGAAAGCGAAACTGAATGTACAGGGAAATGAGATGATGGAGCAGCTTTCAAAGGATTTACAATTCGATTTCAAACGCAATGGTTCCATGGTGCTCTGCTTTGACGAAAGTGATATGCCGTCCCTGGAAGCATTGTACGAGAGAGGCGTGAAAAACGGCGTTCCGGGCATTACGATTATCACAGGGGACGAGGCGAGAGCCAAGGAACCGAATGTGAGTGAGACGGTGGTGGCTGCCATCTATGCTCCTACGGGCGGAATCGTATGTCCTTTCGGCCTGACCATCGCGATGGCTGAGAATGCATATGAGAACGGCGTGGAATTCAGGATGAATACCGAGGTGGTGAGGATTGAGAAAACGGATTCCGGCTACCGGTTAAACACGGCGGACGGCGAGATTGAAACAAAATATGTGGTAAATGCAGCAGGTGTTTACGCCGATGTATTCCACAACATGGTAAGTGAGAAGAAGCTTCAGATTATTCCGAGAAGAGGCGATTACTGCCTGCTCGACAAAGAAGCGGGAAACCATGTGTCCCATACCATCTTCCAGCTTCCGGGCAAATACGGAAAAGGCGTTCTGGTATCCCCGACCGTCCATGGCAATCTGCTGGTAGGACCTACGGCAATCGATCTGGATGACAAAGAGGCTACCGCTACAACGGCGGAGGGACTGGCGGAGACCGTTTCAAAGTCCGTTTTAAGCGTTAAAAATATACCTTTCAGACAGACAATCACCTCCTTTGCAGGTCTTCGCGCCCATGAGGTGAACGACGAATTTATCATCGGTGAAGCAGAGGATGCAAAGGGATTCTACGATGCGGCGGGAATCGAGTCCCCGGGACTTTCCTGTGCGCCGGCCCTTGGAAAATATCTGGCCGAAATGATTGCAGAAGCGTCGGGAGCTGAGAAAAAAGCAGATTTCAAGGCAACGAGAAAAGGATTTATCAAGGCGGCGGAGCTTCCGAGAGAAGAGAGGGCAAAGCTTATCAAAGAGCATCCGGAATACGGTACTATCATCTGCCGCTGTGAGAATATCAGTGAAGGTGAGATTGTCGACGCCATCAGAAGACCGCTCGGAGCCGTGTCCCTGGACGGAATCAAGAGAAGGGTGCGCGCCGGAATGGGAAGATGCCAGGCCGGATTCTGCACTCCGAGGACGATGGAGATCCTCGCGAAGGAGCGGGGCATGTCAATGGATGATATCTGCAAAAACAGAGCCGGTTCAGAACTGTTAAAGGGTGATAAATAGGAGGAGCTTAAGATGAAGCATCATGATATTGTAATTATAGGCGGCGGCCCGGCAGGCCTCGCTGCAGCGGTTTCGGCACGTCGGGCAGGCGCATTGGATATCCTGATTCTGGAGAGGGACAATGTGCTGGGCGGTATTTTAAACCAGTGTATCCACAACGGATTTGGCCTTCATACATTCAAGGAAGAGCTGACGGGTCCCGAATATGCAGCCCGTTATATTGAAATGGTGATGGAAGAAAAGATTCCCTATAGACTGAACACCATGGTAATCGATATCAACAATGAAAAAGAAGTGACCTATATTAATAAAGAGGAAGGCCTTACGACAATCAAGGCCGGAGCCGTCATCCTGGCAATGGGATGCCGCGAACGTCCGAGGGGAGCCCTCAACATCCCGGGTTACCGGCCGGCCGGTATTTTCTCCGCAGGAACGGCGCAGAGACTGATGAATATCGAGGGTTACAGCGTGGGCAAGGAAGTGGTTATCCTGGGTTCCGGCGATATCGGACTTATCATGGCAAGGCGTATGACGCTTGAGGGCGCAAAGGTGAAAGTGGTTGCGGAGCTGATGCCTTACTCCGGCGGTCTCAAGAGAAATATTGTGCAGTGCCTCGACGACTACGGTATTCCGCTGAAACTCAGCCATACGGTGACGGAAATCCATGGCAAGGAGAGAGTGACGGGCATCACAATCGCCCAGGTTGATGAAAACAGAAAGCCGGTTCCGGGAACGGAAGAATTCTATTCCTGCGATACGCTTCTCCTTTCCGTAGGACTGATTCCGGAGAACGAGCTGACCAAGGGCGTAGGCGTATCGATGAACCAGGTTACCTCCGGCCCGAATGTCAATGACCACCTTCAGACGGAGGCCGAGGGCGTATTTGCCTGCGGTAATGTCCTTCACGTACACGATCTGGTGGATTATGTTTCCGAGGAAGCAAACCTGGCGGGAAAGAATGCCGCGGACTATGTGAAAAACGGAACTGCCCCGGGCCGGGGAAAAGAAGTAAAGTTAGAGGCTGTAAACGGCGTCCGTTATACCGTTCCGCAGTCACTTGATATTCAGAATATGAATGACCAGGTGGTAGTTCGTTTCCGCGTGGCCGATGTATACAAGGATCGTTTCATATCCGTATATTACGGGGATGAGAGAGTGTCAAAGAGGAAGAAGAAAGTTCTTGCCCCGGGAGAGATGGAGCAGGTTATCCTGAAAAAAGACAGCTTTAAAAACTATCCTGATCTAGAGAAGATTGTGATTTGTACGGAGGTGGAGTAATGGAAAAGAGAGATCTGATCTGTATCGGCTGTCCTTTGGGCTGCCCTGTGAGCGTTACGACAGACGGGGACAATATTACCGTAACGGGCAATACATGTGCAAAGGGTGAGGCATACGCCAAAAAGGAAGTGACAAACCCGACCCGTATCGTGACTTCCAGTGTCGTTGTGGAAGGCGGAACTCTCACAAGAGCATCCGTAAAAACGAAAGAAGATATCCCGAAGGGAAAAATCTTCGATATCATGAAGGAAATCAGGGCGGTCAGAATGAAGGCGCCCGTCCATATGGGCGACGTTATCATTGAAGACTGTGCGGGAACCGGCGTTTCCGTCATTGCCACAAAGACAGTGGAGGCGGTTTAAAGAGCAGCATACATATTGTATCATCAGGAACAGACGGGAGGAACAGGAAATGACCGGAAACAGGGACATACTGAAGGAAATCAGGCTGTTTGTACTTGATATGGACGGCACGTTCTATCTGGGAGACAGAAGACTCGACGGGGCTTTGGAGTTTATACATGCCGTAGAGGCGGCAGGGAAGAAATTCCTGTTTTTCACAAACAACTCATCAAAGTCGCCGGAGAATTATATTCACAAATTAGAGAAGATGGATTGCCATATAACCAGAGACCAGATTGTCACATCGGGAGATGTGACAATCCGCTATCTGAAAGAATTCTATGGCGGGAAAACCGTTTATCTGATGGGCACAAAAGCGCTGGAAGAAAGTTTCACAAAGGCCGGAATCAACCTTGTGAACGGCCGGACGGGAAGCGATGCAGAGAAAACACCCGATGTGGTGGTGATTGGATTTGACACGGAGCTGACCTATGAGAAGCTGGAACGCGCCTGCACCCATATCAGGAACGGAGCCGTTTTCCTTGCCACCCATCTGGATATCAACTGCCCGGTGGAGGGCGGTTTTATACCGGACTGCGGAGCCATGTGCGCCGCTATTGCACTTTCCACGGGAGTGCAGCCCAAATATCTCGGAAAACCGTTCGTAGAAACGGTGGATATGGTTCTTGACCATACCGGAATGGAGAAAGAGGCGGTGGCATTCGTGGGAGACCGTATCTATACGGACGTGGCTACCGGCGTCAACAACGGCGCTAAGGGATTCCTGGTTCTGACCGGGGAGACAAAGCTGGAGGATGTGGAGAAATCTTCCGTAAAGCCGGATGCGATTTTTGATTCACTGGGGGAAATGATGGAGTTCCTGTAAAGGTAGGCAGGTTATGTATCGCAAAGCAGTAACCGTGCAGGCGCTGAATCGTTTCGGTTTTTTGCAATAGACTATATGTAGGGGGGAGTTAAGATGCAGGAATTTTTAAGTCAGTTAAGTCAGGAGACGGAAGCGCTTCTTGTACTTTCTATCATACTATTTGCAGGGTTTATCATGACAAGGCTGACCAATACCTTGAACCTGCCCAAAGTGAGCGGTTACATATTGGCGGGTATACTGATCGGCCCCTGCTGCCTGAATTTTATTCCGCAGCACATGATTGATTCCATGGGTTTTGTAAGCGATTTGGCTCTGGCCTTTATCGCCTTCGGCGTCGGCAAATTCTTCAAAAAAGAAGTGCTGATGAAGACCGGTAAAAAGATTATCGTCATCACAATCAGTGAGGCCCTGACGGCCGGTGTGCTTGTGACGGTGATATTAAAGTTTGTATTTCATTTGGACTGGGATTTCGCCCTGATTCTCGGCGCGATTGCCACGGCGACGGCTCCGGCCAGCACGATGATGACGATTAACCAGTATAAGGCAAAAGGCGAATTTGTCAACACGCTGCTTCAGATTGTGGCGCTGGACGACGTTGTCTGTCTTCTCGCCTTCAGCGTGGTGGCGGCCATTGCCAATGGAAGGGCGTCGGGAGCCCTGTCCGCCAACGACATTATAATCCCGATCCTGCTGAATCTGCTCGCAATCTTCCTGGGATTCTTCTGCGGCTACTTCTTAAGCCGTCTGCTGATCCCTGCCAGAAGCAGAGACAACAGGCTGATTCTGGCCATAGCCATGCTGCTCGGGCTTTCGGGCATCTGTGCGGCGGCCAATATTTCCCCGTTGTTATCCTGCATGGTGTTCGGCGCGGCGTACATTAATCTGACCAAGGACAAAAAGCTGTTCCGGCAGATCAATAACTTCACGCCTCCCGTCATGTCCATCTTCTTTATCGTTTCCGGTATGAATCTGGACGTGACGGCCCTGTCCACGGTGGGAGCCATCGGTGTGGCCTATTTTATCATCCGTATCGTCGGAAAATACCTGGGAACGTATTTCAGCTGTATGGTGATGGGAACCAGCAAAGAAATACGTAAATATATGGGTCTCGCCCTGATCCCGCAGGCCGGTGTCGCGATCGGTCTGGCGTTCCTCGGACAGAGGCTTCTGCCGCCGGAGACGGGAAACCTGATGCTGACCATCATCCTTTCGTCCTCCGTCCTTTATGAGATGGTTGGCCCGGTCAGCGCCAAAGCATCCCTGTTCTTGTCCGGCAGTATTGCCTTTAAGAAAGAGGAGCACTGTAAGGAAGAAAAAATGGAGTTTGACGCCTCGGTCGATATCCTGGAAAAGGTGAAAGGCCTTCCGCTGGATATTGACAACTCTGAGGAGGATCAGGATGCGGCTTCGGAGCATGAAACCATGTGTGAAAAAATTGACGGAAATCCGGCAAAAACACCTGTTTTGGAGTGCGAAGATCGGGAAGACCCCTGTGAATGTGCAGAGGATGAAGGGGAGGATACAGAGGAAGATTCCTGCGATTCCGAGGATGGGGAAGACGGAGACTGCGACGACGACCAGGAAGACTGTGGCTGCCAGTCGGATGACGACGACTCGGAAGACGGTGATGATGCTGATGAACACGAAGATCTGGTCGACGGCATGCTGGAAGAGCTGAGAGAATACAACAAGGGTGTGGATGAACGGGACGATTATGATATTGAGAAAGAGGTCAAACCGTCGAAGCGTAAAAAGAAGAAAAAGCAGAACAAAAAGAACAAATAAATATGGTTAATTATTTGTCAATATTTACATAAATTGACGGAGATTGCAAAAATAACTGGATGATATCTACAAAAATGCTTGCTTATTTGTTGAGATAGTGTTAAGATTACACTATAATTTCGATAAATGAATACAAAGCAGAGAGTTGGAGAGCGGCGCAAACTAGAATCAGTTCACTTAGGTGAGCTGCTTTAGTCGAACCGCTTTTTTCTTTTCCCGGAAACTGCATTTCCGGGGGAAAGATAAGACGACCGGTCTGCGGCATTTGTCGGAGCAGAGAAAATAAACAGGAGCGCAAGCTGCAGGAGGGTATCATGGTAAAGAATTTTGCCCACAGAGGATTCAGTGGAAATTATCCGGAAAACACAATGCTGGCTTTTGAAAAAGCCGTGCAGACAGAGGGCTGTGACGGAATTGAGATGGACGTCCATCTGACCAAGGACGGCGAGGTCGTGATTATTCACGATGAGAAACTGGATCGTACCTGTGTAAACGGGACCGGCTATGTAAGAGACTATACATATGAAGAGCTGAAGAAGTTTGACATGTCCTTCAAATTCGCAGGCCAGTGTGAGCCACAGCATGTTCCCACTCTCCGGGAATATTTCGAGCTGGTAAAGGACACGCCTATCATAACCAACATCGAACTGAAGACAGGAATTTTTGAGTATCCCGGAATTGAGAAGAAGGTTTATGAGCTGATTCACGAATTCGGGCTGGAGAAGAAGATTATTATATCATCATTCAACCATTTCAGCATCAGAAGAATGAAGGAGATTTGCCCGGAACTGGAATGCGGGCTTCTGACGGAGACATGGCTGATTGACGCAGGCCGCTACACGAAGGGGACCGGAGCGGAATGCCTCCATCCAATATTCTATAACATGACGGAAGAGATCATTGCGGAAGTAAAGAGCCAGGGCATCAAAATCAACACATGGACGGTCAACGAGGAAGAGGATATCAGGACCATGATCGCAAGAGGCGTGGATTCCGTTATCGGCAACTATCCGGACCGCGTGACGAGAATCAGGAAAGAGATGCAGGATTAAGAGAGACTTGAGGGATAAACCCTTAAGATATAAGGAGGAAGAAAAATGAAAAAAATGAAGAAAGTACTGAGCCTGACATTAGCGGCAGCTCTCTGCGTATCATTAGCAGGCTGCGGCTCCAAGAAACCGGCGGAGACACAGGCGCCGAAGGCAGAAGGCCAGGCAGCGGATGGCAGCCAGGAGGCAGCAGCTCCGGCAGACGATTACCATCTGGTATTAAAGCTGAGCCATGTATTTGCACCGGAAGAGCAGTTGACAAAGACGATGGACTCCATCGCGGCAAGCATTCTTGAGAAAACAAACGGAGCAATCGAGATCCAGACCTATCCTCAGGGCCAGCTTGCAACCTACAAAGACGGCGTTGAGCAGGTAGTCCGCGGCGCAGATTTCATCTCCGTAGAGGACCCGTCCTACTTAGGCGACTATGTGCCTGATTTCAACATCCTGGCAGGACCGATGTTAGTTAATACCTACGACGAGTATGAATATCTTCTCGGAACACCGGAAGTACAGGATATGTTCAAGAGAGCAGAGGAAAAAGGAATCAAGATCCTCTCCCTTGACTACATCTTTGGTTTCAGAAGCCTTATGACCAACAAAGTCATCACAAAACCGGAAGACTTAAAGGGCATGAAGATCCGTACACCAGGCAGCCAGTTATATGTTGATACCTTAAACCACATGGGCGCAACGGCAACACCGCTTGCCTTCTCCGAGACAATCTCCGCTGTTCAGCAGGGCGTTGTAGACGGACTGGAAGGAACGATCGACGCATATGCAACAAACGGCAGTGCCGAAGTTGCCAAGAACATGGCTCTCACAAAACATCTTTTAGGCGTTTGCGGCGCATATATCAGCGTAGACGTATGGAACAAGATTCCTGCAGAGTACCAGACCATTATCCAGGATGAGTTCACAAAGGGTGCGGAGACAATGGTTAAGAACATCTCCGAAGGCGAAGAAGCTACAAAACAGAAACTGGAAACAGAGATGGGAATTTCCTTCAACGAAGTTGACAGTGCGGCATTTGCAGAAGCAGTGGCACCTATCTATGAGAATATGAAAGACGTTACTCCGGGTCTCTATGAGAAATTCAGAGAATCAATTGCAAATATGCCAAAATAATGGAATAGCGCAGGGAGGGGCCTGGCGCCCCTCCCTTTTTGATGATTGCGATGAAAAGCCCGCACGGCGTGCTTTTTCCGCCGTCATCATTTCCACACAGGAGCCCGCGTTCGACGCGGGAGGTGACGCGCGTTCCTGACAAGAGAGGAAGAATGGTATGAATAAAACAGTGAAGTTTCTGCTGGGACATTTTGAAGAGATATTGGCCTCCATCTTTATTACTATCACAACAAGTCTCGTCCTTGTTAACGTATTTTTACGTTATTTTATGAAAACCGGTCTTTACTGGACCGAAGAAGTGACAACAAGCTGCTTTGTATGGTGTGTTTTCCTGGGGGCGGCAGCCGGCTACAGAAGGGGAATGCATATTGGGGTTGACATTCTGGTCAATAAATTACCGAATACAATGAGGAATATTGTAAGGATATTAGTTGATTTTGTTCTGCTGTTTACCAACGGATATCTTTTTTATCTGAGCGTGGTGTTTGTACGCCTGTCTTATATAAAACCGACTGCGGTACTTGGGGTATCATCCGCATGGGTCAGCTCGGCGCTGATTGTCGGTTTCGCCCTGACAACGGTTTACTCCGTGGGGCATTTAATCGACGACATCAAGCAGATTATGAAAACAGGCACATTTGGAAAGGGGGAAGAGTAAATGGCATTTTTACCGGTTCTTATCGTATTTATCCTGTACTTCTCAGGGATTCCGATCGCATATGCATTATTTGCATCTTCACTTTTCTACTTCGGTGTGCTGAATACCGGTTCACCGACCGACCTGATTTTACAGAAATTCATCACCAGCACACAGTCGTTCCCATTGCTTGCGATTCCGTTCTTCGTAATGGCGGGTTCCATTATGAACTACGCGGGAATCAGTACCAAGCTGATGAGCTTTGCCGATGTGCTGACAGGCCACCTTCCGGGAGGACTTGCCCAGGTCAACGTACTGCTCAGTATGCTGATGGGCGGCGTATCCGGTTCCGCCAACGCCGATGCGGCCATGCAGTGTAAGATGCTGGTTCCGGAGATGGAGAAGAGGGGTTACAGCAGGGGGTTCTCGGCTGCAATCACAGCGGCGTCCTCGGCCGTTACACCGGTTATTCCGCCGGGAATCAACCTGATTGTATATGCGTTGATTGCGGGCGTTTCGGTAGGTAAGATTTTCATGGCAGGCTATATGCCGGGTATCTTCATGGCGATCTGCCTTATGATTACGGTACATATCATTTCCAAGAAAAGACATTATGCCCCGAGCCGTGAAAAAAGGGCGTCGGGCAGAGAAATCTGGCATCAGGCCATTGATTCCATCTGGGCGCTTCTGTTCCCGTTCGGTATCATCCTGGGTCTTCGTATCGGTCTGTTCACACCGTCCGAAGCCGGAGCCGTTGCCGTTTTATACTGTATTATCATTGGCTCTCTTGTTTATAAGAATCTGCGTCTGGCGCACATTCCCGTTGTCCTCAGGGAGACAATTGAAGGAACCAGCACGGTTGTCCTGATCATTGTTGCTGCCAACGTGTTCGGCTACTATATGAGCTGGGAGCGCATTCCGCAGATGCTGACGGGCCTGCTTCTCGGCATTACACAGAACAAGTATGTAATGCTGATGATTATCAACGTTCTGCTGCTGTTCCTAGGCATGTTCCTGGAGGGCGGCGCGGCCCTGATTATCCTGGCTCCTCTGCTCGTGCCCGTAGTAAAAGGCCTGGGCGTGGATCTGGTGCACTTTGGTCTTGTCTGTATCGTAAATATCATGATTGGCGGACTGACGCCTCCGTTCGGCTCGATGATGTTCACCTGCTGTTCCATTACGGGATGTGAACTGACGACGTTTGTGAAGGAATGTATTCCGTTTATCATTGCCCTTCTAGTGGCTCTGCTGATCGTTACCTATGTTCCGATACTGACGATGTTTATTCCGAATCTGCTCTATTAAGTGGGGTATTAGTTGAGATACGAGGACGCCTCTGTAAGACGGCGGACGGGGGAGTGGGAGGTTGTGTATGAGTCTT
>NZ_URHZ01000120.1 GCF_900547735.1 uncultured Clostridium sp. | reverse complement strand
GCTTCAAGGTCCCCTTCGGAAAGTTTTTCTCCTCCTTCCCCGGGCAGGTTGTCGATGGGACTGAAGACTCAGGGAAGGGTATTGTCGCGGCCACTAAGAAGCTGTGGTATCTGAATTGCTCCGGTATCACATTAACCACTGCTTTGCAGTGTACGTAAAACAGGATAGAACGTTGTTTCGCGCGGTTTTCACTCAGGATTTCTATTACCTCATCCTAAGTAAAAGCGGGCTCTCTGACAACACAATTCCCAGGTTTATAAAGAGACTGTTCCCGGGCATTTGAAGGCCCGTAGTGGCAGCGACAATACCCTCCCCCCTGAAGGAATAGAACAAATCAGCGGCCGCAGGCCAGTTTTCGGAATGTCGATCACCTTCGCGTCTTCAGTCCCGGTCATAACCTTCCCCACCCGCGACAACCTGCAAGCCGGGACTGAAGACTCACAACCTCCCCCTCACCATTCCGAACCCCGACCTTACGGCGGCGTTCTCCTTCCTCAATTAACCTCTTTTTTAGGAATTTGTTGAAATATGATTGCATATAGGGAAAAATATAGTAAAATATGGTGGTAGGCAAGTGCTGCAATTCAGTCTGCGGCGAAACAAGCAGCAAACAGCAGCAAAATAAATATGGAGAATGAAAGGCGGAAGCAGAAATGAAATTTTTTATCGACACAGCGAATGTAGATGAAATCAGAGAAGCAAACGACATGGGAATTATCTGCGGCGTAACTACGAACCCATCCCTGATTGCAAAAGAGGGACGTGATTTTAATGAGGTAATAAAGGAGATCACGAGCATCGTAGACGGTCCGATTTCAGGCGAAGTTAAGGCTACTACGGTAAAGGCTGAAGATATGATCGCGGAAGGCCGCGAGATTGCAAAGATCCATCCGAATATGGTAGTTAAAATTCCAATGACGGCAGAGGGACTTAAGGCAGTTAAAGTGCTTTCATCCGAAGGAATTAAGACAAATGTTACCCTGATTTTCACGGCTAACCAGGCTCTTCTGGCGGCAAGGGCAGGCGCATCTTATGTTTCCCCATTCCTTGGAAGACTAGATGACATTTCTACAAGCGGAACCGATCTCATCTATGATATTGTTCAGATTTTCGATAATTACCCGGAGATTTCCACTGAAATTATCTGCGCTTCAACCAGACATCCTCTTCACATTATAGAGTGTGCGAAGGCCGGCGGAGATATCGCGACCGTTCCGTTCAAGGTTCTGATGCAGATGATAAAACATCCTCTGACCGATCAGGGAATTGAGAAATTCAAAGCTGATTATGAGGCTGTATTCGGCAAATAATTTAGGAATAAGCTCCAGGAAAGGAATCCGGAATGGAAATTTTAGAACTGAAGAAAAAAGCAAATGAGGTCCGCAAGGGAATCGTGACGGCTGTCCATGCAGCAAAGTCCGGCCATCCGGGCGGTTCCCTGTCTGCGGCAGATATTTTTACCTATCTCTATTTTGAGGAGATGAACATTGATCCAAAAGAGCCGAAGAAGGCGGACCGGGATCGTTTTGTACTGTCCAAAGGCCATAATGCGCCGGGACTTTATTCCGTGTTAGCCGAAAGAGGATATTTTCCCAGGGCGGATCTCTTAACACTCAGACATATTGGTTCCTACCTTCAGGGCCACCCGGATATGAAACACATTAACGGTGTAGATATGTCGAGCGGTTCCCTGGGACAGGGAATTTCCGCGGCGGTAGGTATGGCGGTGTCCGCTAAGATGAGCGGCGACTCCTATCACGTATACACTCTGCTCGGAGACGGAGAGATCCAGGAGGGACAGGTCTGGGAGGCGGCGATGTTTGCCGGACACAGAAAGCTGGATAATCTGACGGTTATCGTGGATAACAACAATCTTCAGATTGACGGATCCATTGAAGACATCTGCTCCCCGTATCCGATCGACAAGAAATTTGAGGCATTTAATTTCCATGTAATCTGCGTGGAAAATGGAAATGACATGGAGCAGCTTAAGAAAGCGTTCGATGAGGCTAAGACGGTCAAAGGCATGCCGACTGCCATCATAGCAAATACGCTCAAAGGAAAAGGCGTGTCCTTTATGGAAAACGTAGCTTCCTGGCATGGCAAAGCCCCGAATGATGAGGAATACGAAAAGGCCATGAAAGAACTCGAGGAGGCGGGAGCGGCTCTGGATGCTCCGGTTTCGGGCGGGGCGGCATCAAATCAGGAAAAGGCGGGTGGCGCAGATGGAAAATAAGAAGAAAATCGCAACCCGGGAAAGCTATGGTAATGCTCTGGCAGAACTGGGAAGGAAACATGAAGACCTGGTAGTACTGGACGCCGATCTGGCGGAGGCAACGAAGACGGCAATATTCAAGAAGGAATTTCCGGAGCGTCATATAGACTGCGGAATCGCAGAGTGTAACATGATGGGAATTGCAGCAGGCATTGCAACGACAGGAAAAGTTCCGTTTGCCAGCACCTTCGCGATGTTCGCGGCAGGCCGGGCGTTTGAGCAGATCCGCAACTCCATCGGATATCCGCATCTGAATGTTAAGATAGCGGCAACCCATGCCGGAATCTCCGTCGGTGAGGACGGAGCAACCCACCAGTGCAACGAGGATATCGCTTTGATGCGTACAATCCCGGGGATGGTGGTTGTAAATCCTTCCGATGATGTGGAGGCCAGGGCGGCTGTTGAGGCTGCTTATCAATATAACGGCCCGGTATACCTGCGCTTTGGTCGTCTGGCAGTTCCGGTTATCAACGACAATGAAAACTACCGTTTTGAACTCGGAAGAGGCGTTGTCCTGAAACGGGGCAGGGATGTTACGATTGTGGCAACCGGCCTTTGTGTTTCGGCGGCTTTAGAGGCAGCGGAGCTTCTGAAAGAAGACGGAATCAGTGCAGAGGTAATTAACATCCATACAATCAAGCCAATCGACGAGGAACTTCTGATTGGCTCGGCCGGAATGACCGGCAGAGTCGTGACCGTGGAGGAACATTCCATTATTGGAGGCCTCGGAAGTGCGGTATGTGACGTGCTCTCCGAGCAGTTCCCGGTACCGGTATATAAAATCGGTATCCGCGATACATTCGGCGAATCAGGCCCCGCTCAGGACCTTCTCAGGAAATACGGTCTGGACGCAGAGGGAATCAGAACCCAGGTTGCGGAGTGGATGAAAATCAGAATGTAAAACGGTGCAGACAAAAATCTGCCGGGATGTTACAGATTCGAAGATACGGTTAGAATAAAGCGCAGTAACTGTGCAGAGATATAAGGGGATATGAGTATGAGGGGCGGCCTGCACACGGCGCTCCGAAAAGCTTATGATATAAGGCGGCGAATTTTTGCCGCCGAATCAGGGCGGGATACGGCAGCAGGAAAAGGGCGCCGTTTCCCGCCCTTTTTGTCTGGTAAAACGTTATGGAGGGATGACGTTATTGACGGCAGAGAGCGGACAGAAACGGCGTGATAATATAATTTTATCCGATATAGATTGCCGGATGGAAAAATTGTTTTTCATGTGATATACTAAATCTAAAGCATAATATTTCTTAACATTTCAAGCGGAAAACCGCATCTTAAGTCAATTCTTAAACTTAGATTTTCAGGAAATCTTGATGCTTTGCAGAACCCTATTTTATCATGCAGAGAGGTTTCCGGAATATCGTTGAGCGGCGGAGGCCTCCTGCGGTTACAGAAGACGGTGTAAGATTTATGGACAATCTCACAGCGTTACAAAGGAGGTACGGAATGAGAAAAATGCAGAACAGGGAAAACACTATCAGAGAGAGTGGGAACGGCGCAGGAGCCAGACGAGCTTACAAGGCCAGGCTGTTTGAGATGATTTTCAGCGACAGGAAGGAATTGCTCGCACTGTATAATGCAGTGAACGGAACGGCGTATGAGGATCCGGAACAGTTGGAAGTTAATACGCTGGAAAATGCAATTTATATGTCGATGCGCAACGATCTTTCATTTATCATTGATTCAAGGCTGACACTGTATGAGCATCAGTCGACCTACAGTCCGAACCTTCCGCTGCGGTGTCTGATGTATGCGGCGGATTTATATTCGGTGCTGACGAGAGAAGAGAATCTTTACGGGACAAAACTTGTAAAGCTGCCCACTCCCCGGTTTGTTATTTTTTATAATGGGAGGAAGGACATCGGCGACTTACAGGAGATGAAACTGTCGGAAGCATTTACCGTGGCGGAAGAGGAATATTCACTGGAGCTGAGGGCGATCCTTCTCAATATCAATAAGGGACACAACGAGAGGCTTTTATCGGCCTGTAAAACGCTGGGTGATTATGCAGAGTATACGGAACGAGTGAGGACCTATGCGGGGACGATGAGCCTTAAGAACGCGGTAGAGCGAGCGGTGGAAGAGTGTATCAGGGACAATGTGCTGGCAGAGTTCCTGAAAAACAACAGAGCGGAGGCGATGAAAGTGAGTATTTATGAGTATGACGAAGAAAAGACGATGAGGCAGATGCGGGAAGAGGGTCATGAGGAGGGAGTAAAAGAAGGAAGGGAAGAAGGCCGTGAGGAAGGTGAAAAGTCCTTTGCCATACTGGTCAAGAGACTGTTGGAAGATTCTCGTCAGGACGATCTCCTTAAAGCGGCGGACGACCGGGAATTCAGGGAACTGCTTTACCGGGAATATGGACTGAAAGAGGATGCCGAGTAAGGAAAAGAAATACAGCTACAGGAAGTACCGTAGCCGAAGCCCGATAGAAAAAGAATGCTCCCAAGGCGGATAACACGCTTTGGGAGCATTTCCATTGGTGGGGGAATTGCAGGTAATGTACTTTTGGAGCATCAGCGGGCAGTTCTGTTTACAATATATCCGGGGACGGTGCAAAGCATGGTTTTTATCTCCTGTCCGGTAAAACCTTCGCCCAGCAGTGTTTCAATAAAGCGCAGCATTCCCGTGGCGGGATGTTCGAAGCCGGCCTGTCCGCGATCGGTTGCCAGATAGACGCGGCCGGCGCCCACCTCTTTTATGTTGGATGCCATCTCCTGAACGGAGACGGAGCCTTCTGCGATATTGAGCCAGTTTTTTTCAATCAGCACACCGGTATCGGCCAGTTCTTTCTGAACGGCTCCGGTGGATTTGGTGCGGTCCCATTCAGGGTGCGTCAATATCATATTGACGCCGTACCGGCGGCCCTCTTTACATAAGGCATAGGACTCCTCTGAATTCAGATGGCCTGTTGCAAGGTAAGCGCCATATTTTTTTACAATCTCAAAAATCTCAAAAATTTCTTTTTTCAGTTTCCCGTGTTCATCAAAAATTGTAATACCGGGGCGAGAGAAAAAGTCCCCGGGCATATCACCATATTTCAGGCAGTTTTCTGAATCTCTGGTAGGCATCCAGATAATCACAGCCCCCATTTTTAATGAGTTTTCAACCGCATAAGGGTTCAGCCCGCCGACCGGATGATTCAGGACAAGTCCGCCGTATGCTTTAGCTGAACAGTGGCTGTGAAGATTTACCAGTGCGGCCCGCGATGCCGTGCAGCCGTAATGGGCTTTTATCATGACACCGGCCATTCCGGCATCTGCGGCTTCCTGTATCAACTCAAAATCATCCAGGGCCCGGTGAAAGGCAGAGGGTTCGGTATGAGTGTGAAGATCATAGCCGCCTTTAATAAGTTCTTTTGCTTTTTGACGATATAAATCCGAAATAAAGAATGATTGCTCCATAATTCCTCCTAATAGAATTTACGTTCCTTTTACTTTGAATAGATAATATCATCTTTTTAAATGATAGTAAATATTAAATATGAAAAATAAAGAATAAAATATAATATAAAAAAGAAAATTTATATTTTTATAGAATGGAAAGGAGATGAATAGAAGATGAACCAAAGGAGCTTTATTATGTGGAGGGAAAACATAACGAGTGGATGTTTGACGGAGATTCGAAGTTTGAGTCTCTGGCGGACGTGTTAGACGATTTCTTCAAGAAGTATTTATAAGTTCAGACGTACCGGAGTTACAGAAACGGAGGGCATACCGCATCCGGCTTTATCAAAAAGCTGCCGGCGGTATACCCTCCGTTTTCTGGCTGCAGGCCGTGGACGGAATGTACAGGCTGCACTTTATGGAAAAAGGCTCATTTATCTGATAAAGATATCGACCTTTTCAAGTTCAGTTTCAAGTTCTTCGAGTATCTTCATGGAATCCGGGCCGAGCCGGCGGACGAGTCCCGCAGTAAGCGCTTCCGCAATGAACATGAAGGGAAGGATGCCGCAGCCTGCATTTACCGAATTTGTATCGATCATGATATCGGCATACCGTGCAATCGGATTCAGGGAAGTATTGGTAATCAGGATGATCGGGATGCCTTTGTCGCGGCATACGGCCGAGGCGTCGATGGTGCGCTTCGTACAGGGCCAGGCTGAGAAGATAACAATCACATCCTCCTCCGGCGTCAGGCGGAATATTTTATCATATAAAAATTCGCTTTCATCGCTGAGCTGCCTTACATGGGGATAAAAACGGTCGATAGCAGATTCCAGATAAAGTGAGGCTGTCCGGGAAGAGCGCAGGCCCAGTAAATTAATGCGGGAACTCTGCATCATCAGGGAGAGGGCCTTATCAATCTGCTCAATATTCTTAGGTGTTATAAAATTCTCAACCGTATGGGTGGTGTCAAACCAGAGCGTGTGTAAAATATCGGAATCCGAGTGGCTGGATACGGTCTGAAAGCTGTTCTTAATTCCGATATAGGAAGACGCGTTGTTTTTCAGGGAAACATTCAGAAGTGCACGGCGAAAATCACTGTAACTGTCAAAGTGAAGCGTTTTTACAAGACGCATCACCGTGGTGGGCCCCACGCCGGAGTATTCGGCCAGTTCCGCCACAGTCATCATACCCGCATCTATATAATTCAAAACAATGAAATTGCATAAGATTCTCTGCTTTTTGGGCAGCACATCTTTAATCTGAGTGATTGTGTCGATAATATTATTTTCCATAATCGATACCTCCATGGGATATTCTTGTGTTCATTAGTTACAGTTTTGCCGAAGGCTGAACTGTAACTAAATGATGTACGGAAACGGTGCTTTTCACCGTTTTGCGCCGCACAACTCGGGATTTTCATAAAAAGCGTGAAAACACCTCGCGGAATACATCATAGCTGAACTGTTACGTTTATTATACGGCCGGGAGAAAAGGGTGTCAAATGATTATGAGTTAAAATAAAATTAATTTCATTGAAAAAAGGAATTCAAAATTTATTTATGTATAAAATAAACAAAAAAGATTATTTAAATTGTTAAAAAGGATGAAAAACAAATATTTATATTAAAAAGGTTGAAATATTCTTTTATAGGGTGTATAGTGTTGTTACAGCAAAGAAATAAGGAAAAGCAAGAAAGCATATCAAGAGGAAAACCAAAAAGGAGAGAGAATTATGAAAACAAGAGAAGTAGTATTTTACAGCGAAGGCGACAAGATGGTGGGATCCGTTTATCTTCCCGACGACTATAAAGAGGGGGAGAAGAGACCGTGTATCATTGCCAACTCCGGCTGGACGGGACTGAACATGGTGTATCCGGCTTTATTCTCAAGAGCGATGACAGCGAGAGGATATGTCTGCATGGGCTTTGATTACCGCGGATTTAAACCAAGTGAGGGAACGGAGAAGTACACCACTCTGGAAAGAGAAGTCGAAGATATTGCAGCAGCCGTAAACTTTATGAAGGCACAGCCTGAAGTTGATCCGAAGAGAATCGGCTTAATCGGCTGGGGCGTCGGTGGAGCCGTCTGCGTGGAAGTAACGGCCAGGGAAGAGGCGGTCAAAGCGGTTGCCACCCTGAATTCCTTTGTAAACGGTGTACGCTGGATGCGCATGGGTATGGGAAATGATAAGTATAACAAGATGTTAAGAGCTCTTGAGCAGGATAAAATTACGCGTGCCACGACAGGAGATCTGGTTCTGAGACATCCTTACGAGTTCTATCCGAACATTGACGAGAGCGGAGATTTCTACGTAGACCAGACCCTGAAAAAAATCAACGGAGGCGTTTCCGAGCAGGCCAATGAGGCAAATGGTGAGGAATTCCCAACTCCGATGTCCAGTGCATATGCAGAGTCCTTTATCCGTTTTAACATTGAAGCCACACTTCCAAAACTGGCGCCGAAGGCAGTTTTCGTAGGCCATGGAAGATACAATGAACTTCATGATAAGATTGAGGCAGAAGAGGCATACCGCCTTGCAAATGAGCCGAAGGAGCTTTACTATGTAGAGGGAAAACATAACGAGTGGATGTTTGACGGAGATCCGAAGTTTGAGGCCCTGTCAGATGCGTTAGCCGAGTTCTTCAACAAGTACTTATAATATAGAAAGAAGCAATAAAAGCCGTTATAAGATTTAAAGGGGTATACAAAAACAGGAGGCCGGATTTTCCCGGTCTCCTGGCTCATAAAGGAGGAGGGGAACAGGGTGAAACAATATAAGTTAGCAATGGTTCAGATGGATTGCGGCTTCCTGGATAAGGAGGCAAACATCGAAAAGGCTTCCCGGATGGTCAGGGAGGCGGCCGCAAACGGGGCTTCACTGGTATGTCTGCCGGAGGCGTTCAATACGGGATATCTTGGAACGGATATTCCGGCCATGAAGGAAATGGCGGAAACACTGGACGGAACAACGGTTACGCAGATGAGAAAACTGGCCAAAGAGCTTAAAATCTATCTGGTGGCTCCGATTATATTTGCAGCGGAAAACGGGGAAACGGAGAATACGGCGGTTCTGATCAGCGATGAGGGAATCATAGAGGGGACCTATTCAAAAACTCATCCGGTAGGGGATGAGCGGACTTATTTCCAGCGGGGAAAGCAATATCCTGTCTGGGATACGAAACTAGGGAAAATTGGTATTGTAATTTGTTATGATGTCTGCTTTCCGGAGACAAGCCGGATTCTGGCGCTTGAGGGAGCGCAGCTGATGCTGGTTCCTGCCGCATGGAGAGCCAGTCATTATTTTAAAGAGTGGTGGGATTTAAATCTGGCCTGCCGCGCTCTCGACAATCTGTTTTATGTAGCGGCCGTGAACCGATGCGGGCAGAGCGGAGAAGAAATATTTGCAGGAAAAAGTCAGGTTATCAGCCCGGTAGGAGAAGTGCTGGCAGCCTTTGGGGTAGAGGAAGAAGGAATCTTATACCAGGATATTGATTTGGACAGGGTCGGCAAAGAACGAGATTTTAATACGGTTCTGATTGACCGTCATCCGGAAGATTACAAAGTCCTGTCGGATCGATAGGGAGATGGAGGAGGAACGTTTCATGGAAAAGAATAAAAAGAGTACAATGCAGCTTCGGAAAATGACATTTTTCCCGCCATTCATATTGCTGCTTTTGATTGTTATTGTGAGCCTTGTGAGTAAGGATACATTTTTAAACCTGATTAATAACGTAAATAACTGGATTATCGCCAATGTGGGCTGGATGTTCAGCATTATCGCGGTGGGCACGGTTCTGGTAGCTATCGCAGCAGCTTTTTCAAAATTTGGAAACGTCAGGATAGGCGGCGAGGATGCCAAACCTGAGATATCTACATTTTCATGGTTTACCATCGCCCTGACGACAACGATGGCGGCAGGAGTTCTCTTCTGGGGACCCGCAGAGCCAATCGCACATTTCAGCGCGCCTCCTACGGAACTGACCGGAATCGCTCCCATGAGCAGCGAAGCCCTCAAGTTCTCTATGGAGACTATGTTTTTACACTGGACCTTTATTCCATACGCAATCTATACGGTACCTGCGGTTGTGTTTGGCTTTATGTATTATAATGCAAAGAGACCATTCTCCATTACCTCTGAGATGGCTCCGGCACTGGGAAAATTTGCGGAAAATAAAAATACATCCAAGATTATCGATGCCATGACATTATTCTGTATCGGAGCTGGTATGGCGGGTTCACTGGGACAGGGCATTATGAATATGTCCGGCGGAATTGCCGAACTCACCGGTATCCCCAGCAACGCCTCCATGTGGCTGATCGTTGCGGTTGTGATTGCGGCTATCTTTATTGCCACAGCCGTTTCCGGACTTCAGAAGGGTATCAAGCTCTGCGCCGATATTAACGTATACGGTTATGTTATTTTCCTGCTTTTCCTGTTATTCTTTGGCGCGACGGCGTTTGTATTTAACCTGGGAACAGAGGCGTTCGGCGGATTTATTGCAAACTTCTTTGAAAAATCCCTGCTGACGGGAGCTTCCGCCGACAGCCAGTGGCCGCAGTGGTGGACCACCTTCTACTGGGCGAGCTGGATGGCATGGGCGCCGACATCGGGTGCCTTCATGGGCCGTATCGCTTACGGAAGAACGGTAAAGCAGACGCTGGGGTTATACGTTGGCGTATGTGCACTGGTAAGTGCGCTCTGGATGATTCTCGTCGGTGGAAACTCATTATTTGCACAGGTCAGCGGAGCCGTTGATCTGGTTGGAGTATACAATAATGTCGGTGTGGAGGCGGTTCCCTATTCCATGCTGAGAAGTATGCCGTTCTCACAGATAATTATTCCGCTGTTCCTGCTGCTCATTTTCTTATCCGTTGTAACGGCCTGCAATTCCAATATGACGGCTATGGCCGGAATCTCAACACAGGGAATTACACCGGACAGCCCGGAAGCGCCATCCTGGTTAAAAATTGCCTGGGGCATTATCGTTATGACACTCGCTTATATTATGATTGCAACGGTAGGTGTAAACGGAGTAAAGATCATCGCCAACTTTGGCGGTATGTTTGCCGGAATTATCATGCTGGGTACGACGGTAAGCTGCGCAATACTGATTTTCAACCATAAGAAATATGATAAGACGTTGAAATAAGGATTTAGTTGAGATGCGAGGACGCCTCTGTAAGACGGCGGACGGGGTA
>NZ_URHZ01000119.1 GCF_900547735.1 uncultured Clostridium sp. | reverse complement strand
CCATCCCGAACCCCGACCGTCCCGGCGGCGTTCTCATTCCTCAATTAAATCCCTAATCTTCGTAGCATTGCTCCATTCCACGCCCAGTAACCCATCCTCCAAAGGTTTGCCACCATACCTACGTTCACAGATAATTGTATATTCAAGCTCTCTCAAAATTTGCCACCATATAGGCGATTCCGTCGCCAAATAGAGCAAAAATAAGTCTTTTCATCACCCAAAAAACCAATTATAATTATCAGCATACATATGCGGGCCGCAATTCGAATGTAAATTAAAAAAATTCAGAAAGTGAGGACGGTTGTGTGAAAAAAGGGGAAAAAGACAGCGTAGGATTTAAAGAGTATTTGGTGTTTCTGCTTGGATTACTATTTTTCTCCGGGTTATTCCAGAAGGGACCCGGACCATTAAAAATACTTGATCTGCAGACATATCTGGGCCAGTTCGGAACCATAGTGGAGGGGGCCTCCCCCGGTATTCTCGGTTCGGGCGGTTACGGCCTGAAATATATGTTTCTTCAATCACTGACTATCGCACCCGGCATATTTTTTGCTGTTGCCGTGGTAAACGTAGTTGACTACTACGGCGGAATGAAAGCTGCGGGCAAGCTGCTTTCACCCATACTTGGATTTCTTATGGGCGTTCCGGGAGAAAGCTCCCTGGCCATCATTGCCAACCTGGAAACGACAGACGGAAGTACCGCCATCGTCAAAGAACTGTATGAGAACAAAAAAATCACCTCCGACCAGCGGGACATCCTGTCTTCCTATTTATTTACCGGTACCGCCATCATTGGTATGATGGTCAGCTATGGCATATGGTTTCTTCCCCAACTGAAATTCGGGCAGGGAGCGGTATTCCTCGTAGTTATCGTAATGAAGTTCGTATCGGGAAATATGATGCGATTTTACCTGAAATTTGCCAATAAAAACAAAGTATCCGGGGAGGTAGAATAATATGGACGGCAGCGCAGTTAAAGAAAAACAGACTTTTATTGAAGTTTTCATGGCCGGCGCCCGCAAAGGCGTTCACATGTGGCTGAATTCCAATGTCCCGGGCATCGTATTATCGGTTTTGATCATGCGCATCGTTGAAGTTACGGGGCTGATGACACTTTTAGGGAAAATTCTCGGTCCTATCATGAGTATTTTCGCATTGCCCGGTGAAGCGGTCGTTCCCTATCTCACCTGCCTCATCTCAATGCCGGGCGGCTGTCTCAGCGCCGTCACCCTGCTCAACGACGGAATTCTTACCGCAGAGCATGTCACCATTCTGCTGCCAATGCTCATGTTAACCGGCAATGCGGGGGCAATCGGAAGAATCCTGGGCGTTACCGGCGTAAAAGGTAAATCCTTTGGCGCATGCTATATCATCATGATTTTATGCACCATCATCGCAGGTCTTATTATGAGGATTATCGTATAATACAAAAGACGGAAGGAGAAAGAATGGAAATCACAACGGAGAGCTACAAAGAGATTATACTGAAATGGTTTGAAGAAAATGAAAGTAAAATGACGGACTTGAGCGACCGTATATGGGAATATGCAGAGACCCTGTTCCAGGAATTTAAGTCCGCAGCTTTGTTAGAAAGCGTGTTTGAACAAAACGGATTCACGGTAACAAAAGGCGTGGCGGGCATCGAGACCGCGTTTGTCAGCGAATGGTCCAACGGCCCCGGCCCGGTCATCGCGCTGATCGGCGAATACGACGCTTTGCCCGGTCTGGGCCACAAGATTTCTGATAAAAAGGAACCTACCGGAAAGGCCGGACACGGCTGCGCCCATAATCTGCTTGGCGTGGGCAGCCTGTCCACCGCCCTCTGCCTGAAACAGGCGATGACCGAATTACATGTAACCGGTACGGTAAAATACTTCGGCTGCCCTGCGGAGGAAGGCGGTGCGGCAAAAGTATTCATGGTCCGTGACCATGTTTTCGATGGGATTGACGCGATTATCCGCTGGCATCCCCAGAATATTTCTTACGTAAGCGTATCACCGTGTCTGACGCATTATTCGGTTAAATACATTTTCCACGGCAAAGCCGCACATGCCGCAGTCTCTCCGGATGCCGGAAGAAGCGCCCTCGACGCCGCAATTTTGATGGATGTGGCCGTAAACTACCTGCGGGAACACGTCTCATCGGATGCGCGCATTCATTCGGTTATATCAAACGGGGGAACCGTTCCAAATATTGTGCCCGATTATGCCGAAATCTGGTACGGCGTGCGTGGGCAAAAGAAAGCGGATGCAGATGAAATATTCGAACGAATGAAAAAAATCGCGTACGGAATGGCAATGGCAACTGAAACGACCGTAGATATAAAGGTCCTCTCCGCCTCCTCCAGTACACTGCCCAACAAAGTTCTGTCGAAAGCGGCGCTTAAAAATATGCACGAAATCGGTGCGCCTGTTTTTACGGAGCAGGAAAAGCTCTTTGCAAAAAAACTGAACGAGGGAATCAGCACAGCGGCCAAGGCAAAATCCATGGTAGTCCACGGAGTCACAGATCCAAAGCTGGCCGAACTCGACTTGCATGAGGGGATTTCCGACAACCTGCTTGAGAATGTAAAAGTATCTCCTTATTCCACGGACTCAGGGGATGTCAGTTGGATGGCTCCCATGTGCCAGCTGTACATTGCCGCGCAAACCATTGGTTCTCCAAACCACTCATGGCAGCAGGCGGTATGCGCCGGAATGAGCATTGGACATAAGGGCATGATTTTTGCCGGAAAAGCAATGGCAATGACTGCGATGGATGTTCTGACCCACCCCGAAATTTTAGCCGAGGCAAAGAAGGAATTCGACGAGACCATCCGCGTTTATCCATATACCTGTCCCCTTCCCCAGGATGTCGTTCCCGGAGAAACGTAAACTACAAAAACTTCACCGAAGGGCTCCCGTATGAGAAATGACGGCGAGTCCTCCTGTGAATTACCGATGAGATAAGGAGCTATCGTTTATGACACCACATGATGAAGTTCTACAAGTAGCCAACAGCTTTCCCTCGTGGATCATCAATCTCTCTATGGTATTTCTGATATTTTTGCAGACTTTGATATTTACCAGGATCAGTCTGCGCTACCGGAGCCAATTCGATATTACAGGGGTGGAGATTAGAAAGGCCGTAAAGTCCGGAATCATTACTACGATTGGACCGGCCTTATCCGTATTCATCGTCGGCCTTGCCCTGATCACCCAAATTGGCGCTCCCCTGTCCCTCTCCCGCCTCAGTGTGGTGGGTAATGCAGTCTATGAGACAACTGCTGCGGAAGTCGCCGCATCAACCCTGGGGACAAGCATCAATTCCGATACATACAGTCTGTCCGCCTTTACCTGCTCTGTCTGGGTTATGAATATCGGCGGCGCGCTGATGATTCTGCCTCATCTGCTGTTCCTGAAACCGTTTTCCACGATGCGCCAGAAAGTGAATCAGCGGGGAAATCTGGGCAAGATAATCGGAATCTGCGCCTCTCTCGCCTCCTTCGGATACTTTGCTCTTGATTATTCTATCAAGGATATGAAGAATTTTGTCGCGGTCGGCTCTGCCGCCCTGTCCATGTGGCTGCTAACCTATCTGGGAAACCGCTGCAAAAAGTCCTGGCTTAAGGAGTGGTCAATGGCGCTCTCCATTCTGATCGCCATTACCGCCGCAAGTATTATCTGACCAAATAACGAAAACCGGAGAGGAGCTGCTATCTATGGATGAGTATACAAGGGATTATTACAGAAAAGTACAATTTTGGGGAATGCTTACACTGGCTCTCGGAATAGTGAGCTGTTTTTTATACGGTCTCTATCTGAGTTTTGTCAGAGGTTATCATCCCGGCTGGGATAAAATATTGACCAGCCTGTTGAGTATTGGGGCTATCATGGGACATAACTGGATCGCCGTGGCCGATACCATGACATATATTCTGCTTATGGGACCGGCCGCATCCTATGTATCCGTCCTGTCGGGCAATGTAAAGAATATGAAACTCCCCAGCGTCTTGTCAACCCTGGCCTCGCTGGGGATCGAACCCGGCACGCCCAAGGCCGATATCCTCTCTACTTTCTGTGTAATTGCTTCAACCGTGGTCAACACCCTGTGTTTGATCCTCCTTGCAACCATGGGCGGCACCCTGCTGAAATTCCTGCCTCAGAGAATCTTCGGCATGATCCAGTATGTCGTACCGGCAATGTTCGGCGCTATCTTTACTCAGTTTGCGCTGATGGACTATAAAGCCGCCGCGGTTTCCCTGGTAGTCGCCGCCGTTATCATCAATATTGGCGGAATCCCTGTTTTTTTAAAGACGCTTTCCACCATTATCATCACCATCGTACTGTATCTTACGCTGCAAAAGCTTAAGAAGCAGAAGGATAGGGAAGAACCGTGATCCTGGTTCAGATTTTAACCGTAGGATGCGGACTCAGTCCCATCCTGCTCAGTATCTCAATATGTCTCTCCGTCAGCTTGGAATGGAAATGCCGGGTCGTGACCCCGTTTGAAATCTTTGCAGACACGATGTCGTCCAGTTCATTAAACACATCCTCTGTACTGAGTCCAAGCGGCGCGGCACGCTTTTCTATCGTGTCCGAAAAAAGAAAACTCAGAAAGTAAATGTTTAATATCATGTGGCATAAAAGATCGTTGCTCATCTGCGCATACAGATAGTCCAGATCCGTGGGCAAAAATATCGTGTAAAAATAGTTCTGTATCTTTTCCGTGTGAAAATATAAATCCAGTATTTTCCGTGCACCGGCATCGAGATTTGTTACCAGCACGTCCCGGGGCTCCCTGACAGATTGTAAAAGCTCATCCACATATCCTCCGGTCGGGCGGATTACAATGATTTGCTTTCCTTCAAAGAGCTGCGACTTATAACCGATATCTCCGTGTACGGTGAAATACCCGCCCGAAGACACAAAATCACCGACGCGCCCTGCATCCTGAAAGAAAAAGGAGGCCTCTTCTTTTTTGAGCTTATAGATATATTTTATTGCACATGCTTCAAAATTTCTGCATGCCTTTAGAATCTCTAAATTGTCGCAGATAATCACATCGGAATCAGAAAAAATATCATATTGGTTGAAAGCCGGAAATTTCAGAATTTTGAAATTTACAGGCGTCATATCCTCCGTGGTCAGCGCGGAAACTACGACATTTTCAGGAATATTCTTTATATTTTTATTCATGCACAGATTCACGTAATTGTATTTTAAGGAGCTGTCCGTATTTACGACGCTCGCCAGACTTTCACATATAATAGTGGTATCATTTAGCAGCGCCGCCGAGGCTCTGATGGACTGCTTATTTACATTCTCAGAATTGGGGACGTGAACCTCCCTAATCCAGTCGTCAAACCGCATCGACTCATCGTGATTCGTCGAGTAGTACGCAACCAGTGCAAAAACCGCATCGACCGTAGACAAATCTAAATTTTTATAATTTGCGATGTCAACCAGCAGTCTTCTGATCCCAGTCTCCTCAAACAGATACTTTAGAAGCAAAACACCCCCATACCTCTTAACCGGAAGTAAACTTATCTCCCCCATTTTCAGGGAATCATATGTGCCCGACGAAACAGAAGCTACCAGCGCTTCCACCGTTTCCATGTCGAGCCGATCCATCCTGCCCAGATTTGCAATCACCTTATGGCGGCTCTTCCCTTTGACGGATGTGCTCTGCACAAGTTGAATATATGTATAATTTCCCTTTTGAGTTTTGACTGTCGTTTTTTTAATCCACATGACCGTCCCCCCTATCCCTCAGGTTCAGCATACAGCGGCGCTTTTATTTTGTCAATATTGTAGCGTTGCATGCCCTGAAAGTCGAAGTTGGCGGTTTCATTGGTTTGCGGCAGTGAAACATTTTGCATCCTCTGTTTGGCATGAGTCTTTAGTCCTGGTGCGGGAGCTGCGGGACTAAAGACCCAGCCAATTCCCTCCCGGCCGTCCCGGCGGCGTACTCATCCGCTCCCCCACCTTACCGGATCCGCTTCAGGAATTCGTTTCTGTCCTTCTGCTGCACCTCCAGGTTCTGGAGCTTCTCCACATTTCTTGAAGGAATCCATGCCTTGTTTGCATTATAATAGAAGTTAAGCTGTTTCCAGTATTTTTCAGGGTACAGGAACAGATAATAGAGATATTCCCTCTCCTTGGCGTCCATCTTAAGGACTCTGTCGTAGGAATCCAGAAGACGCATCCCCAGTTTCATATTCCATCCATGCTTTTCCATGGCCTTTCTGATAAAATGATAGAGATCCGCCACCTGGACGCCCAGATGCATTTTATTAAATTCGATCACCGCCGTGTAACCGGGTCCCATCAGGATGTGATGCTGGTTCAGCTCGCCGTGGCACAGGTAATGCTCCGGCGCTCCCGTCTCGCTCACCATCTTTCCCAGTCCCTCGCGGGCCTCCAGGGCCTGTTCATAAAACATGGAGAAATTCCCCATCACGCAAAGCTCAAAATCCGATTTTTTACGTTTGGAGCTGATAAAATTCCTGGTGCGCCGCAGTTCCCTGTTGTGGCGCTCCATTTCCTCCGTCATCGGCTCGGCCAGAATAGAACCAAGATTCCACTCCTCCTTTGCCTCTATCTTTCTGAGGGTCTTATGGAGACGGGCAATCTGCGATACGGCGCCTATAATCTCCTCCTCATCCCGGATGTTGCACTCACGGTCTGAAAACCAGTCCTTCACCACATAACGGCTGCCGTCTCCGGCCGTCGACATCAGTTCACCCTCTTTGTTTCTGATATACTGATCCACAAAACAGCTCCCACTCGCCTTAAGTGAATGGAGAACTTCTTCCTCAAACTCCAGGCGTTTTACCGTCCCTTTATATTCACGGAGCAGCTTCAGCCCTTTGTCGGTCTCGCAGACCCAGGCACCCCTGCCTCTGCGAAACGCCTTAATTTCAAGTTCATATTGCTCTAATACTTCTGTATTTCTGTCATTCACGCTTCACCCCTCCAGACAACTTTCTTTTAAGCTACTTCTAGGGTATGTTCTCTTTTGCCCAAATATGTACCGGACATGCCTATAATTCAGAATTGGAACCGCGGACGGACGGGCGGCGGCCCGGACTACTTATTGCATCGCATATGCACTCATTTCTTCCATTTAGTTTCCTGTTGACAAACGGAATAAAAGGTATTATAGTTTATTTTTGAACAGTTTAAAAATAAACTTGATTGACAGGGAGGAAAGAAATTTGCTGGCTTCACCGGGAAGATTTTTCGAAAAATTTCAGAAGATAGATAAGATGTACCGCAGGTTTTATCAGTATGAACTGGCAGAGTATCAGTTTACGCCGAATGAAATTGCCGTCATCTTATTTCTGCACAACAATTCCCCTGAGTTAGATACGGCGACCGACATCGTCCGCTGCAAGGGGATCTCCAAGGGCCTGGTGGCCCGCTCCGTGGACTCGCTCTTTGCAAAGGGCTATCTGGAAACAGTCCGTGAGCCGTCCGATCGGCGCGTTGTTCATCTGAAACTCAGTGAAAAGAGTCTTCCGATTACGGAACGCATCTCCATTAAGCAGAAAGAAATGGCCCAGAAAATCGAACGGGACATTTCTCAGGAGGAGCTCCGCATCACATCGGAAACTCTGGATAAACTTCTTATTAACACCGAATTATTATTAAAGGGGAGAGAAAATCATGCAGAATAAGTTCACATCAAAGGAAGCCGGTTCCGGCATCTCGAAGGAGGCCGATTTAGGCCACGACAACATCGGGAAACTTCTGCTGAGCCTGGCGCTTCCGGCCATCCTGGCTCAGATAATCAACGTTTTGTACAATATGGTAGACCGTATGTATATCGGACACATTGAAAATATCGGCCCAGACGCACTGACCGGCGTGGGAGTGACGATGCCGGTTATCATGTGTATCTCGGCTTTCGCGGCCCTGGTCAGCATGGGCGGAGCGCCCCGCGCCTCCATCATGATGGGAAAGGGGAAAAATGACCAGGCGGAAAAGATCCTCGGTAACTGTACCTCCATGCTCCTGATTATCTCGGTTGCGCTGACTGCGCTCTTCCTGATATTCGGGCGCTCCATCCTGCTGATGTTCGGCGCCAGTGAAAAGACCATTGTCTATGCCTGGGCCTATATGGAAATCTATGCCTGCGGCACCATCTTCGTCCAGCTGGCTCTTGGCCTGAATGCATTTATCAATGCGCAGGGCTATGCAAAAATCGGTATGATGACGGTCGCCATCGGAGCCATATGCAATATCATCCTGGACCCGATTTTTATTTTCGGTATGGGTATGGGCGTGCGCGGAGCCGCATGGGCCACTATCATTTCACAGGCCGTATCCTGTATCTGGATCCTCAAATTCCTGACCGGTAAAAAGAGCCTGCTGAAAATTAAGCTCCAGAATATGAAGCTGGACCGATCGATTATCGTTACCTGTGTCTCTCTGGGTCTTGCCCCGTTTATCATGCAGTTTACCGAGAGTGTCCTCTCCGTCTGCTTTAATACCAGCCTTTTGAAATACGGCGGAGACATCGCGGTCGGCGCTATGACAATTCTGATGAGCGTGATGCAGTTCTCCATGCTGCCTCTCCAGGGACTGACCCAGGGCGCACAGCCGATTATCAGCTTCAACTACGGGGCGGGCCATATCCACCGTGTAAAAAAAGCGTTCCACCTGCTCCTGCGCGTTTCCATCTGCTACTCCACTCTTTTGTGGGCAATCTGCATGTTTGCGCCAAGAGTATTCATCACCATCTTCACCAGCAATGCGGATTTAACGCAGTATACCGTCTGGGCAATGCGGGTTTACATGGCTGCATCCCTGATTTTCAGTATTCAGATAGCATGCCAGCAGACCTTCATCGCCCTGGGCAATGCAAAGACCTCCGTCTTTCTCGCCCTGCTCAGAAAAGTTCTGCTCCTGATCCCTCTTATCTTTATACTGCCACAGTTCTTCAGCAATCAGGTGCTGGCCGTATTCATCGCGGAGCCGATTGCAGACATCATTGCGGTGAGCACAACAGCGCTCCTCTTTACCAGAGAATACAAAAAGCTGGGAAAGATGGAGGAGGCCGCCTGAATCCGGGCCTGAGCCTCCACCTCCGTATGTCTCTATACCGGGAAACAGGAACTTCTCCTGTCCTCCCGGTATTTTTGCATTCCGCCTCCTGTTGGATGATAAGACCTTCGTTACCCCTCTTCTCCGGCCTTAAAGTTATAAACCGGCTTAATCACCGATAAAATCCGGGCCGTATCTCCGATATTATCCACGATGTCCTGCATCCCCTTATAAGCCATCGGACATTCATCCAGGGTTTCTGCATTGACCGAAGTCGTGTAGATTCCCTCCATCTCTTTTTTAAACTCTGAGACGGTGTAGGACTTTTTCGCCTGGGTTCTGGACATCAGACGTCCGGCGCCGTGGGGTGCGGAGCAGTTCCAGTCCTCATTGCCCTTACCGATGCAGATCAGGGAACCATCCCTCATATTGATTGGGATCAGGAGTTTTTCTCCCGCCTTCGCCGAGACAGCCCCTTTCCTGAGGATCATGTTTTCCGTATCAATATAGTTGTGAATGGTGGTAAACTGCTCTTCCACTTTGAGCTTCATCCCACGGATCATCTCATCCATCATCGCTTTTCTGTTCAGCATGGCAAAGCGCTGAACCAACGTCATGTCGTGGATGTAATCTTCAAGAAGCTCCCCCTCACAGTAGGCCAGGGCCTTTGGAACCGTGGTCGTCACCTGCGCCTTCAGTTCCTTCAGGGCCTTCTGGATTTCTTTCTCGCGCCCCGCCGCCTTGTACTCCTTAATCAGAGTATCCACATCGGCCGGGGAATTACCGTTGAGCGCCTTGTATGCCTCGTTCTGGTAGAAATGGGCAACTTCCAGCCCCAGGTGCCTGGAACCGGAGTGGACGACAAGGTAGAAGTTTCCCTCCGTATCCCGGTCCACTTCTATAAAATGGTTTCCGCCTCCCAGCGTCCCGAGGGAGCGGACCGCCCGATCCAGGTTGATCTTCCCGGCCATTTTGCACCGGAGTTCATTCAGATCTATCTGCTCATTATACGGATGCGGCTCTTTCCTGATATTAAACCCGGAAGGAATCTTTTCGTAGATCAGTTTATCCAGCTTTTCAAGCTCAATATGGGAGTTCCCGATGCGGATTGTCTCCATTCCGCAGCCGATATCCACTCCCACCAGATTCGGGACCGCCTTATCACGGATTGTCATCGTGGTTCCAATGGTGCATCCGGCTCCCGCATGGACGTCGGGCATAATCCGGATCCTGCTCCCCGATGAAAATTCCTGATCGCAGAGCATCTTAATCTGTTCCAGCGCGGTTTCCTCCACCACCTCTGTAAATACTTTTGCCTCGTTATATCTTCCTTTTACTGTTTTCATTTTATTTTTCACCTCAAAAAAAGGAGCCGTGATCCCCGGTACATATGTACGGGGAACCAGTTGGCTCCTAAAAATCTCCATATACTTTCCTATGTGACGTCTTTTATCCCCTTAACAGGGTATTCGTCCGCCGGCAGCCAATCTTCACGCAGCCGGATAGACAATCTGTTTATAGATGCAGAATTCCACTACAAAAAACAGGCCCGTTTTCCCGGCGGCATGGCACGATATTCAATTGCATAGTCCGCTGATCACAGTGATAACTGTGCCTTATGCTCCGATCCAGTCCTTTTATAACGTTTCTCTGTTTCATCGTAATGGTCTCCTTTCGTTGTTTTTTCAGGGTATGCATATCCTCTGTTTTGCAATATAGCACATTGGACGGCTCTTTGCAAGCATTTCCTGCCTTGCGAACAGCCGTGGGGGATTTAATTGAGGAGGGCGAACGCCGCCGGAACGGTCGGGGAGCGGAATGGTGAGAGGGAGGTTATGAGTCTTCAGTCCCGGTTTGGAGGTTATCGCAGTGGGGAATCCGGGCAGAAAAAATTCCTTCGGGAAACGCTCGCGCTCTTTGGAGTACATAACGGACACTAACCTCGAA
>NZ_URHZ01000118.1 GCF_900547735.1 uncultured Clostridium sp. | reverse complement strand
TTTTCTCCTGGATTCCCCCTCACCACAACCTGCAAACCGGGACTGAAGACTCATACACAACCTCCCACTCCCCCGTCCGCCGTCTTACAGAGGCGTCCTCATTTCTCAATCAACTTCTCGCCTTCCTCCTCTCCGACGTCACATTAATTATCATAACAAGGATCAGCACCAGCCCCCAGATCAGGTTCTTGTAGTAATCGGATATATTCTGGAACATTGAGAACCCGGACGACAGTGTCTGCAGGATTACCACGGCAATTACCATCCCGGCGGCCTTTCCTTTTCCTCCGTTCGGGCTGACTCCCGCCAGGACACAGATGAGGATTGCCGGCGTCAGATAGGATTTTCCAAAGTCCGATCTGGCGGAATTGAAGTGGCCGCACATTAAAAGCCCCGAGACGGATGACAGCATACCGCTTATCATATAGGTGAGCGTTATCACTCTCTTGTCGTCAATCCCCGAATATCTGGTGGCGGTCTTGTTGGAACCGATCATATAGATCTTAAAACCCAGTGAGGTCCTGTTCAGGATAAATGCCACGGTGCCCGCGCAGATGGCGAATATAATCGTGGAGGCGGGAATCATATCAAACAGCCGGTAGCTGACCACCTTGTTTAAGATCGGAGGAAGCTCTTTTACCGACGAACCGTTCGTGATTCCCACGGCAAGGCCCAGTATGATGTCGGAGGCTCCCAGAGTGGCAACCATGGCCGGTATTCCGATTCGGGAAATGAGCGTCCCGGAGAAGATTCCGCAGAGGCCTCCGATTACAAGGCCGACCGCCACGATTAACAGAAGTACCATAATCTGCACCGGAACGGAAGCGCCTTCCGGCATAACCGCTTTTAACAGCATGCAGCAGAGGATTCCCGACAGGTCGGCCACCGCTACAACCGTCAGGTCGATGCCGCCGCTGATCATGGCCAGCATCATTCCCAGGGAGAGAACCCCCATCTCCGGGAATAAATAGGCAATCAGCTTCATCTGGCCGGCCGAGAAAAAGCGGCCGCCGGTCGCCGCGGTCAGAACGGCAAAGGATATGACGAACATGGCCATCAGTTTCAGGTTGTTTGCATTTTTCTCATAAAATTCTTTCCGTGCCGCCTTTGACACTTCTTTTGATGTATCATTTAAACCGCTGTTACTCATGCGCCTTCGCCTCCTCTCCCTTATGTCCCTCCAGTATGTTTGAAGTCACCCGCTGCTCAGCGGCAACCATTTTGTAGGCTGAGGCGCAGACACCCGCTATAATCAGCACGCCCGTCATCAGTTTGGTCCAGTTGGTCGGAATCCCCAGAAGAATCAGGTTATTGGAAATTAGCTTCATCAAAAGCACTCCCAGGAAGGTCCCGAACACGCTTCCGGAGCCTCCGGCAATGCTGGCTCCTCCCAGCACAACAGCCGCAATAATTGTCATCTCGTATCCGTCAAAGAAGTTAATCTGGCACATGCCCGATAACGTCACCTGGGTCAGCCCCGTGATTCCTCCGATGAATCCCATAAAGGTAAATACAAAAATCCTGATGCCGGCGACCGGAAACCCGGCGCGTTCCGCCGCCACCTGATCGCCTCCCACGGCATAAATTCCTCTGCCCAGCATCGTGTATTTCATGATAAAACCGACCAGCAGAAGCACGGCTACCAAAATAAAGATACTGACCGGCATGGAACTTCCAAGTCCCGTCGTTACGCTGCGGACCGAGAAGAGATTAGCCGCCGCCATCCCGGAAAGAGGAGCCGGAAGCGCTGAAATAACACTGCTTTTAAGCACACCCTGGGTAAACCCCAGATAGATGGAACATGTGCCCAGTGTAATGATCAGGGTCGGCAGTTTCAGCCATGCGGCCAGAACTCCGTTAATCAGGCCGAGAAAGGCCCCGATGAGTCCCGCCACAACAAATCCGACAATAACGGGACCGTCATAGCCCGTCACCTGGAACCATTTCGTCACCGCAAACATGCACAGCATGGCGGTATAGGGAAAGGATACGTCGATGTTGCCGGATGCAATGACCATGAACAGCCCGGCCGCCATCATGCCCGGAACGATCAGGCTCCTTACAAGGTCTACAATATTATTTGCCGTAAAGAACTGTCCGCTTTTCATCTGTATCACCAGGGACAGGGCGGCAATGATGAGAATGACATAGAACTCATTTTTCTTCAGTAATTTCTTTATGCTCATACCGCTTCCATCTCCTTTCCTTCTGTGATGAGGGCCTGAAGCTTACTGCCGTCAAGCTCCGTATTCCTGTGTTCGCTTACAATTCTTCCGCTCTTAATAATCAGAATCCGGTTACAGTTCATCAGTATTTCACTGATATCATCGGAAATCAGAATAATGGCCATGTTCTTCTTTTCCGCCAGTGCCCTCAGATAGTTGTGGATATCGTATTTGGCGCCGATATCGACTCCGACCGTGGGCCCGTTCAGTATCAGCACCTTCGGTTCGGTCTCCAGCCATTTCCCCAGAACCACCTTCTGCTGGTTTCCTCCGGAAAGCGTCTGAATCCCGTCTTTCAGTTCATTTAATTTGATTCCAAGGTTTCTGACCCATTCTTTTGAATCCGCATGGCCCCTGTCGAAATCCACGGTCCTGTTTTTCTTTTTCAGGCGGTCGATGTTGGACACGATCATGTTGTTTTCAATGGACTGCGTCAGAAACAGCCCCTCGGTAAGACGGTCCTCCGGCACATAGGCAATCTTCAGACGGAGCGCGTCCATCGGTGATTTTATCTGCACCTCGCTGCCGTCCACAAACACTTTCCCGCCGTCCGCCTGATAGAGGCCGAACAGCGCCTTTGCAAGCTCCGTCCTTCCTGAGCCGAGAAGTCCCGTAATTCCAAGAATCTCTCCGGGATGAATCTCAAAGCTGATATTTTCAAAGCCGTTTTTCAGGCAGAGATTTTCCACCTTAAACAGGCTGCGGGAGTTGTCCACGTCCTGCGGGTCGAAATAGTCCTGCTCGATCTTCCTGCCCGTCATATAGTAAATAAACTGTTCATTGTCAATGTTTTTCGCCGAATCCGATACAATGTGCCTGCCGTTCCGAAATACGGTAAAATGGTCGGCAATCTCAAATACCTCATCCAGCTTATGGCTGACGAATAATACGGAGATTCCCTCATTCTGGAGCTGTCTGATAACTCTAAACAGCTTGTCCACCTCCTTGCGCGTAAGGGCGGAGGTCGGCTCGTCCATAATGATGAGCCTGGAATTATGTAAAATCGACCTGGCAATCGCAATCAGCTGCTTATCCGCGATAGACAGCGTTCCTACCGTCGCATCCAGAGGAATATCAATGCCGATGTGATCCAGGGATTTCCTGGCCACCTCATAGACGCTCTTCCAGTTTACAAATTTCTTCTTATTATAAAGCTCATAATTCAGAGCGATATTTTCAGCCGCCGTAAGGTTCGGGAAGATGGACATGTCCTGGTATATGACCTGGATTCCGAGCTGGATGGACTGATTGATGCCCAGGCTCTGATAGCTCGTTCCATCGTATACGATTTCCCCTCCGTCCGGTTTATAAAACCCGGATATAATCTTGATCAGCGTAGATTTCCCACAGCCGTTTTCCCCTACCAGGCAATGGATTTCTCCCTTTCTGATCACCATATTTACCTTATCGAGAGCCTTAACTCCCCCGAAATGCTTTGATATCTCTTTTACTTCCAATAATATATCATTCATCTTGCCACCTGCCCCTGTTTGCCATTCAATATGTCCGGCACTCAATCAATAATGCTTGCGTATCCAACTCTTCGGATACGCAAGCATAAATTTCTGCAAACTACCATAAGAAGCATGCTCCAGGTTACCGTTCACACAGGATGCGTCCCGCGGCGCGTGCCGTTGTCCGCAGCGCGCTGGTTTCAGCGGGGTATGAACAGTAACTGCTCTAGAATTGGTAATCACCCATATTATCTTTATTAATTGTAAGGATTGCGCTGCCGCTTATGTCGGTTCCGTTTACGTTGATGCTGCCGTATCCGTCGATTCCCAGATCGAACCCTGTGGCGATCTTGTCTTTTTCCCCATTCAGAACCATAACGGCCAGCTCGCACATCGCTTCACCCGATAATGCCGGATCCCAGCAGAGTACGCACGGATTGGAGCCTGATTCCAGATAAGGGCCTGAAACGGACGGAACGCCCGTACCTACGGCATAAATTTTTCCTGTCATGCCAAGCTCATCAATCGCTTTTGCAGCTCCCGGCGGGTCATAGCTGGATGCGCCGATAAACCCTTTGATTTCCGGATATTTCTTGATAATCTCTTTAGATTTGTTGTAAGCCATATCCATATTGTCTTCACACTCGATTCTCTCCTCGGGAATCAGCTCCATGTTCGGATAATTGGCTTTCTGATGCGCCACCGCGGCGTCCATCCACTGATTGTGGGATGTGGAAGACAGGAATGCCACCATTGTGACATACTGGCCTTCTTCTCCCATGGCCTTTGCCAGCTCGTCCATCATGGCCTCGCCGTACTCGGTATTGTTAAATGCCTCCAGATCGTAGTCACACTCATCAAATCCTTCCGCCTCGTGGGTAATTACCACGATTCCCTTCTCCCGCGCCTTGGCAAGAGCCGGTTTGCACGCCTCCGGATCGATCGGAACTACGCAGATTGCGTCGATATCCTGCTCTATCAATGTTTCAATTACCTGGATCTGCTCTGCGGAATCCGTTTTTGACGGTCCCTTTACATAGCAGTTATGTCCCGTCGCCTTGGCGTACTCATCCACGCCCTCCTGATGGCGCAGACACCACGGATCCGACATGTCTTTTACTACTGTGGCAATCGTGTAACTCTTGCCCTCGTTAGCGCCGGTCTTCTCCGCGCCTGCATCGGCCTGTTCCCCTGCCTCCGCTGTTCCCGCAGCTTCCTGGGCCGCCTTCGTCTCTGCGGCTTTAGAACCGCCGCAGCCGGCCAGTGACACCGCTGCCATGGAAATGATCATTACTGCCGATAGTAACCTTTTTTTCATATAGTTCCTCCTTCTACATTTTATCGCTGCAGTCCCGTCCGCTGCCGTTACGGCATTTCCGGAAACTGAAACTTAATCACCCTACGGCACCCCTTCCGATGCCCCGCCGTAACAGAAAGCCACGGCAGATTATCTCCGCCCGATATTCCTTAACCCCTTCATAAAGGAATCATCGCTGCCGAATATATCATGCAATTTTCTGTAATAACCGTACAATTCATCGTACAGCTCTTTTTTCCGGCCGTCCGGCGTATAAATCACCGTCTCCGGCGGAATCAGGCGTTTTGAAGCTTCGGAAAAATCTGCGCATCCCGGATATCCGTATACTTTTCCAAATGCCACGGCCGCACAGGCGGCTGCGCCTCTGGCCGGCACATTGTCAATCCGTGGGACGATCACCTCCTGTTTGAACACATCCGCGCACATCTGCATAATCCACGGGCTTTTTCCTGCGATTCCTCCCACCGCGTAAATCGCTTTTATCGGAACGCCGTTGTCTTTGTAATTTTCAAGGATTCTCCTGGAGCCAAATACATTTGCCTCTACAAGAGCCCTGTAGATTTCTTCTGTTCTAGTTTGCAGGGTAAGGCCGATGACGGCTCCCGATAAGTTGTAGTTGGACAGGATACTCCGGTTCCCGTTAAACCAGTCCAGAGCCACAAGGCCGCTCTCCCCCGGTTCCAGCTTCTCCGCCAGTTCCCCCAGATAGGCCAGTATGCTCTTTCCTTCTTCCTGGGCTTTCTCATAATACTCCCGAGGAACGGAAGTTTCGGCAAACCACTGGAACAAATCTCCCGTGGCCGGCTGTCCGGACTCATATCCGTAAAGCCCCGGAACCATTCCGTCCGCCGCCACCGAGCAAAGTCCGTCGAATGAGCAGAACTCCCGGTACATCATCTGATGGCAGGTGGAGGTTCCCATTACAAGCATCATACTTCCGCTCTCCGTAACTCCCGCTCCGCATCCCGCCACAGCCCCGTCGCTGTGGCCGGCGGCTACGGCCGTTTTCACCGTAAGCCCCAGCATCTTTGCCGCTTCCTCCCTGAGAAAACCGGCGCAGTCGCCGACATCGATAATATCACCTGCAAATTTTGTTTCCGTTAAATCTTCCATTTCCGGGTCGAGGGCCCTTAAGAAATCCCTGTCCGGGTACCCCCTGCCTTTAATCCAGAACGCGTTCACCCCCAGAACGCCTCCTGTCCTCTTGAGGTTCCCTGTCAGCCAGTAGACAATCCAGTCCACGGCCTCCATAAACAAATCGGTTTTCCGGTAGATCTCAGGGTCTTCCCTGGCTACCTGCATAATCTTTGGAAACATCCATTCCGATGAGACGGAGCTGCCGAAATATTCTTTCAGCCATGTCGTATGCTCCCTGGCATAGCTTTCTATCTCCTCCGCATAGTTCTGCGCCCCGTGGTGTTTCCACAGTTTAGGCCATGCATTGGGACGGTCCCGCAGGCCGGGATCCTTACATATGGGAAGGCCGTCCCGGTACAGGGGTACCATGGTGCAGCTCGTAAAATCGGTCCCGATGGCGGCCACATCCTCCGGATTTATCCCGGAATCTCCAATCAGCCGGGCCGTTACGGCGCACATGCTCTCGATCCAGTCATCCGGATCCTGCAGAAACCATTCATCTGGAAGCGGGATCGGTTTATGGTGCATCATGCCGGAAATCACCCCGTTTTTATAGCGGCTCTCGGCCGAAGCCATCAGCCGTCCATCCTCGAGTCTTAAGGCCACTCCCCTGCACGACAGGGTTCCGAAATCAAATCCTAAAACAAATTTCCCCATCTGTTACTCTCCATACTCCATAGCATTGCGATTCACAGCCTTCGTCATTTCATCTCCGCTTCCAGCTCCCGGTCAATGATCACCGTCGCGTCGCGGCATACCTTCAAAATGCTGCATGGGAGCATAGGATCAATCCTGTCGTCTTTAAACAGACGTCCTATCGCGTCCGCTTTGGCCGGCCCTGAAGCAATCAGAACCACCTTTTTAGCCCTGACGATTCCGGCCATCCCCATTGTTATGGCCTTTTTCGGAACATCCTCCCGGCGTTCAAAGAAACGGGAATTCGCTTCAATTGTTTCCTCTTCCAGTTCCACCACATGGGTATTGGCTGTAAAAAACTCTGCCGGTTCATTAAATCCTATATGCCCATTGCCGCCTATTCCCAGAACCAGGATATCAATGTCATTCTCCGCAAGAAAGCCGTCGTAGCGCCTGCACTGTTCCTGCGCATCCCCCGTTCCGTCGGCCAGCATAATATTTTCTTCCTTTATATTGACCTTGGAAAACAGGTGGCGATCCATAAAATATCCGAAGCTCTGGTTATGGCTTCTTGGCAGACCGGCATACTCGTCCAGGTTGATCGTCCTCACCCCGGAAAAGTCGAGTTTTCCCGCCCTGTAGTCCTCCGCCAAAAACCGGTACAGCCCGATGGGCGAACTTCCCGTCGCACAGCCGAGAAGCGGATGCGGCGTATTCCGTATCACATCCCCGAACAAATCAGCCAGAATACGGCTGCTTTCCTCATAGCTCTCCGTCACAATCCGTTTCATCCTCTATTCCTCCGAAGCAAGCATGGCGCCGACTCCCCCGGCCGGATGAACGAGCTTAAAATAATTTTTATCAATGCCGTTATACAGCATACAACCAATTGAAATTGCATCAAACAGGGCAAATACCGCGGTAACGGAAGTTGTAGACAGACACTGGTAAGGGCATGCCTCCTCTCCCGTACTGAGGATCAGGTTCAGATCGCTCTCAAGAGCGATAGGCGAACCGGGATTCTCGGTCACCGTGATGATTTGGGCTCCCCTGGCTTTGGCGACGGGTATCAAATTTATCATCTCCGTCGTTTTTCCGCTCTTGGAGATAATAATGACGATATCTCCCGGCCGTATCATTCCGTAATCCCCATGCGGGGCATCCGCCGGGTTCAGAAACTGGGACGCTCTGTCCACACAGTTAAACACCTGGGAGACCTTTTTTGCACAGGCCCCGGAAGTTCCGCAGCCCGTTGTGATGATCCTTCCCTCACATTCCGCTATCATCTGCACTGCTTTGACATAACTGTCCCTGTCGACGGTGTCGGATAGCCGAGCAACCGCATTCGCCTCGTTTGCAAATGTGCGGAGTGCGCTGCCGTAGATTTCTTCTGCGGATATCATGTTACATTCCTCCTCTGAATCGTTTGACTATATCCATAAATTCTTTTACCCGGTTTTTATCAACCTGGTTTTCGAATTTACCGTCGTATTTAAAGGTGGTTGCAACAACGGCTCCGTCGGCAATGCTCAGAAGACGCTCAATTGTCTCTTTCCGGCATCCCGTGTTGGCCAGCACAACGGTTTCCGGCACTTCGGCCTTTACTTCCTGGAGCGTCGACATATCCGTCGGTGAGCCCGCCGTCAGGCCCGACACACATAAAGCATCGGGACGGCAGTTAAAGACCGTTGATTTTGCAATCTGTCTGATCTCCCTGTCCGCCAGGTATCTGGCCGCCTCCGGCACGATATTAAAGAGGAGCTTCACATGTTCCGCCCCGATTTCCCTCTGATGCCGGACCACCTCGCCGCAGCAGGTGTTCCACAGCCCGAAATCACTGGCGTAAACGCCGGTAAATATTTCCCTTATGAATTTGGCATCGACGGCTGCGGCCAGATCGAGCGAAGCTTTCGGATCCCATAAAACATTGACACCGTATGGAATTGATATGTAGGGCTGGAGTTCTCCAATGACTCTTCCCATCGCGGCGACTGTCTCCCTCTTTACTTCCGTAAGATAGGGGAGGCTGTATTCATTGCTGAACATAATCGCATCAACTCCGCCCTCCTGAAGGGCATCCAGATCCTCTTTTGCCTTTTCCACCACCCACTTAATCCCCTTCTCCTTATCATAGTAGGGGTCCCCAGGCATTGCCTGCAGATGGAGCATGGATATGATCGCCTTCTCCGTACCGATAACCTCTTTCAGCCAACTCATAAATCTGTATCCTCCTTATACTACTATCAGATGGGGTATCTTCTTATCCAGATATTCCCTGGTCTCCTTATCGACGCCCGAATCTGTAATGATCGTGTCAAACTCTTCTATATCACATATTTTAGCCAGGGCCTTCTGCTTAAACTTGGAATGGTCCGCCAGCAGTACCGCCCTCTTGCCGCTGGCAATGATACTTTTCTTGATTCCAATTTCCATAAAATTGCTGTTATAGACGCCGCTCTTGGAATTCACGGCATCGGCTCCCACAAAGGCGATATCCACATACAGCTTTCTGACCAGCTCCTCCGCGATATCTCCTATCAAAACACTGTAGCCGTCCCTTCTGACGCCGCCCGTTATAATCATTGTCGAAGAATTGTCCAGTTTGACGGTCGAAGCGATATCCAGGTTGTTCGTCACAACGGTCAGCTTCTTGATACTTTCAAGCTGCTGTCCCAGCATCAGCGTGGTTGTGCCCGAATCAAGGAAAATGCTGTCGCCGTCTTTAATCAGTGTCACGGCTTCCCTTGCAATCCTCGTCTTCTCCGGTATCATCGCTTTCATCTTCTCGTCATGGTACTCTTCAAATCCCGTCCCCTTATGGAGAACCGCACCTCCGTGCGTCCTCTCCAGCAGGCCCGCAGCCGCCATATCATCCAGGTCCCTCCTCGCGGTCGCCTCCGATACATTGCAGAGTTCCGATGCTTCCTTGATGGAGATACTGAATTTTGACTTGAGGTAATCCGAAATCTGCTGCTGCCTCTGGGCCGGTATAGAATTTGTGAACTGTGACATATTTTTCTCCTTCCTGTGATATAGAATATCACATATTGCAATGTTTTGCAATATTTATTTCATATTATTTCAAAATACTTCACATAAAATTGCATTATCTTTCATTTTTCTTGTTTAAGTTACACATTGATGCAATCTATTGCATTTTTATGTTCTTTTATTTTTCTCTTATTAAGTATAACTCAGATAGCTGCTTTTCGCACACATTAATTGATAAATCCACACATTCGTTCCTAATTCCGCTCATGAACTTTGCAACAATTTTCATTATTTTTCATTCAAAGTTTTATGCAGCTCCGGGCGGGCGCCTTCTGCATATTGTAAACATTTGTAACAGTTCAGCCATGATGCATCCCGCGAGGTGTTTTCGCATATTTTTTGCGAAAATCCCGAGTTACGCGGCGCGAAACGGTGCTTTTTACCGTTTCTGTGCATCATTTTGTTGCAGTTTGGCCGAAGGCTGAACTGTAACAAACATTTTCCTCCTGTGCCGAAAAGCGATGACGAAATCATAAAATAGTGATAAACTAAATCCATATGTCTGACCGACAACAGTTCGAAAGGAGTCACTTAAAATGGTACATTTGGTCTACTGCGATAATACCGGCAAAAAGGGAGAACATGTTTTAGATAAAATTTTAGAAGGAACAAAAACAATGATCGTCAGGGGAGCCGCCGGAAGAAAAATCCCGCACAGCAGAGTCTTTGAAAATGAGACCCTCTACTTTATGGAAAAAGGCACCACTTCCATTTGCGCAAAAGCAGCCGTAAAAAACGTTCAGAATTTTGTAAAGCTGTCCGATGAGGAGATTACAGACATTCTGGACAAAAACCAGGGGAAGCTGAATCTGACCGATAAACAAAAGGCCCGCTGGCATAAAAAATGCCTCTGTCTCGTGGAATTTGACAAGGTGGAGAAAATCTCCCCTCTCGAATTCGACCATCAGGGAAACATGGACGACTGGCTCATTATCGAAAAGATTGAAGATGTGACGGTTGGGACAAGCATTCCTTATAATTATGAAAAGTCCAGGTTTTAAGAGGAAAAAGACATGTCGATGTGGAATCCGTGGCGGGGCTGTAAAAAATGCAGCGACGGCTGTAAATATTGCTATATCCATAAAGGAGATTTTAAAAGAAATATAGACACGAACGAAATCATTAAGACAAAGGATTTCGAGAAACCGATCCTGAAATTAAAAAACGGAAATTACAAGATGAAGCCGGGACTGGTCTATCTCTGTTTTTCAACCGATTTTCTGATAGAGGAGGCGGACTCCTGGAGAGAAGAATGCTGGGCGATGATAAAGGAACGCTCCGACTGCGATTTCCTGTTTTTAACAAAAAGGATCGGCCGGTTTATGGACTGCGTCCCCAATGATTGGGGTGACGGCTATGACAATGTAATCGTATGCTGCACCATTGAAAACCAGGAAAATGCCGATTATAAATTACCGGTATTTCGCGATCTGCCAATCCGGCATAAGTGCATCACGGCACAGCCGCTGCTGGAAAGAGTTAATATTGAAAAATATCTGGACGATATCGAGCTGGTTGTGGTCGGCGGCGAATCAGACTACAATGCCAGACCCCTGAATTATGACTGGGTGCTGGATATCAGGGAGCAGTGCATCAGGAAACATGCGGCCTTCGAATTCAGACAGTGCGGCACACATTTTATAAAGGACGGGAGGCAGTATACGCTGCAGACAAAGGATTTGTGTAAGCAGGCGAAATTAGCGGGAATCAATATTGGCTGGGAGGGAAAATAGGGATTTAATTGAGATGCGAGGACGCCTCTGTAAGACGGCGGACGGGGGAGTGGG
>NZ_URHZ01000117.1 GCF_900547735.1 uncultured Clostridium sp. | reverse complement strand
GGAAAGTTTTCTCCTTCCTTCCCCGGGCAGGCTGTCGACGGGACTGAAGACTCAGGGAAGGTTGTTGCCCTGTCCGCCGGCTTCAGGGGCTGATTGTCTCTTCCGTCAAGTGCGGGGAAGGTATTGTCGCGGCCACTACGAAACTGCGGTACCTTTAACAGTTCAGACTCTTATGAATCACCGCATCGCGGTATACAAAAAACAGGATAAAATGTTGCTAAACGTTAAGTAATAAAGAGGCAGTGCCCCGGCATCCGAAGAGACGTAGTGGCCGCGACAATAGCCTCTTCCCTACTTGACGAAAGAGACAATCAGCCTCTGATAAGTCGGCGGACGGGGTATAGATACCCTTCCGGGATCTTCAGTCCCGTCAACAGCCTGCCCGAGGGGAGTTGGCGAGCCTGTTATTGTATGACGGAAGTATTCCGCGAGGCGTTTTGTGTGAGTGGAGCAAAGCGTAAGTCACAGAAAACCCGAGGATAACGGCGCGAAACGGTGGTTTGTACCGTTTCTGTGCATCGCGAAGCGTGTTGCTGGGCCCGGAGGGCACGGTAACAAAATTTCCGAAGGGGACATTGGAGCCCGCCGGTGCTTAGCGAGGTCCCTCACGAGCTTAGCATCCGCTGTGCGCTCCACAAGCGGGAGCGGGTCCCCGTAGGAATTTTTTCTCCCGGATTCCTCCCCACGACAACCTCCCAATCGGGACTGAAGACTCAGCCAACCATCCCCCTACCCCGTCCGCCGGCTTATCAGAGGCGTCCTCCTATCTCAACTAAATATAAGATTCCGCCGCTTTCCGGAAGCTCCCAATCCCATCCTCCAGCTCTTTCCGGATCTGCTTCAGATCGGCATGTACCAGCCGCTTTCCTCTTACCAGCACCTTTCCGCCGACCATCACCAGTTCCACATTGGATGCGTTGGCGGAGTAGACAAGCGCGGAGTATGGGTCGTAGCATGGGAACATGTTGACGGAGTCTGTTTCTACCAGGACCATGTCCGCCTTTTTTCCAGGTTCCAGGGAGCCCAGGACATGTTCCATGTGGAGGGTCTTTGCGCCTCCGGTCGTGGCGAGTTTTACGATCTCTTTTGCCGGGAAAAGACTTCTGTCGCGGTTTTCTGTTTTATGAAAGGAGGCAAACAGGCGCATCTGGGTGAAGAGGTCCAGGGTGTTGCCGGAGGAGGCTCCGTCCGTGCCGAGACCCACCGGGATCCTGGCTGCCAGAAGGTCTTTTACCGGGGCTACGCCCTTGCCCGCCTTGGTGTTGGAGCCGATACAGTGGCTGACCGTGGTTTTGCTCTCCGAAAGCAGGGCGATGTCGCGCTCCGTCAGATGGATGCAATGGGCCGCCAGGAGGTGGTCTCCCAGTATGCCGAGGGTGTTCAGGAACTCAATGGGCGTCTGGCCGTACTCGTCTTTGAAGTACTTTAATTCATAGTCCATCTCGCTGGCGTGGAGTGTGCAGAGCGTGTCGTATTTGAGCGCCGTTTCATATGCTTTTTTCAGCATCTTTGGGCTGTTCGTGTTGGTTGCGTGGGGGGCGATGATGGGAGTTACCAGTTCGCAGCCCTTCCACGTCTTAATGAATTCTTCCGCCAGCAGAAGGCCGCCGTACGGTTCTTCGCTGTCGCATGTCTTCTGGCCGATTACGGTCTCTCCCAGGACGCCGCGGATGCCGAGTTCCTCGCAGGCCTTCGCCACCTCGTCCTCAAAATAATACATGTCCGTAAAGGTGGTCACGCCCGCCAGGAGCATCTCACAGATTCCGTATCTGGCGGAGAGGGCTACGAGTTCCTTTGTCATGGCCTCATTCTCTAACGGAAACAGGAAACGGCGCAGACGGTCTGGGCAGTCGTCCCCCAGGCTGCGGAACGGCATCATCGGGACATGGCAGTGGGTATTAATAAAGCCGGGGAGGAGAATTCCTCCGCCGGCATCGATTATCTCATCCGCCTCGGGAAGAATTTCTTTCTCCTCTCCCAGCTCCTCAATTCTGCCGTCCCTTGTAAGGACGTAGCCGGGCGCGTAAAGGTGCATTTCCTCATCCATCGTGAGGACCGTTGCATTTCTAATCAAAATTTTCATTCCATGTACCTCTCTCCGTCACCCTGGCTCTATTCCTCAGGGGATGTGAAGTTCTTTCTCTGATATGGGATAAAGTCGTTGGTCTTGCGGTTGATATATTCTGTTTTCGTCTTGGAATAGACAAATTTCTGGCTGGAATACAGGCTGTAGTATCCGGACAGGGTAAAACTTACCGCGATTATCACAACAAAATACGGCATTGCCGAGTATCCGAACAGTTCAAGGCCCAAAAGCAGAGTCGTAATCGGACAGTTTGTCACGCCCACAAAGAGCGCAAGCATTCCGCTGGCCGCCATCAGCCCGTGGGGCTGGCCGGTCAGCATGGCAAAGGTGCAGCCAAAGGTCGCACCGATCGTCAGGGTCGGCACTATCTCGCCGCCCTTAAAGCCGGCTTCCAGCGTAACAGCGGTAAACAGGATTTTCCATAGGAAAGCGGTGTAATCCACTTCACCCTCAAAGCATTTTTCAATCAACTGGATGCCGCTTCCGTTGTAGTCGATGTTTCTGGACACCAGGGTCAGCACGATCACGAGAAGGCCGCCCATGGCAATCCTTTTTGCAGGCGACGGAAAGTGTTTGACGTACAGATGACCCGCGCCGTGAAGCACGATACAGAACAGCTCCGCAACAAGGGCGCAGAGAATTCCGAGAATCACAATCAGCACGCCCATTTTAAGGCCGAATTCCGGAACTGCCCCGATTGGAAACGCCTCCGGATGCAGACCGAGATATTTTGCCACCGCCGCCCCCAGGTACGCAGAAAAAATACAGGGGACCAACGCAGCGTAATACATGACGCCGATGCTGATGACTTCCATTGAAAATACGGCAGCCGCCACCGGCGTTCCGAACAGGGCGGCAAAGGCCCCGCTCATTCCGCACATGACGGCGATTTTTATATCTTTTTCATCCAGGCGGAGGGCTTTTCCTATCTGGTTTCCGATGCTTCCGCCCATCTGGAGGGCAGCTCCCTCCCTTCCGGAGGAACCGCCTGCAATGTGTGTCAGAAGAGTTCCGATGAAAACGGCGGGGGCCGTCCCAAAGGTAATCTCCGTTCCTGAATAAATGGACTCTATTACCATGTTGGTTCCACGGTTCTTATCCTCTTTCAGCAGATGATATACGCCGGTAATCAGAAGGCCGCAGACCGGGAGGAACAGAATCGTCCATGGGTGGCTTCTGAAATAGGCTGACACCCACAGAACGGCATGGCCGAAAGCCGTCCCCACCAGTCCCGTTACCAGTCCGATTATGACGGATATCGCACTCCACTTGACAAAATAATGAAGGTTTTTGCCAAGGGGTGTATTTTTATCAAATTGATACATACCATTTCCCTTTTCAGCGTTATGCTTCGTAAATTCCTTTTGATTTAACGAGTTTCGGGCGGTATCCGGCCGCTTTCAGCGCATCTACAATCCTTTCTTTGTGCTCTGTGCCAAATGCTTCCACGGTGATGCGCAGCTCCACTGCCGCGTTACGGTTTATGCTGACGAACTGGTTGTGCTCCAGTTTGATAACATTGCCCTGTTCCGCCGCCATTAGGGTGGAAACCTTAGCAAGCTCTCCCGGCTTGTCGGGAAGGAGTACGGAGACGGTGAAGATACGGTCTCTCTGGATCAGGCCGTGCTGTACAATGGAGGCCATTGTGATTACATCCATGTTTCCTCCGCTCAGGATGGAAACAATCTTTTTCTTGTTGACATTCAGGTGTTTTAAAGCCGCCACGGTCAGAAGGCCGGAATTTTCCACGATCATCTTGTGGTTCTCCACCATGTCCAGGAAGGCTACGATCAGTTCAGAATCCTCAATTGTGATAATCTTATCCACATTCTCCTGTATGTACGGAAGCAGAAGATCGCCCGGAGTCTGTACCGCCGTGCCGTCCGCGATGGTGTTCACGGAAGGAAGGGACACGATCTTGCCCGCTTTCAGGGATTCCTGCATACAGTTTGCGCCGGCCGGCTCCACTCCGATGATTTTGATCTTCGGGTTTAAGAGCTTTGCCAGTGTGGCCACGCCGGTGCAGAGACCGCCGCCGCCGATTGGCACCAGGATATAGTCGACCGTCGGAAGCTCTTTGATGATTTCCATGGCTATGGTTCCCTGTCCGGTCGCCACGTCCAGATCATTGAACGGATGGATGAATGTATAGCCGTGCTCGGCAGCCAGCTCATTGGCACGGGCCAGGGCCTCGTCAAACACGTCTCCGCACAGAACCACCTCGGCACCGTAACTTCTCGTCCTGTTCACCTTCATCAGAGGCGTTGTGGTAGGCATTACGATTACCGCCTTGATTCCCGCCAGCTTGGCCGCATAGGCGACTCCCTGGGCATGGTTGCCGGCGGAGGCCGTTATAAGCCCCTTGCTCTTTTCTTCTTCTGTCAGCGTGCTGATCTTATAGTATGCGCCGCGGACCTTGTAGGCTCCCGTATACTGCATATTTTCAGGTTTAAAGTAAACCTTATTTCCCGTCATGTTGGAAAAGTGCTCACTGTATACAAGCTTTGTCTCAGAGATAACTTTTGTGACGGCTTCCGTCGCTTCTTCGAATTTCTCCAGTGTCAGTTTCTCGTCCATTTCACTTTCTCCTCTTACTTCCTCTTCTAATTCCCCGTTCATTCCACTCTCTCCTCCGGCCGTTTAAATAACGCGTTTACAAAATCATTGGCATCAAATTTCTGCAAATCATCTATCTTTTCTCCGATTCCCACATACTTCACCGGTATTCCCAGTTCCGACTGGATTGCCACGGCGATTCCGCCCTTGGCCGTCCCGTCCAGCTTGGTCAGGATAATTCCGGTGATATCGGCCACTTCCATGAACTGTTTGGCCTGTGAGAGGGCGTTCTGGCCGGTGGTTCCGTCCAGCACGACAAGCGTCTCTCTGTATGCATCCGGGTATTCCTTGTCAATAATCCGGTTGATCTTTTTAAGCTCCTCCATCAGGTTCTTCTTGTTGTGGAGCCTGCCCGCGGTATCGCAGATCAGAACGTCCGCATTTCTCGACTTGGCCGCCGCAATTGCATCGAAAATAACGGCCGCCGGGTCGGAGCCCTCCTGCTGGGCAATCAGTTCCACGCCCGCCCGGTTGGACCATTCCGTAAGCTGCTCAATCGCCGCCGCACGGAAGGTGTCGGCCGCAGCCAGGATTACCTTTTTTCCCTGATCCTTTAACTGGCCCGCAAGCTTGCCGACCGATGTGGTCTTGCCTACGCCGTTTACGCCAATCACGAGAACAACGGACTTTCTATTCTCAAATTCATATGCATTCTCACCCAGATCCATCTGGCCTTTAATGCTGTTAATCAGAAGTTCCTTGCACTCCGACGGCTCCTTGATGTGGTTCTCCTTCACCTTCTGGCGCAGATCCTCCACAATTGCCATCGTTGTCTGGATTCCCAAATCTCCCATAATCAGGGTTTCTTCTATCTCCTCGTAAAAGTCGTCGTCGATCGCGGAAAAACCGCTGAAAATCGAATCAATTCCCGATACAATGGAATTCCTGGTCTTTGTAAGACCTTCCACCAGACGGCCAAAAAAGCCTTTCTTCCCTTCACTCATCTCCTGTTTCCTCCTCTATCTGCTCTTCCGGTTATGATTGGTCCTGGTCACTGTTATGTCATTGTTCCAGCTTATCCTCAATCAGGCTGACGGAAACCAGGGTCGAAACTCCCTTTTCCTGCATCGTGATGCCGTAGAGACGGTCCGAGGCAATCATGGTTCCCCTTCTGTGGGTGATGACGATAAACTGCGTGTATTTTGTAAGCTTGTGCAGGTAGCCTGCAAAACGGTCAACGTTGGAATCGTCGAGCGCCGCCTCGATCTCGTCCAGGAGACAGAAGGGCGACGGCTTCAGGTTCTGGATGGCGAACAGCAGGGCAATCGCGGTGAGCGCCTTCTCTCCGCCGGAAAGCTGCATCATATTCTGCAGTTTCTTGCCCGGAGGCTGTGAAATAATCTGAATTCCGGCTTCCAGGATGTCCTCGTCCTCCTGAAGCTCCAGGGCGCCGTGGCCGCCTCCGAACAGTTCTTTGAAGACCTTGTCGAACTCCTGTCTGATTTCCCGGAATTTTTCTTCGAACTGCCTGCGCATTCCCATGTCCAGTTCGTCGATAATCTTTAAGAGCGTCTCCTCCGCCGTGATCAGGTCGTCGTGCTGCGTTTTCATGAACTCATACCGTTCCGACACCTCTTTATAATCCTCGATGGCATTGACATTGACGTTTCCAAGCGCTTTGACCTGCGTCTTCAGTTTTTCAATCTGCTTTTTCATCTCGGAAACCGGACCCAGTTCCCCGTTCCTCAGCTTTTCAGCCGTGGACCATGTGAGTTCGTACTCATTCCACATGTAATTCGTCTGGTTTTCCATCCGCTCCGACAGTTTTTCCTTCTGGCTCTGGAGCCGGAATAAATCCCGGTCCAGAAGGTTCATCCGTTCGGACAGCTCTTCTTTTTTGTCAAAGAATGTTTTCTGTCTTCCCGTCTTCTCCTCTTTTTCCCTTACCTTCTCAGCCATGGACTGTTCCAGTTCAAGGGAATTTGTAAGAGTTTCCTCTATCTGCAGTTTCAGGGCCTCAATCTCCGCCTGTTTCGCTTCGATGGTCCGGCTGCTGTCGCTGCCGCCCTGCGCAAGTTCTTCTTTTTCAAGCTTCAGTCTGGAAATTTCATCACAGACGCGCTTTATGTTCTCCTGGATGAAGCTGTCCTGCTGTTTCACCTGGGCCGCTTTTAATTGTACGGCGGAAAGTTCCGATGCATTCGTCTCCCGCTCCGATTTGAGGATTTCCAGCTTTCCAGTATGCTCTTCCACTTCCCGGTTTTTAAGCTCCCCAAGTGCCATAAGGCGTTCGGATTCCCCTAAAAGCTGGGCACGGTTCTCCTTCAGCTCCTTTAACTGCTCCTCCAGCTCCCTGTTCTCGGCGACCAGATCCGCGGATGATTCCACAATCTCGCGCTTCTTTCCCTCCATTCTGGAAAGGTTCATCTGCGCCGTGTTCTCTTCAATGTATGCGGCCTGTTTCTCCGTCTTTACCTTCTCCAGGGCTTCTTTTGTCTCAGCCAGGACTCCCTCATTTAAAACCAGGTCCTTCTGTATCTCGTCCACCATGACCAGGGCTTTTCTGCACTTTTCTTCCAGCTCCTCTATCTCTCTTCTGCGTCCCAGAAGATTGCTGCTGTTCTTGAAAGCGCCTCCCGTCATCGAACCTCCGGCGTTTAAGAGTTCTCCTTCCAGGGTGACGATTCTCAGGGAGTATCTGTATTTCTTCGCCAGTGCGATGGCATTGTCGATGTGGTCGACCACAACGACGCGGCCTAACAGGTAGCCTGCCAGTCCTTCATATTGTCTGTCTACCGTCACCAGTTCATTCGCGAGGCCTAAAACGCCTTTTTCCTTCAGGGCGCCTTCCTGGTTAAAAGTTCCCCTGTTCGAGACGCTGGTGAGCGGAAGAAAGGTAGCCCTGCCGTATTTATTCTTTTTCAGATATTCGATGAGCTGCTTGGCCGTCTGTTCCGAATCGGTGACAATGTTCTGGATGCTGCCGCCGAGGGCCGTCTCAATCGCTATCTCATATTCTTTAGTCGTGGAAATAAGGTCGGCCACAACGCCGTGGATTCCGTAGATGCGGTCCCTGACCTCCATGACGCGGCGTATGCTGTTGCCGTAGCCGTCGTACCGTTCCGCCAGGTTCTTGAGCGATTCCATCTTCGTGTAGCTCGTATGATATTCCTGCTGGGTGGAATTCAAGTTTCTGCCGAGGCGTTTCACTTCCTCGTCGGCCGCCGCTGCCTCCGCCGTCAGGGTATTCTCCCTTTCATTAAGCTCTGAAAGCCTGGCTTCTATCGCCTTAAGCTTTGCCTCCTCTTCCTTCAGGGCCTCGTCCTGTACGGATTCGTCGCTCTTAAACTTCAGGAGCTTCTGAGTGACCTCCGCCCTGCGGACATCCACCTGTTCCAGCATTGTCTCATAGCGCTGCTGTCTGGCGGCCAGCCCGGCTTTTTCATTCAGGGCGCGGATAATCTCCGCCTTAGCCTCCTCTATCATCGTTTCAAGGGACTGCAGCTCCCCGTCTTTATCGGCCAGGGCCTGTTCCGCCGCAGCCAGGCTTTCCGTCACTTCTTCAATTCTCCGCGACAGTTCCGCCCGCTCTTTTTCGTATTCTTCTCTGCCTTTATCCCTCTGGGCAATCTCGCCGTCTATCGAACTTACACGGTTTTTAATATGTTCCTCATTCATCCGCTCCGTGTTGATCTGCTCGCCCAGAACCCGGATCCGGCCATCTAAGCTTTCCCTCGTCAGTCCGGCCCGGTTCAGGGCGTCCCGTCGTTCCGAAATCAGTTCTTCCAGCCCTTCCACCGTCCGGCTGAGTTCATCGTACTCAGCCTTCAGCCTGGCCGACTCGCTCCTTACCGTCTCCAAATCTCCTGTTACAACGGTTTCCCGCGTCTCTATCTCCTTGAGCTGACCCTTCAGAGCTTCCGTCTCGTTTAAGAACAGGTTGGCATCGTAGGTTTTTAAACTTTCCTTTAAGCGCAGGTATTCCCTGGCGGCTTCCGACTGCTTTGCAAGGGGGCCGACCTGTTTTTCCAGCTCCGACAGAATATCGGAAACGCGGACCAGGTTCTGCTTCTCGTCCTCCAGTTTCTTCTGGGCGATCAGCTTTCTGCGCTTAAACTTGACGATACCGGCGGCCTCGTCAAAGAGTTCGCGCCTCTCCTCCGGCTTTCCGCTCAGAATCTTATCAATCTGGCCCTGTCCGATAATGGAATAGCCCTCTTTGCCGATTCCCGTGTCGTAAAAAAGCTCGTTGATGTCCTTCAGACGGCAGGAACTGCCGTTTATCTTGTATTCACTCTCACCGGAACGGTAAAGACGCCTTGAAATCGTGACCTCGTCAAAGCTGATCGGCAGCTTGTGATCCGAATTGTCCAGCGTGATTGCCACATAGGCAAAGCCCTGAGGTTTGCGCATCTGTGTTCCGGAGAAAATGACGTCCTGCATCGAGCCGCCCCTGAGCTGCTTGATTCGCTGTTCTCCGAGAACCCAGCGGACCGCGTCGGCGACATTGCTCTTGCCGCTGCCGTTCGGCCCTACGATACCCGTGATACCGTTATGAAATTCAAACAGGATTTTATTTGCAAATGACTTAAATCCCTGGATCTCAATACTTTTTAAATACATACTCCACCTATGATTTCTTAATTTTTAGTATACCGCGGTAGGCGGCAAGCTGTTCCGCCGCTTTTTTCGTCCTTCCGGTGCCGCGTCCTATCTCTTTCTCGCCGATTATAGCCGCGACCTCAAAAAGCTTATTGTGATCCGGGCCTTCCTCCCTCAGAAGCTGATAACTGAGCCCGTCCTCAAACTGGCTCTGCACAATCTCCTGCAAGATAGTCTTGCTATCATAAAAGAGCTTTTTGTGTTCCATGTCATTCAGGATGAATTTGTGAATAAACTCTTTTGCACTAGCAAAACCACCGTCCAGGTAAATAGCCCCGATCAGGGCCTCCATCGCATCGGAAACAACGGAATTCCGGTTCCGTCCGCCTGTCGCCTCCTCCCCTTTTCCAAGAAGCAGATATTTTCCCAGTGTCAGTTCCTCCGCACAGTAGGCAAGAGTCGGTTCGCAGACCATGCTGGCCCTCGTCTTTGTCAAGTCTCCCTCGGGCATGTCCGGGAATTTGTGAAACAGAAAGTCGCTGGACACAATTTCCAGCACGGCGTCTCCGAGAAATTCCAGGCGCTCATTGCACTCCAGCTTGCTCTTGTGGCATTCATTGGCGTAGGAGCTGTGGGTCATGGCCCGTGTGAGAAGCTCCGGATCGCGGAACTTATAGCCTGTCTTTTCTTCCAGTTCTAACAGTTTTTTATCCATAATTTTCCTTATTTTTCCTTTCCGCCCGGCATATCGGGCTGTATTTATATATGATGGAAGCAGCCCTGTCCCCAGGGCTGCTCCGGCAATCCTTTATTAATTTAAGGCATTCTTAATCTGATCTACTGCATCTCCGACCGTTACAATCTTCTCTGCGGCTTCCGTCGGAATCTCAATATCGAACTCTTCCTCGATACCCATGATAATCTGAAAGATGTCAAGTGAATCTGCCCCCAGATCGTCAACGAATGTGGTTCCCAGCGTGATGTCGTCCGGCTCCGTATTTAATACCTCTGCAATGATTTGCTGTAATTTCTCAAATTCCATAGTCTTCCTTCCTCTCTCACCTTTCTTCTGATTGCCCTTCCATCGGGAAGAGGCTCTCTTTAATTTTTTCGTTTATTCCCTGCTCTTTAAATGTGACGCATTGAATAATGGAATTACATACTTCGGTTCGTTTTGAACTGCCGTGTGTTTTCACAACCAGGCCGTTCAGCCCCAGAAGAGGCGCTCCGCCATACTGGCTGGCATCAAAACTTTTCAGTGTTTCCTTCAGGGCCGGTTTTACAAGCAGGGCTCCGATTTTAGAACGCAGGCTGGTCATCATTCCCGCTTTTACTTTGGATATGAGTGTCGCCCCTACACCTTCGTACAGTTTAAGAATGACATTGCCGGTGAACGCTTCCGCCACAATGACGTCGGCTCCTCCGTGAGGGATTTCCCGGGCCTCTATGCTGCCGGTAAAATTGATGTCACCGCATTCTTTCAAAAGCGGAAATGTTTCTTTTACCAGGGCATTGCCCTTCTCTTCCTCAGCTCCGATGTTTACGATTGCCACGCGCGGATTCTTAATTCCCATTGCATGTTCCATATAAACGGAACCCATCTTTGCAAACTGCACGAGATGGGACGGCCTTGCATCCACGTTGGCGCCGCAGTCGATCAGCAGTGATACTCCGTTTTCCGTGGGAATAAGAGGAGCCAGAGGAGGACGTTCCACTCCCTTGATTCTTCCTACAATCACCTGTCCGCCCACCAGAACCGCTCCCGAACTTCCGGCCGAGACAATGGCGTCCGCTTCACCGTGGCGTACCATGTTCATTCCGACCACGATGGAGGAATCCTTCTTCTTCCGGATGGCATTCACCGGCGGTTCCTCGGTCTCAATCACTTCGGTTGCATTTACAATTTCAATCTGATCAGTATTATATGTATGCTTCTCTAATTCAGACGATACACGTTCCTGCTGACCGACCAGAAGAATTTTTATGTCTTTTCTGGTGTTCGCTGCCATAACGGCTCCGGCGACGATTTCCCCTGGTGCGTTGTCACCGCCCATTGCATCTACCGCTACTCTTATCATATCCTATTTCTCCTTTGCAGCCGCATTCCCTGTTTCAGTGTGAAAGCATACGCCTTTTCCTACCTACCAAGAATGCCACAATCTATAAAATAATATACTAAATATCATTCTATAAATCAATATGATTTTTTCATATAAAGGCTTTTCCCTGCCATTCACACCGGAAGTATCCCGGGAGGCGTTTTAATGGATGCGCCGCAAAGTTCTTTTATGCTGTTCACCGTAAGCTCCCGCAGCGGCACGGGAGCTTCCAGCTTTTTCCAGCTTATGTTATATCATATAATGGTTTTCATGTAAATAGGGATTTAATTGAGGAATGAGAACGCCGCCGGGACGGTCGGGGTTCGGG
>NZ_URHZ01000116.1 GCF_900547735.1 uncultured Clostridium sp. | reverse complement strand
CCGGGGCGGCGACCGTCATCCTTGCCATGGAGGCGGGACGTGCCGGGGCGCGCGGAATTGACGAGTATCTGTCGGGTAAAAGATAGCAGGTTTTAGTCACACGGGCAGAGAAAACTAAAAGCAATAAATTTAAGAACAGTCAATTTAAAAACAGTAAATTTAAGAACAGAGAAGTCCAAAGACAGCAGAATTGTCTTTGGACTTTTTTTGATTGAGTGGCAATAAAAAGTTCGCGAAGCGTGCTTTTCGTTGTTATCCAGATAGAAAGAACGAAAATGAATAAAAATATTCATAAATAATCATTGACAAATAAAAACCAACATGATATAAAATAGATATGAATAAAAAAGTACATAAAAAATATAAATGAAATAAAATATTCAATATTAGATAAAACAAAAGACTAAGGGATGGAGGATATCAAATGAATGTTACTCTAATGGACTGCACGCTGAGAGACGGAGCAAATGTCGTGGGAAAGGGATTTTCGGCTGAAATTACGGATATGGTTCTGGAAGGACTGACCTCGTGCGGGGTTCCGATTATTGAAATCGGAAATTCCGGCGGAATCGGGGCATATGAAGTGGCCGGGTTTACGGACGCGGAGACTGACCTCACCTATCTGGAAATTGCGGGGAAGTATCTGAACCGGGGCTCTGAGATTGGGATGTTTCTGAATGCAAAGCGCTACAGGGAAAAGAATGTGGAGCTTGCAAAAGACTGCGGACTTCATTTTCTCAGGGTAGGTGCCGATGCAGGGGATGGGGAGACTGCCGTCAAGGTGATTAGGGATATTAAAAAACGCGGCATGCGGGCATTTTATTCGGCAATGAAGGCCTATATTCTCAGCGCAGATGAGCTGGCCGAGGAGGGCAGGAAACTGGAGGACGCAGGCTTGGATGAGATTACAATTATGGATTCTGCCGGCACCATGCTCCCGGAGCAGGTTGCAGAGTATACGGCAAAACTCAGCCGGGCGGTATCGATTCCGGTTGCGTTCCACTGCCATAACAACCTGGGCCTTTCCGCGGCCAATGCCATTGCGGCCTATCAAAATGGGGCGGCGATTCTGGACTGCGGACTGATGGGAATGGCGAGGAGCGCCGGAAACCTTGCAACCGAAATCTGCGTGGCGATGATGCAGAGGTATGGCCAGATGGAGGAAATTGATTTATACGGTCTGCTGGATTTTATCGACAACCGGCTGGAGCCGGCGATGGAACCGTTTAATTACCATAATTCCGTCAAACCGGTTGACCTGGTGCTTGGCAAGTCGGGCTGCCATTCCAGCTTCCTGAAGAAATTCAGGGCGGCGGCCGAGTCGGAGAAGGTCAATCTGTACCGTCTGATTATGGAGGTGTCGGCCGTGGACCGGAAAAGCCCGCCGGAGGAACTGATATATAAGACGGCAAAGAATATCGGCCGCAGCAGATAAACCGGAATAAGAAAGAGAACAACATCAGGGGAAATAACGTCAGGAGGAAATAACATGTTCAGCAGAAGAGCAAATAACGTAACGCCATCCTTTACCGTGGAACTGAACGCAAGAATCGCAGAGCTTAACCGCAGCGGTGAGGATATCATCAAACTGAATATCGGGGAACCGGATTTTAACACGCCGGACAATATTAAAGATGCGGCAAAGGCGGCAATTGACAATAATTTTACAAGATATACTCCCATACAGGGCATTCCGGACCTCCGAAAGGCCATCATCGATAAATTGAGGGAGGACAACGGAGTAGAATACACCATGAACGAAGTCTGCGTCACTACCGGAGCCAAACAGGCGCTGTTTGAGGCAGCGCTGACGCTGGCCGACGAGGGCGACGAAGTCATTATTCCCACACCGTGCTGGGTAAGTTATGTAGATATTGTAAAGATTGCGGGAGGGATTCCGGTGCAGGTTCCCGCTGTCGGGTATGGAAAAGACAGATATCACCTGGATTTAAAGGCAATCGCAAAAGCCGTTACCCCCAGGACAACCGCAATCATCATCAACTCCCCGAACAATCCGGCCAGTGTCGTCTATACGCGTGAAGAACTGGAAGGGCTTGTGGCGCTGGCGGTGGAAAACGATTTCTGGATTATATCGGATGAGGTATATGAAAAACTGCTGTACGACGGCTCCGAACATATATGTGTCGCATCCATTTCACCGGAGGCGAAAGCGCATACGGTAGTGGTAAATGGATGCTCAAAGAGCTATGCAATGACGGGATGGAGACTGGGATATGCGGCGGGGCCCGAGAACTGCATGAAAAAAATCCGCGGCCTGCAGGGGCATATCACATCCGGCATTAACTCTATCACACAGAAGGCGGGGGTAGAGGCAATCATGGGCCAGCAGAGGTCCGTGGAGGCAATGAGGCAGGAATTTGACAGACGCAGGCAGATGATGGGGGAAAAACTGCGGGCAATTCCTCATGTTGAAACAACGGACTCCCTGGGCGCCTTTTATTATCTGCCCGATGTTTCATGGTATTTCGGAAAAAAGTGGCAGGGAGGAGTGATTGAAAATTCCATCGATATGGCAACCTATCTTTTGGAGACCGTCAAGGTGGCGGTAGTGCCGGGAGACGCATTCTATGCGCCGGGATGCCTGAGACTATCCTACTCGAATTCCATGGAAAACCTGGAGAAGGGCCTTGACAGACTGGCATCTGCGCTGGCAGCATTAAGAAGAACATGAAGAGAGGAACAAAAGAAAGGAAGGAAGAAAGTGAACACAGCGGAGGAAAAGATTGAATTTCTGTCCCGGTATCTTCCATGTATCACACAGGTGGAGGATAAGGAGAAGGCGGCGGCAGTGGCGGACGTATGGAGGAAGGCGCTTCGGATGAGCCCCTGGGAGACGATTGACCAGGCAAAATTTAAGGAAGGAATGGATCATGTTTCCCTGATTTCCCATGTCAATTCGGCGATCGAATGTGCTCTTGCCATGAACCGGATTATCAAAAAATATCATGACGTTGAATGTGATGAACAGCGTCTCATTCTGTTCGGCCTGCTTCATGACGTGGATAAAGTCGTCGAATATGAATATGACGGACAGGGAGAGCTGGTAAAAAGCGATATTGCAAAGAAAATCCAGCACGGCGTCCTGTCGGCCATGCTGGCCAGGGAGGCGGGATTTGACATGGATATGATCCATCTCATTATCACCCACACCCACGACCAGAATATGAAACCGGCGTTCAGGGAAGGAATCCTGTTTGGATATGCAGATCTCTGTGACTGGGAGATGACCTGCAAATATGCAGAGCCGTAAAGAAAAGAGGGAGGGGTATTACAATGGAAAAAGAAAATAAACTTTATTTTCACGGAGGACTTTTAGGGGCATGGATTCCCATGATTACATTTGTCGTCATCATGATTACGGCGGCGCTGACAGGCCATATTTCACTGATGGTATTTGCCGCCGGAGCGTTTGTGGCCGTATGCACGGGATTTATTCTCAGCAAGGATAAAAAAGAATTTGACAACGCCGTGATAGACGGCGTAGGGGATCACATGCTGGCGACCATGACCGTGGCATTTATCATGGCGGGAATTCTATCACAGCTTTTGCGCCAGAGCGGCCTGATTCAGGGCCTGATATGGCTTTCCTCACAGCTTCACCTGAATGCAAACTTTCTGCCGGTAATTACCTTTATCACCTGCGTGCTGATTTCAACGGCATGCGGCACCACAGGGGGAACATGCGCGGCTGTGACGCCGATTATGCTTCCGCTGGCCGTGGGCTTTGGCTGCAATCCGGGACTGATTGTCGGCGCAATAATGAGCGGCAGTATTTTCGGTGACAACCTGGCTCCGATCTCCGATACGACGATTGCATCGGCAATGACACAGGAGACGGACGTGTCAAGCGTTGTGAAAACGAGACTTCCGTATTCCATCATAAGCGGCGTGGGAGCAAGTCTTTTGTATATCTACTTCGGTTTCAGGACCCTGAACGCGGAAGCGGTCATGACCCAGGTGGACGCCTCCAAGGCTCCGTCCCTGGTAATGCTGATTCTACCTGTTATTATGGCGTTTTTGATGACAAAGGGAGTGGGGCTTGTTTCCACCATGCTCGTCTGCAATATGCTGGGGATTGCCTTAAATCTGGCCCTGGGTCTTATCCCGTTCAGTACGATGATTTCGGCAGACGGTCCGGTGGTGGCCGGTATCTCCGGAATGGCGGGCCTGATTTTATTCTGCATTATGCTCTTTGCCGTGCTGGAGCTTACAAAAAGATCCGGTGCATTTGACCAGCTAATCAGCGGCATTCACAGTAAATGCGATACGCCGCAGAAAGCGGAGCTGGCCAGCGCTGGAATGACGATTTTCGGCATGATTGCAATCGCGGCCAGTACGGCCAATATTATCATAGTGGGGCCTTTTGTCAGGCAGCTGACAAAAAAGTTTCATATTGCCAGGACCAGGGGGGCCAATATTACGGATGGCCTGAGCACGGCTTTCGGAGGCATCGTTCCCTACAATTCCTCTTTCCTGCTCTGTATGAGCCTCGCGGCAGCGTCGGGAGTGGTTGCGGATACATTTTCCTTCAGGGAGGTACTGCCGTATTGCTTCCACAGTTATGGACTGATTATTCTCTATGTCGGCAGCGCCCTGACCGGAATCGGACGCAAATTTGAAAACAGCGGGGCATCTGAAACAAATTAAAATTGAATGAATCGGTAAAAAAATAAATGAGTGAATCGGTAGGAGCGAATCAGTAAATCAAAAAGAAAGAGTTGTTGAATAATATTTTCCTGCAATATTTTTTGACTATTATTGACCAGAATTATTTGCTGTGCTATTTTTAATCTATAATCATTTGCAGTTCAAATAAATCCGGAGGTCGTACAATGAAAAGTATTGCTGAAAAAATAAAAGAAATGAAACTGACAAAGGCGGATGCCGTGATAGCGGAGTACATACTCGAAAATTTCGATACCATTGGAATCCTGACATCCTCGACGCTGGCGGAGAAAATCGGCGTCAGCGATACCTCGGTAATCCGCTTTATCCGTAAACTCGGCTACAGGGGGTATTCCGATTTCCGAAGTGAAATGAACGCCCGGATGGCGGCCCAGTATAATAAGGAACAGTCACTTTTAATGCCCGGTGAAAAATATACACAGACGAAGAGCCGGTTAAAACAGGACAGCCTGATCCGGGACGTCAGCAGCTATATCCTTGATAATCTGGAGAAAAGCTTTGCAAAGCTGGACGGCAAGGTGATTGAGGAAGTTGCGGATATCATCCTGAACAGCAATTCCAAATATATAGCCGGTTTCCGCGGTACCGCAAGCTGCGCCTACTATCTGGCAAACAGGCTGTTAATGCTGGTCCCTAGGGTAATTACCATTTCCCATGCGGACGCATCGGCCGTGGAGACAATCATGGATATCACGGAAAAAGACTGTCTGGTGGTGTTCAGCTTTGCCCGCTATTCCGAGATTAACAAATCGGTGATCGACATTGCGAAAAAAAACGGCGCAAAGGTGATACTGATAACCGACCGCCAGACCTCCCGGTTTGCGGCGCAGGCGGATATTGTGATTATCACAAAGGTCGACGGCCTGGGATTTGCCAATTCCTATGTGGCCCCGTTCGGCGTGTCGGAAATTATCCTGCTGGCCGTCAGCGGCCGGGGGAAAGAGGAGTGCGATGAGCGCATACATCTGTTGGATGCGGTAATTAATGAAGAGAAACTGTATTAAAGGGGGAGCGTTACGGCCGGCCATTCCCACGTCCGCCATCTTCCGGAGATGTCCTCGCATCCCAATTAAAACTAAAATGCGGAGGTTTAAAATGAATTTTACAGATGACATGTTTCCTGAAGAAGAGCTGGAAGAAATACGTTCCCTGTTTTATTATACGGAGCGTGATCCCGAGGGGAATAAAAGACTGTTTTTCGACAATGCGGGAGGTTCGCTGCGCCTGAAACGGGCAGAGGATGAATTTCACAGAATCAGCAGCTATCCGGATGCGCCGGGACATTCCAACCGGCTGGCCGGTATTTTGGAGGAAGCTGCAAAACAGGGACGGCGTGATCTGAAAGAGGTTATATTTAACGCGGCCGGAGGAGCGCTTTATCCCGGCTATACCGCTTCGGCCGTCATGATGGAAATGACCCGGGTAATCAGTGAAAATGCCGTAGGAACAAACTATGTGACAACGGTCCTGGAACATCCGTCCGCCTTTGATGCAATGGAATTCTATGCACGGAAAAACGGCTGCGGGCTCAGGGTGGCACAGGCCAACCGGGAAACCGGGGGAGTGGATGCCGGGGAGGTTCTGTCACTGATTGACAAAAACACCGCAGTCCTTTCCTGCATGGCAGCCTCCAATATTTCGGGCTATCAATATGACATTGAAACAATCTTCAGGGAGGCACGGAAAATTAATCCGGATCTTTATATTATCTGCGATGCCGTCCAGCATGCGCCCCACGGCACGCTGGATCCGGAGAAATACGGAGTCGATGCGATGAATTTTGCCCCGTATAAGTTCTTTGGCGTCCGGGGATTTGGAGTTGCCTATCTCTCCGACAGGGCAGTGCGCCTGGAACACAACAGGCTGTCTGGTAAACCGGCGGATGAATGGCTGGCCGGCAGCGAAACGCCCGCCCATCTGGCGGCTCTCACGGAAATTGTAAATTATGTGACGGCATTGGGAAAGAAAAAGGCGTCCGGCTGTACGGACCGAAGAAAACTGTTTGAACTCGGTATGGCCCGGATAGCCTCCCATGAGAGAGGACTGCTTCGGATTATGCTGGAGGGAACCGAAAGGGAAAAAGGCCTCCGCCATATTGAAGGAGTTAAGGTACAGATGGACGGCAGGGACTTAAGGACCCGTGATCTGATTCTGGGAATCGAATTTGAACGCCTAGGCGCCAAACAGGCGGCGGCCGAGTATGAAAAACGCGGCATCATCACATTTGAGAGAACTTATGACAGCATTTATTCCACAAGGATGCTCGATGCATTTGCATCCAAAGGCGTTGTCAGGATATCCCCTCTCCATGTCAACACTCCCCGGGAGATGGAAGACTTTTTGAAAGTGACATCTGAAATAGCAGGACTTTAAATAAACGGTTTTTATAGGGAAAGAGCGTAATAAAAAATGAGAATCGGCCTTTGCCTGCCGCAGCGTGAGATCAGCCGCGGCAGGCAAAGGCCGATTTTTATGGTTCAGTGTATCATGCTGACGTGATATTGCCGTGAGAGGGGCGGATAAGTTCATCGAGTTTGGCGGGGCTTTCCACAACAGCCATGTTTCCATAGGCATTACCTATGAAAATATTTGTTTTCAATATTTTACAACCGCCTTATGATCAGATACCATTAAAGAAAAGATTCCGGCCCCGTTTGCAGGACCGCCGGAGTGAAACCAAATAAAACATACAGATAATACAAGGAGGAAATACTATGTTATACAATGCAGCAGAACCGGAATTTTACGACTTAATCGACGCCGACGCGGTGCTTGAACCGATCTCGGTGGGACACAAGGTGACGGAGGGGATTATGTGGTGGCCTCAGAATGACTGTCTGATCTTTTCCGACATGGGTGTGGGAAAGGTGTACAAATGGAATCCAGCGACCTACGAGACAACCGTAATTAAATTTCCAAGTAACATTTCCAACGGTAATTTTATCGACCGCGAGGGCCGTATCGTGACATGTGAGCATGCAACCAGTTCCATCACACGTATGGAACCGGACGGGCGTTATATGAAAACGCTGGCCTCACACTATGACGGCAAGGAGTTAAACAGCCCCAACGATATCATCGTGGATTCCAGGGGCCGTATCTGGTTTACGGATCCGGTGTACGGACGCACCAGCAAGGTGGCCGGAATTGCCCGCGAGCCGGAAATGGGATTCCAGGGCGTATACTGTATCGACGAGAGCGGAAAACTGATACTCGCCCGCAGCGATTTTGAGCAGCCCAACGGCCTGTGCATGGAAATCGGCGAAGAGACCATGCTGGTGAACGATACCCCGAGACAGGAGATACGGAGATTTAAAGTGGAGGACGACGGCACCTTAAGCGGCGGGGCGGTTGTATGCGAAGTCGGCGGACGTCCCGACGGAACCAAGATCGATGCGCAGGGAAATATTTTCACAACAGCCACGGGTGATGTTTTCGTCTTCGATAAGAACGGCCGGAAACTCGGTGAAATCCACGTGCCGGGAACCTGCCGGAACTTCTGCTTCGGAGGCCCGGACCGCTCCGAACTCTACTTTGCGTGCGAGACGATCTACCGCCTTAAGACGAAAACACAGGGAGCCGAATTTTTTAAATAGAAAATAGAACGGCAGAATCCGCACCGTTTAAAGCCGGGAGCGCCCGGCGGGAAAAGTATTTCCCGCCGCCGCTCCTTTTTTGACGGCCGGGGAAAACCTCCGGGAATGCCTGTGAAAAAATGTCTCCGATGCGTCTCAGCGACAAAAACCGTCTCCCCGGACTGTAAGCTCTTCCTGTCCCTGGATACATCCGCCGTCACCAGAAACGAAAAATTAACATATATCACGTTTTTTCGCATACTTCCTATAGTAAAAGATGGAAAAGTGGTATATAATACTAACTGCGAAATGATGCAGTACAGCAGTAAAAGGATAAATTAATTATAGAGGAGGACCACCATGCTTAAACTGGAGAATGTTTCTTATGAAATCCAGGAAGAAAAGGGACAAAAAGGTATTATCCACCATGTCGATCTGACGATAAATGATGACGAGTTTGTGGTGATCACAGGACCGAACGGCGGCGGTAAATCTACGCTTGCAAGACTGATTGCAGGCATAATCAATCCGACCGGCGGAAGAATCCTGTTTAACGGCGAAGATATCACGGGAAAGAATATTACCGAGAGAGCCAATATGGGAATCAGCTTTGCATTCCAGCAGCCGGTACGTTTTAAGGGAGTCCAGGTTCTCGACCTGATCCGGCTGGCGGCAAAACAGAACATGTCTGCGGCGGATGCCTGTAAATATCTGTCGGAGGTTGGACTTTGCGCCAAGGACTATATTAACCGTGAGGTGAATGCGAGTCTTTCGGGCGGCGAACTGAAGAGGATTGAGATTGCCACCGTACTGGCCAGGCAGTCCAGCCTTTCCGTATTTGACGAACCGGAAGCCGGAATCGATCTCTGGAGTTTCCAGAACCTGATTCAGGTATTTGAGCGGATGAGGGCAAAGACAAAAGGCTCCATCATGATTATTTCCCATCAGGAGAGGATTCTTAACATTGCAGACCGGATCGTGGTGATTGCCGACGGGCGTGTATTAAAAGAGGGGAAAAGGGAAGAGGTGCTTCCGAAGATTCTGGGCACATCCTCGGCAGTAGAAGCCTGCGATTTTTTCAGGAGGGATAATTAATGGATCAGATTCAAAAAACATTACTGGAAGAAGTTGCCGACCTGCACGGCGTGCCGGCAGGCGCTTATAATATCCGCGCCAACGGACAGATGGCGGGAAGAAATACGACGGCAAACATAGATATTGTTACAAAAGAAGACAAATCGGGAATCGATATCAAAATCAAAGAAGGAACCAGGAACGAGAGTGTCCATATCCCGGTTGTTTTAAGCCAGAGCGGATTGATGGAGATGGTGTATAACGATTTTTACGTTGGTGATAACGCCGATGTCACAATCGTAGCGGGATGCGGCATCCACAATGGAGGCGACGCGGCGTCCGAACACGACGGAATCCACCGTTTCTTCATCGGAAAGAATGCAAAAGTCCGCTATGTGGAGAAACATTACGGGGAAGGCGACGGAAAAGGAAAGAGAATCCTGAACCCGACCACGGAAGTTACAATGGAAGAAGGCAGCTATTTAGAGATGGAAACCGTGCAGATCAAGGGTGTGGATTCCACGATCAGAAAGACGGTGGCCGATCTGGCGGCAGGCGCTAAGATAGTCATCAAAGAACGCCTTCTGACACACGGCAGCCAGGATGCGGAGAGCAGCATTATCGTCAATTTAAACGGTGAGGATGCCAGCGCCAACGTCATGTCACGTTCCGTGGCAAAAGAGGAGTCCCATCAGAAATTTGTATCAGTTATCAACGGAAACAGCCGGTGCGCCGGCCATACGGAGTGCGATGCAATCATTATGGGTAATGCGAAAATCCAGGCGGTTCCCGAACTTACGGCCAACGATCCGGACGCAGCCCTGATTCACGAGGCGGCGATCGGCAAGATTGCCGGAGACCAGATTGTCAAACTGATGACACTGGGACTTACGGAATCCGAGGCAGAGGAGCAGATTGTCAACGGCTTCTTAAAATAACAGTCATATTTTCACGTCTTTCCGCATATATTTAGATGTAATCTGAGAAAGTAGGCAGCATAATCGTTTGGCCGAAGGCTGAATTGAACCAGGCAGCTACTGTCCACAGAAAATCTGAGGATATGTATATGGACAATCAAAAAGCGGAAAATCTTCTGAATCTGGCCATGGATGCCACTCCGGAAGAACGTGAAAAATCGCCCGCGCTGAGCGTTGGGTTTAACAGAGAAGAGAAACGGTGGGAACTGATCGTAAAATACAACGGAGATCTGAACGTAATCCTCGATGCATTGCCTGAAATCCGGGCGATCCCGCTGTCGGGCGGTTATGCGATCATGACGGTACCGGAATCACTAATAGAGTCTTTGGCAGGTTTTTCACAGGTTGAATATATTGAAAAACCGAAAAGGCTCTATTTTTCCGTTAACAGAGGAAAAAGTAATTCGTGCATCAACCCGCTGCAGGAAGATGGAAGTGGCCTGACCGGGCGGGGTGTCATCACCGCAATCATTGACTCGGGGATTGATTATTATCACCGGGATTTCAGGGATGCACAGGGAAAAAGCCGTATTCTGGAGCTGTGGGATCAGGATCGCGATACGGTATACACCCGCGAGCAGATTAATGAGGCGCTGGAGGCGGGCAGCCGGGCGGCGGCTTACCAGATTGTGCCTGAAAGGGATGTGAGCGGGCACGGAACGGCGGTGGCCGGGATTGCCGCGGGAAGCGGGCTGGAAGGCGACGGACGGTACAGAGGCATTGCCTGGGAGAGCGATCTGATTGTTGTAAAGCTGGGAGTCCCTGCCGCCGATTCATTTCCCAGGACAACGGAGATGATGCGGGCCCTCGACTACGTGGTCAACCGGGCTATTTTTTACCAGAAGCCCCTGGCGGTCAATTTGAGTTTTGGCAATACATACGGTTCACATGACGGAACCAGCCTTTTGGAAACATATATCGACATGATGGCCGGGCAGGGAAAGACAACCGTAGTCGCGGGGACAGGCAATGAGGGCAGCACCAGAGGCCACACCGCCGGTTTCCTGACCGAAGGCCATACGGATGAGATAGAGCTGTCGGTCGACGACTATGAAACAGGCTTCGGCGTGCAGCTCTGGAAATTATATGTAGACAGTTTTGATATTATACTGGAAGGTCCGGGCGGCACCTCGGTAGGCCCGATCAACAGCCAGCTCGGTTCACAGCGGATACGTTTTGCAAGGACCACGGTTCTTCTCTATTACGGAAAACCCAGCCCCTATAGCAAAGCCCAGGAAATCTACTTTGACTTCATACCACGGTACGACTATGTTGAGAGCGGAGTCTGGAAGATAAGGCTGGTTGCAAGGCGGATTATATCGGGGCAGTATGATTTCTGGCTTCCATCGGAAAACGCGCTGAACCGGGCCACCCATTTCCTGCGCCCCACCCCGGACACAACGCTCACCATCCCGTCCACCGCCCTTAGGGTCATATCGGTGGGCGCATACAACGACTCCTACCAGACATACGCCGATTTTTCAGGCCGGGGTTTTACAAGACTCGACAACCTGATCAAACCGGACCTGTCCGCTCCCGGAGTCAACGTCATGACCTCCCGCGCCGGAGGCGGCTATGAGCCCGTCACGGGAACCTCCTTCGCCACCCCTTTCGTCACGGGGAGCGCGGCTCTGCTGATGCAGTGGGGAATCGTAATGGGGAACGATCCGTTCCTTTACGGAGAAAAATTAAAGGCCTACCTGATCCGCGGAGCAAGACACCTGCCGGGCGAAACCGTTTATCCCAACCCGCGCCTTGGGTGGGGAACGCTGTGCCTGGCGGCATCCCTGCCCGTTTAAATAAAGCATAACGGTGATTTTCATCAGCCTATTGATACACTAATATAACTATGAAAAGTAGTTTTAATTGCATTAGAAATTGCCGGATGTTATAATGTGGCCATACATTTGGTGGGAGAATGAAAAATGCAGAAGCATGTCAGACAGGGCATATTTGACGTATGAGGATTTAGTTGAGATGCGAGGACGCCTCTGTAAGACGGCGGACGGGGGAG
>NZ_URHZ01000115.1 GCF_900547735.1 uncultured Clostridium sp. | reverse complement strand
GGGCTTCAAGGTCACCCTTCGGAAAGTTTTTCTCCTCCTTCCCCGGGCAGGTTGTTGACGGGACTGAAGACTCAGCGAAAGTATTGCCCCGTCCGTCATCTTCAGAGGCCGATTGTCCCTTTCGTTAAGCATGAGGAGAGTAGTGTCGCGGGCATATACGTCCCGTTTCACTGAGGGCGTATGAATACGTTTTTGGTTTGCTATTCCGGGTTTATAGTATATACTTTAATTTATGGGAAAAGGAAGTGCGGGATATCCTGCATTCGAAATAATGAAATGGGTAGATAACAGGTAATATTAAAACATAAATGGCTGTAAAGCACAGATAATATACTATATTCCTGTCAGGAATATGTGGCCTTGGCGGGACTTTGGGACCGGATTTTTGCGGTGGATGCTGAAAAGGGAATATGCAGGAATAAGGTCCGCGCTGTGGAGGTTATGGCATATTTACGACAGGAATGTGGTTCCCGGGCGGACTTGGGCCGGGGATTGTGCTTATGGTACTAGTGGAAAAGAGGAAGCAGACTTATGAAAATCGACCGCCTCATCGGTATCCTTTCCATTCTTCTTCAACAGGAAAAGGTGACGGCGCCATATCTGGCAGAAAAATTTGAAGTTTCACGCAGGACAATTAACCGGGACATTGAGGACATCTGTAAAGCGGGGATTCCCATTGTCACGTCACAGGGGCAGAACGGGGGGATTTCCATTATGGAGGGTTACCGGATGGATAAAACCCTGCTCACATCCTCCGACATGCAGGCTATTCTGGCGGGGCTAAAGAGCTTGGACAGTGTGTCGGGATCGAAACGGTATCAGCAGTTGATGGAGAAACTGGCAATGGGGAATTCCTCCGTTCTGGCATCGAATAATCACATTATGATCGACCTGGCGTCCTGGTACCGCTCCTCTCTGGCGCCGAAAATCAGTGTGCTTCAGGCGGCTGTCGAGGACAGGCGGAAGGTGGAGTTTAACTATTATGCGCCGGGCGGGGAGAGCAGCCGGAGTATTGAACCGTATCTTCTCATTTTTAAATGGTCGTCCTGGTATCTGTGGGGATACTGCTGTGAAAAGCAGGATTACCGCCTTTTTAAACTGAACAGGATGACGGAATTAAAAGCGACGGAGGAACAGTACGAACCCAGGCAGATACCGGTGCCGGATCTGTCGGCAGAGCGTGTTTATCCGCTGGGGATTGATGTGGAGGCCGTTTTTGAGCCGGATATGAAATGGCGGCTGGTGGAGGAATTCGGCATGGAGAGCTTCACGGAACAGGAAGACGGACGGCTTAAATTTTCCTTCGGTTTTGCGGACAAGGAGAACCTGTTCGGATGGCTGCTGAGCTTTGGGGACAAGGTGGAACTGACAAAGCCGGCGGAACTTCGCAGAGAGCTTTATGAGATGATGGGACGTCTTCAAAAAATGTACCGTGAATGATGACGCACAGATGTCATGTTTCATATGGTATGCTTTGTCTATCAGAAAATAAGACAGGAGAGAAGAAACAATGGAATATGAGATTGTAAAATTAGAAGAGAAAAAAGCAGCGGGAATTAAGGCGAGAACAAATAATATGTCTCCGGATATGGGAGCGGTAATCGGAGGACTGTGGGGTAAATTTTATTCTGAGGGAATCTATGAGTCCATTCCGGGAAAGACGAATGAGAAAGTTCTGGGTATTTATACGGAGTATGACGGAGACGCGATGTCGGATTACACCATTGTCGTTGCCTGTGAGGTAGATGGGAAAGAGGAACTTCCCGGAGATACGGTTCTTGTCACAATCCCGGCCGGAAATTATGCCAGGTTTATTGCAAAGGGCGATCTGCATGAGGCGGTTGCAAAATGCTGGCAGGAAATTTGGAGTATGGATCTGTCAAGGACCTTTGCCTGCGATTTTGAGGAGTATCAGGATGACAGCATGGACGAGGCCGAGATACACATCTATGTAGGTTTAAAGGAATAAAGACGTTACGCTCCGCAGTCTGCCGGCAAACGCATGCTGCGAAAAATATCATGTATGAGAAGATGTGAGGGAAAAGGCACCAAGGAGGGTGATGATATGGCTTCAAGCATGGAATTTGTTCAATATGCGGCAGACCAGATGAGAAACGCAGGGGAGATTACCTATAAAAAGATGTTTGGGGAATATGGCATCTACTGTGACGGCAAGATAATCGGCCTGATCTGCGACAATCAGCTCTTTATCAAAATTACGGAGGCGGGGAAAAAACTCTGTCCCGATTTTGAGGAGGAGGCGCCCTATGAGGGGTCTAAGCCGTTTCTGCTGGTGGAGGACATCGATGACAGGGAATTACTGACCGAATTGGTGGTGGAGACATTCAGGGAACTTCCCATGCCCGCGCCCAAGAAGAAAAAAACGGAGAAACGGGTAAAGCGGGAGACGGTGCCCGGGGAGAAAGTGGATTTCAAGAAACGTGACAAGATCCTTTACCAGCCGGGGAAGAAACCGTCCATCGTGGACGTGCCGGAGATGACATTTTTTGCCGTAAAAGGTTCCGGTGATCCCAATACCTCCGAAGAATATAAAGAGGCGGTGGGCGCTCTGTATGCCCTGTCTTATACGATTAAGATGAGCAAAATGAGCAGCCAGTGCCCGCCCGGATATTTTGATTATGTAGTGCCTCCGTTAGAGGGACTGTGGCTGGTGGATGACCGGGGATTTGATGGGACAAACATCACGGATAAGAGCCGGTTCCAATGGATCTCCATGATCCGGCAGCCCGACTTTGTGACGGAGGAGGTATTTGAACAGGCCAAAGAAAGCTGCAGCAGGAAGAAACCGGAGATTGACCTGTCAAAGGTCCGTCTGGTAAAATATACGGAGGGTCTTTGCGCCCAGATTATGCATATCGGGCCATATGACAGTGAGCCTGAGACGATCGGACGGATGGAATGTTTTACGGAAGAGAACGGCTATAAGACAGACATAAGCGACAAACGGCCGCACCATGAGATCTACCTGAATGATCCGAGAAAAACAGCTCCTGAGAAAATGAAGACAGTCATCAGGCACCCGGTGAGAAAAAGAGATTAGTGTGCCGGTACGCCGGAGCGTACGGATGGGAACGCGATATGCACGCAGTATGAGGGAGGCGTCATTTTGGAGATTATAACAGTTACGAAGGAAAATCTGGATCAGGAACACATCTGCTGTGCCATTTCCAGCAACAAGGACTGCCAGGTATTGTCGAAGAAGGCCTGGCTCGCGGAGAGGTTTGATGACGGCCTTGTTTTCAAAAAAGGAGATGTGCGCGGAAAATGCTTTATTGAATACATTCCGGCGGAAAAGGCCTGGGCGCCTGTCGAAGCGGACGGATACATGTATATCGACTGCATGTGGGTTGCGGGACAGTATAAGGGACAGGGAAATGCCGCGCTTCTTCTGGATGAATGCATCCGTGACAGCAGGGAAAAGGGGAAGAAAGGACTTGTGATTCTTTCTTCTAAGAAAAAAATGCCATTTTTGGCAGAACCGAAGTTTCTGCGCTATAAAGGCTTTCTCACCGCAGACACAGCAGAGCCGTTTTACGAACTGCTCTATCTTCCCTTTGAAGACGGCGCCGATAAACCGTGCTTTAAGGAACAGGTCAAACAGCCCCGAATCGGAGAGCAGGGATTTGTGCTTTACTATGCGAACCAATGTCCATTTACGGCCAAATACGTTCCCCTGATAGAGGCGGCGGCCAAAGAAAAAGGGGTGCCGTTCCGGTCGATCCGTTTTGAGACAACGGAACAGGCCCGGAATGCTCCGGCGCCGTTTACGAGCTACAGTCTGTTTTATAATGGAGAATTTGTGACAAACGAAATACTCTCCGTACCGAAATTTGAGAAGCTGGTGGAAGCAAAAAGAGGGTGACGGGCATGCTGGAAACCGTGCTCATTTCCGATAATACCGTATCCGTCAAAAAGGATGCAATCCAGCTTTTATGCGATTATACATCGCCTCCATATCCCGTATTGCAGTCAGATTTTGATCGGATAGAAGAGGAATTGAAACCAGATGTGAGATATTTAATTTACCGGCAGGAAGATTAAATAAGAGCTTAAGTGAGATAAACATCAGAAAGACGGAGAAGCGGAGACAGCGGGAGGAAATAGTTGGTGGAAACAGCAGGATAGAAATAGATGAGTGAAGACAACAGATAGAAATAGAAAGGGGATATACAGAATCATGGTTTCAAATGATTCTGTATATCCCTTTTTGTAATCGGAAAAGAGCCCCGGAGTTTATCCTGCAGGTGGAAGTAGAAAACGGCCTAAACCATGAGCTGTTCCTTCAGGTACCTTCCGACCACATTTGAGAAGTCGTTTATATTCCTGATATAGGCAAATTCATTTCCAAATATCTGCCGTTCTGCAGGAAGGGCCTCCTCCTCGCCGGCGAAAATTCCCATGACGGCAATTCCCTCATTTCTAAGGTGATAGACCTCCCTTGCCGTATCTTTCACCGCGTATTCATTGCAGTACTGGACGCGCAGGCGGCTTTTGGACTTACTTACAATAATATCGTTCGGTGTTCCGTCGCTTAATACAATCAGGATTTTATTCTCTTCCTTTCGCGCGGCCAGACTGTAGGCGGCGGCACGGATGGCGAGTCCGTCCCGGTTATTGGCGGAGCCGTAGAATTCCAGGATGCGTTTGTCGGCCTCGATTGGTTCATCATAGTCGCGGAACCGTCTCATCACCGTGTAATCCCCGAATGTGCAGAATCCCATCACGCGGTGGGGAATCTCCGCCAGACTCAGCGCTTCACTGATAATATAGCCCTGGAGCGCTACCATGCTCTGCCGGATCTGCTGGGAGCCGCTGGAATCGATCAGGATTTCCACGGTAAAATCGGTGAATTCCTGTGTGAATTCACGGTCAAATAATTTCCTGTTGCTGGTTCTTCCCAGGTTCCATAGACGGTCTACCCGGATTTTACCATATTCACCCGGGAAAATTTCCTTCTCCTCCCTGGTGAGGAGCGCCCTCTTTAAGATGTCGGCCAGTGAGAGGATATTCTGTCTCGTGACAAGCTGGTTTGCTCTCAGGACATCGAGATTTTCAAACAGAATGCGTCTTGCATACTCGACCTGGTAGGTGTCGGAAGCGGTTTCCCGGCTTTCCGGCCTGTCTTGGCTCTGCGCCTGATTCGTAGTATCAGCCCCGTCCGTTTCATCCGTATCGCCGGGATGGAGCAGGCCGTCGGTAAAGTGCAGTTTGCATTCCTTGTGGGCGCCGGTACAGAGTTTATGGGTAAGCCGGCGCTGCTCCTTTGGAGTCAGGTAGCTCTTCCCATAATTCAGTTCAATATAGTCTTTTGCCAGCGCCATGGACTCATCTTCCAGAACAACGGCATTCGGCTTTTCGGCCTTGTTTTTACCGTCGTCGTCCTCCTGAAGATGATCGGCCAGAAGATTGACGATGCGGTCTTCCTCTTTTTCGGGCTTATCGTCCTCTTCATCGGAGTCGGACTGCTTATCACCACGGCCCGGATCGTCCTCAAATAAGCCAAACCCCTTGAATTCATCTGCAAATCCCTTGGGATAGGCTCCATTGTACACTTCATCGAGACAGCGGATGATCTCGACCGTATCGTCTGCGTCCTCAAGGGCACAAATCTTATCAACCCAGACCTGTTTTGAGGAAGGGGCGGGAGTGCGGTAGAGGCAGAAACGCAGATAGCAGGCCTCCAGAGCGCCCCAGTCCGTATGTGTCAGACGGCTTTCGTCTTTTCTCAGCGTATCCTCAAATGCCAGCCGCCTGATATCGGTTACTCCTCCGCGCTCCGCGGCCACCTTTTTCCAGACCGCGCTCTCAATGCACATGCGGGAGAGGGGCAGGAGTACGGAAGGTTCGGCTCCGAAGAGAAACGCCTTCTCAAAATACTGTTCCAGCGTCTGAGGGCGGAAGTATCTGGCGAAGCCGCCTTTGCAGCAGGCGTCGTAAAGAGCAATATATTTTGATCTGCGGAATAAAGAGGCGTCCACCTCGGCCCCCAGACTGTAGTCACCGCTTATGGTCCATAAGAGGTTCTTAAGGCGGTTCTGGATTCGGGCGGTTTCCATCTCTTCATCCGGTTCCGGTTCCGCCGGAGCCGGAATTTTTATCTCTTCCGCTTCATATTTCATGGTTTTCATAGGCGCCTCACTTCTCAAAATACATCGCTGCTGGTCCATGAATCGGGAATCCGGGTCAAGACGATGTCATCCACCATATCCTGCTCGAATACATCAAAGCACTTGTTGGTTATGCCCATAGTGACGGCGGCTTTCGGCGTCAGCCCGCCGCGGATCAGCTTCAGGGAACCGATCATACCGCGCAGATCCACAGGTTTCGTGGAAATCTCCCCGTTCTTTGCCTTAACCTGAAGATCCAGGAAAAGTCCCGAAAATTGTTCCAGAGCCGGAAGGGCGGCTCCGGGAACGGCGGCATCCAGAATTCTTATCAAATCCTCCTGGCCGAGAGTCGGCATATTGATGACCATGAAACGGGAGACAAGAGCCTCGTTCAGTTCCTTCGTCCCCGCGTATCCGTAGTTCATTGTTCCGATAAAACGGGCCGCGGGGTGCAGTTCGATCCTGTCATATCCGGGAACATCAATGATGCGGCGGTAGTCGAGCGTGGCATGAAGTACGGAAACGGCATCATTTTTAGCCATATTAATCTCATCCAGGATACCAAAACCGCCGTAAGCGGCACACTGGTACACAGGCCCTCTGCGCAGCTTCACCTCATTATCCACAAAAGTATCGCTCCCGATCAGGGTGCCGCTGTCCGTATTCACATGAAAGGACATATTATAAACAGGCCGTCCAAACATCCAGGCCAGATTTTCCGCCAGAATATTCTTTCCCGTCGCCTTATCCCCGCAGAGCAGAAGATTCTCACCCTCCAGCAGAGCGGAAACGGCCATCTCCACGATTTCCTTTCCAAAGAAGGGCATATCGGGCTGATAGACACGCCGTCTCACCTCCTCCGCAACAGGATATTCGGCTCTGAAACGTTCAAGTTCTTTTAATAAATGTTCACTGATTTCTTCCTTCGGTTTCATATAAATCCCTCCTCAAACACCCAACACTCCGGGAGCACCGGGTCAGATTTCATTGTCATAGTTTATCCGATTTACGACATTCCATAATGCCTCATCATAAACTCGGCCATCCTTTTTACATGTGTTTCAATATCTAAGATTATTATAACAACGCAGAATCTAAAAAACGTCGATACAATCCCCCCAATTTCCTCCATCAAAAAGATCCGGCAAACGCACTTTAGACGTTACCGGATCCTTTCGATGACTAAAACAACAAAATCAAAATAAAAAGTTTAGAACTTTAGAATTTAAGTTAATTGTACATCCGTTCAGCAATATTCATAGAACCTTCTGAACTTACAGAGATGCGGGAATTACCGAAACTTCATGGACTGCCGGATCTACGTGAATTATGAAAATACGGGAACTGCCGGACCTACGGGCCCTATGGAAACTGCCGGAACTACCGAAATTTTGTGCATTACGGAAACTACAGATTCAACGGGCACGCGACCCCTTCGCGGCTTCAGTCCCGGCCAAAACCTTCCCGGCGGGGAAAACTAAAGGGTATATTACTGTGAATAGGTTGTATTCCGCGAGGTGTTTTTTTGTGAGTGCAGCGAAGCGGAAGTCACAGAAAACCCGAGGGTTGCAGCGCGAAACGGTGTATTTTACCGTTTCTGTGCATCGCGTAGCGTGTTGCTGGCCATGGAGTGGATAGTAACCTTTTTCTGACCGGATTCCCCGCCCTCGCGATCCCCTCCCTGCCCGGGACTGAAGCTATTCCCCCTATTTTTCCTCCACAAGCTCATCCAACGACCCAAAATGATACCCCATCTCTTCCCACTTCGTCAGCAGTTCATCCAGAATCTGTCCATTGGTTTTAGAGGTACTATGTAACAGCACAACGGCTCCGGGATGAATGCGGCCGAGCAGCTTTTTAAACGCCTCTTCCTTTGTCGGCTGTTTATCTTCATACCAGTCAACATAGGCAAGGCTCCAGAAAAAGGTTTTATATCCCATATCGTTTGCCATCTGCAGGTTGCTTTCGCTGTATTTTCCCTGAGGCGGCCTGTAGTATTTTTTCATGGGCTGGCCGGTGGTCTGTTCGAAAAGCGTTTCCAGATCGCCCAGTTCTTTTTCAAATGATTCTTTTGTGGAGAGTTTGGACATGTCCGGGTGATGGAAGGTGTGGTTGCCCACGTTGTGGCCCTCCGCGATCATCCGTTTGACGAGATCCGGGCTGGTCTGCATGTAATTGCCGACCAGGAAAAACGTAGCCTGGGCGTTATGTTTTTTCAGCGCATCCAGGATTGCGGCAGTGTTGCCGTTCTCGTATCCGGCGTCAAAGGTCAGATAGATCACTTTATCCTGCGTGTTTTGGACATAGTAGGCATTGTACTGTTTCAGATAGTCGGCCGTCGCATTTCCTATCGGAGCCTGGCCTTCGGTCTGGAAACTTAAGCCCCAGTTACCGTCTGCGGAGGCAGGGACGGCGGAAGCGCTGTGGTGGGATTCCACGGGGGCCGCGTTCTTATGAGGTTCCACGGTCTGGGCAGCGGCCCGGCCCACAAAGAAAGAGAGGGCAAAGATGGCTGCGGTAGACAAAACCTTTCGGGATGTGATTTTTTTAGCCTGGGTTTTCAGAGAGTGAGCGCTTAGATGGGGCAGACGGGCCCTGAGCCCTTCGATCCGGATCCGTTTGCCTTTGAGTTTGAGATGCTTTTTCATAGAGACACAAAAATCCATTTCAGAAATGTTTATTACAATATATCGAAACAGGGGATGTATCATTCATAATAGTTGCCCTCCAGGGCGTTCTCCGGGGCATTTTCTGATGTTTTTCGTGAAAACCCGGAAAAATCCCGTAGAAAGTCATGGAGGAACGGTAAATGTCATTCCTGTTTTCTCTGTCTGTATTCTTTTGGAGAACATTTGTAATAACGTCTGAACAACTGGGAGAAATTCCCGGGGCTGTCGAAGCCGCATTCCTGCGCGATATTGGATACGCTTTTTCCCGGTTCGCGAAGAAGCAGGGAGGCTCCCTGCATAATTCTGTATTTAATCAGATACTGCACCGGTGAAATCTGGATGGTTCTTCGGAAACAGCGCAGACATTCGCGTTCCCCGATATTGGCGGCTTCCGCAATTTGAGCCAGGTTCAGGTCTTCACAAAAATGGCTGTGGATATAATCGAGCATTGTCCGGATGCGCAGATTGTCGGGAGCAAGCCCGGGCTGTTCGGACGGCTGTTTCCCGCCGTATTTTTGACAGAGCGAATAACAGATTCCGGAGAGATTCTGCCTGACCGTGAATTCATAGCCCGGAAGATCTCCTGAAAGGGCGCGGAAGGCCTCTGTAAACTGCTTTTCGAAGAGTTCCTGCTCGTGGGAAACGAGGAGAAACGGGCAGCCGTCAAAAGCGGGGGAGGAGATGAGTGGCGTAATGTATTTTTCTGCAAAGACGGAGTCTGCGCTTCCCGTGATGAACAGAGGGTTAAAGACAAAGGATTGCAGCTCACAGTAAGGTTTTGCCGCCGCAGAGTGGAGAATATTGGAATTGACGGCAATTCCTTCCCCCTGTTTTAAATGAAATGTTTTCTCCGGTATCTGAAGTTTCAGGTTTCCCGATTTTATATAAATGACCTCGAATTCCGCATGCCAGTGCCAGGGAATGGCGTCCTCCGCGCCGTCCGTATAGGCGGAGGCATAACCGGCACAGGGGAAGGACGGCGTGCCGTGTGGCTGCAGCTCCTCGTTGCTGCGGTTCAGATTCAATCCGCATTTTTGCAGACTCATTATATCACCTCCGTATCAATTGGAACTAATATAGAACAATTTGACTATTAGTCGGTTTTTTTATATTATATGTCTGGAATAAGGTAGATTCAAGATAAAAAAGACGGTATTCTATGAATCATAGGAAATTACGTCCTATGATTTAAAAAACGTTCCGTGGGGATGCACATGCCTCGCAGAGGTAAATAGTTGCTGAAGCAACCGCGCGGCAGCGCAAGAATCCCGGGTTAGCGGCATGAAACAGGTATCGCCCATTCCATACCGCAGACCCGTTTCACGACGTATGGAAATAAATTCAGGAGGATTAAAATGTTCCAATTACTGCTTATTATTATTTATCTGGCGTTTATCAGTCTGGGGCTGCCCGATTCGCTGCTCGGCTCGGCCTGGCCGTCCATGTATGGCGAATTAAATGTGCCGGTTTCCTTTGCCGGGATTATCAGCATGATTATCGCCGGAGGCACAATCATATCCAGCCTGTTCAGCGACAGGCTGATCAGAAGGTTCGGCACAGGGCTTGTGACGGTTGTCAGTGTTGCAATGACCGCAGTTGCCCTGATGGGATTTTCACGTTCCCATTCGTTTACGCAGCTCTGTCTGTGGGGAATTCCCTACGGGCTTGGGGCCGGGAGTGTGGACGCGGCGCTTAACAACTTCGTGGCTTTGCATTACAAATCACGCCATATGAGCTGGCTGCACTGTTTCTGGGGAGTGGGAGCCACGGCGGGACCGTATATTATGGGACTTTGCCTGACACGGGGACTGCAGTGGAATTCGGGATACCGGACAATTGGAATCATCCAGTTTGCTCTGGTGGCATGCCTGCTCCTTTCTCTGCCGTTGTGGAAATCAGGAAAGGATGACGGGAAAGGGGAAACTCCGGAATATAAGGGGATTGGACTCGGGGAAACACTGAAGCTGCCCGGAGCGAAGGCAATCCTGACGGCGTTTTTCTGCTACTGTTCTTTGGAGGCCACAACCGGCCTGTGGGCGGGCAGTTTTATGGTGCTTCACAAGGGCATCAACGCAGAGACGGCGGCAAAGTGGGCCTCTCTTTTTTATCTGGGAATTACAATCGGCCGTTTTATCTGCGGATTTATAACCGATCGGTTCGGCGATCAGAATATGGTGCGTCTGGGGCAGTTTCTAGCAGCGTCCGGGGCATGTCTGATTCTCCTTCCTTTTGGAAATGCGGCTGTGCTTGCGGGGCTTATTCTCACGGGAGTGGGCTGCGCCCCGATTTATCCGAGCCTGCTTCACGCGACACCGTATAATTTTGGCGCGGAGTATTCCCAGTCCGTCATGGGCATGCAGATGGCCTGTGCCTATGTGGGAACCACCCTGATGCCGCCGCTGTTCGGACTGCTGGCGGAATGGATTGGAGTCTGGCTCTATCCATTCTATCTGCTGATTTTTGTGGCGGGGATGTTTATAATGACGGAGAGAATGAACCGCATCAGGTCTGCTTCTGAAAAAACGGACGGAATTCCTTCGCCGGATGCGGTATAAACTGTGCACCGATGGCAGCACAAATTGTCATGAAGAATGTTCCTGTCTTTTGTATACTGGGATTGTAAACAGGAAAGGGGAAATGAGATGGGATGGATAGACGGATTGCAGAGAGCAATTGACTATATTGAAGACAATCTGACCGAGAAACTGGATTATGCCGAGATTGCCAGACAGGCATATTCCTCCAGCTTTCATTTTCAGAGAGTTTTTGGGATTCTCTGCGGTTATTCACTGGGAGAATACATCAGAAACAGGCGGCTGACCCTTGCGGGCAGTGAGCTGGCCTCGTCGGACGGCAAGGTGATAGACGTAGCGGTAAAATATGGGTACGACAGCCCGGAGAGCTTTTCCAGGGCGTTCTCCAGATTCCACGGCATCACTCCGTCCCAGGCGCGCTCACGAAAAGCGGAGCTTAAATCATTCTCCCCCCTTTCCATCAAACTCGTATTAGAAGGAGGAAACGTGATGGATTACAGAATTGAGAAAAAAGACGCATTTAAGGTGATTGCACGCAGAAAGAGATTTAAGGGAACCGGGGATATCACGCAGCAGAGCATTCACAGTGCGTGGGAGGAGTGCGGGAAAGACGGAGTGCTTGCAACACTGTGCCGCTATATCACGCCGGAAAGCGTATTCGGTAATTCAATTGTGGGCGTCTGCTTCGACAACCCGAATGAAGGTGATTTCGACTATGCCATCGGAGCGTCCTATGAGGGCGGCGAGCCGGCTGAGGGACTGACGGTGGAGGAAATTCCGGCAAATACCTGGATGATATTCAGCGGTACCGGAAGTATGCCGGATGCATTTAAAGATTTATGGAAGAGAGTCTATACCGAGGTATTCCCGACCAGCAGCTATCAGCCGTCCGGAGGAATGTGCATTGAGGTGTATAAGAGCGATGAAGTCCATTCGAATGATTTTTCTTTTGAGATTTGGCTGTCTGTGGCTCCGGGGAAGATGAAATGATGAAAAGATTTAGTTGAGATGCGAGGACGCCTCTGTAAGACGGCGGACGGGGGAGTGGGAG
>NZ_URHZ01000114.1 GCF_900547735.1 uncultured Clostridium sp. | reverse complement strand
TCCCCCGTCCGCCGTCTTACAGAGGCGTCCTCGCATCTCAACTAAATCCCTACTTATTTTGTCCGTAATACGCATTCGGCCCATGTTTTCTCATATAATGCTTATCTAAGAGACACTGGGGGGCAGGCTCCACCTGCGAGTTAATCTGTTCGCACCGCGCCGCCATCTTCGCCACCTCTTCTAAGACCACCGCATTATGCACCGCATTAAACGCATCGGTTCCCCAGGTAAAGGGACCGTGGTTTTTGCAAAGCACACAGGGAACTGCCATGCAGTCCAGCTTTCTCTCCTCAAAAGCGTCCGCAATCAGGATGCCCGTATTCAGTTCATAGTCCTCGTCCAGTTCTTCTTTCGTCAGATTCCTGACACATGGGATGCTGCCGTAGATGTAGTCGGCATGGGTCGTCCCGTAACACGGAATATCCCTTCCCGCCTGCGCCCAGGATGTCGCCCACGGGCTGTGGGTATGTACAATACCGCCTATCTGGGGAAAACGGTTATAGAGTTCCAGATGTGTTTTCGTATCGGAGGAGGGGTTCATATCCCCTTCTATTTTATTTCCGCTTAAATCCATTACCACCATGTCTTCCGGGGTTAAATCGCTGTAATCGACGCCGGACGGCTTGATTACAAACAGGCCTCTTTCACGGTCAATCCCTGAGACATTCCCCCAGGTGAAGGTGACCAGGCCGTACTGCGGGAGCTGCATGTTGGCTTCGTATACTTTCTTTTTCAAGTGCTTCAGCATGATTTTTACCTCTAAGTTGGATTTTTTGATGTATGGGGGACGGGGATGGACGGGATATGTTTGGAATAATAGGAGGAGCCTCCGGGATTAGGGGTCCGGATTTCCTTTAGCAAATATCTTTCTTGGGGACTGAAGAGTCCCCAATCCATCTTACGTCCCGGCTTCCTTTCCTGTCCTCCGGTTAGTCCGGCCGCTTGTCGGGCGGCGCGGGTTTACTGCATTTTTATGTTTTCTACTGCCGCGCATTCTGCGGCCAGGCCTTTTTTATAGCGTGCGATAAAGGCGTCGAATCCTTTTGCGCCTGTTTCGTCCGGTTCGATTCTGACTGCTTTTTCATCGGCGAATACTTTTGTGTCGAGGAAGTGATCCAATGTCTCGTTTTCTTCTTTGTCCCGCATGTAGGATGCAAGAACGGCGATTCCCCAGGCGCCGCCTTCTCCGGCTGTTTCCATTACGGATACCGGTACTCTGGCGGCATCGGCCATGATTTTCTGGCCTACGCCTTTTGTCTTGAAGAGGCCGCCGTGGCCCATCAGGTTGTCGAGGGTGACGCCCTCCTCCCTGAACAGGATATCAAGACCGATTTTCAGGGTTGCCAGGGAGCTGTAAAGGTGAGTGCGCATGAAATTGGCCAGGTTGAAACGGCTGTCCGGGGTGCGGATGAACAGGGGGCGCCCCTCCTCAAATCCGGTGATTGGCTCTCCCGACAGATAGCAATAAGAAAGCAGGCCGCCGCAGTCGGCATCTCCTTCCAGCGCCTTATTGTATAGGGTAGCGAACAGTTCATTCATATCCACCTTCATGCCCATTGCCTGTGAATATTCTTTAAACAGGTTTACCCAGGCATTTAAATCCGAGGTGCAGTTGTTGCAGTGGACCATTCCGACCAGGTTTCCGGACGGTGTCGTTACCAGATCGATCTCCGGGTAGACTTTGGACAGTTCCTTTTCCAGGACTACCATGGCGAAAACGGATGTTCCCGCCGATACGTTTCCGGTGCGGACCGCCACACTGTCGGTCGCCGTCATTCCGGTTCCCGCGTCACCCTCCGGAGGGCAGAGAGGAATTCCGGCCTCCAGAAGGCCCGATGCGTCCAGAAGCGCCGCTCCCTCTTTCGTCAGTGTTCCAGCCTCTTCTCCGGCTGTCAAAACCTCGGGAAGAATGCTGCAAAGTTTCCACGGATACCCCTTCGTGGCAGTCAGAGCGTCAAACTGCTCCGTCATTGTACGGTTATAATTTCCCGTTGCCGTATCGATCGGAAACATACCCGAGGCATCTCCGACTCCCAGAACCTTCCTGCCCGTCAGTTTCCAGTGGATGAAACCGGCCAGGGTGGTCAGATAAGCAATATGCGGAAGATGTTCCTCTCCGTTTAAAATTGCCTGGTAGAGATGGGCAATACTCCAGCGCTGGGGGATGTTGTAACCGAAAAGCTCCGTCAGCTTTTCCGCCGCCTCCTGTGTGATTGTATTTCTCCATGTCCGGAAGGGAACAAGAAGTTCCCCGTTCTTATCAAATGCCATATAACCGTGCATCATGGCGCTGATTCCGATGGAGCCGGCCGTTTTAAGTTCCAGGCCATATTTTTCTTTCACATCGCGGACCAGATCACCGTAACAATCCTTAAGTCCCGTCATGATATCTTCCATCGTGTAAGTCCAGATATTATTTACCAGACGGTTCTCCCAGTCATGGTTTCCCTGTGCAATGGGGGCCATGGTTTCGTCGGTCAGCACGGCCTTAATTCTCGTGGAGCCGAACTCAATACCCAACGCCGTTTTTCCCTCTGCGATGCTAAGTTTAATCTGCTCTATGCTGTGGCTCATTCTCATCATCCTTTATTTTTGATAGTGGGAACAGGTCGGACAGGGCATCTTCCTGAATGGATTCTATCCTGCCGTCCCGAACTGTTACCTGAATTTGTAATATGCCTCGTTCCATCTCAGCTCATTTCTGAACTGGCGGATATTTGTATCCTTATCAATATAAACGGCCTCAATGCCCATGCAGGCAGCCCAGTCACCCATCTGCTCGGCAGTCAAGTCATAGGAAAATGCGGTATGGTGTGCTCCGCCCGCGTAAATCCATGCCGCCGCTCCTGTTTCCAGGTTTGGTTCCGGTGTCCAGAATGCGGTTGCCACCGGCAGCTTCGGCATTTCTTTCTCAGCCTTCTTCACTTCCACATCGTTGATAATCAGACGGAAACGGTCTCCCAGGTCGATGAGCGATGTCGCCACGCCATGGCCCTCCTTGGATGTGAACACAAGTCTCGCCGGATCCTCCCTGTCACCCATGGAGAGCGGGCACTCCTTGATTGCAATTTTTCCGTCTGCAATCGTCGGGCAAACCTCCAGCATATGGGCCTGAAGAATTCCCTCGCGGCCTTTTACAAGGTTATATGTATAATCCTCAAAAAACGTCGTTCCCTTGGCATCCTTTGTATTAGCCGCCATAATCTTCATCAGGCGGACCATGGCCGCCGTCTTCCAGTCGCCCTCCGCGCCGAAGCCGTAGCCCTTCTCCATCAGCCTCTGAATCGCAAGGCCCGGAAGCTGTTTGAGTCCTCCCAGATCCCCAAAATGAGTTACGATTGCCTGATAGTTTTTTTCTTCCAGGAAACGCTCAAATCCAATCTCAATCTGGGCCTGAACCGAGGCATGGTCACGGAACTCCTTCTCATCCCTGCCCTCCAGCAGAATATCATATTTATCATAATACTCTTCCACCAGGGTATCGGTATCCGCCTTGGAAACGGCATTTACCGCGTCCACAATCTCATTAACGGGATAAGCGTCAATCTCCCAGCCAAATTTAATCTGTGCCTCCACCTTATCGCCATCCGTAACAGCCACATTTCTCATATTATCGGCCACACGCATCACGCGGATGTGGGAAGACTCCATCACGCCCACCGCCGTGCGCATCCAGGACGCCAGTCTTTCCTGAACCTCCTCATCGGCCCAATACCCTACAATCACCTTTCTCTCAATTCCCATCCTGCTGACAATATGTCCATACTCCCTGCCGCCGTGTGCCGACTGGTTCTCATTCATAAAATCCATATCAATCGCGTCATAAGGAATTTCCCTGTTAAACTGGGTATGCAGATGGCAGAGAGGTTTCCTGTACTCCTGAAGTCCCAGAATCCAGCTCTTAGCCGGTGAAAACGTATGCATCCACGTAATCACGCCCGCACACTCCGGATCCTGATTCGCCTCATTAAACGTCCGGCGAATCACCTCATTCGTAATCAAAGTCGGCTTCCAAACCACCTCAAACGGCAGATTCCCGCTCTTATTAAGCTCCTCCACAATCCCCCTGGAATGCTCCGCCACATGCGCAAGACACTCCTCCCCATAAAGATCCTGAGACCCGGTACAAAACCAGAATTTATAATTTTTTCCTGTAACAAGCATTCATTTATCCTCCTGATATTCACCCTAAAAATAACATCAACAATAACATCAATCATAAAAAATGCAGCACTCCAAACTTTTTACTGCAAATCAGCGGCGAAACACTCACTCCGTTAACCTCTCATAGCCAATCAGCAGCGAACACTCACTTTACTAACCTCTCATAGCCAATCAGCAGCAAAACACTCACTCCGCTAACCTCTCATAGCCAATCAGCAACAAAATACTCACTCCGTTAACCTTTCATACCAGTCCCACACAAACTCACGCTCCACGCTTCAACACACTCAGGCTCCAGCCGCCAAAGCAGTGGCCGCCCCTACCTTCCCCCTTTGAGAGAATCGTGGAACCGCGTAAGTTGGATACTGCCGACCACCTGCCCGGCGGAGGGGGAGAGGGGAACGTCCGGCTGCCGTTGTACAAGAGCCGATAGTTCTTAGTCGGAAAGCGGAGAAGCGGGCCGGGCGGATTTTGTACCACGAGTACAAAATCCGGGACAAGGGAGCATCAAATTCATCAGAATTTGGTGCGGATTTGTCCGAACCCGGCTTGATTCTTCGATTTCCGACTTAGAACTATGTCTCGAAGAACGCAGGCGGCCGGACGTTCCCCTCTCCCCCTCCGCCCCGCGACACTAACCGCCGCAGTATCCATTCACTCCATCCATCATTCCTCAACTACTTTTTCTTCTTCATCATCGTCAACACCGACTGCAGCACAATAAAGAAGCAGAGCAGAGCCGCAATCGTAATCCTGGTCCACCAGGACGACAGCGTACCCTGGAATGTGATAAACGCCTCAATCGTCGCCTTAATCATAACGCCGAACAGCGTACCCACCACGTTTCCAACGCCGCCCGTCAGGAGCGTTCCGCCGATAACGGAGGATGCGATGGCGTCCATCTCAAAGCCCTTGGCCTGTTCCACGAATCCGCCCAGTGTGTTCAGGCAGAAGAGAACGCTTCCGATTCCGCATAAAAAACCGTCTAACACATAGGCTTTCAGTTTCACCATGCGCACATTCAAACCAAGCATAAGGGAGGACTGCTGGTTTCCGCCCACCGCGTAAATGCTGCGGCCGAACTTTGTGTATTTCAGCATGATGAACGCAAGCGCGAGAAGCACGAGTGCAATTACAACGGTCGGGTAGATATACGGCTGAATCATCATGCCCTTTTTATTCATATATCCGCCGAAAGGAAGATAAATTTTGGCTTTGGCCCATGCCATAAAAGTTTCATTGGTGATACTGATCATATCTTTTGAAATAATCGCCGTCATACCTCTGGCAAAGAACATGCCCGCCAGTGTGACGATAAATGGCTGTATATCCATATAGGCGACTAAAAATCCCTGTACAAGGCCGAACACAATTCCCGTAATCAATACGATGATAACGGCCGGAACGGCTCCGATGCCGCCTTTTTCCATCATCCATGCAAGCATCATGCAGCCCATGGCCACAAAGGAACCGACGCTGATATCAATTCCGCCCGTAATCATTACAATCGTCATGCCGATACCGATTACAATCAGCCCGGCGTTGGAGATGAAAAGATTTAAAAAGTTCTGTGTCTTGGCAAAGCCCTGGTCTTTAAACAGTACGCATCCGATTCCATACATCACAAAGAAAAGCACAATTGTAATCAGGAGAAGGAAGCTGGTCTGGTTCAGTTGTTTCTTATTCTTCATTATGCTGCCTCCTTTTCCGATGCAAGTCTTAATTCTTTCTTTTTGGCAAGAGATTTACGCCATCTCTCAAATCCCGGTGACTGAAGCGTTACAATAATCACTACGACAATCGCCTTGTATACCGGCACCTGGTCGGAAGAAACATGCATCGCGTAGAGCGTGGTCGTCAGCGCCTGGATGGTATAAGCTCCGATTACGGAACCTGCGATGGAGAATTTGCCGCCGCCCAGTGAGTTGCCGCCGATAGCAACAGCCAGGATTGCATCCAGCTCCATGTTAAGACCGATGTTGTTGGCATCCGCCGAGTAAATACGGCTGGATGAAATCAATCCTGCAAGGCCGGAACAAAGACCGCAGTACGCATAGGTAAGAAAAATAATCATGACCGATTTGATACCAATCAGCCTGGAAGCTCTCTTGTTGATGCCGACCGACTGGATATACATGCCGAGGGCCGTCTTCTTAAGTATAATCGATGTCACGGCCACGACTACAATTGCCACGATAAACGGCGTCGGAACCGGAACTCCCGGGAAGGAGGAACCGAGAATCTTGTAACTGTCGACGCGGACATAGGTAATCTGTCCGTCCGTAATCAGCTGGGCGATACCTCTGCCCGCCGTGAACATAATCAGTGTCGCAACCATCGGCTGGATATTCAGTTTGGAAACGAGGAATCCGTTAAAGCAGCCGATGAGGATTCCCACTGCAATGGCAGCGATAAATCCCAGAAACAGCGGGTTGGCAAATTCCGTCGCCGCCCTCTCGCCGCCCGATAAGATATTACAGCAAACCGCCGCGCTCACCGCCATGATGGCTCCGACGGAAATGTCGGTTCCGGCCGATGAGGAAACGACAAGAGTCATGCCGATTGCCAGAATAACAAGCTCTGAAGCACGGTTGATAATATCGATAATGTATCCGTAGAGCACCCCGTCCCTGACCGAAATGGCAAAGAAGTTCGGTGTCGTTACGACATTGACGAGCAGTACCAGAGCGAGGCAGAAAATCGGCAGGAACAGCCGCTGTGATGTTATTTTCTTTAAAGTATCGTTTTTCATATTACTGACCTCCTGCAATGGTTGACATAATCGTTGACTGGTTCATTTCTTCCCCGTCCAGCTCCCCGACCTTTGCGCCGTCACGCATAACCACCATGCGGTCGCAGGTTCTGAGCATTTCCTCAATTTCAGAAGAGATAAATACCACAGCCATGCCCTCTTCCGCCAGTTTCACAACCAGCTTCTGAATCTCCGTCTTTGTGCCGACGTCGATACCTCTGGTAGGCTCGTCAAGAATCAGGAAATCCGGATTCGTCAGGAGCCATCTTCCGATAATTACCTTCTGCTGGTTGCCGCCGGACAGCGATTTAATCGGCGTTTCCCGGCTGGCCGTCTTAATCTGGAGCATTTCAATATATTTATCCGTGTATTCTTCCTGCTGCTTTTTACTGAGCAGGCGGAACATGCCGCGCTTTGCCTGAAGAGCCATAATCAGGTTTTCCCTGACGGACAGATCCGCGATGATACCCTCGTTCTTCCGGTCCTCCGGCAGGTAAGCCATGCCCTCATTCATTGAAACAATCGGATGTTTTGCCGATATTTTCTTTCCCTTGATGGAGAGTTCTCCCTCGTCGGAGCGCTCCGCCCCGTAAATCACCCTGACCGTTTCCGATCTTCCCGAACCGAGCAGCCCGGTAAAGCCGATTACCTCTCCTTTATGGATCACAAGGTCAAATGGTTTTATGTAACCTTTCTTTCCGAGTCCGGCCGCCCTGATGACGATATCGTCCTCGCCGTGTACGGTCTCGGCTCCTTTTTCCTCCTTGATGGCCGCCAGGTCGTCGAAATCCTTACCCATCATCTTGGCTACAAGCTGTACTCTCGGAAGCTCCGCCGTTGTATACTGTCCTACGAGCTGGCCGTTTCTGAGCACCGTGATTTTATCGCATACCGCATATACCTGCTCGAGGAAATGAGTAACGAAGATGATTCCGACACCCTCCGACCTGAGTTTCCTCATCAGGTCAAAAAGCTTCTCCACCTCTCCGTCATCCAGTGAGGATGTCGGCTCATCCAGAATCAGGACCTTGGCCGACATATCCACGGCCCGGGCAATTGCAATCATCTGCTGGATTGCGATGGAGTAATTGTCAATCGTCTTCGTAACGTCTGCATTTATATCAAGGCTGTCTAACAGCTCACTTGCTTTCCTGTTCATGGTCTTCCAGTCGATCAGGCCCCCTTTTCTCGGTTCCCTGCCGATAAAGAGGTTTTCCGCCACCGTCAGGTTCGGACAGAGGTTGATCTCCTGATAAACGGTACTGATACCCTTCTGCTGCGCTTCCTGAGGGCTGCGGTTGATGATGGTGTGATCACAGCCGTCGATCATGATTTCCCCTGTTTCAAACTCCTCTACTCCTGTCAGAACTTTAATCAGCGTGGACTTGCCCGCGCCGTTTTCACCCATCAGGGCATGTATCTCACCTTTTTTGAGGGTGAAATCCACATTCTGCAGAGCTTTTACACCTGGGAATGTCTTATATATGTGCCTCATTTCAAGAACGGAATCCTTTTCCATAAAAGCTTTGCCTCCTTTTTTACACACAAAAGGAGACGCAGGGAGGAAACCTAAGCCTCCGGCCCCACGCCTCCTGATTACTAAATCAATATTGGCCTATGTAGATATGTTTAATTAGTATGCTCTTTCTTTTAAGATGTTCTCAAGATCCATGCTTGTATCGAAGTATGCTTCGTCTACGTACTGAATCTTCTCAACTGTCTCGCCTTTTTCCAGCTTCTGGATGATTTCAGCTACACGTGGTCCGTGAAGTGGGTTGCACTCGAATGTTGCGTTTAAGTCGCCTGCGATCATGGATTCAAATGCTGCCTTAACAGAGTCGAAACCAACTACGATAATGTCGCCGTCTGGTCCGCATGTTTTGCCTGCTGCCTTGATGGCATCGATTGCGCCGAATGCTTCGTTGTCGTTCTCACAGATTACAACGTCGATGTCGTCATAGCTCTTTAAGAAGGACTCCATAACTTCCTGGCCCTTAGCCTGTGTGAATTCACCTGTCTGCATATCAAGCATTTTCCAGTTGGAATGCTCTTTCAGGATGTTTGCAAAACCTTCCGTACGGCCAACCTGAGCGGATGCGCCGATCGTACCCTGGATTGTTACGATGTTGATGTCTTCGCCTTCGCGTCCCTGTGCTTTTAAGTAATCAGCCAGCCAGTTTCCGCATGTCTCGCCTTCTTTAACGAAGTTTCCGCCTACCCATGCTTCAAAGAGGGAATCGTCGGATACCTGCATCATACGGTCGGAAAGAATAACCGGGATGCCTGCTTCTTTTGCTTCTTCAAGAACGGTCTCCCATCCGGTCTCAACTACAGGAGCTACTACGATGTAGTCTACATCCTGCTGGATGAAGGAACGGATTGCCTTAATCTGGTTTTCCTGTTTCTGCTGAGCGTCGTCAAAAATGAGCTTGTAGCCGTTTTCTTCTGTAAATGTAGATTTGAAAGACTCTGTATTAGCGGTTCTCCAGTCAGACTCAGCGCCAACCTGTGCGTATCCGACTGTGATGAGCTCTTTGTCACCTGTCTCTGCTGCTGCCTCTTTTGCCTCTGTCTCTGCTGCTGCCGCCTCTGTTTCTGCCGGTGCTGCCGCCTCGGTTGCCGGTGCGGTCTCAGCCGGTTTGCTGGAGCATGCTGTCATGGACACTGCCATTGCTACGGTAAGAGCTGCTGATAAAAATCTTTTTTTCATAGTACTTCTTCCTCCTTGTTTTTGGGTTACTTTTTGTCGCTGTTTTCTGTTGCGTCCGGTGAAAAGAATCTTGTCTCTCCATCGTCTGTTTAAAGTGAAAAGTATTTTTTACTTATCATCTTTATGTTTATATTATAAAAGATGCCCTGCGATTTTTAAACAGAGCATCTTTTGAAAAAGGTTAAAATTTTTTCACTGTTTTCCACCCATTTTCCGGATTTTTCACCGGTCAAGAGAAAAAACTTGTGATTTTTTTCGAAAAGTTTATGATTTTTTTCGATTTTCTTTTAAAAAGCTTCCCAGGTACACTTTGATGCAGGTTCCCACGTCGGGTTCCGACTCAACCGTGATGTCGGCTCCCTCACCATAATACATCCTGATCCGCTGCGCCACATTATTCAAACCGAAACCGCCTTTTTTGCTGACCTCGATATTCCCGTTGCCCTTAAGCTTCTGTCTCAGGCTGCGGAGCATCTGTTCGTCCATTCCGATTCCGTTATCCTCCACTTCAAAGACGATTCCGTTCCTGTCCTCGTAGCCGCGTACGATAATGGAACCGCCTCCCCGTTTATTTTTTATCCCGTGGTACAGGGCATTCTCCACAATCGGCTGGAGGATCATTTTAAGCACAATCTTGTCCTTGATTGACGGTTCAATATTGATCCTGTAATCCAGGATGTCCTCATATCTGATTTTCTGAATTTTCAGATAGCTGCGGATATGGGATTCTTCCTCCGCTATCGTGATAAAATCATTGCCGCCCGAGAGCACCGTCCTGAAGAAATCACTCAGATCGGTGGTCATCTCCACCACCTGCCGATTATTGCCGCCCTCCGCCATCCAGACAATGGAATCCAGCGTATTGTAGAGAAAATGCGGGTTAATCTGTTCCTGGTGGAGCTTCAGCTCGGCCTCCCTGAGGTTCTTCTGTTCCTGCCTCGTCTTCTCCATCAGCCCCGCAATCTCGTCGCTCATCCTGTTCAGCGTCCTGCCGAGCACATTGATTTCTTCCAGGCCGCACATCTTTGCCCTGGCCTCCAGCTCTCCGCGTCCCAGCCGTTCGGCCGTCTGCTTTAAATTGTTGATGGGGTTTGTCACCGACTTTGTGATCATCACCGAGAGCGTAAAACCGACCACCAGGACTCCTGCAAGAAGCGCCAGAAATCCGCCCACAATCTGTTTTGTATGTAACTCCAGCTCCTTCTGCAAATCTTCCATTTTGAGGATTTCATAGTAGTTGTACTGGGTGATGTAGTCCTGGATCATGGAACAGAGCCCCTGGATGTCATTTTCCCAAATGTTAAAATTCTCATCGTAGGTTCCGGCCAGCTTGGAATTCTCGATCATCTTGTTCACCGCTTTTTCCAGCGAATCCAGGCATGATAAAATTCCCCTGATCTTGATATCGCTGTCCGACCCCGGCGTGCGCTCCACCGTATTGGAAAAGGCATACCGGGCGGAACTGATTAAATTCATCGGATTTTTGACCACGGTCGCATACCGGCTTTCCCCTTCTATAATATCGCCGTTCTCAAACTGCCCCGCGTCGATCAGTCCTATCATAACGCGGTACATGGAATATTCCATCTCCTCCTTGAATTTAAGATTATACTCATTGGCAACCTTTACATTGGCCATGATATTTTTATACGAATTGGAATAATTGCGGATCATGACGAGGATTCCCAGCACCATCCCGGTCAGGGGGATTGCTATGACAAACAGAAGTAGCGTCAGCCGCATCTTCAGTGTCACCTTCCTAAGGCCCGTTCTCCTGTCCTCAGACTGATTCGCCGTCTCCCGGCTGCTGTTCTCAGTTATCATTTTTAACTTCCTTTGCTTTGAATTCCTTCGGCGACTGGCCCGTTATCTTTTTAAACGTCGAACTGAAATAGTGGGGATCATTATATCCCACGCGTTCCCCAATCTCCGCCGTCCTGAGCGTCGTGCATTTTAAAAGCTCGCAGGCCTTGTCGATCCTGACCTTTGTAAGATATTCGATAAACGACTGGCCCGTCTCCTGCTTGAAGATGGAACTGAAATAGCTCGGGCTGACTCCGATGTGGTTGGCTATCATATTCAGGGAAAAATCGCTTTTTCCATAGTTTTCCGCAATATAATCCCTGGCCTCCCGGATCAGCGTACCGTACCGGTCGTTCGAAACCCTGTCCCGCATCGTCAGCGCAAAAACAAAGAGATCCTTCAGATACATCAGCGTCGTTTCCACACTCACAATCGCCTTGGGAATCAGTTTAATGTCCCGGCGCTCCTCCGGCACATCCTCCAATTGGACATTGATTCCTTTCATGAATTCCTGGACGCAGTAGAAGATATCCATCACCATATACTGCCGGAGCAGGAGGGATTTATAATTGTGTTCTCCCACGGCCTGGAAATATTCATCCACGAAAAGATCGCACTCATCCAGGGAACCCAGTTTCAGGAAATCTTCAATCAGCTTCCGGTCCACCCCGCTGTAATCCGTCTTGTCCAGGAATTCCGTATACTTCTCATAGCTGACGAAATACCGTTCCAGGAGTCTGCTCTTCTCCCGCTCCTCCCGGACAGTCTCCGCCACCTTCTTAAGCGCGTCAATCAGATTTACCGACGTGACCGGTTTTAAAAGATAATCGCTGATGCCTATTTTAATCGCCTCTTTGGCATAGTCAAATTCATTGTAGCCGCTTAATATAATAATCTTCGTCTGGGGCAGCGCCTTTTTCACAAGACGGCTGAGTTCCAGTCCATCCATAAACGGCATCTTCACGTCGGTCACAAGGATGTCCGGTTCCGTCTTTAAAATGAGAGGATAGGCATACTCTCCATCCCCCGCTTCCCCCACAAATTCAAATCCGTTGGCATTCCAGTCGATATTGTCGCGTATTCCGCGGCGTATGATGGCCTCGTCCTCTACTAAGAATACTTTTATCATAATTCCCCCCTGTGCCAGGCCCGGCTGGGACCTGGTATGATGTTTAAACAGATGTTATAAATGCGTCCCCATCTGTATGGATGCAGGTATTATTTTTTACATCATATCATATGAAGGGAGGAATTGCCAGATAAGGAAATAAGGATTTAACTGAGGTGAGGAGGACGCGTCCGGAACGGACCATGTCCGGTGTGGT
>NZ_URHZ01000113.1 GCF_900547735.1 uncultured Clostridium sp. | reverse complement strand
CGTCCTTGTTCCCCAACAAAAATCTTTAATTGACAAGGCGAAGGAGATCTGCTATATTTTATTAGATATAGTTAAAGTTGAGAAGATTCGAGAGCTGAGACGTTCCTTGGATCTTCTTTTTTGAAGTTTTGAATCAGGAAAGGAAAAGAATGGAAGCAGTTAAGTTTGAAGATTTAAATTTAGATGCGAAGATTTTACGCGCAGTTACAGATATGGGTTTTGAGGAGGCTTCGCCGATTCAGAGCCAGTCAATTCCTCTGGAGATTCAGGGAGTGGATATAATCGGCCAGGCCCAGACCGGAACAGGTAAGACAGCGGCCTTCGGTATTCCGCTTCTCCAGAAGGTGGATCCGAAGAATAAAAAGTTACAGGCGATTATTCTCTGCCCGACGAGAGAGCTGGCAATCCAGGTTTCCGATGAGGTCAGACGCCTTGGAAAATATATGCACGGAGTAAAGGTTCTTCCAATTTACGGAGGACAGGAGATAGGAAGACAGATCCGGTCCCTGAAAGACGGTGTACAGGTTATTATCGGAACACCGGGCCGTGTGATGGATCATATGCGCAGAAAGACCCTGAAACTGGATCACGTTCATACCGTTGTTCTGGATGAGGCGGATGAGATGCTGAATATGGGATTCTTAGAGGATATGGAGATGATTCTGAGCGAGCTTCCGGAAGAGCGCCAGACCGTAATGTTCTCTGCGACGATGCCGCCGGCTATTGCCGAGATTGCGAAGAAATTCCAGAAAGACCCGCAAATCGTAAGAGTAGTAAAAAAGGAGCTGACCGTTCCAAAGGTTACACAGTACTATTATGAAGTGAAACCGAAGAATAAAATAGAAGTTATGTGCCGGCTGCTGGATATGTATGATCCCAAACTGTCTATTGTTTTCTGCAATACGAAAAGACAGGTGGATGATCTGGTTCAGGAACTCCAGAACAGGGGATATTTTGCAGAGGGTCTTCACGGAGATTTGAAACAGATGCAGAGAGACCGTGTTATGAACAGTTTCAGAAATGGCAGGACAGACATCTTAATCGCAACGGATGTTGCAGCCAGAGGTATCGATGTAGATGACGTAGAAGCTGTATTTAACTATGATATCCCTCAGGATGACGAATACTATGTCCACAGAATCGGCCGTACGGGCCGTGCCGGCAGAGAAGGAAAAGCGCTCAGCCTGGTAGTTGGAAAGGAAGTATATAAGCTGAGAGAAATCCAGCGTTATTGTAAGACGAAGATTCTTCCCCAGCCGATTCCGTCCCTGAATGATGTGACCTCAATTAAAGCGGAGAAGATTCTGGACAGTGTGAGTGAGGTTATCCGGGATAATGATCTCGATAAAATCATAAATATTGTGGAGAAGAGAGTCCTTGAGGAGGATTATACCACCCTCGATCTGGCAGCCGCTCTTTTGAAAATGTCTATGGGAGATGAGTACGAGGATATTACCGAAGAAAAATTCCCGCTCCGTTCTCTGGATGATCTGGACGATTATGAGAGGAACAACAGAAATAAAAACAGCCGTGGTCCGAGAAACAGCCGCAGCGGCGGTGGAGAGAATGTTGCGCGCCTTTTCATCAACATCGGTAAGAACCAGGGAATCAGGCCTGGAGATATTCTCGGTGCAATCGCCGGAGAGTCAGGAATGCCGGGCAGTATGGTGGGTAGCATTGATATGTTTGACAAATACACATTTGTAGAAGTGCCGAGAGAACAGGCCGACATCGTTTTAAAAGCGATGAAGGACGTGAAGATCAAAGGGAAAAATGTGCATATGGAAAAAGCGAACAGCAAATAAATTACGATAGATAAAACTCCGGAGGACAGCCTTCCGGAGTTTTTTGCATACAAATTTACGGTTCCTGCACTTCATCAAGCAGTTCCATCTCATGTTCCATACCGACGAAACCGAACTTTTCATACAGAGGCCGTCCCATGTCCGTCGCTTCGAGTGAGATTGCCGTAATCCCTTTTTCTCTTGCTGCGGCCACGAGCAGGCCGAGGGTTTGACGGCCGATTCCCTTTCTTCGGTAATCCGGGGCGGTGTACATGTTCATGATATATGCCTTACGGCCATCCGGATTGTGGAAGGTGGGCATGACCCTGAAGAAACTGATTCCGCCAGAACCGGCAAATGTTACACCGTCATAGACGAGGTATGCGATATGTGATTCATCGGCCAGGGAATGCCTGTAGTAGTCCCTGGACTGTTCCATTACAATGCTCATATCTACGGTATCATCCAGTTTGTTTGCCGCCCTTAAAACGGTAATTCTCGTTTCCGTGAGCAGCTCCAGGTCTTCCAAAGAGGCCCTTTTATAAGTTAATTCCATGTGTTTTTCTCCTCTGTAAAGCGTCCGTCCGTTGATTCAATACTATCACACCGGGACCGCGCAGGCTATCTTTTTTTAATCTTTGCCCCTTCTTTAGAATTTCTTTTGTTTTTCCCCAGAACCGGCTTTAGAAACGCAGGGTATACTTACGTCATGAAAAAGAAAAAGACTGAAAGGGGAGCTGATAACATGAGTGCTGAATATTTTACCGAGGTGGCCGTAGCGTTTCTTGCAAGCGTAGCTGCTTTTAGCATTTTCCTTAATTTTCTCTTACTTGTGAGGGAGGAACTCAAAAAAAGTAGTATAATAAAGAAAAAGAAAAACTACGCGGTTTTGAGGCCCTCCGACAGGATGGAATTACAGAGTCCTGGTACAATCCTGGGAGCCTGAACCGGGGATGATATGGAGAAAAAATAATGGATATACAGAACAGAACAGGAGAAAGCCGGATTTTACTGGTAGAAGATGATAAGGAAATCAGGGAAGGAATTGAAATTTTCCTGCGTGGGCAGGGATACCGTGTATTCCAGGCGGCAGACGGAGTGGAAGGACTCAAGGTGCTGGAGCAGGAAGAAATACATCTGGCGGTTGTCGATATCATGATGCCGAGGATGGATGGAGTGACGATGGTAGTCAAGCTCAGGGAACATTATGATTTTCCGGTCATCTTCCTCTCTGCGAAGTCGGAGGAAGTGGATAAGATCATGGGACTCAATATGGGAGCCGATGATTATATAACGAAACCGTTTACGCCGATGGAGCTTCTGGCCAGAGTGAATTCTCATCTCAGACGGTACAACAGGTTTATGGCCCTGTTAAACAGGAAAGAGGAGAGAGAAGAGGAAGAAAACAGTAATATTTACCGTATCGGAGGGCTTGAGCTCAATGAAGATACAGTGGAGGTAATGGTAGACGGAGAGCCGGCAAAACTGACGCCGATGGAATTTAAGATTCTCTCCCTGCTGATGAAAAATCCGGGCCGCGTTTTTTCGGCCGATGAAATATATGAAAGAGTGTGGAACGAACGGGCTGTCAACACGGATACCGTCATGGTGCATGTCAGAAATATCCGTGAGAAAATAGAGATAGACCCAAAAAAACCAAAATACTTAAAGGTGGTGTGGGGCGTTGGATACAAAATCGAGAAATTACAATAGTCTGGGTGTCATACTGGCACTCATTACAGTGATAGCTCTTACGGCAGGCGCAATGGCCGCTTATCCGTGGCTGAAAGAGCAGGTGTTTATAAATGCGGAAAAGATTAATAACCTTTCCTCTACGATGGATTATGAGGTGTATGACGGATACTGGATGACGATAAACGGACAGGATTATGTTTTCCATGATTACTGGAAGTTTGAACAGGTGGCGGCCTGGATGGTACTCGGCTTTTCCTTCCTGACGGCGGCGCTGGCGTTTATCATGGGACTGATTAAGCCGCTTGGGCTGACGGAGAGGAAAATCTTTTCGGTTCCGTTTGAAATATTGATTATGATCGGCGGTTTCGCGATTGCCCTGACGGCCGACAGCGGATACGTGATGTTTGACATGATAATGGGTACGGTTACCGGCGGTTTTGCCGGTGAATTTATCCAGGAATTCAACTTTACCCCCGATCAGGCATCCGGCCTGGTGATGGGCCTCAATGCGGTGGTGTGGTTCATCGGGCTGTCGTTTATATACTGGTTTGTCGTAAGCATGGATTCTATCTTCACACTGGGCCTGAAACGCTGGCTGAAAGAGCGTACGCTCGTGGGCTGGCTGTTCATGGGAGGCAAGAACGCGGTGGAGAAAACCTGCGGCCTCGTCGGATCCGTGGATTTCAGGGATAAGCAGACTAAGCTTCTTTTAAAAATAGTTGGAGTGAATTTCGTACTTCTTACCGTAATCAGCTGTTTCTGGTTTTTCGGTATATTTGGCCTTCTTATTTACTCGGTTGTCCTGTTTTTCCTGCTCAGAAGAATTTATGACGGGATGCAGGAGAAATACGAGGTACTTCTTAAGGCAACGGGAAAGATCGCCGAGGGCAACCTGGATATTGAGATAAATGAGGATCTGGGCATATTTGAGCCGCTGAAAGAAGAGATTACCAAAATCAAGGACGGATTTAAAAAGGCCGTGGATGAGGAGGTAAAGAGCCAGAGCATGAAGACGGAACTGATTACCAATGTCTCCCACGATCTGAAGACACCGCTGACGGCGATTATTACTTATGTCAATCTGTTGCAGAAAGAGGGAATCACGGAGGAGGAGCGCCGCAGCTACATCCGGATTCTGGACCAGAAATCCATGAGACTGAAAAGCCTGATTGAGGATCTGTTTGAAATCAGCAAGGCCAACAGCAACAACGTGACGCTGCATCTGGTAGAGGTGGACATCGTTAGCCTGATGAAACAGGTAAGGCTGGAGCTGGAAGATAAAATCAGCCGTTCGGAGATAGAGTTCCGCTGGAATTTACCGGAGGAAAAAGCCGTACTGGTGCTGGACAGCGAGAAGACATACAGGATATTTGAGAACCTGCTGGTGAACATTGTGAAGTATGCAATGCCGGGGACGAGAGCCTATGTGGAGATAACGGATGACGGGGAAGCGGTCACCGTATCCATGAAGAATATTTCGGCTACCGAGATATCACTTGTGGGCAAGGACATTACGGAACGGTTTGTGAGAGGCGATGAATCCAGAAACACGGAGGGTTCCGGCCTGGGTCTTGCCATTGCAAAGAGTTTTATGGAACTCCAGAAGGGTACGATGGAAGTCGGGAACGAAGCGGATCTGTTCAAAGTAAAGCTCCGGTGGGAACGCTCCAGAATGCCTGAAAGCACAGAGGCTGAAATTATTGTAGAGGATTTTAATGCAGAGGATTTTAACGCAGAGGAGCCGGACCGCGAATATGCACCGGACTAGACAGAGTAATAAAACAACGAAAAGCACGCTTCGCGAACTTTTCATTGCCGCTCAACGAAAAGAACCCCGGAATCATCCGCTGATGATATCCGGGGTTCTTTTACAGCATGAACGGCTTACATCTCAGCCGTGATAAAGATATCGTAAATTGCCTTGATGGCAGGTTCAAAGTCGTCGTTCTTTACACCGATAATGATGTTAAGCTCACTGGAACCCTGGTCGATCATTTTTACATTGACACGGGCATGGGCGAGAGCGGAGAAAATTCTTCCGGCTGTACCGCGGGCGGATTTCATCCCGCGTCCCACTACGGCGATCAGCGCCAGGTCGGACTCAAGGTCTACGGAATCCGGCTGTACCGCACGGTGGATGCCTGCGATAACGGACTGCTCAAACTCCACGAATTCGTCCTGATGCACGAAGATTGTCATGGTGTCGATTCCGGAAGGCATGTGCTCAAAGGAAATGCCGTATTTTTCAAAGACGTCCAGAACCTTTCTTCCGAATCCGATCTCGGAGTTCATCATGGCTTTTTCAATGTTGATGGAGCAGAATCCTTTTTTGCCTGCAATACCTGTGATAACATATTTCGGTTTGCGGCAGGTGCTCTCCACGATAAGCGTTCCCATGTCATCCGGCTTGTTGGTGTTCCTGATATTGATCGGGATTCCTTCCTTGCGGACCGGGAAAATGGCGTCCTCATGGAGAACGCTGGCGCCCATGTAGGCCAGCTCACGAAGCTCGCGGTATGTAATGGTTTCGATTGGCTCGGGATTATCCACGAGACGGGGATCTGTGACAAGGAATCCGGAAACATCGGTCCAGTTCTCGTAGATATCGGCATGAATCGCTTTTGCGACGATGGAACCTGTCACATCGGAACCGCCTCTGGAGAATGTCTTGATGCTGCCGTCCGGTTTGGAGCCGTAGAATCCGGGGATGACGGCGCGCTCAATATGGTCGAGGCGCTGTGATAATTCCACATCGGTTTTATCGGACAGAAAGCTGCCGTTTTCATCAAAGAAAATAACTTCGGCGGCATCGACGAACTCAAAGCCGAGATAGTTGGCCATGACAATACCGTTTAAATATTCGCCTCGGGAAGCGGCATAGTCGCGTCCCTTCCTGGCAATGAAGTCTTCTTCGATCTTTTTGAATTCAAAATCCAGGTTCAGGTTGAGTCCAAGACCTTCGATAATCTGCTCATAGCGGTCTTTGATTTTAGAAAAAATCTTTCCGTAGCTTCCGCCGGTGGATGCCGCATCGTAACAGGCATAGAGCATATCTGTTACTTTTTCGTCTGTTTTACTGCGCTTGCCCGGTGCGGACGGAACGACGTAGCGCCTCGCCTTATCGGAACGGATGATATCGCCTACTTTTTTGAACTGTTTCGCACTGGCAAGGGAACTGCCGCCGAATTTTACAACTTTTTTCATAAGTTCCTCCCTCGTAATATAGGATTAAAGATTATTTTTTATTTTATAATATCCTGATGCTCCTATTCAAGTTACTGTTCACTCGGGATGTATTCCGCGAGGTGTTTTCACGTGTTTTTTGTGAAAATCCCGAGTTCTGCGGCGCGAAATGGCGTTCTTTGCCATTTCTGTGCATCACGGTGTTATTGTTCACAGCGCAATGCGGTGTGAACAATAACCCTATTCAAGTTTCCGTATCTTTGGATAATACTGGAACAGAACCTTTGCTACCAGTTGATCCTCGGCTACAAATTTATTTTTCCAGCGCCTGGAGTCGTTGGAGTAGTTCCGGTTGTCTCCCATCATAAAATAGGAATTTTCCGGGACTTCGTAATGCTGCGGCGGTTCCTCCTCCATCTCCTCGTGGAGATAAGGTTCATCCAGAGGGGTATCGGAGCCGTTGATATAAATCTTCCCGTCGATAATATCGATGGTGTCGCCCGGCATTCCGATTACACGCTTTACATAGTAGGTGGTGATGCCTTTGTCTGCGTCGTCCGGATAGACGAAGATTGCAATATCGCCTCTCTCGGCTTCCCCGAAGGTGTAACTTAAGCGGGAACCTATCACGCGGTCACCCGGCATGATGGTGGTTTCCATGGAACCCGTCGGGACCTGGCTGTTGGCTATAATGAAGCGGTCAATGACAAAGGCGATAAGGGCGGCCGTCACAAGGACCTGAATCCAGCTTATAATCTCGGCTTTCCAGTTGATGGGTTCTTTTTCATTCTTCCCTTTTGCAGATGCGGGAGTATTGTTCTCCGCGTCCTGCTCCGGAAGTCCGCTTTTGACCGTGTTTCTGGCCAGCTCTTTTTCCAGCTCTTCTGCCAGGGCTCCCGGTGCGGGATCCGTCAGGCCGGATTCGTCCTCCGCGGCCGCAGGGCCTGTCAGGCCGGATTCATCCTCCGCGTCTGCAGGGCCCGTCGGGTCTGACTCACCCTCCGCGGCCGCAGAGCCCGTCAGGTCTGACTCACCTTCCGCGGCTGCTGGAACTGCTTCGCTCTCGAGGTCGGCCTCCTGCGTGTTTTTTTCTATATTTTTCATAGTATCTCCTGTTTGACGAATGAGTTTAGTTTGCAATATAATAGTGTATATGAGTTTTTTTGATTTATCAAGTTTTTTTGAAGAAATTTCACAAATGGTAAGGTTTTTTTCCATTTTTCGGGATAAGGGGAAGAAATATGGGGGTAAGGATGAGGAAAAACAGAGAATTTACACTGTCTGCGGCGGGAATGCTCCTGCTGGCCGTCTCGGCTGCCCTGCAGTTGCTGGCGCGCAGGACAGCCTGGTTTGGGCCATGGTATGCGGAAACCGTTTATCCGCCGGTCTCAGGGGCATTTGCCCGCTTTTTTGGTCTGTTTCCCTTTTCTGTGGTGGAACTTCTTATCTATATTCTGTTTTTGTCCTGTGCAGTCTACGGCGTCCATCATCTGAAGGACTGGAAAAAGATGGCCGCAGGAACATTCTTTTTAATTTCAGTTATGTTTTTCATCTATACGGTCAATTGCGGAGTGAATTATTACCGCCGTCCGTTTTCCAATTATCTGGAATACAGAGCCGGGCGGTATTCCGAGGAGGAACTGGAAGAACTTTTAGAATGGCTTACCGGTGAGGTCAACGCGGCCTATACGGAGACAGGCACCCGGACAAAGGGCGGGATTCAGCGCGAGGCGGTCAGGGCAATGAATAAGCTCGGAGAACAGTATCCCCAGCTCTCCGGTTATTATCCGGTACCCAAACCGCTTCTGATTTCCAGGATTTTATCGGTCCAGCAGCTCAGCGGAATTTATTCCCCCTTCACGGTGGAGGCTAACTACAATGCGGAAATGACCCCGTACAACATTCCTCATACGGTGTGCCACGAGCTTTCCCACCTGAGAGGATTTATGAGGGAGGATGAGGCGAATTTTATCGGTTTTCTGGCCTGTATCGGGGCGGACGACGGTGAATACCGCTACAGCGGCTGTCTGATGGGATGGATTTATGCAGGCAATGCACTGGCGGAGGTAAATCATGGGTCATATGCCGGATACTGGAACAGGCTGAGACCGGAAGTACAGGAAGATCTGCGTGAGAATACGGCGTTCTGGGAGCGGTTTGATTCAAAGGTTTCAAAGGCGGCGGAAACGCTGAACAACACGTATTTAAAGGCAAACAGCCAGGCGGACGGAGTAAGGAGCTACGGCAGGGCGGTCGATCTCATGCTGGCCTGGTACCTGTCGGGAGCGGCGGGGCGGACTGCGGCGGGCGCAGGGACAAGCTGAGAGGCCAAATCTAAAATTAGGGTAAAGTGATTGTATTATTTAATTCAGGATGATAGAATGAAGATAAAACAGGTAGGAAAAAGGAGGCGTATTTATGGATAAAACATTATACGACTTGATGGACTGGGCCGGAATCGAGGAACTGGTATATTCAGAAGCTTCCAATCCGCATAATATGCTGGGTGCCCACATGACAGAGGAAGGTATGCTGGTACAGGCATTTATTCCGACTGCCAGGGATATCACAGTTAAGATAACTTCTACAGGGAAGAAATATCAGATGGAACTGGCGGATGACGCGGGTTTCTTTGCGGCGCTGATACCGAGAAAAACTCTGGCTGAATATACGCTGCTGGTATTTTACGATAACGGAACCCTGAGCGAGATTCATGATCCATATTCATTTGCGCCTCAGTTTACCGATTCGGATTTAAAGAAGTTCGAGGCCGGGATCCACTATGGAATCTATAATAAGATGGGCGCCCATCCGATGACGGTTAAGGGAACGCCGGGCGTTTATTTTTCCGTGTGGGCTCCCTGCGCGATGCGCGTCAGCGTAGTGGGTGATTTCAACCTCTGGGACGGACGGAGACACCAGATGAGAAAGCTGGGGGAATCCGGCATATTTGAGTTGTTTATTCCCGGAGTGAAGAAAGGCGCCGTATACAAATACGAAGTGAAGTTCAGGAACGGCGATCCGGCCCTGAAGGCGGATCCGTATGCAAACTATGCGGAACTCAGGCCGAACACGGCGTCGGTGGTCTGGGATTTGAACCAGTATGAATGGAACGACAGGGAATGGATGGACAGGCGTGCAAAGACCGATACTAAGACAAACCCGATGTCGGTCTATGAGGTTCATCTGGGCTCCTGGATGCGCAGGCCGATCGCAGTGGATGATACGGGCAGTGAGATTGTAGGCTCCGAGTTCTACAATTACCGTGAGATAGCGGAGAAGCTGGCCGAATATGTGAAAGAGATGGGATACACCCATGTGGAGCTGATGCCGGTGATGGAACATCCGCTGGATGCGTCATGGGGATACCAGGTGACGGGTTATTATGCACCTACGAGCCGTTTCGGCACGCCCGATGATTTCATGTATTTTATGGACTATATGCACGGCCAGGGGATCGGAGTGATCCTGGACTGGGTTCCGGCCCATTTCCCAAGGGATGCCTGGGGTATGGCCCAGTTTGACGGTACCTGCGTTTATGAGCACAAGGATCCGAGAAAGGGTTCACACCCTCATTGGGGAACTTTAATTTATAATTATGGAAGACCGGGAGTTTCCAACTTCCTGATTGCCAACGCGATGTTCTGGGCCGACCGCTATCACGCGGACGGAATCAGGTTTGACGCGGTGGCGTCCATGCTGTATCTCGATTACGGCAAGAATCCCGGAGAGTGGGTTGCCAATATCTACGGCGGCCACGAGAACCTGGAGGCGGTGGAATTCTTAAAACATCTGAATTCCGTATTTAAGGGCAGAAAAGACGGAGCGGTCCTGATCGCGGAGGAATCAACGGCCTGGCCGAAGATCACCGGAACGGTCAAGGAAGACGGCCTGGGATTCGACTATAAGTGGAATATGGGATGGATGAACGATTTCCTGGAATACATGAAATACGATCCACTTTTCAAATGTCATCACTACAGTGAATTGACATTCAGCATGCTGTATGCATACAGTGAAGATTTTATCCTGGTATTCTCACACGATGAGGTAGTTCACGGCAAGGGTTCCATGGCAGGTAAGATGCCCGGCAAGACGATGGAAGAGAAGTTTGCCAATCTGCGGGCGGCCTACGGATTCATGATGGGCCATCCCGGCAAGAAACTTCTGTTCATGGGACAGGAATTCGGCCAACTCAATGAATGGAATGAGAATGCGGAGCTGGAATGGAACCTGCTTGAATATCCGCTCCACAGCGAGATGAAGGAATATGTGAAAGAACTGAATCACCTGTACCGGACCTATCCGGCCTTCTACCGCAATGATTACCATCCGGAAGGATTCGAGTGGGTTAACTGCATGGATTCGGCCAATAATATTGTATCATTTATCAGAAAGACGGATAAGAAAGAGGAGACCCTCCTTTTCGTCTGTAATTTCGCTCCGGTTCTCCATGAGAAGTATGTCACAGGGGTTCCCTTTGAAGGAAAATACAAAGAGATTTTCAACAGTGAGGCGAAAAAGTTCGGCGGAAGCGGCAAGGGCAATCCAAGGGTGAAGACTTCCAGAGAAGAGGAATGTGACGGAAGGGATTACTCCATCACGATCCAGGTGCCTCCGTTGAGCGTCTGTGTATTTAGCTGTACTCCGGAGAAAGCCGCAAAACCGGTTCAGAAGACACAGAAAAAGACGGCAGTGAAAAATGCGGGCGGGAATGCTTCTGTGAAGACTGTGAAAAATGCAAATCTTGCAAAGACTGCGGGGACTGCAAAGAAAGCGGAAACCGTAAAGCCTGCGGCAAATGCGGAGAAAAAGAGCGGAGCAAAGCCCGAGGACGCTCCGGTACCGGACAGAAAACCGGCGGATGTAATACCGCTGAAAAAGAGAACAAAGAAGTAAGGCGGTAGATTCTGAATGACAGGACATATATTTATGCTGGCGACAGCGGGAACGGCGGGAACAGCGGCGACGGATGCCGTGGAGTCAATCAACAGAGATATTGCAGATTTCCAGCAGTTGAAGCCGGGAATGATAAAGCAGATGCTGGCGGACCTGGGACCTGATTTGATGTCCCTTGGCTGGAAACTGTTTATTGCACTGCTCATATTTCTGATAGGAAGAAAACTGATAAGGATTGTCCAGAAGATGATGAATGCATCTTTCGAGCGGACAGGGGTGGAGATTGGCGTTTCCAAATTTCTCCGTTCCCTTACGGAATTCATCCTGTATGCACTTTTGGTGTTTATTATACTGGGACAGCTTGGGGTCAACACGACCTCCATCCTGGCAGTCCTGGGTACGGCCAGCCTGGCGCTGAGCCTTTCTCTTCAGCAGAGCCTGGCTAATTTTGCCGGAGGCGTGCTGATTCTGATGATGAAACCGTTTAAGGTTGGCGATTACATCATCTGTCCCCAGGGGGAAGGCACGGTTTCCATGATTGGTCTTGTATATACGACACTGGCTACCGTTGACAACAAAGCAATCACGGTTCCCAACGGAACGCTGGCCAATTCCACCGTCACAAATGTGACTGCAATGGAGAAGAGAAGGCTTGACCTGACCGTGGGAATCGGATACCAGTCCGATTTAAAGAAAGCAAAGCTGATACTTGAAAAACTTTACACAGAACACCCTGCGATTATGAAGGATTCCGACATCACAGTGTTTGTAGACAGCCTGGGTGACAGCTCGGTAATGATTGGCGCAAGAGGCTGGGTCGCGGCAGAGGACTACTGGAAGACCAGATGGGATATTACGGAGAAAATTAAGCTGGCGTTTGACGAAGCCGGAATTGAAATTCCATTTAACCAGATGGACGTACACATTGTCCGGGACGGAGGCCAGACGGCCGCCGGCCAATCAGAATAGGGGGATCCAATGATAAGGGAAGCTGCTGAATTTGCGGAAAAAGCACACAGAGGAGCATTCAGAAAAGGGTCCAATATACCTTATATAACCCATCCTCTGGAGACGGCCGTGATAGCATCGATGATGTCCGATGATGAAGAAGTGATAGCCGCCGCCCTCCTTCACGATACGATCGAGGACGCCGGAGTCAGTTACGGGGAGCTGAAAGAACATTTTGGCCGCCACGTGGCGGACCTGGTAGCCGAGGAGAGCGAAGATAAGTCCAAGACATGGCTGGAGCGGAAGAGCCGCACCATAGAACATCTGCGCTCCGCAGGACGTGAGATTAAAATCCTCACCCTGGCGGACAAGCTGAGCAATATCCGAAGCACCGCCCGGGACTACATCCTGGTAGGGGAGAAAATCTGGGAGCGTTTTAATGTAAAAGAGAAAGAGAAGCATGCATGGTATTATAATTCTATGGTGGATCTCTTAGCAGAGCTCAGAGAATATCCCGAGTATCAGGAATATGTCAGGCTCTGCCGGAGCGTGTTCGGGCGTGCCGGAAAATAACGGGGAGTATGAGCCGCATAAATATGTTATGAAAAGCTATTTGCTGGAAAGCAGGTAGCTTTTTTGCCGTCAAGGACAGGATGTAAAGCATGGGGATTTAGTTGAGATGTGAGGACGCCTCTGTAAGACGGCGGACGGGGGAGTG
>NZ_URHZ01000112.1 GCF_900547735.1 uncultured Clostridium sp. | reverse complement strand
TTTTCTGCCCGGATTCCCCACCCGCGACCAAACTCAAGCCGGGACTGAAGACTCACAACCTCCCCTTCACCATCCCGACCCCCGGCCGTCCCGGCGGCGTTCTCATCTCCTCTCAAAAAATCCCCCGGCCTCACCCAGATTCCCAATCACCCGGTAGCATTTTGCCCTGAGCGCATCGTCCGGCCACGTCAAATCCGGCACCATGACGGGAATGCAGCCCGCGCGTGACGCCGCCTCTATCCCGTTTGAGCTGTCCTCGAAGACCATTGTTCTGCTGCAATCCGTGCCCAGGCACTCTGCCGTCCTGATGAAAATGTCCGGCCACGGCTTTGCGTGCTTCACTTCGTCTCCGCAGACTATCACATTAAAACACTCCCGGATACCGGCGTTTTCCAGATTGGACAATGCCGTCTGCCGGCTGCTTCCGGTGGCGACGCCCATGGGGATTCTCTTGTTTTTCAGGGTTTCCAGCAGCCGGTAAAGTCCCGGTTTGACCGGTATTCCCAGTTCCCTTATCCTGTCTTCGACATAACGGAGCCGTATCTGAAGAGCCTGTTCGTAGTCGAAATTCTCGCCGTAGCGCGCTTTAAATTTCCGCTTTGCATCCTCACGGTTGCAGCCCCTTATTCCGGCCACCATCTCTTCGCCGACAGGATACCCAAGTATCCTGCCGGCTCTTTTCCAGCCCTCCAGCCCAAGCCGTTCCGTGTCGAACATCAGGCCGTCCATGTCAAATATTACGCCTTCTATTATCATAATAATGCTATCAGCTTCAGCCAGTCTCCCGGGCAGGCGTCCAGGTGGGCAATCGCCCCCGGCAGTTCCTCAAAGGAAACTGCTTTTGAAATGATGTTGGCCGCCGGAACCCTGCCGGAAGAAATCAGCTCCACCGCCTCCACAAATTCCTTTGTCACTCCGGTCCGCGAACCGACAATCTGCAGCTCTTTTCTTGTAATCACTGCGGTTGGAAGTTCTACCGGCTTATTCGGCCAGCCGGTAAGCGCCACTCTTCCCGTGGACGCTGCATAGTCCAGCGCATTCCTGACTCCGGCCGCGGAACCCGAAACCTCGGATACACATTCCGCCATCCGCCCGCCAGTTATCTCTTTGATATAAGAAACGGCATCATCCGTCATGGAATTCACGGTATGCGTTATCCCCAGGGTCTTTGCCAGTTCCAGCCTCTGATCCACAATATCCACCATAATGGGGATTCCGCCGTAAGCCAGAGCCGCCATCCCCACCAGCATGCCGATGGCCCCGGCTCCGATAATTACGATGTGCTCGCCCTCTTTCAGCTTCAGGCTGTGAACCGCATGAAGCGCAATTACAAGCGGCTCGGTCACGGCCAGCTCCTCCCATGTCATGGAGTCCGGCACCTTCACCATATGACTCAGAGGGTGTGTAAAATATCCGCTCATACTGCCCCCTATCTGAACTCCCAGAACTTTCAGGGATTCACAGCAGTTCGTTCTTCCCTGGGAACAGGGATAACAGGAGCCGCAGTAAAGATACGGGTCCAGGACAACCCGGTCGCCTTTTCTGATCCCGTAGGGATTTCCTTCTTCCACCTCCGTAACAATCCCGGCCGTTTCATGCCCTATCACAAGAGGATATGATACGTTCGGACTCTTTCCCGCATAGGCGTGGACATCGGAACCGCAGACCCCCAGAGCCTTCACCTCGATGACCGCACACCCTTCCCTCCACTCTGCATCCTGAATTTCCGCCACGCGGATTTCTCCCGGCTTATCAATCATGATTGCTTTCATTGTATATTACCTTCCTTTATATCGCCCATTTCACCGTAATGCCCCGCTGAAGTTCCCGTCCGGCATGAAGTTTCCGTCCGTCATCATCACACGCGCTGCCGTGCATGGCAAAATATGTTTTAAGTTCCCTCCGCCCCGGCAGTTTATACACCGCTGTAGGCCGTATATCCTCCGTCCACCGGAAGAATAGCGCCGGTGATAAACGATGCGGCCTCATCATCCAGCAGAAACAGCAGCGCTCCCGACAGCTCTTCCGGTTTCCCCAGACGTTTCATCGGGGTTCCCTCAATAATCTTATTAAGACGCGCGGTCGGAGTCACCCCGTCCTTTTCATAGAACAGCGCCTGTGTCTGGTTGGTAGATAAAAAGCCGGGTGCAATGGCGTTGACGCGTATCGATGTCTCTGCAAAATAGGTGGCAAGCCACTTCGTAAAGTTGCCGACCGCTTCTTTTGCCGCCGCATAGGCCGGGATTTTCGTCAGAGGGAGGAAAGTGTTTACCGATGCAATATTGATAATATTGCATGGTTCTTCTCCAAGCATATCCGCCGCAAATTCCTGGGTTGTCAGAAATGCGCCCGTAAAGTTCAGGTCGAAAACAAACTTCCAGCTCTCTTTATCTATATCAAAGAACGTCTTTTCATGTCCCATCTGGCACTGTCTGAATCCCTCGCTGTCCGTTGTGGCTCTGGGATTGTTGCCGCCTGCCCCGTTGATCAGGATCCGGCATGGACCAAAGGTGCGCGTTACAAGCTCGTGCGCCTCCTTTAAGCTGTCCGCAGACAGAACATCGCATCCGACTGCCAGCGCAGTCCCGCCGTCGGCCACTATCTCATCCGCCACCTTTTCCGCGGCCGCCACGTTAATGTCGAGCACCGCCACTTTGGCGCCTGCCGCCGCCAGCACCTTTGCCATATATCCGCAGATAACGCCTCCGGCCCCCGTAATAACGGCAGTTTTCCCTGCCAGAGATACATTTAATGTAAGTTTCATTCTCTACTCCTCCTCTTTCATTGCATCGGTGATTAGAACAACAGCCTTGGAAGCGCCAGTGAGATCTGGGGAACGAAAATCAGCAGTAGGATCACCACACAGATAATTCCCAGGTACGGCGCAAGATATTGAAGCGCATCCTTCATCTTCGCCTTTGCAATTCCCATGGTAATAAACAGCACGCCTCCGACCGGCGGAGTCACTCCCGCATAGACAAGGGTGATAACCATAATCAGGGCAAACTGGATTGAATCAATTCCATACTGTGCTGCTACCGGCATCAGAATCGGCGCACAGATGATCGTCGCGGACAATGTCTCGATAAACATCCCGACAAAAAGTAAAAACAGAACTAAAAGTATCATGATGATGTATTTATTATCCGTTAAACCGGTGAGGAATGTGATAATCATTTTCGGGAATTTCTCGTAAGCCACAAGCCAGCTGAAGATCGAAGCTCCCGCTACAATCAGAAGGGCCATGCCCGTCATCGAGGCTGCCTTAAGGAAAATCCTCGGAAGATCCCGGTAAGTAAATTCTTTGTATACAAACATGCCGATGATAAGGGCATACACGACTGCAATTGCTCCCGACTCCGTAGGGGTGAATACGCCTGAAACAATTCCGCCGATAATAATGAGGGGCATGATAATTGCCAGTACGCCGTCCTTAATCGCCGTCATCCTCTCCTTAAAGGGAACGCGTTCCCCTCCCTGTATCCCCAGGTGTTTGGCGTAAAAATACGTCACAACCGCAACGCCGAGGCCGATAATCAGTCCCGGAATAACGCCGGCCATAAAGCACTCGCCGATGGAAAGGCCCGTTAAAGAACAGTAGATAATCATCGTCAGGCTGGGCGGGATAATCGGTCCCAGGGAACCGGCGCAGGCCTGGATTACCGCCGCGAGTCCGCGGGGATATCCGTTTTTAAGCATCGAAGGAATCAGCATGGAACCGACGGCAGCCGTATCGGCGGCGGCCGAGCCGGACACTCCGGCAAACAATACGCTGGTTCCGATATCCACCATACCGATACCGCCGGTGATATGGCCTACAAATGCCTTTGCAATATTTACAAGGCGTTTGGAGATGCCGCCCGCCTCCATCAGTTCGCCGGAAAGCATGAAAAAGGGGATTGCCATCAGGCTGAATGAGTTGATGGAGGAAAACAGTTTCTGTGCCACCAGCATGGATGAAATCTTATCATCCATGAAAATCGCAACTACAGAACCAAGGCCGAGTGAAAATGCAATCGGCACCCCCAGCATTAAAAGTACGAAAAACAGTATAAATGCCGTTACTAACATACGCCTGCCTCCTCTCCTTCTTCCTCACGCGTTCCATTCAGATGGACCAGATAATAACTTATCTGCTCAAAAAACATCAGCACGCCGCCAATCGGGATTGCCGCGCATACAACAGCCATGGGCCAGTGCATGATGGGGGAACTCTCCGTCATCTGGGTCTGGCAGACCAGAACGCCGAGATATGTCATACATATAAGAAATACCGCAGACGCCGCGCAGACAATGGTAAACATCACCTTCCAGCTTTTCCCTTTACATGATTCCAGCAGCAAATCAAAACATACGTTTCTTCCTTCCCTGATTGTGATGGAACCTCCCAGGTAAACCAGCCAGACAAATGCAAACCTGGCCAGCTCGTCTGCCCACCGGATCGAAGATCCGGCGACATAACGGGCCACTACCTGGGCAAACACAACTGCAACCACCACCATAAACAGGAACGTTACGATAATATTGGTAATTTTCCGCATTGCTTCTAAAATTTTATTTAACACAGCGTTTCCCCCTTTCCCCGACACTTCCTTCCGTTCACTATTTCAGGCTCTGAATCTTATCATAAACATCCTGCAGGCTGTTATCTGCGATGAACTTCTCAAGGTAAGGGCCTGCCGCTTCTTTAAACGGCGCCAGATCCACCTCAGTAATCTGCACTCCCTCGTCTTCCAGCTTCTTCATGGAGTCCTCAAACAATGTGTCTGTGTACTCCAGGAATTTATCCTGAGCCATCACGGAAGCTTCATCGATAACCTGTTTCTGAGCATCCGAAAGATCGTCGTAGACCTTCTGGCTCATGGAGTATGCGGTGAAGGTAAATACGTGCTTTGTCTGTACGTAGTTCTGGGCAACCTCATAAAACTTCTGTAAATAAACGTATTCCGGATGTCCCTCCAGTCCGTCGGCAACGCCGGTCTGGACAGCGGTATATGCCTCGCCGGACGGGATAACCGTCGGGTTTGCGCCGAATGCTTCAAAGGCGGCAATCGTATGGGGAGCCTCCGGAGTACGCATGATCAGTCCTTTAAATCCGTCAAAACTGTTGACGTTTTTATCCTTTACCAGGGAACTTCTAAAATACAGCGGCTGTATGCTCAGCACGTGGAAACCGCCTTTATCGGACATCTTGCCGCGGATAAAGGAAAGCACCTCCTCATCCTGTACCATTTTAATCGCCTGTTCCCTTGAATCAATCAGATACGGCATATCAAACAAGGCGCCTGCCGGATCATAGTTTGCAAAAAGAGCCGTGTCGGAAAGAGCAATGTCAAGCGTTCCCTGGGACAGGGCCGACAGCGCATCGGCCTGGCCGAACAATTGGCCGTTGGCGTAGATGTCCACCTTCATTTTCCCTCCGCTCAACTGGTTGACCGCATCGGCAAATGCCTCCGCGTAAACATGGTTGGAATCGTCCTCCGAACAGTGATGGGACAGGGTCAACGTCAGCTCCTCCACACCGTCCACCGGCGTTACCTCCGATCCCGTCTGAGACGTTTCCGTCTTTTCCTTATCCTGTTCCGTAGTCTTTGCACCGCCGGATGTCCCGGTGCTGCCTCCGCACGCGGTCAGAGAAACCGCCATAGCCGCTGCCAAAACAATGCCTGTGAATTTTTTCATTTTTCTCATGTCTTTTCTCCTTTTATATTTGACTTTTTATTTTCAGGCTCTCGCCACCATCTCACCATACTCGTCTTTACACTGCCTGATAAAGGCCGTGAGCGCTTCGGCGCTCGGCATATCGGCGCTGCAGGCGTGGCTTGCCACCAGCATGGCCGCTTCGGCGCTGCCCATCTCCAGGCAGTCAATCAGTTCCTTTCCCTCTAAAAGCCCGTACAAAAACGCCGCCGCATAGCCGTCACCGCCGCCAAAGCCTTTTAACGCCTTGACCGGGAACGGTTTGATTGAATAGCTGTTGCCATCGTAGGCATAGGCCGTGGAACCCTCCCTGCCGTGTTTAATAACGACAATTCTTGCCCCCTTTGCGCACCAAGCTTCGGCCGTCTCCACGTCCGTTCTCCCCGGAGCAATCAGACTTTCCGTCAGGTCATATTCCTCGCGTGACCCGAGAATGATATCTGCCTGGGATGCAACCGCCGAGTAGTAAATCGCAATCTCATCATGGTTCTTCCAGTTGTAAGCCCTGTAATCGATATCGAAAATAACGGGAACCTGATTTTTCTTAGCCAGGGAAACTGCCTTTAACGCCGCCTCCCGGGAAGGTGAAGCCGCCAGCGCCGTTCCGGAAATCAGAATTGCTTTTGCGCTCTTTATGTATTCTTCATCAATGTCCTCCACGCTGAGTTGAAGATCCGCAATACAGTTGCGGTACATTAGAATACTGCTTTCCGTCGGGCTGAGGATCTCGGTAAACGTAAGCCCCAGCTTTTCACCATTCCGGCATCTTGAAATATGGGAGGTGTCAATTCCCTCATTTTCAAAATACCGTTCTACGAAAGTGCCGAACTGGTCATCGGATACCTTTGAAAAAAATCCAATCTTTTTTCCCAGTCTTGCCATTCCCACCGCGATGTTGGCAGGGGATCCGCCCACGTACTTTTTAAATGTCTCACTCTCATAAAGCGGTTTGTTATAATCCAGAGGGTTAAAGTCAATCGCAACGCGTCCTAAAAGGATTAAATCATATTTCTTGCTCTCATCAAATGTAACATACTTCATTTTCTTCTCCTCCCGCCTTCCGGCACGCCTGTAATATCTGAATCCGGCGCCGGCGCTTATTGATTATTAAATACTGAGATGCACCTTTTTACATTGTTGTATACATAGCGCACCATCTGTTCATTCAGTTCAAAATAATTGTGTTCTCCGTTTCCGGCCAGATAATCGGCCGCTCCTTTTGTCATGGCGTCAAAATTGGCCGTGGCAATATTGATTTTACGGATTCCGCAGTGAATCGCTTCCCGGAACTGCTCATCCGTGATTCCCGTGCCTCCATGCAGCACCAGAGGTATCTCCACTCTGCCCGCGATATCTCGGAGCACATCAAAATTCAGCTTTGGGATTCCCCTGTAATGGCCGTGGGCATTGCCGATTGCGATCGCCAGGGCATCCATCTTCGCCTCATGGGCAAATCTCTCCGCCTCCGCCGCATCCGTATACAGGACCTGATGCTCTCCGTCGCCCTCATTTCCTCCTACCACTCCCAGCTCCGCTTCCACCGTGGCGCCGTATGGTCCGGCCGCCTCCGCTATCAGATTGGTGAGACGGATATTCTCTTCAAGCGGCCCGTCGGAACCGTCAAACATAACGGAGGTAAATCCGTAATCCAGCGTTTTCTTTATCATCTCCGGTGACTTTCCGTGATCCAGATGGACGGCGATTCTGACTCCGGCCGTCCTGGCAGCCTCCACCATCATGGGGGCAATGTATTCGACCGGTGAATACCCCATCCTCTTTTCCGCAACCTGCAGGATTACCGGTGTATCCATCTCCTCCGCCGCCTGGATCACTCCCATTACGCTTTCCATATTGGCAACATTAAAGCCGCCGACGGCTCTTCCGTTCTCATCTGCCTCCGCCAGCAATTCTTTCATCGTGCATATCACAATTTCCCCTCCTGTTCTCTCCCGATTGTTTCTTTCACTTTTTGTCCTGCTTTCTCCTTCTGCTCTTCCGGCAGAGTCGCATCGTTTCTTTTCCATGTCTTCTTGACATTTTATGATGTGTTCTTGATTTATTTATTGTTATTTTATGATTTAATGTTAGCATCTTCTTAACTTTCAGTCAATAGTCATTTACATTTTTATTAATTATGCAGATTTTTCGCATGTTTTATTGTGCATTTTGTATAAGCATTTTTATTGACGCTCGTAAAACACACCGCGCCATCACGGAAAAAAGCGTTCCGGGCAAAAAAAGAACAGCTTCTGCCTGCCGGGTTCCCTGAGTAATGTAACCTTCCGGGTCCGGCAGACAGAGTCTGTTCTGCTTCTGTATATCTGTTCTGCTTCTGTGTATAAATATATAATGGTTCCTATTCTGGTCTTATATTCCGCTCTTATATTCCGCTCTTATATTCCAGTCTTGTTAATCCCATAGCCTCCTGTAAATATTTTTCAAATCCTCCGCATTCAATTCCTTCCTCGTATTGGACGGACTTCCGCTGATCATTGCATCCTCAGCCATCTTGCCGATGGAGGAAAAGAAAAGTTCTCTGTCGATTCCATACTCCTCCAGAGTTGGTATCTCCAGTGTGCGGCAAAGTTCCTCCACCGCGTTTAAAAATGCGTGTGCGGCATCCATGTCGGAGTCCTGCTCCCCGGCGGCGCCGATGGCCCGTCCCAGTTCTCCAAACCTTTCATAGGTTCCGTCCAGCACAAAATCAAAACACTCTTTTATCAGCATGGCATTGGAAATACCGTGTGGTACATGGAACAGCGCTCCGATCGGCCGGCTCATTCCATGGACCACGGTCACGGATGCATTGTTAAAGGCAACGCCTGCCTCCAAAGCCGCCGTCGCCATCTGCACTCTGGCCTCCACATCCTTCCCGTTCCTGAAAGCGGCCGGCAGATACCGGAAGATCCTTTTGACGGCCGAGATTGCAAATACATCGGACAGCAGATTCGCCTTTTTGGAGGTATACGCCTCCGCGGCATGCGTCAGGGCGTCGAGCCCCGTAGCCGCCGTAATCTTTGGCGGAGCCGTCATCGTAAACTGCGGATCCACAATGGCCAGAGACGGCATGATGTCCGCTCCCTTTAACAGCATTTTGACGTCATTCTCCGTATCCGCAATAATTGTAAACTGGGTGGCCTCGGAACCGGTCCCCGCCGTGGTTGGTATGGCCACCATCGGGGCGGCATCCGCCTTAATCTCTTTTCCCATCAAATCTGAAATTTTTCCGCCCAACACGGCAAGGACAGCCACCGCCTTCATCGTGTCGAGGGCGCTGCCGCCTCCCAGGGCAATCAGGAAGTCGCAGGCTGCTTCTTTATAAACTGCCAATCCGGCTTCCACCATCCGGTCCGTCGGTTCACCGGTGATGCCGTCATAAATTTCATACTTCACCCCTGCTTTTTCCAGGACATTTTCCAGAACTTTTACATTTCCCAGTTCTACCATCACCCGATCCGTCACAATCAGAGCCTTTTCCCCCATCCCCTTCAGATGCCCCGCCGCCTCATAAAGCGCATGTTCCCCCATTATTACCTGCCTCGGCATTATAAATTGATTTGCCATTCATTTCTCCTCCTTGTTAGTTTTTGGTTCATTCATGATTCCTTTAGTGTTATTTCATTTGTACTTTTATTATATCTTAGCATTCAAACATGGTATGTCAATAGTTTTTGGTGTTATTTTGAAATTTTATTGTGTTTTTTTATTATTTTCCTTGTGTTTTGTTTGTATTCTGGTTATAATTAACTCAAGAAAATAAGGAGCTATAAGTATGAGAGTTGAACGACTTAATGAAATTGAACGATATATTTTAGAAAACGGCTCTGTCACCAGCGACAGGCTCTGCGAAATTTTCCGTATTTCCAAGAACACGCTGCTGAGGGATCTGAATATTTTGTCCGAGAAGGGAACCATCAAGAAGGTGTATGGAGGGGTCACCGCCATGCATCCGCCTTTTTCCGTAAAGGAACTGCTTCCCTTCAATGACAGGGATACGAAAAACATAGATTTGAAAAACAGGATTGCCGGACAGGCTGCCATCCACATTCAGCCCGGGGATACCATTTTTGTGGACACCGGTACTTCGACCTTAAGTATCCTGAGCTATATTACCAACATACAGGGACTGACGATTATCACAAACAGCGTCCAGTTCATGTACCGTGTGCTGAATTTCCCCAATATCAATGTGATTGCCCTTCCCGGCGTACTGAACCACAACACCGCATCGCTTGTAGGCGTACCCTGCATCAACAGTTTGAGCACCTACAATATCAGCAAGGCTTTTATGGCCTGTACCGCTGCCTCCCTGCAGAGCGGGGTGACGAACGCAACCTCCGAAGAATACGAGGTTAAAAAAGTCGCAATGGCCCAGAGCCTGGAACATATTCTTTTAATCGACCATACAAAGTTTAACCAGACCTCCCTGATGACCTATTCGCAGCTTAAGGATTTCGACCTGATTATCACGGATAAACTGCCCGAAAACGATTATATTGAGTATTTTAAAACCCACCGGGTGACATTGGAAATCGCTGAATAGGGCGTAATTTCCTACGAATCAAAAAGGACTTCGTTTCAATGAATCTCCCTCAAGCTTCAGATTTAGATTCTGATGCATGAAGGCCCCCTCATTGAAACGAAGTCCTTTCTATATTACAGATTAAACATCCTGGTAGCCACGGTAAAATAAATGGCAATCGAGCAGGTATCCACCAGCGTCGTGATAATCGGCGAGGCCATAATAGCCGGATCCAGTTTCACTCTCTTTGCCAGCAGCGGCAGGATACAGCCGATGATCTTGGAAATAATAACCGTGCCAATCAGTGAAACGCTGACAGCGACGGCCAGCCTCATATCGCGGTACATCAGGAAAATTCTCAGTCCATTGGCCGCAGCCAGTATCACGCCGACAATCAGCGAGATTCTGAACTCCTTGTACATCACCCTGAAAATGTCCTTAAACTTTATCTCATCCAGTGCAATTCCCCTGATAACAAGAGTCGCGCTCTGGGAACCGCAGTTTCCGCCCGTATCCATCAGCATCGGTATAAACGCCACCAGAAGCGGCACCACGGAGATCGCGTCCTCATATCTGGTGAGCAGTGTTCCCGTCATCGTTGCCGACAGCATCAGGACCAGCAGCCAGACAATTCTGTTTTTCGCATGCTGGAGCACGGAGGTGTCAAAATACGATTTCTCGCTTGGATTCATGGCCGCCATCTTCGTGATATCCTCGGTAGCCTCGTCCACGGCGACATCCCAGGCGTCGTCAACCGTTACGATTCCGACCATCCGCTCCTCCGTATCAAGCACCGGAATCGCCAGCAGGTCATATCTGGAAAATAATCTGGCAACCTCCTCCTGGTCCGTGTGGGTGTAGACGGAGATAATATCCGTCTCCATCAGTTCCTCTATCTTCATGTCGTCGTCCATCGTCATCAGATCTTTGGCCGAAACAATACCCGTCAGTTTTCTGTTTTCAAGCACGTAGCATGTGTAGATAGTCTCCTTGTGGATTCCCGTTTTCTTGATGTGGGCCAGAGCCTGAGCCACCGTGTTCTCTTTTCTCAGATCCACGTATTCGGTCGTCATAATACTGCCCGCGCTGTCCTGCGGGTAATTTAAGAGCACGTTAATCTGCGCCCGCTTCTCCCCGTCCACCGTTTCCAGAATCTGAGTCACGAGGTTGGCGGGAAGTTCCTCCAGCATATCCACCGTATCATCCATGTACAGATCGTCCAGAAGCTCTTTCAGCTCCTTGTCCGTGAACATCTGCACCAGATGCGGCTGCATTGTGTTATTCATATTCGAAAACACATCGGCCGCCTTCTCCTTGGGAATCAGGCGGAAGGCCGTCGCCATATCCTTATCATCCAGCTCTTCCAGCAGGGACGCAATGTCCACCGCGTTCATCACATCCAGAATACTGCGGACTGCTTTGTATTCCCTCTTTGCCATAAGTTCCATAAAAATATCTCTGTTCATTGTTCAGTCCTCTCTTTCTTCTATTTTGTTTTTCTGTCTGATGAAGCACCCGGTACATACACGAGTGATAATTGCCTCCGGCATCCATTACGTCTCACCTGCCTTTCCTTTTCTATAATTTTTAATCTATATGGAATCCCGCCTGCGGAATCGGAATTACTGACAACGAAAAACCCGCTGCCATACGTAGCAGCGGGATCCCATTATCTGAAATTTTCCATTCCGGCCTATCCGTTTTACCGGATTCCGGAACTGCAACGTACAAGCTTTAGTATCACAGGGCAATAGCATTGCATTAGGTGATGCCTTTACGACATCTCCTGCTAACCAGCGCGTTGTGTCTCCACAAATTTGCGGCAGCAATCTTAGGAATATTCCAAATCCCTGTGGTAACCTCACCTACCGAAGTTTCCATATATTCTGTTTTATGATATGACCATTCTGCCAAAACGTTACCGGAACTTAAATCCTAACGTCCCATCCGTCTCCACGGCAGCTTAAGTCTGTCGTATTATACAACCATGCCGCCGCCCTGTCAACACCTTCAGAACAACTTTACATAATTTTCCCAGTATCTTTACACTTCACCGTCCGGATTGTCAGACTCTGCTTCCCTGTTCTTTCCGCCGAATATCAGGCCGAGGGCCATCCCTGCTGCGGCCGGTATCATCCAGCCAAGTCCCAGCCCATAACCCGGCAGAAATGAGGCGGCCTTTGTTATCCCTGGAATCGGGAGTTTCGTCTGCTCCAGTGCATAAATGATGCTGACAACGGCAGTCAGAGAGATTGCCCAGGGATACATTCCCTTTCCGCGTCCCATCCCCCGGTTCATAAACGACAGGACAATCAGCACGATTGCAACCGGATAGATTGCATTCAGCACCGGCACGGAAAATGCCAGTATCCGGTCCAGGCCTGCATTGGCAATCACGACGCTGGTCACGGCAAACAGAATCACCCAGGCATGGTAGCCAATCCGCGGAATCAGTGATGAAAAATATTTACTGCAGCAGCTTAAAAGTCCGATGCAGGTATTCAGACAGGCAATAAAGAAAATGATGCCGAGCAGGACAGCCCCTGCATTTCCATAGAATTTACCGGCGGCAAAGGTCAGAATCCTGGCGCCGTTGTCCAGTCCTGCCGCATCCGCCTGTACCTGCCCTCCCACATAGGAGAGCGCAGCATAGACAAGAGCCAGCAGAATTCCGGCCACTATACCGCTTTGAATCGTCGTTTTCACAACCTGGCTGTCTTCCTTTACCCCAAGCGCCCTGATGTTAAGGGCAATCACAATGCCAAAATTCAGAGCCGCAATCGTGTCCATGGTCTGATACCCCTCCAGGAAACCGGTGACAGCCGCCGCCCCGTTATAAGCTCCGGCCGGTCCGCCCGTAACGGGCTGATGGTGAAAAACACTTCCCGCAAACATGATAAAAATCAGGAACAGAAGTGTCGGGCAGAGTATCTTTCCCAGCCTGTCCGTCAGCCGATCCGGGTTAAATGCCATAATTGCCGCGATGGCAAAAAATACAATGGAGTAGATGAGCTGTCCCGCCGCTTTGCCGCTTTCTCCCACCAGAGGCAGCAGCGTCATTTCAAATGAGGTGCTGGCTGTCCTGGGAATTGCCAGGCAGGGACCGATCGATAAATATATCAGGATGGTAAACACCAGGGCAAAGACCGGATGAACGCGCCCCGCCAGCCTGGAAAGCCCGCCCGAACGCGCAACCGCAATGACGCCGAGCACGGGAAGTCCCACCGCACTCACCAGAAATCCTGCTGCCGCCGGCACAATCGCCGTTCCAGCCTGTACTGCCAAAAAAGGCGGAAAAATCAGATTTCCCGCTCCAAAAAACATGGAAAAAAGTGTCAGTCCCACTATCAGAACTTTTCTCCCGTTTAAAGTTCCCTCTCTGTCCATAAATATAGTTCTCCCGTATTATAATCTTAAGTCATAGCAGACATAAAAATAGTTTATACCGAAATTGAGATTTTTACAAGGCAAAGAGGGGGATTTAGTTGAGATGCGAGGACGCCTCTGTAAGACGGCGGACGGGGGAGTGG
>NZ_URHZ01000111.1 GCF_900547735.1 uncultured Clostridium sp. | reverse complement strand
CTAACCTCGAAAAAACCTCGGTAAGTGCCGATGAACTTCAGGTTCCCTGCGGAATTTCTTTCTCCCGTATTCCCCCCACTACTGCGTCGAACGGACTGAAACCCGCGTAGACTATGCCCGTCCATCCACCTCGCTTTCCACTATGATGCCGCCTTTTTTTAAAGGAAAAGCCCCCCTGTCGTCACCACTAATCGCCTCTAATCAGCCGAAATATTTTATTTTTACTCTTCTAAAAAGATTTGTTATTAAGGCGCTCTTCTGAACGATAGGAACGAAGGTCCTTATTCCTTAATTATAGACAAGTAGTGGCCGCTCCAATACCTCTCCCCTGAAAAGAATAAGAACAATCAGCGGCGGCAGGCCGTTTGGGGGTGGAGGTACACTGCGGCGTCTTCCGTCCCGGTCAAAATCTTCCCGGTGGGGAAGGAGGGAGAAAAAGATTCCGCAGGAACTTTTTCTGCCCGGATTCCCCACCTGCGACAACCTAAATTCCGGGACGGAAGACTCATCCCCTCCCTCTCACCACCCCAATCCCGGCCACCCCATCCGCGTTCTTATTTTTCAACAATCCCTGCCTCGGTCAGTTTTTGAAGAGACATAAGGATCCCAAGTTTCGCATGATACCAGGTCAGTCCGCCCTGGAAAAACACGGAATACGGCGGCTTAATCGGCCCGTCGGCAGACAGCTCGATGGAGGAACCCTGGATGAATGCTCCGGCTGCCATGATGACGGGGGAATCGTAGCCGGGCATGTCCCACGGCTCCGGCGTCACGTAGCTGTCTACGGGTGCGGCGGCCTGGATTCCCTGGCAGAATGCGATGACTCCCTCAGGTTTTCCGAAGGTTACGGCCTGGATGATGTCGTGGCGGGATTCCGTTCCGTTTGGAACAACGGGAAAGCCCAGCTTTTCATAGACATTGGCGGCAAAGACTGCTCCCTTTAATGCGCCGGCCACTACGGTCGGAGCCAGGAAAAGTCCCTGGAAAAGAGACTGGTTGACGCCCAGGCTGGCGCCTACTTCTCTTCCAAGGCCCGGTGAGCCGAGACGGTAGGCCGCTTTTTCGATGCACTCCCTGGTACCGGCAATATAGCCGCCGATGGGGGCAAGGCCGCCGCCCGGATTTTTAATCAGGGAACCTACTACCATGTCTGCGCCCACATCACTGGGCTCGATGCGCTCTACGAATTCTCCGTAACAGTTATCCACCATGCAGATAAGATCCGGTTTGATTCCTTTGACAAAGGCAATCAGTTCTCCGATTCTCTTGACCGAGAGCGTCGGCCTGGTGGCATAGCCTTTCGACCGCTGAATCGTTACAAGTTTCGTCTTTTCACCAATGGCGGCTCTGATTGCGTCGAAATCAAAACTTCCATCGGGAAGGAGATCTACCTGGCGGTAAGTAATTCCGTATTCCTTCAGGGAACCGTTCGACGGCCGGATACCGATTACTTCCTCAAGCGTATCGTAGGGCTTTCCAACCGGCGATAAAAGTTCATCGCCCGGGCGCAGGTTGCCCGCAAGAGCCGTATAGAGGGCATGGGTCCCGCAGGTGATCTGGGGGCGCACCAGGGCGTCTTCCGTGTGGAAAATATCGGCGTAAACCTGTTCTAGCGTCTCTCTTCCCAAATCATTGTAGCCATATCCCGTCGTACCGGCAAAATGGATATCGCTGACCCTGTTCTTCTGCATTGCGGCGATTACTTTTAACTGGTTATATTCCGCGTTTCGGTCTATCTCCTCGAAGCGCTCTTTCAGTGAGGCCTCGACCTCGTTTCCGAAATCAAGCACTTTCCGGCTGATTCCAAGACCTTCATACATCTCTTCTAATTGCATTGTCCTGTTCCTTTTTCCTTTCACTGCATGTCTTCTGTACTGTTTGCTGCATTATTTTCATAACATGCATTCTGTGTATTATCCCGTCCCGTTTCCAGACGGTACTCGGATATGATATGCTCAAGCACTCTCTCCCTGTCGTTGTCAAAGTCGGGCAGGTTCAGCCACCGTACGCCGCGTTCCCGTTTAAACCAGGTGAGCTGGCGTTTGGCAAAATGGCGCGTATCGCGTTTCAGGATGTAAACCGCATCTTCCAGGCTGCAGTTGCCATCCAGATAATCGAGGATTTCCTTATAACCAAGACCCTGCATCGAAACCATCTGTTTTGTCAAACCCATGGCCTTCAGGGATTTCACTTCCTCCACAAGTCCGTTTTCCATCATCTGGTCCACCCGGCGGTCGATGCGCTCATAGAGCAAGTTCCTGTCGGTATTGACAACATAGTAGAAAAACTGGTAGGGGGATTCTTTCCCGCGTTCTTCTTCATTGTGGGCAGATATTTTTTCACCAGTCTGCCGGTGGAATTCCAGGGCGCGGATCACTCTTTTTATATTGTTTTCGTGAATAGTGGCCGCCGATTCCGGATCGGCCTGTTTAAGCATCGCATGGAGAACGGCCGGGCCCTTTTCGCGGGCAAGGGCCTCCATCTCTTCCCTGAAAGTGCCGTCCTCCTCGGTTTCCGTGAAATCGATGTCGTACAGAAGGGCCTGGATGTAAAATCCCGTTCCTCCGGCAATAATCGGCACGGAACCACGTGAATCGATTTCCTCCAGCGCTTCCTTCGCTCGTTTCTGGAAGGTCACCACATTGAATTCTTCGGAAGGCTCCAGGATATCGATCAGGTGATGGGGAACTCCACGCATCTCCTCTTTCGTGACTTTCGCAGAGCCGATATCCATATGGCGGTAGACCTGCATGGAATCTGCGCTGATAATCTCTCCTCCTACCCGCTCGGCGAGACGGACGGACAGGGCGGTCTTTCCTACGGCCGTAGGGCCTGTAATAATAATTAACGGTTTCTTCATATGATAATTTTCCTGTATATGCGGTAGTTTTGTTGATAGGAAACGGAACTCTTCAAACTCTGTTTGTTCCGGAAGAGTTTCACAGTAACGCTCCATCAGGTTGACATAATATAATTATGTCAACCTGATGGCGGTTTCTAAACGATGCGCTTGAATTTCTTTTCCAGTTCATACTTGCTCATGGTAATGATGGTTGGTCTGCCGTGAGGGCAGGCATATGGATTTTCCAGCTCCAGCAGTTCGTCAATCAGTTTGTCGGCTTCCATGGCCGACATTGCGTGGTTGCCCTTGACCGCCGCCTTGCATGACATGGAGGCAATCTTTTCATTGATAATATCGGGCGTGCCCTGGTCGACTCCGTCGGTCAGGCCGTCTATCATCTCCATCAGCAGCTCTCTTTTTGCAATGGAAAAAAGATTGGCGGGAACCGCCCTTACTGCATACTCTTTACCGCCGAAATGCTCAATCTCAAATCCGACCGATGTAAAATGGTCCATGTATTTCTTAAGCATCAGCTCCTCATTTCCGGACAGGGTCAGGATAATCGGAGGATTAATTAACTGTGAAGTGTACTCGCGCTTTTTCAGTGAGGCGATTGTCTTTTCATAGAGAACCTTCTCGTGGGCCGCGTGCTGATCGATAATGTAGAGGTTGTCATGAAACTGCACAAGCCAATAAGTGTCGAAGAGCTGGCCGATCAGGATGTGCTCGGAGCGGGCCTGCTTTGTAAGCAGCTTTTCTTCAAATAAATCAAGCTGCTTCGGCGCGGCCTGTGACAGGGTGTCTGCCGCCGTCTCTGTTTCAGGGCGCAAATCGGAGAGTGAATCCGATCCGGTATTCGGTTCCGGCTCAATAGTCTGCTCTGGTCCGATACCGCATTCCGGTTCATTCTCTGTATCCGGCTTTGCGGAAGAGAATGAAACCGGGGCGTCCGTCCGTCCCGAATAGGGGGCGGCTTCATCTGCAATCACGGGTGTCCTTACGGAGAGCAGATCCCTGATATCCCTTCCGGTCAGACCGGAGGAGCCGGAGAAACCGGAGGGCCTGCCGCCCGCTTCCGGCGCGGCCTGTTCACTTGCTGCTGCGGCTTCGAGGGCGCTTGTGAGATCCGAGGCTGCCGCCGATTGAATCAGGGATTCCGCCTGCAGTCTGCGTTTTTCAAAAGGTTCGGGCCGGTTCTCCCTGAAAATAACGGGTTTGAGTCCCCTGGATGATGAGGCGCCGTAAGGCATTCCGTCCTGCGTCCGGCTGTTCTGTGCCCGGCCGTTCTGATGTGACCCGCCCATACCACGGTCTTCCTCCGCTTCCTGGTGTTCATCATTCTTCCCGCCAGGCGGATTTACACCGGGCAGTTCCACCTGCGGAATCAGTTCCTTTTGCGACAGAGCCATTGAGATGGTATGGTACACCATCTTATAGACCATCTCCCCATCCCTGAAACGCAGCTCCATCTTGGCCGGATGGACGTTGACATCCAGAAATTCCGGCTCAATCGTAAACTGGAGCATGGTAAAAGGGTATTTGTGCTGCATCATAAAGGGCTTGTAGGCATCCTCTATCGCCTTGTTAATAAGGCTGCTTTTGATATATCTGCCATTGATAAAATAGTTTTCATAATTGCGGTTTCCCCTGGCAATCAGGGGTTTCCCGATATAACCTTCCACCTTCACCGGATCCGCCCCCGACTCCACCGGAAGCAGATTTGCCGCAATCTCGCGGCCGAATATCGTGTAAACAATGTCCTTCAGGTTGTGGTTGCCGGAGGTATGGAGCTTACTCTGCCCGTTCTGGATAAGTCTGATGGAAATCTCGGGATGGGACAGGGCGATTTTCTCCACCAGATCGGCCACATGGGCGCCCTCCGTCATCGGGGTTTTCAGGAATTTTCTCCTGGCGGGCGTGTTGTAGAATAGGTTTCTCGCTATGAAGGTGGTTCCCTCCGGCGCGCCCACCTCTTCCAGGGAAATTTCCTCTCCGCCCTCTATCTGATACCTGGATCCGGACATGCTCCCCGTCGTCTTTGTAATGAGTTCCACCTGGGCTACGGAGGCAATGCTTGAAAGAGCCTCACCCCGGAACCCTAAGGAGGCCACGGTAAATAAATCCTCAACCGTCCTGATTTTACTCGTCGCGTGGCGCAGGAACGCAAGCGGAATCTGCTCTTTTGGAATTCCGCAGCCGTTGTCCGTAACCCGGATCATAGAAAGGCCGCCGTCGCGTATCTCAACGGTGACCGCCGTCGCTTTGGCATCGACGGCATTCTCAAGAAGTTCTTTTACAACGGAGGCAGGACGTTCGATCACCTCTCCGGCCGCTATCTGGTTAATCGTATTCTGATCCAATACTTGAATGTTTGCCATCGTTTCGCCTCCTTATACTAATCCTTAATGATGATTATTACTGCTTGCTGCTCCATCTGTTTCTCAGGCGTGACTGCATCTTGTCGAGGGTGGTCAGAGCGTCGATGGGAGAGATTTTGTTAATTTCAAGCTCCATCAGCTCCCTGATGATGTCATCCTCGCTTACCGTATCAAAGATAGACATCTGAAGCAGATCCACCTCGTCCGGCTTGGTCAGCTTCTTCCTGACCGCAATTCCACAGCCGTTCTCGGCTATTTCCTTGGCACGGGCTGTGATGTCGGCGTCGCTCAGCTCTTCCACCAGTTCTTTGGCCCGCTCGATGACCGGATCCGGTACACCCGCCAGCTTGGCGACCTGGATGCCGTAGCTCTTGTCCGCCCCGCCTTTTACAATCTTTCTGAGGAAAACGATATCATCTCCCTGCTCCTTGACGGCAATGCAGTAGTTGTTGACTCCGCTCATCGTGCCTTCCAGCTCCGTCAGCTCATGGTAATGGGTGGCAAACAGGGTTTTGGCGCCCAGAATCTTGGTGTTGCTGATATATTCCACGACGGCCCAGGCAATGGAAAGGCCGTCAAAGGTGCTCGTTCCGCGTCCGATCTCATCCAGGATGAGAAGGCTGTTCCTGGTCGCATTCCGTAAAATGTTGGCGACCTCGGTCATCTCCACCATGAAGGTACTCTGGCCCGACGCCAGATCATCGGATGCTCCGACTCTTGTGAAAATTCTGTCGCAGAGACCGATATCGGCCTCGTCGGCAGGAACAAAACTGCCGATCTGCGCCATCAGCGTGATCAGGGCCGTCTGTCTCATATAGGTGGATTTACCCGCCATGTTGGGTCCCGTGATGATGGAAACACGGTTTTTCCCATTGTCCAGATATGTGTCGTTGGCCACGAACATGCCGCCCGACATCATCTGCTCCACCACCGGGTGGCGTCCGTTTTTAATGTGGATAATTCCCTTCTCATTGACTGCCGGCTTCACATAATTGTTTCTCACCGCCACTACGGAGAGGGAGGCCAGGACATCGGTAAGGGCGACGGCATGGGCCGTCTGCTGGATTCTCTTTACTTCCCCGGCAACGCCGTCTCTAACCTGGCAGAACAGTTCATATTCGAGGGAGTATAGCTTGTCCTCCGCCCCCATAATCACGTCTTCCAGTTCTTTTAAACGGTCCGTTGTATACCGTTCCGCATTGGTAAGAGTCTGTTTCCTGATAAAATAATCGGGGACCTGTTCCTTAAAGGAGTTGGTGACTTCAAAATAATAGCCGAAAACTTTATTGTATTTGATCTTCAGGTTTTTAATGCCCGTCTTTTCCTTCTCCGTCTGTTCCAGTTCGGCCAGCCACGTTTTTCCCTCCGTCTTTGCATGGCGCAGACGGTCCGCATCCTCCTGGAAGCCGTCCTTTATGATGCCGCCGTCCCGCACCGATATGGGCGGATCATCGACGATTGCGTCGTCAATCAGCTTTTTTAAATCCTCCAGCGGGTCGAGCTGCTCTTCTATCTCCTTCAGCATCTCTGCGCTGAATTCCTTCAGGATGTGTTTGATATGCGGCAGCATTTCAAGGGAATTTCGAAAGGAAATCAGGTCGCGCGGGTTAGCCGTTTTATAACTGATACGTCCTAAGAGCCGTTCCAGATCATAGATCGGATTCAGATATTCGCAGATTTCCTCCCTGGAAATATAGTTCATATTCAGCTCTTCAATCGCGTTCTGGCGTTTCAGGATTTCATCTTTATTGATCAGCGGCTGCTCCACAAAGGAACGGAGCATTCTGGCTCCCATAGCCGTTTTCGTCTTATCTAGTACCCAGAGCAGGGTTCCCCTCTTCTGCTTTTCACGCAGGGTCTCGATCAGCTCCAGATTGCGTCTTGTGGAAGTGTCGAGCATCATAAACTGCCCCGTCGTATAAGGGGTGATTCTCGTCAGGTGCTCCAGCGAGTTCTTCTGTGTCTCATAGAGATACTGGAGCACGGCCCCCGCTGCGATGGTGCCCGTCTCGTAGTCGTTCAGGCCAAGACCTTCCAGGTGCTCTACATGAAAATGATCCCGCAGAAGTTTTCTGCAGAATTCATCAGAAAAGAACCGATTATCCAGATCCGAAATAACGACGCGCAGTCTGTTTTTCAAATCATCTAAATCGATTCCCGACATGTAAAATGCTTCATTGCATATAATTTCAGAAGGAGAAAATTTGTAAATCTCATCGATCAGGTTCCGCTCCGATTTAACCTCGGTCACCAGATAATCGCCGGTGCTGACATCGGCTACGGAAATTCCGAATACGCCGTCGGTGTATACAATGCCCATCAGATAATTGTTCTTCGACTCCTCAAGAGCCTGGGAATTGGTGATGGTACCCGGCGTAACGACGCGGATTACTTCCCTCTTTACAAGCCCCTTTGCGGTTTTCGGGTCCTCTACCTGTTCCCCGATTGCCACCTTATAGCCCTTTTGGACGAGCTTGCTCAAATAACCTTCAAGCGCGTGATAAGGAACGCCACACATAGGTGCGCGTTCCTCAAGTCCACAGTCTTTTCCAGTTAGTGTAATTTCCAGTTCCCGGGATGCCGTTAAGGCATCCTCAAAGAACATCTCATAGAAATCTCCGAGTCTGTAAAAAAGAATACAGTCGGGATATTGTTTTTTAGTCTCCAGATACTGGGTCATCATTGGTGAAAGCTGTGTCACGTTTTAACCTCTCTTCTCTTATCTTACGACAAGCGGATCCGTCGGATCCCATGTCTGCTCAAATGAAAGCGGAACCAGTTCCGGAACGTCGAACGGTGATGCCACATTCGGGTCCTCGTAGATTGTAACCGCTGTACCAAGTGCACAGTTATCGTAAATCCATTTAGAGTTTTCTGCGGTTAATCGCACGCAGCCGAGAGATCTCGTAACACCCAGGCCGTTGTAGCCAACCGTCATCAGATCGTTGATATCCGGCGTCTCATAGGTAATGGAGTGTAACAGGAAGCCCTGTGTGATTCTCGTTGCATACTGTGTGTATGTATCATTTACCATCAGTCTCCAGCGGTATTTCTCAGGAGTGTAGAATGTTCCGATCGGTGTATCGTCACCTACGGATGTCAGCATCGCCTTCACCGGAATGATATATCCGTTGCTTCCGTCTTTTGCATAGACGGTCAGGCAGTTGAGGGTCTTGTTGACCTTCAGAAGATAGCTGCTCTGCTTTCCAATCAGCGGTTCCACATTCTGTACAAGACGGCCGTATGAGTCAAAATAGAACTTATAACCGTCTACATACTGCCATCCCGTCAGGGCGCGTCCGTCTACAAAATAGTATCGGGCATGGTCGTTGGATACCCAGCCGTTGTAGTTTGTTCCATCCTCATTCACCAGAGTGGTCGCATTCTCGGCGAGAACGAGACGGCTTGAAAGAGGCGTTACATAACGCATGGCGTCGCTTACAGGTCCCTGGGCTCCCTTCGGCACAAGCATTACCTCAATGCCGAGAAGCTTTTCACCGATATCGCTTGTACCGGCTACCTGGCCGTTCATGGCCCAGCCCATCTTGCCCTGGCCGGATGAGGTGGCGCTGTAATAAACATCGTACATACGCTCCGCATCGCCTGTCAGCTGAATCTGGAATGCCTCGACATAGTTGCCGTCTCCCGGAACGCCTGTCAGGCCCCCGTCGTGATACCACCACAGGAAACCGCCTGTATTCGTGTAGGCGCGGTAGGACACTCCGCCGATTCCATCGAAGTTTTTAAGATCCATGGAGAAGGCTGTAATATCGCCGGCTGATTCAAAGGTATAGTTTACTGCCACATGAAGGGAGGTATCCTCCACCGCCGGCTGTTCTGTGCCGGCCTGTTGCTGATGTCCTGCGGCTGTGGTGCCGCCCGGTCCGAAACCGGCATTGCCTGTGTTGCCCGCTGATGCCGATGGAGCGCCGGTTTCACTTGCAGGTCCCGCATATGCCGTAAAGCTTCCGCCGGCGAGCATAAATGCCGACATGGCAACTGCAAGACCTTTATAGTGCTTTTTCATAGAAAATTTCCTCCTTATTTATCCTTAAGAGTGTCCTGGGGGCCGTGATGCAGGCTGCCCATATAATAAAAGCCTTTGGACTGCTCAAGGTATACATTAACAATCTTTCCAATCAGATCCCTGCTTCCGGGGAAGTGGACGATCGTATTGTTGGAAAGCCGCCCGGTGAGATAACCCTCTTCGTGATCATCCGGTTCCTCCACCAGGACCTCCTGAACCGTGTGAAGTTCCCGGCCGCATACCTGGGCCGAAATCTCCTGGACTTCCTTCAGAAGGCGGTCAAACCGGTTCTTCACCGCTTCCTCCGGGACCTGTTCTTCCATCGCCGCGGCCGGAGTGCCGGTGCGCTTGGAATAGATAAAGGTGAACGCGCTGTCATACCGCACGGTTCTCACCACATCCAGAGTTTCCTCAAAGTCTTCCTCCGTCTCTCCCGGGAAACCGACGATGATGTCCGTGGTCAGGGAGATATCCGGGATGGCTGTCCTGATCTTCTCAGCCAGTGTGAGGTACTGCTCTTTTGTGTACTTCCGGTTCATCAGATTCAGGATACGGCTGCTTCCCGACTGAAGGGGGAGGTGCAGATGACGGCAGATTTTCTTCGAATCCTTCATCACCTCAATCAGCTCGTCCGACAAATCCTTCGGATGGGACGTCATAAATCGGATTCTCTGAAGGCCCTCAATCTGTTCCACCCTCTTAAGCAGTTCGGCAAAGGTGATGGGACGCTCCAGGTTCTTTCCATAGGAGTTGACGTTCTGACCGAGAAGCATAATCTCTACGACTCCGGTTTGTACCAGAGACTCGATCTCGCGGATGATGTCTTCCGGATTTCTGCTGCGCTCCCGCCCCCTGACATAGGGGACAATGCAGTAGCTGCAGAAGTTGTTGCAGCCGAACATGATATTGACTCCCGATTTAAACGGGTATTTCCGCTCGGCCGGAAGGTCCTCCACAATCCGTTCGGTGTCCTTCCAGATGTCTATCACCATCTTCTTCCCGTCAATTCTTTCGGAAAGAAGCTCCGCAAGCTTGTAAATATTGTGCGTGCCGAAAATAATATCGACGAAACGGTAGCTCTTCTTAAGCTTCTCCACAACTTCGGGTTCCTGCATCATGCAGCCGCAGAGGCTGATCATCATGTGCGGATTCTTTTTCTTCAGGCTGTGAAGGTAACCCAGACGGCCGTAAACGCGCTGGTTGGCATTCTCACGGACCGTACATGTATTGTAAAGAACAAAATCGGATTCTTCGCCCGTCCCTTCCGCAAATCCCGCTTCTAAAAGAATTCCCATCAGTTTTTCCGAATCGTGGGCATTCATCTGGCAGCCGAATGTGGAGATAAAGCAGGTCATCGGCCTTCCGAGCTCTTCACTCTTCTTCGTGACCCACTGTCTGCACCTGGCGATAAAATACTGCTGTCTGGCCGGTTCCGTCTCCGGAGGCAGACAGGAAAGGTCGATATTTTCGTAATCTATTGAAGTCATAAAATATGTAGTTCTCCTTGTATCTTCCATCGTTTTCATACATTAGTTAATATTACTATAATGCAGTCAAATGATCAAGTGCATTTCTTTTACGAATTTGCTCCCAATCTTACTTTTTCACTACAATTTTCCCACTTCAGGGGTATTTTTACAGGAAAATGAGGAAGCGTCTGCCACCACAGGGGAAAAATGACAGAAATGGCAATGGGAAGCTTGAAAAGCCAAAACCCTGCCGGACGTTTTGCACGCCCGGCAGGGTTCCATCAGGAACGTTACCGTCAGCGGACGGATACCACCTTGTAATCCTGATCCTCCACCGTCTTTTTAAGCACATCATCCTCCACCGGGGCGCTCAGTGTCACAACCGCGGTGCCTGCCTCATGGCTGACCACTGCTTCCGTAACCTCAGGAAGTCCTTCCAGGCATTTCTTTACCCTTGCCTCACAGTGTCCGCACATCATTCCTTCAATTGTCATTGTCTTTTCCATCATTTTTTCTTCCTTTCTTTTTGCCTTTATTTTTCTGTCCCTTCCGGCATCGTAAAGTTTAAAAAAGTTAAGCCTCAGGGCGTTTGTCACTACGCAGAAACTGGATAAGCTCATGGCCGCCGCTCCAAACATCGGGTTCAGTTTCCAGCCGAACAGCGGGTACCACAGCCCGGCGGCCAGCGGTATGCCGACCGCGTTATAAAAGAATGCCCAGAACAGGTTCTCATGGATATTTTTAAGAGTGGCCCGGCTTAAACGGATGGCTGCCGGGACATCGCTCAGGCGGCTCTTCATCAGAACCACGTCGGCCGCGTCGATGGCAATATCCGTACCCGCCCCGATGGCGATTCCGATGTCTGCCCTTGTCAGGGCAGGCGCATCGTTGATTCCGTCGCCGACCATGGCCACTTTCCCCTTCTTCTTCAGGGAACGGATCACACTCTCTTTGCCGTCGGGAAGCACGCCTGCGATTACCTCGTCAACCCCCGCCTGCCGGCCGACCGCCCTGGCGGTTCTCTCATTGTCACCGGTCAGCATTACCACATGGATTCCCATGTTCTGCAGTTCCTTTACGGCCTGCGGGCTGTCTTCCTTGACTGTATCGGCTACGGCGATAATTCCAATCAGTTTACCGTCTTTACTGAAGAACAGAGGTGTTTTTCCCTCTTCCGCCAGTCGCTCTGACGCTGTCTTCATCTCGTTTGTCACTTCACACTGGCTGCTGATAAAGGAGAGATTTCCGCCTGCTAAAGCTGCGCCGTTAAGGACCGCGGACAGGCCGTTGCCCGGGAGCGCCTGAAAGTCCGTGACTTCTCCGGCTTCCATTCCCTCTTCCTCCGCCCTTAAAAGGACTGCCCTGGCAAGAGGATGCTCACTCTTCTTTTCCAGCGCAAAAGCGGATTTGAGAAGAGCGGTTTCCGTATTCCCAGATGCCGGAACCAAATCCGTCACCCTGGGTTCCCCACTGGTGATCGTACCGGTCTTATCAAGAGCCACAATCTCCGTTTTACCGGCCTCCTCCAGAGAAACGGCCGTCTTAAACATGATGCCGTGCTTTGCTCCCATGCCGTTGCCCACCATGATTGCAACAGGAGTCGCGAGGCCGAGGGCGCAGGGACAGCTTATTACCAGCACGGAAATTCCTCTCGCCAGCGCAAATCCGACGGTCTGCCCCGCAATCAGCCAGCCTGCAATCGTGACAGCCGAAATGGCAATCACGGCCGGGACAAAGACGCCCGATACCTTATCGGCGACCTTTGCAATCGGCGCTTTTGTGGCGGCCGCATCGCTGACCATCTGGATAATCTGGGATAACGTGGTGTCCTCTCCAACCCTGGATGCCCGGCATTTCATAAAGCCGGACTGGTTTACCGTAGCGGCCGACACCTGATCACCGGCATTCTTATCGACCGGGATACTCTCGCCGGTCAGCGCCGACTCGTTGACCGCGCTGCTGCCCTCCAGGACAATTCCGTCCACCGGGATATTCTCACCGGGCCGTACCACGAAGATATCGTCTTTTTTAACCTGTTCGATGGAAACCTCCGTCTCCACGCCGTTCACCAGGATGGTTGCCGTCTTCGGAGCCAGCTTCATCAGGCTCTTTAAGGCGTCCGTGGTCTTTCCCTTGGAGCGGGCCTCCAGCATCTTGCCTACCGTAATCAGGGTCAGGATCATGGCGGCGGATTCAAAATAGAATTCATGCATATAGGCCATCACGCCGTCCATATCACCGGCCGCCTGCGCTCCGGTCATGGCAAACAGCGCATAGAGACTGTACACAAAGGATGCCCCCGAGCCTAAAGCCACCAGGGTATCCATGTTGGGAGCCCTGTGTATCAGCCCTTTGAATCCACTGATAAAGAATTTCTGGTTAATCACCATGACGACGGCCGTCAGCACAAGCTGTAAAAGCCCCATTGCAACATGGTTGTTTTCAAAAAACGCCGGAACCGGCCAGTTCCACATCATGTGTCCCATGGAAAAATACATGAGCACAATCAAAAATCCCAATGAGTAATAAAGCCGCCGTTTCAAAACCGGAGTCTCCCGGTCCTTTAACGCATCACCGGAAGCTGCCGCCGGAGCATTCTGAACCGACGCTGATTTAGACGCCGCCCCGTATCCTGCCGCTTCGACCGCCGCTATGATTTCCTGCTGCGAAGCGCTTCCCTCCACTCCCATGGAATTAGTCAGCAGACTGACCGAACAGGACTCCACTCCCGGTACCTTTGACACTGCTTTTTCCACCCGGGCGCTGCAGGCCGCACAGCTCATCCCCGTTACTTCATATTGTTCCATTTATACGGTCTCCTTTCTGTGATCTCTGATCTCTGCACGAGCAGCAGAAATAATGGATGATTTCTTTAAAATATGGCATCATACCCGTATAGGGTATCTGGCTTATATTTGAATTATATACCCTGTCAGGGTATATTGCAAGAGGTTTTTTGGGAATCTATGAAAATAATGGGTGGGGATTTAGTTGAGATGCGAGGACGCCTCTGTAGGATGGTGGACGGGGGAGTGAGAGGTTGTTTATGAGTCTTCAGTCCCGGTTTATAGGGTGTGGTGAGGGGGAATCCAGGAGAAAA
>NZ_URHZ01000110.1 GCF_900547735.1 uncultured Clostridium sp. | reverse complement strand
CACCCTCCCACTCCCCCGTCCGCCGTCTTACAGAGGCGTCCTCGCATCTCAATTATCTGTGATGAGGAGAAAATCGACGAAAAGGGTTGCTATGGAGCCCCTGATTTTATCGTGGAAATTGTGTCGCCGGGAAGCCGGAAACTGGATTACTACAAAAAATTGACATTGTATCAGGAAACTGGAGTCAGGGAGTATTGGATTGTTGCTATCCATGAGTGGTAAGACCGTTCCGGCTGCTCCTCCGCTTCTACTTTTTTCCCACAGGCACAATTAGGCTGAGAAAACGAAAAATGCTATAATCAGCTGCATTTGAATGCCCTATTTGTTCTATTATGATATAATAGAGTATCGGTTCCAATGAGCGGTCAGGAACGGGCCTTATGTCTGACCGGACAGAAAGCAGAACACGGGAAATGACTTCTAAAACAACGGGAGGAACATGACATGACACAGCAGGAATTTGTGACGATGGCGGAGTTTTTTCTGCGCATTTTGACGGCCGCGGCGTGCGGGCTTGTGATTGGATATGAGAGGGAAAACAGGAATAAGGAGGCGGGAATCAGGACCCATGCGATTGTCGCCTTGGGAGCGGCCCTGATTATGATAGTTTCCAAATACGGTTTTTACGATATCCAGAATTATGATGCATCCAGGGTTGCGGCGCAGATTGTCAGCGGAATCGGCTTTCTTGGCGCGGGGATTATATTTATCAGAAACCGGGCCGTCAGCGGGCTTACCACGGCAGCCGGAATCTGGGCCACCGCCGGCGTCGGTATGGCGGTTGGTTCGGGAATGTATTATATCGGCATTGCCGTCACGGTTCTGATTGTGCTGATGCAGTTTATCCTGCATAAACAGTTTGTCATGAAAAAAGAGCACAAATATGAGAAAGTGGTCATGGTCATGAAAGAAAATCCGCAGATCGGGGAGATCCAGGAAAAGCTGACCGGCCGTAGAATCGAAGTGGTGGACCTGGAAATCGAGATGACCGAGAAACAGGAGTATAAAATTGAGATGGGAGTGTTCCTGCCGAAAGAATTCGGCAAGATGGAGCTGACCAAGTTATTGCTGGACTGCGGCGGAGTGACATATGTAAGGTGTTAGACTGTCGGACCGCCGGCCTGCACACCGGTGACGGGTAAAGAATAAAACCCTTCCGTATTTTTCCTGATAGCAGCCTGATACCGGGAAAAGGACGGAAGGGTTTATAAATTCAGGTTTTTATGAAATGCCTGAGAACTGGTTTCTTACCTTCTGAATTTTCATGGCCTCCGCCTGTTCGGTGGTGTACCATCCCTTAGCGGACATCTTTTTGTAAATATCGTCCTGCATGCAAAGGCTGTTATTTAAAGCCTGATCAAAGCTCTGACGCACATCTGCCGTGGAAGATTCAATCGTTCCGTGCATATACAGATCGCATACACCCTTAGTGGTCAGAAGCAGGTTTTCCATTATACATCTGTCATCCATCTCACATTCCTCCTTTCTGTCCCTTATTACGTTAAATGGTAGATACTGTCAAAAATCTGCTGATGTTTTTCAGCGATCTGCTGAACACAGGTTTTCAGTTCCTGATCCTGAAGATTCTGAATCGCATCCTGACACTGAGTTTTGAAAAATTTCTCGTGTCCTAAAGCGTCTTCAATATAATCTAATTCCTTTGGACTCATGTTTATCACCTCCACAATTAGTATGTGAGGATTAAGGAAAAGTATCAGCACATATTCTTTCCAGTTAAATTCCTGTTTTTAGGAATTTTTAAATTGTAAGAACCGTAAGGATAAATTTGCTTGTGGCGAATCGGCCGGGAAGATATAATGAATGTAAATTTCAGAAAGCAGGGTGAATGTTTATGGATAAAAAGATAGTAAAGGATACGGTGAAAATAAATTTTTTCAAGAAGTTGCTGTTGCCGGGAACCGTCGTTTTTATGAGTCTTTCGCTGGCCGCCTGCGCCGGGGGCGGTAAAGCGGACGGTACCAGGACCGGGGCCGCCGCAGGGCAGGCACAAACGGAGACCTCCGGCGGTGAGACGGTTAAAGAACCGGAAACTTCAAAACCGGAAGCCAAAGAGTCGAAACCCGTCTCTGCGGCGAAACAGGAAGAAACGGGAAAAGAAGTAAACGAAACAAAGGCGGAAACAGGGAAACAGGAAGGACTGCCGCAGGAGAATGCAGGTGCGGGAATGGCAAATCCAATCAGACAGGTGGATTCCTCATCCGATTTTGAGTCCATCGGCCTGAAACTCGAACTTCCGGTTAATGACCAGTGGTACAGTGAGCCTCTTTTTACCATAATCGGCGGCAGGGTGGCTCAGATTCAGTTTGTCGATGAGATTACAGGCTCCGATGCCATTGCAAGGGCCGGAAAGAGCAAGGAGGGAGACATCTCCGGCATCTACTATGTATTTGACGGCAGTAAAAAGCAGAGCTGGTTTACAAAGCTGGAAGATGGAACGAAGATTGATATCACCGTCCAGGTGACGGCAGAAAATTCGGACGTCCACGGCGTGCTCGCCACGTGGGCTTATAAAGACATCACTTTCAGCCTTTGGGAGGACGACGCCTGGGAACATCCGGATGCGGTGGCGAAGATGGCAATTGAGATTATGGAGAGAAGCGCTTCGGAAACAGAATAGTTTTATTCAAATAACCGGTTTGCCCTTTCCATCCGCTCCGCCACGGAGACGTTGAAGGGACAGCGGCTCTCGCAGTTTTTGCAGCCGATACAGACGGAGGCGTTGGCATTTAACTGCCTGTAATGTTCGCGTACGGCAGCCGGAACCTCCTGATGCATGGTCGCCAGATCGTAGAGTTTATTGACCATGGCAATGTCGATGCCGGCCGGGCAGGGAGCACAGTGGCCGCAGTATGTACACTGGCCCGCGGCGTAGGCGTGATGAGGTGCAGAGGCCAGGACGGTTGCATAATCTTTTTCCTCCTCGGAGGCAGTTTCATAGGCGGCTGCCGCCAGGACATGCTCCGGGGTATCATACCCGACCATGACACTGGCCACCGCCGGGCGGGTCAGGGCATAGTGCAGGCACTGCACCGGAGTGAGGGCCACTCCGAAGGGGGAGGTGCGCTCATCGAACAAACGGCCCCCGGCATATCCCTTCATGACGGTGATACCGACGCCCTGCTGTTCACAGATCCGGTAAAGCTCCTCACGCTCCGGAGCAATGCCGCCCAGGGATTCATCGTACTTCTCCTCAAAATATCTTGTGATATCATCGGTGGCGGGCAGCAGATCAAAGGCCGGATTGATGCTGAACAGAATCATTTCAATCTCACCGCACAACGCAGCCATTTTTGCCACGTCGGGATTGTGGGAACTGAGGCCAATGTGGCGGATGGTTCCCTTTTCCTTCAGGCCGCGCACGTACTCTATGTATTCGCCGGACATAATTCTCTCGAATTCGGCTGTATCGTCCACAAAGTGAATCATGCCGAGATCAATGTAATCCGTCTTAAGTCTTGTAAGCAAATCTTCAAATGCCTCTTTTACTATGGAAAGCTCACGTGTCCTGACATACTGGCCGTCCTGCCAGGTGGAACCGATGTGGCCCTGGATAATCCAATTTTCCCTCCGCCCCTCAAGCGCCGTGCCGATGTTGGTGCGGACGTTCGGCTCAGACATCCAGCAGTCTAAAATATTGATTCCCTCTTTTTCACATGCATCAACCACTTCTTTAATTTCCAAGGCATTATGGCGCTCCAGCCACTCCGCCCCAAGTCCGATTTCACTTACTTCCAGTCCGGTATTGCCGAGTTTCCTGTATCTCATCGCTGTATCCTCCTCTTTATTACTGTCTGTGGAACCGCATCTTTCTAAGAGCGGGTCCCAAAAACGCGGGTCCCGAAAACGCAGGTCCCGAAAACGCAGGTCCATGAAGCACAGGCCAAATGCCGCTGCCGAAGACCTCATACGCAGCCTTGTCTCCTGGAGCCTGTTTGAAAATAGCTCCGGTGTATGGATGGAGACGGTATAAAGAAAGTATATATGGAAAATTACGGTTTGCCAAGGGCATTCCGGTAAAATAAAAATCCACCTTTCCCCCATAAAGATGGAATGGCCGAAAAAGAAACGGTCCCGTAAAAGATAATACAAGATACCATTCTAAAGATAATACAAGATGCTATCCTAAAGATAATACAAATTTTAAAGTTGTATCAAAAATATCCAAAAGAAAATTGTGAAACACGCCGAAAATGAGCAAATATGCACAAATCTATTTACAATAAAAGTTGAAAATGTTATTTTAGAAAAAACAATATATTGTTAAAAACTAAATTGGTATTATCAATTGTGAAAGATCAGGGGATAAAGATGGAACAAAAGTTTAAAGTTTATATCAGTGATTACGATTATGAAAATATTGATATTGAAAAAAGTATTCTGGAGCCGATTGGGGCTGAGGTGATTGGACTGAAGGACAATACGGGAAAGACGCTCCCGCAGTACGCCTGGGATGCGGATGCCATTATCCAGCAGTATGCAAAAATCCCGAGGAGTACGATAGAACAGCTCAAAAACTGTAAGGTGATTGCCAGATACGGAATCGGAGTGGATATCCTCGATGTGGAGGCCGCTTACGAGCATGGAATGGTCGTGACCAACGTGCCCGACTACTGTCTGGACGAGGTAGCGGATCATGCGGCCGCCTGTTCGATGATGCTGGTGCGGAATGTCCCGTTTTACAATGATAAAGTCCACGCCGGAAGCTATCGGTGGCAGGACTGGAGAGCGCCGATCAGGCGGTGCCGGAATGCGCGGTACGGTTTCCTTGGATTTGGGAGAATCGCACAGAACCTGGCCAGGAAGATGGCGGCGTTTGGATTTGAACTGATTTCCAGCGACCCGTTTGTGTCGGAGAGCTATATGAGAACCTTCGGAGTGAAGAAGGTGGATCAGGAAGAATTGTTTTGTACCTCCACGGTCGTATGTGTCCTGACTCCTTATATGGAAGCAACGCACCATATCGTCAATGAAAAAATGCTGCGCCTGATGCAGCCCGACAGCTATATTGTGGGAGTGACGAGAGGGAAATGCGTGGACAACAAGGCGCTCTATAAGGCATTAAAGGAAGGATGGATTGCCGGGGCGGCTCTCGATGATCCGGAGGAGGAGCCGATGAAGATGCAGGGCTGGTCGCCGCAGCTTAATCCTCTGTTCCAGCTTGACAACTGCTTTTTCACTCCGCACACGGCCTACATAAGCAGAGAAGCGCTGGACGAGTGCCGCCGCATCGCCGCGGGAAATGTCAAAGCGGTGCTCCTGGGAGAGCGTCCCGCCAACCAGGTTTACCCTGCAAAAAGAAAATAAAAGATTATCGCATGAAACCGGATATAAAAACCAGAAAAATAAAATGATAAAATATCACACCAAAACAAAAGGAGAAAAACAAATGAAATGTATCGTTAATGAGAGACCGGAAATCGATGAGAAATTAATTAAACCGTTCAGGGACATGGAGGATGTGCTTTCACTTTCCTGTGTCGTGGGGGATGCGATGGAGCGTGACAATGTGATGCGCCACGACATGAAACCCAAGGCAGCCGACAAAAAGATAATCGGACCTGCCATCACGGTGAAGCTGACGGCGGGGGATATCGTGGACTGCCTGAGGGTATTTGAGATTGCGAAGCCGGGGGACGTCATCGTGATTGACGCCTTTGGTGAGACGGAGACATCGATTTGGGGAGGTCTGATGTCAGGGATAGCCAGAAATGCCGGAGTAGCCGGAGCGGTGATTGACGGAAGCTGCCGCGACACGGACGAGGCCAGGATGATGGATTTTCCAATCACGGCAAAGGTATGCGGTCCAAGGGCGGCCCATACGGCTTACTCGGGAAGGAAAGAGCCGATAGAAATCAATGTACCGGTGTGCTGCGGAGGCCTGGTTGTAAATCCCGGAGATTTGATTGTGGCGGATGAAATCGGAGTTGCGGTCGTACCTTATGAAAAGCTGGCCGAGGTTTATCCGGCAGCGAGAGAACAGGCGGACCGTGAGATTGCAACGAGGGAGGAAATCCTGAAGGGCGCAGGCGTAGAGGAATTACTGGCCAAATTCGGAAGAATCTAAGAAATGAAGGAAACAGGGGACCCTGAATAATAAAGATTACCTGTGGAAAATGAGTGATTAAAGAACAGAAGAATTGGGAGGATACAAAGAATGAAACGAATGAAAAAAATATCGGCGGTTATGTTGGCGGCGGCAATGGCATTATCACTCACGGCGTGTTCCGGCTCATCGGAAGGCGGCGCGGCAAAACAGGACAAGCAGGCGGGAACGGACGCCCCGATTACACTTAAGATTGCGCATGGCGCCAGCGAGACCTATCATTTGCACAGGGCGCTTCTGAAATTCAAGGATATCGTGGAGGAGACCGGTAAATTTAAAGTGGAGATTTACCCGAACCAGCAGTTCGGCTCCGACGGAGAGATGATAGAAGGGGTAAAAACAGGAGATTTGACCATGGCGGTATCACCCAGCTCCTATCTGACGGATGAATGCCCCAGCATGAGCCTGATTGAGCTTCCCTACGTATATCCCAACCGCGAAACGGCCCTTGCTACCTTAAACGGGGAGTGGGGACAGAAAGAACTTGCCGAACTGGAGAAGGCCGGACTTCACGGTCTGGGATATATGGAGAACGGAATGCGTCATCTGACAAACAGCAAGAAAGAAATTCATCTGCCGGCCGATTTAAACGGAATGAAGATCAGAACCATGCAGGTAGAGGCTCATGTGGATTTCTGGAACAGCCTCGGCTGCTCGGCGGAGGGGTCTCCATTCTCAGAGCTTTACACAAACCTGAGCACAGGAGTGTTCGACGGTGAGGAAAACCCGATTGCCCACATCTATTCCCAGAAATTTTATGAAGTGCAGAAATATATCACATTGTCGGAGCACGTATACTGCGCATACATTCCTCTTGTGACAACCGATTTCTGGAACGGACTCACGGAAGAACAGCAGACCATTTTAAATGATGCGTTTAAACAGTCGTATGATTACCAGATGGAACTGGTGGAAACGGAAGAAGAGAGCCAGTTAAAAGAGATGGAAGCGGCCGGATGCATCGTCACAAAGCTTACGGATGAGGAAAAACAGGCATTTATCGAAGCCGCACAGCCGACACTTGAAAAGTACAGGGAAAAAGTCGGCGCCGGGGTGTACGATGAATTTGCACAGGCGGTGGAAAAGGCGGCGGTAAAATAGTTGTTTGACTTTTGGAGCCTGAAAAGGAGGTTTCTATGAAAAAAATAATTGGCTGGCTTGATGAAAATCTGGAGAAGTTCGTCTGCGTGGCGCTTTTCATGGTTTTTACAGCGATTATGGTAGTAAATGTATTTATGAGATACGTTGTCAGACAGGCGATTCCCTGGGCATCCGATCTGGTGCTGTTTCTGTTTGTCTGGTTTGTCTGGTTTGCCATAAGTTATGGCTTCAGGGCCGGTTCCCATGTAAACGTGACGGCCGTCGTGGGGTGTTTTCCGTGGAAAGTGCAGAAGGCTCTGAAGATACTCTGCTATGGAATTGCCTTTGCGGGCTTCTGCTATATCTTTTATTTCGGAGTGCGTCTGCTGTTTGACTCCTCGGTGGTCGGAAAGTACGGACTGCTAATCAAGTATCCGATGTGGAGCCTTTATCTGGCGACGCCAATCGGTTCTGCACTCAGCATTTTAAGGATCGCCCAGATTCTGGTGGAAATTGTCGGAGAAAAGGAGGTAGTGTAATGGCGGCAGGCGTTTTATTTATTTCACTGCTTGTGTTAATTCTGGTGGGCATGCCGATTGCCATTGCGCTGGCGATGTCGTCCGCCCTCACCATACTGGTCTATGGGACGGCAACCCCGCTTCTTCAGGTGCGTTCCATCGTGACGGCCGTGAGTTCCTATCCGTTACTGGCCATCCCGCTGTTTATTCTTGCGGGTGACCTGATGTATACGGGCGGCTTATCCAAACGTCTTGTAAGGCTGGCGGATGCCTGGCTGGGCTCCGTGAAGGCGAGCCTGGCCTACGCAACGGTGGCGGCTTCCACATTTTTCGCCGCGATTTCCGGTTCCGGTCCGGCCACGGTGGCGGCCATTGGCTCCAACGTGGTTCCCGAGATGGAAAAGAGGGGATATCCCCGGGATTACAGTACGGCCCTGGCGGCGGCCGCCGGAATTGTAGGAGTTCTGATTCCTCCGAGCATTCCCTTTGTTATGTTCGGTATTTCGTCCGGAGCCTCGGTCAGCACGCTTTTTATGGCGGGTATCATTCCGGGACTTATGTTTTCCGTCGGTTTCTGCCTGATGGCGCGATTCCTTTACGGCAAGAGGAAAATCGAGAGCGAAGTCCGTAAATTCGATCTGAAAGAAGCCCTGACGGTTACAAAAGACAGCATCTTTGCCGTGCTTGCGCCCGTGATTGTCCTGGGAGGGATTTACGGTGGAATCTTTTCTCCAACGGAAGCGGCCGCGGTTTCCGTATTCTATGCGATTGTGATAGGATTTTTCGTCTATAAAGAACTCACCGTCAAAACACTGGTGGAGGCTTTTATAAAAAGCACAAAGACAACGGCAACCTGTATGGGACTCGTTGCATTCGCCTCCACATTCGGCCGTCTTCTGACGCTGGAGCAGGTGCCGAACAATCTGGCGAATTTTATAGCGGGTATTTCATCCAACAGGTACATCATTCTTCTTCTGATCAATATCTTCCTGATCTTTGTCGGAATGTTTATGGAGACGATTGCTTCTATTATTATCCTGACGCCGATCCTTCTGCCGGTTGTAACCGGTCTGGGTGTGGATCCTGTCATGTTCGGCGTTATGATGACGGCCAACCTTGCCATTGGTTTCTGTACGCCTCCGCTGGGGGTAAATCTCTTCGTGGCGAGCGGCATCAGCGGACTGAAGGTGGAGGAGATAACAAAAGCCATACTGCCTTATTTCGCGGTAATGTTTATCGTTCTGCTGCTGATTTCTTTTGTGCCGGCCATCAGCCTGGCGCTTCCGGCAGTTCTGAACGGGTAAGGAGGATGGAAATTTGAGAGATTATATCATAACCCTGGATACGGGGACGACCAATACAAGGGCCTCCCTGTGGCATCGGGACGGCACATTCCTGGGAGAGGAAAAATGCCATGCGGGAGTCAGGAATACGGCAATAGACGGAAATAACAATTTCCTGAAAAAAGAAACGGGAGACTGCCTGAGAAAACTGACGGAGGAATACGGTGTAGCCTTTGAACAGGTGGCAGGCGTATTCGCCTCGGGTATGGTCACATCCAATGTGGGGCTGATGGAAGTGCCTCATCTCACGGCCCCGGCCTGCGCCTCCGATTTTGCGGACAGCGTGTTGAAAGCGGAGCTGCCCGAGGTGTGTCCGGTCCCCGTCTACTTTATTCGGGGACTTAAGAACGAACTAAAGGATTGGAAAAATCTGGACATTATGGATATAATGAGAGGGGAAGAGGTGGAGACGCTGGCTCTTCTCACGGAATATCCGGCGGGAACACCCTATGTCTTTATCCTTCCGGGGTCCCATACAAAGTTTGTCTTTGTCAATGAGAATAAAGAGATCACGGGCTGTCTGACAACCCTGACCGGCGAACTGCTGGAGACGGTAACGAACCATACAATCCTTGCGGACGCTGTGGAAAAACGTTTTGTCTCCAAAGATACCTATAGCAAAGCCGCGGTTCTGGCGGGATACCGGGCGGCACAATCACAGGGATTTGGGCGGGCGGCCTTTTTATCCAGGATTTACCGCATGTTTGGAAACGGTGAGGAGAGGGAGAGCGCATGGACGGCCAATTTCCTGCTGGGGACCGTGCTGTGGAACGATGTGACGGCGCTGCGGGGCTGCTGCGATGGGGAGCGGGCGGCGCGGACGGTCGGAATTGTGGCCGGAAAAGAGCCGTTTATAAGCGGCCTTGCCGATCTGCTGTCGGAAGACGGCTACCTGAAGGAATTAAGGCGGCGTGAACCGGAACCGGGGCCGTCTCTCTCGGCCAGAGGAGCCTTTGGGATTGCCTGTATTTATCTGGGGAAGGAGCGTGGCTGAACGCATTTTTAAATACGTTCAGCCAAGTATGTTCCGGAGAACAGGAGGGTTAGAATGGAGAAACTGGGTAATGAAAAGATAGCGGTGAATTTCGGTAATCTGCTGGACGGAATTGAAATGCCCGAAATGTACCTGGTGCATCAGCAGTTTCCGAAGGAGAAAATAGAAGAGATAGAGAAGACGGTGAGGGAAGAGATGGAGCAGAAATTCGGCTCCGCATCCTTCGCGGGCAAACGAATCGCGGTGACGGCCGGCAGCCGGGGGATTTCCCACTGTACCGGAATTTTAAAAGAAATTATCTGCTTTTTTAAAGAAAAGGGAGCAATCCCCTTTGTCGTTCCGTCCATGGGAAGCCACGGAGGCGGAACCGTGGAGGGACAGATGGAGGTGCTGCGCCATCTGGGGCTGACTCCGGAGAGTCTTGGGGCGGAATTTATGCCGGAGATGGATACGGTGCCTGCGGGACATCTTTCCAACGGCCTCCCGCTTTACTTTTCAAGAGCAGCCATGGAGGCGGATGGGATTTTCCTCGTCAATAAGATCAAGCCGCATGCCGATTTCAAGGGAGAGCATGAGAGCGGCCTTGTAAAAATGCTGGTGATCGGCCTTGGGAAGCATAAGGGCTGCGCCAGTCTGCACAAGCTGGGATTTGAAAATTTCCCCTGGGCCCTTCCCGAGGCGGCGGGAATCATCTTAAAACAGGCTCCCGTTTTAGGCGGCCTGGCGATCGTGGACAATGCCTATGATGAGCCGATGGTTCTTGAAGCGGTTCTGCCGGAACGTCTGCTGGAAAGAGACAGGGAACTTTTGAAGCTGGCCAAGGCCAATATGCCCTGCCTGAAGGCAAAGAAAGTGGATGTGCTGATTATTGAGGAGATTGGAAAAAATATCAGCGGCGAGGGGATGGATCCCAATGTGACGGGTCGTCCCGGGTCGGGTTTAAACGAGGGTTTTACCGATATCAGAATTAAAAACATTGTCGTTCTCGGAACCACTGAGGAGTCCGGAGGCAACGGCGCAGGACTTGGAATGGCGGATATTACGACTCTGGACTGTGTCAGAAACCTGGATCTGGGGATTATGTACACAAATTCCATTACGGCAGGAATCCTGGGGCCGTCCAGGCTGCCCATTATCCTGAACAACGACAGGGAAGCTATCAGGACAGCCATTAAGATTGCCGCCCCACTCCGTACGGATTCTCCCAGGATTATCTGGATCAAAAACACGCTGGAACTCGATGAGATCCGGGTGTCGGAGGCTCTTCTTGACGAATTTACCCGGAGAGAAGATGCAGAGGCAGCAGGCCGGGCCGGATTTGCATTTGATGAAAACGGCAGGCTGAAGCGTGTTTAAATTTTTAAATACGCTCCGGTACAAAATATAACCCAGGAGGAATTGCAGGTGGCATATACTAAAAATGCGACGGAAAAAGCCTATACATTTATTCAGGATAAGATTGAAAGCGGAGAGTGGAAGCCGGGAGATAAAATCTGGACGGAAGCCATGCTCTGTAAGGAGCTTCAGATTAGCCGCGTGGCGGTGAGGCAGGCTCTCAATAAACTGGTGTCTCTGTCCGTTGTTTACTGTATACAGGGCTCGGGTACCTATGTCCAGGCCCCGAAACCGCAGGAGGATCTGGATCTGGGTTTTGACGGCGTCGTATATGATGATCTGATCAGTATCCTGGAGTACCGCCGTTATTATGAGTGCGGCAATGTGGCGCTGTTTATCAGAAATGCAACGCAGGAGGACATAGAGGAGCTGGAGAGGCAGTATGAGATTATGAAGGGATGCGGGGATGACATGGAGGCGTTTTACACGGCGGATTATCATTTTCATGACATCATTGCGAAGGGGACGAAAAAAGAATTTATTTTCCGCATATCCAATTCCCTGAACAAAGTCCTGCTGCGTCACCAGGAACACGTCAATCTCTGGATTGGGCCGGATATCGGGTTGGAATATCATGAATTCATCCTGAAATACATAAAGGAAAAAGATGTGGATTTTGCCACGATGTATATGCAGAAACACATCGATGCAACGATCCAGGCTGTCCAGGAAAACCGGAGAAAGCACAGGAGCAGTGAAAAGAATGAGAAATGAGATACTTGACAGGATGAAAGAGGACAAGGTGATTGCCATTGTCAGGGGCGTCCCTTTCCGTTATATGGAACAGACCATCCGCGCCCTGTTAAATGGCGGCGTCTGTCTGGCGGAGATAACCTATAACCATTCATCGGAGGAAGGACGGAAGGAAACGCTTAAGAGCCTTATGTTAATCAAAGAGAAGCTGGGTGACCGGGTGCTTCTCGGAGCGGGAACCGTGCTCACGGAGCGCGATGTGGAGGAAGCAAAAGAGGCCGGAGCCTGCTACGTCATCTCCCCGAATGTCAATGAGAAGGTTATCAGAAAAACCAGGGAGCTTGACATGATTTCCATGCCGGGCGCCTTTACTCCGACCGAGGTTGTGACGGCCTATGAGGCCGGAGCCGATATTGTGAAGCTGTTTCCCGCGGCTCTTATGGGACTTTCCTATGTCAAGGCCCTGAGAGGCCCGCTGGGACATATTCCCGTATCGGCGGTCGGAGGCGTTACCCCGGAAACGGTGCCTGAATTTCTGGCGGCCGGGGTTTCCTGTTTTGGAATCGGAGGAAACCTTGTGGATTTAGAGAAAATCCGCGCCGGAGCATTTGATGTAATAGAAGAAAGAGCCCGTCTGTTCCACAGGGCGGCCACAGGGATATAAAGAGGTAAAAAGAAGGCAAAAAGAAGGCAAAAAGAAGGTGAAAGATCCGGGGGGCGGAACTTTCACCTTCTTTTTCGCGCTTGGCGCGGGAGTTCCGCAAGGGAACTCTGTTTCACAGGAAGGGGCCCTGTGAGTTCAGGCGGTTTTCAGGGGCCTGTGGGGGAGAGTGCCTCCGTGCCGCCTGTATACGGGAACAATAAATAGAAAAATAGCAATGGAAAAAATAAAAAACAGGATATAGGAGGGAAGATAACTTCCCGTCATATCGGCCAGAATCCCCGGCACGGCGCTGGATACGAGGCCGCCTAAAGAGTAAGCGAGCTGATAATTTTTCAGCACCGTGGCGAAATTGCCCACCCGGCAGAAGTCGGACGCCATAAGAGAGAGTCCCACCGACGCCAGCGCAAGCCCTATCCCGAGAAACAGGAAGGTGACTCCGAATAGGAGGCCCCCGGCCTGCGGGGCAAAACAGCAGAGCGTCTGTCCGATGCAGAGCAGCAGGCAGAAGAGAGCCGCCGCGGGATAACTTCCAATCCGATCTGCAATCCATCCAAAAGAGCATTTGCCGATAATAAGCAGCGCCCCCATAAACGATAAGAAAAACGAAACCATGGCGGCCGAATGGCCGGTGGTCGTATAGAGCAGTGACAGGTTATTATATCCGGTAAGGCCGACCACACCGATTAAAAATATTCCGGCCATAATGCAGAAATGTTCCCGGCGGCTCAGACGGTCGTGCAGCAGCGGCTGACCGCCGCTGCCGGAGGAATGTCTGTGCCAGGAGTGTTTTGCCGGAGAGGCCGTTTTTGCAGCCTGCTCAGTTTTCCCGGAGCGCTCGGGTGCGGTAAGGGCCGGATTTTCGCGTATCATCACAATCACGGGCAGGGAAAAAATGACTACGGCCAGCGCCTCGATGAGGAAAGAGGAGGAAAGACCAAAATTCCTGATTAAAAACAGGAGAGCCACAGGCCCGAGAATGGCTCCCAGGCCGCTCCCGGAGGCCGCGATTCCCAGTGCGGCGGCCGGTTTGAGAGGAAACCACTGTCTGATGAGAAGGGAAGCCGGAATCATGCCTCCCAGCGCATAGCTGAAACCGGATATGGCGGACGCAAGATAATAAAGGGCCGGAGTCGATGAGAACCCGTAGATAAGAAAGGCCGCCGGGGCACAGAAAACAGCCAGCGCAATGCCTCTCTTAAGTCCCAGCCTTGCGTAGTAGTGATCCACTAAAAACATGGCGGCCAGTGATGCCACGCTTTTCACCGTAGCCATCAGGGAAATCTGGGTGTTGGTAAATCCGTGGACCTCGATTATAAAAGGCAGATAGATGGAAAATGCGTTACTGACCAGTCCGACGCAGACGAAAACCGTGGCCGTGCTGAGCGCGCATATGACAAAACGGTATGGACTGTCTTCTTTCATGGAATTATCCCCCTTGTGTGTGGATTTAGTTGAGGAATGAGAACGCCGCCGGAACGGTCGGGGTTCGGGATGGTGAGAGGGAGGTTGTGAGTCTTCAGTCCCGGTTTTCAAGTTGTCGCGGGTGGGGAATCCGGGCAGAAAAAGTTCCTTCGGGAAACGCTCGCGC
>NZ_URHZ01000109.1 GCF_900547735.1 uncultured Clostridium sp. | reverse complement strand
CACCATCCCGAACCCCGACCGTCCCGGCGGCGTTCTCATTCCTCAATTAAATCCCTTTTCTGCTTGCCACCCATTTCCCACTCCTGTATACTTGTAACAAAACGATAAAAGAAAGAGGGATAACAATATGAATGAACACGCAGTGGTCCATATAAAAAAAGGTGAAGCCCGTTCCCTGAAGGCAGGCGGAATGTGGATTTATGATAATGAAATAGAACGGATTGAGGGAGAATTTGAAAACGGGGACATGGTAAGAGTTCTGGATTTTGACGGTTATGTCCTGGGGACAGGTTTTATTAACACCCGCTCCAAGCTGACTGTCCGCATGATGTCACGCAGAAAAGATACAGTGATTGATAATGCATTTATCGAGATGCGTGTCAGGAATGCCTGGGAATACAGGAAGGCCACGGTGGATACCTCCAGCTGCCGAATTATTTTCGGTGAGGCCGATTTCCTGCCGGGTATCGTGGTTGATAAATTTTCCGATGTCCTTGTTGTGGAATCACTGGCGCTCGGCATTGACCGCTTAAAACCCGTCATCCTGGACAGCCTGGAAAAAGTGCTTCTGGAAGACGGTATCAGCATCCGCGGCATTTATGAGCGCAGCGACGCCAAGGTGCGGCTTCAGGAGGGTATGGAACGGTATAAAGGATTTATCGGTGAACCGTTCGATACACGCGTAGAAATTGAAGAAAACGGCGTCCGCTATTATGTGGATGTAAAGGACGGCCAGAAGACAGGATTTTTCCTGGATCAGAAATATAACCGCCTGGCTATTCAGAAACTCTGCAAGGGAAAACGTGTCCTGGACTGTTTCACCCACACCGGTTCCTTTGCCTTAAATGCGGCTGTCTCGGGAGCCAAAGAAGTCCTCGGTGTGGATGCCTCGGAGCTGGGTATCGCACAGGCAAGGGAGAATGCCGAATTAAACGGCGTATCCGAAACCGCCTCCTTCCTCTGTGCCGATGTGTTTGAACTCTTACCTGAACTGGAACAGAAGGGGGAAAAGTTTGACGTCGTTATCCTGGATCCTCCCGCTTTCACCAAATCCAGAAACTCTATCAAAAATGCGGTCAAGGGATACCGGGAAATCAATATGAGAGGACTCAAACTGGTAAAAGACGGAGGGTTCCTCGCCACCTGCTCCTGCTCCCACTTCATGAATCCGGAGCTTTTTACAAAAACCATCCGGGAGGCCGCCACAAGCGTCCACAAACGCCTCCGCCAGGTGGAATATCGGACACAGGCCGCGGACCATCCGATTCTCTGGTCCGGCGATGAATCATCCTATTATCTGAAGTTTTACATTTTCCAGGTATGTGACGAAAAATAAATAGTGGGAATATTAAGTGTTCCCGCCACACATTTCACTGACAGCAACAGCGCCCCAGCGGGCCGGTTTCTTGAAAACCTGTCCCGCTGGGGCGCTGTCGTTGTTTACTATATAATGCTGTTCTATAATAATACCGTTCCGTTATGATCTGAAACTCTAATATCCAGGCGGCCCCGAATACTCCACGTTGTTCCCTGAATTGTTAGAACCCGGCGTGTTGTAATTGCTGCCGTTTCCACTTCCCGTGCCTGTTCCCGGCGGCAGAATCACACCCGTGTCCGTATTGCTTCCCGGCGCCTGATTCTGATTCTGGGAGTTGGATGAACCGCCTCCCGGCGCATTATTGTAGCCCGGCGAGGTTTCGCTTCCCGGTGCATTATTATTGCTGCTGCCGCCTCCCGGATAGTAACCGCCCGTACCCTCCGTGCCCGGATGCGTGCTTTCCTCCGTTGAACCAGGCCTTATAACGCTTCCGGTCTCCGTCTCCGTAGGTCTTTCCGAGGGTCTTGAAGGATTGCTCTCGTTCTCCCTTGACGGGAATATCATATTGCCCTGGGAATCCGTTTCAGCCTCCGTAGGTCTGCCCGGATAATATCCCGAAGAGGACGATTCATCCGTTCCGTGGGTGCCGTGCTCATTCTCCCCGGATTCAACTGTAATATCGATACCGTGTTCCTTTGTCTCTTTCGTCTCGTCCGCAGCCGTCGTCTTGGGAACCTGTCCCCCTCCTGTTCCCATGTCACCGGCCGGCTTGGCCTCCTTCGCAAGGCCCGTATCGGAAATAATCTTCCTGCTGATGCTCTTTACCGTATCCGTCGGCACATAGTTATCATCGCCAAACAGGAACTTATGGAGTTCGATTACGTTCTTCTCCAGAGTCTGAGGAATGACGCAGTCTCCCTTCTTCCCCATCTTGGCTTCCCCTCTGGCGCTGGGGAATCCGGTGGTATCGCTCATATGGAACTTGGGCAGTGTCCTCGCTACCGAAAGCAGATCACTGAGCTGGATACTGGTCGAAACCTGCGGATATATGGTCTGTATGACATTGTTAATCGTAGACCAGTCGGCTTTCTTAAACTTCTCAAATGCAAGGGAAATGACCTTCCTCTGCCGTTCCGTTCTGGCATAGTCCGTATCCATGAGGCGGAGTCTTCCGTAAGCCACTGCCTGAACACCGTCCAGATGATTCATTCCCGTTTTTTTCAGATGAACGGAGTAAACTCCCGTCGCCTTGACCGTCTCGGTGATGAAGGCATTAATATAGTAAAGTTCCGCCTTACTTATCTCCACATCAATACCGCCCAGGATATTGATGGCATCCGCCACCGCTTTCCAGTTAAATGTGGCATAATCGTCTATATCCAGATCCAGGTTCTTGTTCAGTGCCTTTACAGCCTGCTCAGGTCCGCCCTGCAGGTATGCCGCATTGATTTTATTGTATGAATTTTTGTCACTGATGTTAAGGTACGTATCGCGGAAAACGGAAACCAGCTTAATTTCACCCGTATCCATGTTAATATTGCAGACCATGTTTACATCCGAGTTGTTTCCCTTACCCACCGATGAGTTACGGCTGTCGACGCCGAAGACGGCAATCGTCCAGTACCCCTTCATCTGTTCCTGTTTTTCCTGTGAGATTTCAATATTTTTAATCTCATCCGGATTCCACTGGAGCCTCGACATGCCGCTCAGACGCTTATCCACATAAGAATACGCGGCGAAGGCAATGACGCTCAGGAGGATCAGTACTTCAAAGAGAATAATAACAATCTTTCTTTTCCGTTTCTTCGCTTTTTTCCTGGCGGGAGTATTATAAATTCCTCCGCCCTTTTCCGGCTCACCGCGGCGTCTGCCCTTATCTTTTTCCTGCGGTGCCTCTTTCCGGCCGCGGCTTTTTTTCCGGCTTTCCTGCTCCTGACTCGGCTTGCCGCGGTTTGGCCTCTCATGATTCGGCCTGTCGTAGTTTGGCCGGTCGTAATTCGGCCTGTGGCCGCCCCCATCCGTAAATGTATCCGTGATCAGGTTAAGCCCAGGCTGTGAATACCCAGGCTCTCTGTGTTTTCTCTGTTCAATTTCCCTGTCCCCCGTCCGTTTGACAGGCTGTCTGGCCCGGCTCTTCCTGTTTCTGGAGCGGTCCACGTCGTCATCATATCCCATGCATCTGACCTCTTCTTATTATATACTAATATGCATTCTTGTTGATAAATCCCTTAAAGAATGTCAGGAATAAAATCTTGAAATCAAATCCCAGGGTCCAGTTCTCAATATAGTAGAGATCGTGCTCAATTCTCTTCGTAATCGAAGTATCTCCCCTGTACCCGTTGACCTGAGCCCAGCCGGTCATTCCCGGCCTGACCTGGTGTTTAATCATATACCGTGGAATTTCCTCTTTAAACTTCTCCACAAAGAACGGCCGCTCCGGCCTCGGTCCGACAAGGCTCATATCACCCTTCAGGACATTAAATAGCTGCGGCATCTCATCGATGCTTGTCTTTCTGATAAAACGGCCGATAGAAGTAACCCTCGGGTCACCCGGTGTTGTCCACTGGCTTTTTTCCTTGACCGCAGGCTGAACCGTCATCGAGCGGAATTTATACATCTTAAAAGGTTTATTATGAAGTCCGACGCGCTCCTGGCTGAAAATAATCGGTCCCGGGGATGTTATCTTGATCCCGATTACGGTCAGAAGCATAAATGGTGAGAATAAAACCAGGGCCACCAGCGCTCCGAAAATATCCACGCTCCGCTTTACCGTCGCATTCATCAGACTGGTCAGCGGGACATGACGGATATGAATGACGGGAAGGCCCTGAAGGTCCTCCATAAATGGTTTTGTCGGGATAAAATTGTGGTAATCCGGAATAAACTTCGTATGAACGCCTGATTTCTCACAGACGGCCACGATACGCTCCAAATCACCGTACTCTTTGATACTCAGTGTAATGGCAATCTCGTCCAGGGTGTTAAGCTCAAGAATTGTATTCAAATCGGTTGTTTTGCCAATGACCCGCACATCCTTGTATTCCTTGCCCCATTCCTCGTGATCGTCCAGAATTCCCCTGACCTTATATCCCCATTCGGGGTTTGCATTCACCCGGTCGATAAATCCCTCGGCCGCGCGGCTGTACCCCACAAGGAGAAGATGCTTCTGGTTGTATCCCTTCGAGCGCATGGAACGAAGCGCCTTGCGCAGAATATTCCTGACCAGGACTTCGCTGATTACATTGATTACAAAGAAGACTACCAGCATGGAGCCGGAAAAGTTTATAAAATATGGATTTTTCCTGAGGGCGAACAGGAACAGTGAAATGATTAGAAGGCCAATTGTGTTGGCTTTCAGAATATTCGCCAGTTCAAGCCTGCGCCCCTGCACCCGCTTCGGTGTATATAAATGAAAAAAAGCATAGAGTATCAGATAAAACGGCACAATAACCACGGCAGTCATCAAGTATACGATCGCCATTACCTGTTTATTGTGAGGCGTCACACCAAACCATGGATTTCCAATCTGGATATACCACGCCAGGGCATAGGAAAGCAATATTACAATGGCATCCAATACCACATGGAAATTATTCAGACGTTTCTGATTATCTTTTATCATAGTATCTCACCTAGATCCTGCTGTTATTCATCAAGGCGGTGAAAAGCACGTTCTACGGACCTTTCACCGCCATTCTTTTTTCTCAGGCTCCCGGTCCTGACGGGCCGCTTCCGCCGGGCGACTGGTTAGAAACCGTATTCGTCCCTGAGGAAGAGTTACCGCCTGACGTGGAATTATTTCCTGAAGGAGAATTACCGCCCGACGGGGAATTGTTCCCCGAAGGAGAATTGCCGCCCGATGTCGGACTGCTGTTCGGTGAAACAGAACTCTCTGCCGTCGGCTTACTGTTATTCTCTTTTGTTTCTCCCGGTTTGGTTACGTTTGAATTCCCCGGGCCTGTCGCTGCCGGTCCGGTTGCATTGCCGTCCGGATCCGCCTCCGTCGTCTTATCGGAGCCGGGCTTCGAAGCGCTTGAAGGCCTTGTGGAAGATCCTGGACCGCTTCCCGGTCCGACGCTGCCCGGGCCGTAACCCTCATTGTCCTCATCATCCCAGTCGGGCCAGTCGTCCCAGTCACCCCAGCTTTCGTCCGTGCTGGACTCACTGCTGTCTGCGGTTCCGCTCTCATCGGTGGAAGATTCGTCGGTCTCATCGGTTTCTTCCGTCGATGATTCCCTCGTAGCATCTTCTTCCGCCTTCTTCTCAGCCGCTTCCGCAGCCACCTTATCCGCCTGTTTCTGCGCCTTTCTCTTGACATAGGAACGGGCATTCACTCCCTGGTCAACCGGAACATGCCCAATCAGTTTACCCTGATTGTACATACCGGATACACTGGCGATATGTTCGCTGTACTGGCTGACGTTAGACGGAACCTTGTAATCCGGTTCGTCAAAAAGGAATTTATGAAGTTCTTTTACGTTGTATTCGAGTGTCTGCGGTACAACGCAGTCTCCGATTTTACCGATATCCATCTCTCCTCTGGCTGCCGGGAATCCATAGGTGTCTCCCATATGGTAGGTAGTAATATTCTTGGCAAGAGGAATCAGATCCGTAAGTGTAAGGTTCGTAGCCACCTGAGGCATAACCGTCTCAATCACACAGTTTAGTGTAACCCAGTCGGCTTTCTTTGCTTTTTCAAATGCCTTGTTGAGAACGATACGCTGACGCTCGGTACGGGCATAGTCCGTGTCTCCCAGTCGTAAACGGCCGTAAGCTACGGCCTGAACGCCGTCCAGATGCACGTCGCCTGCTTTTTTCAGATGAGTGGAGTAAATTCCCGTCTCTTCTACCGTCTCTGTGATATATGCATTAATCCAGGAGAATTCATTCTCGCTGAGCGTGATGTCGATTCCTCCGAGGATATTGATGGCATCGGCCACTGCTTTCCAGTTAAATGTGGCATACTGGGTCATGTTGAGGCCCAGGTTCTTATTCAGAGCCTTTACCGCCTGCTCGGGTCCGCCCTGTGCATAAGCGTAGTTAATCTTATTATAAGAGTTTTTGTCATTTACATTCAGATAAGTGTCCCTGAATACGGAGGCAAGCCGGATTTCACCGGTTTCCAGGTTAACGCTGCAGATCATATTAACATCCGAGTTGGTGCCTTTTCCCACATTCATCTTACCGCCGACGTTTCTGGAATCCACACCGAAACAGGCAATGGTCAGATACCCCTTCATCCCTTCGATCTGATCGTCGGTAAGGTTAACGTTCTGTACTTCCTCCTCATTAAAGTCAATCACCTGAAGGGAACCAAACGTTCTTTCGTATATGTACCAGCCTGCAGCGCCCACTACCAGAACGAGGAGAATCAGAATCTCCGCCGCAATGATCATGATGCGTTTTTTCTTATCGGGCCTTCTCTTTCTGTTATTTACTTTCTGTTCTCTGTGTCCGCGTCCGGAAGAACCCGAGGTTTTACTTCCGCGTACGGAGCTTCCTCTGCTTCCCCTGGGCCCGCTGTATCCGGAGCGGAAAGCGTCACCGCCGTCCGACGCACTGCGCCTCGTTTCTGTGCTGTGCCCGGAACCACGTTTTTCGGCAGCACGTCTCTGCTCCCTGCGGGCCCTCATGCGCTCCAGCTCATCGTCCTCATAATTCATTAAGACACCTCAACTTTCGCCATTTTTTTCTTTCGTCTTCTGACGGCAAATTCATATACATAGACGAACGTGCCGGCAATCAGCTCCATCTCGATTGTGAGATAGTGCCTCAGGTTTTCCGGCCTGTATTTCACCTTCCTGCAGGTGTGTGCCGTCTTAAGACCTTCTTTCAGGCCTTCCAGATAATCTTTTTCATACCCCAGTTTTCTGAAAAACAGATACTTGAGAAACGTCCCCGCTGCGATCGGAACCGCATTAATTAAAAGCTGCAAAAACGGCATATTCTTATAATTTAAGTAAACATTATTCCGCGCCGCCAGCTTCACTTTAAAAGAATTGTACTTGGAACCGCTGGTTCCGCTGCCCACATGGTACACAACCGCCTGAGGACAGTATATATTGTCATATCCGGCAATTTTTGCCCGGTATCCCACGTCAATGTCTTCCAGGTAGGCAAAATGCATCTCATCAAAATAGCCTATCTGTTCAAATACTTCCCGGCGGTAGATGGCCGCACCGGCACAGGCTGAAAATACCCTGCACGGTTTCCGGTAGCGTTTTATGTCCTGGCCGACTCCGCGCTGGTAGGCCCAGCCGAGCAGAGAGTACATATCACCGGCGTCATCCATAAGCTCCGGATGATACATCTGAATCATCCTGCTGCTGACGGAAAAAACCTTCGGTGAACACGCAACAGCCCTGACCATCTCGGCGACAAAATATTCATCCACCCTGGTATCGTTATTGAGAAGAAGCACATAAGGTGTATCTGCCGCTTTAATGCCGATGTTGACCGCACCGGAAAATCCCGTGTTTTCACTGAGGAAAACCGTTTCAATCCGATGTTCGTTAAGCCACTCCACACTTCCGTCGGAGGAGCCGTTATCCACAACCAGAATTTTGAAATTCCTGTAAGTCTGGGCTTTCAGCGCTCCGATGCACTCATCCATGAACTTAAGCCCGTTATAGTTGGGAATAATAACCGTTGTTGTTAATTCCATATTCATTTCCTTTAAATTTCCAGCTTGTATGGTTCCCCTATCTTTTCCTTCTTCAGATCCCTCAGGGCAAAATTCGATTTCCTGAGCGTCAGGTTCGGGTTGTAGTATGGATCGCCGTCTCGTAATATCTCCGGCCACTTTTCAGAGAATATCTTTATCTCCCTGTTAAAGCGCTCTACCTTCTCCGGAGTGTCCTCCAGTCCCCTGGACTTGGATTCGTAATGATATAACAGGGCATACGGGTTATATACCACCAGTTTACCTGCCCTGCGCACTTTCATGCAATAGTCGATGTCGTTAAAAGCAATGGCCAGCTCTTCCGAGAAACCGCCGACCTCCTCAAACAGAGCCTTCTTGCTCATCATGCAGGCCGCCGTCACCGCACTGTAATCCTGTGTGCTCATCGCGCGGTGGAAATAGCTGTTCTCCGCCTGGTGCAGACCGATAAACGTATGTCCGGCGATTCCTCCAAATCCCACGACAACACCGGCATGCTGAATCGTATCATCCTGATAAAGAAGCTTCGCTCCTACAATGCCCACATCGTCCCGCTGGCAGAGTCCCAGCATTTCCTCGATAAAATTCGGGGCTATCAGTTCGGTGTCATTATTTAAAAACAAGAGATAATTTCCATTCGCAAATGTCACGCCGAAGTTGTTGATCGCCGCATAATTAAACTCGCGCTCCCATTTTACGACACGGACATTGGAAAATTCTTTCTGTATCTTATCATAGTATTCAAATGTTTCTTTTTTCGTACTGTTATTCTCAACTACTACGAATTCCACGTTTCTGTAAGCGGCGCGCTCACAGATGCCGCGGATGCAGGTGTCCAGATCCACATGGTGATCCTTATTTGGAATGATAACGGAGACAAGCGGGTTGCCGTTAATCCGGTAAACCGAGTGGTAAATCCCGTAATCCACTCCCTTTTCCACCTTTTCCGCCTTTATGCCGACTCTGTCATAATGGGCCATGATTGCCCTGGCTCCGGCCTCGAACGCGTAAAGCTTGCTCTCCGGGTTGCTGGCCGTGGAGTCCTGGTGGCACCGCCAGTGGTACAGCACCTTCGGTATATGGCAGATCCGGGCCGCCTTCTCCGTACAGCGGAATATGAAATCATAGTCCTGGGCGCCGTCGAATTCGTTTCTGAATCCTCCGACCTCGGCCGCCAGTTCGTGGCTCACCACAAACAGATGGCAGATATAATTGACGCTGCACAGCAAATCAATATTAAAATCGGGTTTGAAGTGGGGATCAAAAAGAGCCCCGCCGTCCATATCCATTTTATCCTCATCGGAATAAAGCACATCGCATTCCGGATTCTCATTGATCGTCCTTGCACATTCATACAGGGCGTCCGCCGTCATCACATCGTCGTGATCGGCCAGAACGATGAAATCACCGTCGGCCATGTCAATCGCCGCATTAGTATTGCCGGAAATCCCTTTGTTCTCTCCAAGAATCACATATTTAAAACGTCTGTCTTTTTCCGCATAGCGGCGCAGAACGCGTTCCACGCTCTCGCCTCTCGGGCTTCCGTCGGCGACGCAGACTTCCCAGTTTCCATACGTCTGCTCCTGAATCGAATCCAGCATCTCCTTCAGATACCGCTCCGGCGTCTTGAAAACAGGGATAACGATGGAAAACTTCGGCATATAGTCGAAGCGTTCCTGCCTCTGCCGTTCCAGTTCTTCGGGAGACGGTTTCGTTAGGGAATACCACTCTCCATAATCATAGTCGTTGTCAATCCCCTGAAGTTTATGGCGGGATTTCAGAAGAAGGGCCTTAAACCCGTTCTCTTTCCAGAAATCCAGGCAGACATGGACCGTCTCCATGTTCATCAGATCTCGCATCTTCTGCATCCGTTTGTGGGCCACGCTGCTTCTCTTCTTAATTAAGTCCTCATTGTACTTAACCCTGATACGCCTGCTCTCCCCACGGATCACCAGATAATAATCCTTTCCCCGCTCATAGGGAAACTGAATGTCAAAGCCGAATTCCCGGTCCAGCACCCTGCCGAAATAGATTTGGCTTACGTCATCCCTTCTGGTTGGAACATACTTATACTGAAGCGGATTATGGGCCTCGTCCTCGACTCCGTACGTAATCTTCGTATCCGGCGTCTTTCCGATGGCCCAGCCGTTAAGCTGTATGGAATTTTCCCGTATTCTTACCACATCCACATTAAATTTCATACCGTCACCTGCTGTTCCCGGCCGAATCCGCATCCGTGTCTATTTTGACATCCGGCTTCACCGGTTTCGCGTCCGAACTTTTATCCGAATCCGCATCTGAAAGTTTCACATCTGCGTTTCCGGTTTCCATATCACTTTTTTCATCAAAATTCAGCCGTTCCTCTTCTACGACAAGCGGCCGTTTCATCACTCTTGAATTGATGGACAGAATATACTCTCCCACCAGACCGATGAAAAAGATCTGAACAGATCCCAGAAAGCACATACCGATAAGAACCGGGGCCATGCCGGCCGGAAAATCATACCAGTGCCATAATTTCATGATGAGATAGACAAGGGCCACAACCATGCTGATGGCGGCGCAGACGCTGCCGAAAATGGTTGCCAGCCGCAGTCCCACTTTTGTGTAGGATGTGATGCTCAGCATCGCGGCATCATATAATTTGTAAAAATTGTTGTGTGTCTTTCCGGCTCTTCTCTCCGGCTGGACATAGGGAATCTCTTTCCTCTTATATCCCAGTTCCGCCACAATCCCCCGCAGAAACGGCGTAGGATCGTCAAGTCCTCGCAGGATCTCAATAAAGTCCCTGTCATAGAGCCCCGAGCCTGTAAAATGCTCGATCTGCTCGACATCGGACAATTTCTTTATCAATTTATAGTAGCAGCTTCTGAGCCAGTACATGACCGGGTTCTCTTTGCTGCCCTTTTTTATTCCGATTACAATTTTATAGCCGTTCTCCCATTCCCTGACATACTGGGGAATCAGTTCCACCGGATCCTGGAAATCCGCCACCATGCTGATGACACAGTCGCCCGTCACCTGAAGCATTCCATAGTAGGGCGAATTAAACTGTCCAAAATTCTTTGCATTGAAAATTGCCTTGATCCGGCTGTTCTCACTGCAGAGCCTCCGAAGAACCGGCCTCGTATTATCTGATGAGTCATTGTCGATAAATACCAGCTCATAATCATAGCCCGGCAAATCACGTTCCATGGTTTTTACAATTTCTTCGCTGATAGGGCCGACATTTTCCTCTTCGTTATAACAGGGTATTAAAATACTGATTTTTTTCATTGGGAAACTTCTCTCTCTTCTTTTTACCTGTCATTTACGCTCCCGCACTAAAATGTGAGGAAACTCCTCGCGGGACATTACCTGTGAACAGTAACGAATAATAGCCGTAACTTATAACTTCCTTATATTCTAAACGCCTTTACAGCATTTGACAACCTACAATTTTCTTAAAATATTACGGATTCCTTGCTCAAATCTTATTTCCGGACGCCATCCGGCCACACGTTCCATCTTCCCGATATCGGGAATCAGGTTCACGACGCCCTCGGCATTGGGAGCCCGGAGGCCGTATTCGAAGCTTCCACGACGGCCGCAGAGTTCATAAATCTGCTCCACAAAATTACGGAGCGGCCCCGTTTCTTCCATCGGCCCTCCCAGATTGTAGACACAGCCGTGATCCAGAAGTCTGCCCTCATACTCCGCAAGCGCCGCAAGCGCACGCCCGGCATCCTCAATATAAAGGAAGTTCCACTTCTGCGTACAGTCCGACAGTTCCATGTGACCCCCCTTTAAAAATGTGCCGATACAGGTGGAAATGAGGGACCACGGATGATCCCCCGGTCCGTAGGTGCTGAAAATACAGGCATGTCCGTAATCCAGCGACAGTTCCCTGCAAAGTTTTTCCGCTTCATGGCGGACCTTTAATTTTGCTTCCCCATAGGGAGAACCGGGATGGCAGGGAATATTCTCATCCATCGGCGTGTCATGGATTCCGTATTCCGCCTGGGAGCCGGTAAAAAGGAAACGGGTGCAGCCAAGAGCCGCAGCCGTCCTCACAGCGTTTAAGGAATCCTTGACGCTTTCCTCCTGTACCCCCGCATCTTTCCTGGAATTGCTGCCGGCGCCGCGCCATCCCATATGAAGGAATACGCTGCATGGCTCCTCAATCCTATTAACAAGGTTACCCAGATTTCCCAAATCTTCTTCAATAATTGTAAGATTTTCAGGTATTTTATGATTTTCAAGGAGCAAATCCGCCTTTGCCGAGTGTTCCCTGAGAACGGCAAACACATGATGGCCTCTTCGGAGAAGCTCTTTTACCGCCCCGGTCCCGACAAAGCTGGTCGCTCCGGTCACTACTATATTCATTCTTTTTTCCTTTATTTCAGATTTCCTTTATTTCAAATCAGTTTCTGATTCTCGGTATCATCATAATCTTATCCATCTCCTCATCGGGAAGAAATGGCGATAAATCTTCAAGCGGCGGTGACACAAGCGTTCCGTCCGGAAGTTTTTTCGCCGCCGACTTCGGCTCAAAGTTCTGTTCCATCGTCACGAATACTTCGCAGATAACCGGTCCGTCCAAAGCCAGGGTTTCTTCCACCTTATCGCCGATTTCCGCGTTATTGTGGATTGTAACATACGGGAAACCGTAGGCCCAGGCCAGTTTTTCCATGCTCGGGAACGTCAAATCCCCGCTATCCACGCCGATGCCGACCAGAGGCTCCCCGAAGAAATTCTTCTGGGTCTGGCGGATGGAATGGTAACCGCCGTTATTGATAATAAAAATCTTAATCGGCAGATAGTTCCCTATCACGGTCTGAAGCTCCTGCAGATTCATCTGGATGCTTCCGTCCCCGGTTACAAGAACAATATCCTGGTCATGGTCCGCAACGCAGGCTCCAATCGCCGCCGGAAGGCCATACCCCATAGAGGCAATTCCGGAGTTGGAAATAAAGCGCTGCCCTTTTTTCATAATATTGCCGTGTCCGCAGACCACATTGGCAGAACCGTTGCCTACTACGACAATCTGTCCCTCGTTCAGGCGTTCGCTCATCAGGCGTGCAAAGGCATATACATTGGCCTCCGTCTCCGTGCCGTCCTCAAGATGGCGTTTCAAAACGACCGGATAGTCGCGTTTCCAGCCCTGGCAGGTCTTCACCCACTCTTCCTGCGCCGTTTTATATTCTTCTGTGATTGGTGCGGCGCCCTCCGGCGTTCCCTCCGCGTCAAGCACCTCTTCCATCACGGTGAGGAGATCTTTTACATCGGCATGAACCGGCATATCCACATGGAACGTCGGTTTTTTCAGCTCTTCGGCATCGATGTCGTTAACAATCACATAGGCAGCCCTTGCCCAGGTGTCGAAGCGGTATCCAACCTGGCGGAAGCTCAGACGGCTTCCCAGGGAAAGCAGCAAATCGCTGTTCTGGATTGCAAAATTACCCGCCCGATCGCCCACATTGCCGCCTTTTCCCACATACAGCGGATGTTCATCATAGATACAGTCGATACTGTCCGCTCCCGTGGCAACCGGAATTCCCAGTTTTTCCACAACGCGCATAAATACATCGTGGGCGGCTCCGATGCGGATTCCATTGCCCGCATTGATCACCGGGCGTTTGGAAGAACGTATCTTCTCAATGACCGCCTTTGCCGTATCACGGCTCACCGGCGCAGGAAGGATTTCCCGGTACTCTCCCTTCCCCTTTGTATCCTCGGGTATCTCAGAAGCCGACGGAGCGCTCCAGCCGGTTCCTCCTGCCTTATAATCGTCTGCGTCAAAGCCGGTCAGATCGTCCGTCTCAATGACAGCCGCCTGCACATTCAACGGAATGTCGAGCCACACGGGCCCCGGACGGCCGCTGTAAGCTAAATACAGCGCCTTCTCCATACAGAAACGGATTCTCATCGGATCGATGACCATCTCGCAGTATTTCGTCATATTCGCCACGGATTTCGTAATATCATACTCCTGCTCCCCCATGGCTCTCAGATGAAGGCCGGTGCTCCTGGCCGTCGTATCGTAACGGACCTGCCCGGAAATCACAAACATCGGAATGGAATCCATATAACCGCCTGCCACTCCCGTCATCGCGTTAATCCCCCCCGGCCCGGTAGTCACGCAGACAGCAGCGATCTTATTATTAATCCTCGCATAACTCTCCGCCGCCATGGCGCAGGCCTGCTCATGGTGATTGTACATGCAGTGAAGACCTTCCTGATGCCCCAGGGCATCGTCCAGGTGCATCGCACCTCCGCCTGTAATCATAAAAACATCGGTAATTCCTGCGTCTAAAAGTTTTTCCGCAATATAGTTGGAAACTTTCTTTTGCATAGTGATTCATTCTCCTCTTCAAACTCTATTATTTATAAATTTCCATTGTTTATTTTTTCATACTATAACGTCTGCTACGCCGACATTATGTCATATTCACTTCGTGCATATGAGTCTCCGACGG
>NZ_URHZ01000108.1 GCF_900547735.1 uncultured Clostridium sp. | reverse complement strand
CTCCCACTCCCCCGTCCGCCATCTTACAGAGGCGTCCTCGCATCTCAACTAAATCTTCTTATCGCTCAGAATGTTCAGGTAAAGCTCAAACAGCTGCCTGTGTTTCTTTGCGATGACATCCAGGATGAGTCCGCTCATCCACAGCAGGAAGGACACCACATAGATGCCCGAGCAGACGATGAGGGTCGGGAATTTCGGAACCGTTCCCGTGGAGAAATACCCCTCGAGAATCGGGGCAAAGAATACGGTTGCTATAAGAAAACAGAGCAGTCCCAGCCATCCGAAGAAGGCAAACGGCTTATAGTCGCGGAACAGTCTGGCAATCGTCTTTAAGACCCTGAATCCGTCCTTATAGGTGTTCAGCTTGGAGACGCTGCCGGCCGGCCTGTCACGGTATGTGACGGGAACCTCCAGAAGCTTGAAGTTTTTATCCAGCGCGTGGATGCTCATCTCCGTCTCGATCTCAAACCCCTTTGAAAGGATTGGAAAGCTTTTTACAAACTGGTAGTTGAATGCCCGGTAGCCCGTCATGATATCCTTGATATCACTGCTGAATATCGTATTGATAAGTCCCCGCACAAGGCGGTTGCCCGCATTGTGGAAGGGCCGTTTATTCTCCGTAAAATAGGTGGAGGACAGCCTGTCCCCAATCACCATGTCGGCCCTGCCCGAAAGGATCAGATCCACCATGCTCCTGGCGTTCTCCGCCGGATAGGTATCATCCCCGTCTATCATCAGATAACACTCCGCATTGATGTCGCGGAACATGCTGCGGATAACGTTGCCCTTTCCCTGATGGTATTCATAGCGTACAATAGCTCCGGCCTCCTTCGCCGCCTCATCTGTGTGATCGGTGGAGTTGTTGTCATATACATAGATCGTCGCCTCCGGAAGCGCCTCCCTGTAATCCTTTACTACCTTTGCTATCGTCTGGCTCTCATTATAGCAGGGAATCAATACTGCAATCGTATCCATCCTCTATTCCTCCTGTATCATTGTTCCGCCGCCGTCCGGTTCTGAACGGTTCCACGGTTTCTTTCATTTTAATTTCCGGCGTTTTCATCCCCGCCGGCCGGTAATGGTGACAGTGCGGGATTGACCGCCACTCCCCTCTTCCCGTCTACGGAAGATTTAAAACCTATCGTTATCGTGCCGGTAAGACCGGTAAGGTCAAGCTCCGTCTCCGTTTTCCTGTACTGCGCATCACCCGGGATTTCCACCGCTCCGGCCTCTTTTGTCGTGACGCCGTCGGAAGCGGTGATGATAATCCGGAACGGATACGGATTCATCCACCAGTCCGGATCGCCGAAAACAGCCGTCATCTTATAGCGTTCGGACTCTTTGTCCATCTGGAAACGCCCATACCGCTCATCGGAATACGCATAATACCATCTGTTTTCCCTTCCGTCCGCCATATTGAGCCTTGCCATATTGAAGGCCTGCGGACCCGAGAGTTTTTCGGTCATATAGAATATATCCTCTACATAATACCCCGCTTTGTTCATCCATTCAAGGTATGCGTCTAAATTCTCGGCGCTTTGCGGGAACATATCGTATACGCCTTTGCCTTCCCGCATGAAATTCTCCACCCGCTTAAAATATTCCTGCTGAATGCCCCTCATTTCTCCTACGATGGCATTCCGGTTGTAAACGGGAACATCCTCCCCGATCAGCCTTGCGTAACTGCCGTAGTCGGCCCAGGTCATAAATATCACATCCACCTGCTGCCTGATGCTCTCGGAAAATAATTCGCGGTCCCTGAAGATCCATTTGGCATTCGCTTCGTAGCTCGCCGGAGAATCATCCCTCATGCACCACTCGTATCCCTGCCAAACCATTTTAAAACCGTACTGTACTTTTCCTCCCATGGGAAGGAGCAGTGCGATACCGGCCAGTACCGGCAGCCAGGCCCCGGAATACAGGAGGCGCAGACAGCAGAGCATGAGGATGATCCCATTCAGGAGTATGCCTCCCATAAAATATCTCGTGTGGCCCGTCGTTACCGTCCAGGCAAACATCGACAGGAGATAAACGCCAATCAGCAGCATCTCCCGTTTGTATTCCCGAACCTGTTTCCCGGCCTTTTTAAACAGGCCGGGAACGAGCAGGCCAGCCATAGCCAGATATCCGGCCACCAGATCCAGGTTGAAAGTGGATGCCATCTCGCTCATCCTGTAATCGGGATAGCGTATCATGTACCACGGCCAGAGGAAGATTTCCTTAAACTCGGAAGGCCCCCAGCGTTTGTCCTTAAAGTTCTCAATCGGATAATACCTCGATTTAAATATTGTATTATAGTAGGGGAAAACAGGATTTCCCGTACTGACTCCATTGTAAATCAGGTAAATCATTACCGGAACCGCCCCTGCCGCCAGGCAGGAAAAAAACAGAGGTACGGTAATGTCTTTTCTTATTTTCCAGATATATAAAATCACCAGCGGAGCCAGGTAGACGATATTGGTCATCTTCAGGCAGAAGAAAATCCCGCCCGTCAGGCAGAAGACAAATGCCTCCCGCTTTACAAACGCCTCGTCGCGCTCCCTCACCAGAAGAAAAATCATCTCCAGCAGAAACGGCAGCGCCAGCAGTTCGACCATGTAGCTTCCGCTCTGTAAAATCAAATCATAGCGGCACACCGCCAGAAATGCCAGGAGAGACGGAGAGCCTAAAACCTTCCATACCGCTCTTATAACCGGATTCTGCGCTTTTTTCTCCCACTGCCCTACAATGCACAGGCTGCTCTTAAACCAGGCCAGAAAGACCGTTACCTGGCGGTAGATGACCAGCATGGCCACCGCATTTAAAAGTGTTCCCATCCTCAATCCCAGGGCTGCGCGGAACGGATAAAACATCCGATCCCCAAGCCGGAAACCAAACATCTGAAATTTCCCCGGCATGACGTGATAATTCAGGTTGTCTAAAAATCCGGGTATCTGGCTGAGCAGGTGATAATTATAAGTGTCATAGCTCATGTCCGGGCGGATTCCCTTTACCGCAAAAAAGCCAAAGATAAAAATACTTCCCGCCACTGCAATCAGATCTGTTTTTACGCGCTCCGTCCTGGGAACCCCTATGATCTTCCATCCGGCAAACCCGGTTAAAATGAGGGCCGCCGCCCTGGACAGAACGGTCACCTGAGGAAGTCCCGCAAGCCAGCACAAAAGATCCAGGAATTCACAGATCCATATTAATAACGCATACAGAAGGAAAAAGTAGAAAGCCAGACTTCCCGCCCTCCAGGCCCCGGATCTGCTGCCGCACATTTCATGCGTAACAGCACGTTCCGCGGTATACTGCGCCCCCGACTCATGCCTTCCCCGCCGTAATGTCCCATTAAACTTCATTGTACTGCAAGCTCCATTTTCTAATCCTATATTGTGTTTGTTATTGTCATCTTACCGGAAGAAATGCTCTTCCAGCATCAGACACAGCGCATGGTAAACAGGAAGGTGCAGTTCCTGGATTTTAAATGTCTCTGTTTCCGGAACCACCACTGCCGCGTCGCAGATTCCCTTAAGCTTTCCTCCGTCCCTTCCGGTCAGGCCCACCACCTTCATGCCCTTGGCTTTGGCAGCCACGGCGGCATACATGATGTTTTCTGAATTTCCCGATGTGGTGATGCCGAGCAGCACATCACCCGGTTTTCCGTATCCGTAAACCTGCTGGGCGTAGATCACCTCGCCGTCCACATCGTTTAAAAATGCCGTGGACAGGGCGATATGTCCCGTCAGCGCGATAGCCGCAAGTCCCTGCTGCAGGCTGCAGGCCAGTTTTTCGCCTCTCTCCGGATCCACGGCTTTAAGGCTCTCTGCCATCTCCTCCGGAACGGACCGTTTTTTTACAAAGCCCTTCATCAGCTCTCCCACGATATGTTCCGAGTCCGCACAGCTTCCGCCGTTTCCGGCAATTAAAAGTTTGCCGCCGTTCTCATACGAATCCCTGACCGTTTCATAAAGAGCCCTTATATCGCCCTCCACCTGTTTTAACACGGGATAGCGCTCCGTAAGTTCCGTTAGATATCTGTATTCATCCATTTTACCGTACCTCCTGTTTCACACTGTCTGAAGTAATGTAATTCTCGTCAAAGAGACGTAAATTTGCCTCCGCCTCCTCCTTTGTCAGTTTTTCCCGGCTGACCCGGGCCAGCGCATTACCGTTTTCAAAGAAGAAATCGGTCAGCACACCGTCCGCAATCAAATCCCGGAGCAGGCCGTAGCTCCACTCCCAACTGTCTGTGCCGATATAACCGGCCTCCGCGTACACATAATCCGTATCCGCATATTCCATATATTCCTCAAACGCCTCCGGGGAATTGACCAGTTCCACGTTTCCCCACGGCGATGTGATATCCTTATAAGACTGGACATTGCAGGGAAATTCCAGGCAGAAGGGGTGGTTTCCGAAAGCAATAACCCGGTTTGCCGGGTCGGACGAAAGCACCTGCCAGATGACTGCATTTCCTTTTGCTATCATGTCCTCATGCTGTTTTGCCCTGTGGTTATATCTCCCTTTGTTCAGTACCTGAATCTCGGAAAATCCCGCCGACCAGGCCCAGTTTGTCTGCGACATTACCAGGATATTAAAAGTAAGAAGCGGCACGGTCAGCGCCAGAACCAGTTTTTTAAGGCTCTTCTCCTCCAACCGGTTCAGACTTCTGCAAAACCACAGAATCAGGAAGGTATAAAGAAGCATAAAGTAATTTCCATCCACCTGGTACAGCATGATGAGGCTCACCATATTAACCGCCAGGAACGGCCAGAATACAACGGCCGCCGCCCGATTGATACAGTCTTTCTCCCGCTTTACCGCGCCCGTCAGCCGAAACAGAATCATGCAGGCCGCCGCAAAGAAGAGGAATGACGTCCCCCATGCGATAATCACATGCCCCATATCCTTGCCTTCCGGCGATAAAAGGATCTGCCAGAGCCTGCGGAGCAGTACGTGCAGGTTACTCTCATCCTGCCAGTTCTGAGGCAGTGAACCTGTGGCAAAGGGATATTTCATTTCAAACCCCATTTTTGCAAAAATGGAGGTAAAAACGGAAGTCACCGGCATTCCCGTTATCATCATGGTCCTGCCCCAGATTCCAATCAGTGCGGCTCCCGGTAAAACGAGCGCCGCCCAATGTCTTACGGGCGCTTTAAAGGACAGTCTCTTTGAGAAAATCAGATAGAGTCCCATCATCCCGAATATGGCCGTGGAGAACACAAGGGAGGTCGGTTTCATCGTGAGCGACAGAAGGTAGGCCCCCGCCGCCAGAAGAAGCAGCGGTACATTCCCTTTGGAGATATCCGCACTATGCTTTTGCGTGCTCACGACATACCTGAAAAAATACTCCAATATAATAAGCTGCAGAAGCCACGTGATAATATCGGGCTTTGCAGAGATTCCCATATTCATAATGCCGGGCAGGGACGCACACAGCGCCGCCGCCAAAACGGCATACTCCCGCTTCATAAAAAGCCGGGCAACTCTGTATACAACCGTCAGCCCCATCACCGACAGCCACAGGGTAAAAAACAGCAGATAGCTGTGTGAGGCCAAATCCGCCAGCGGCAGGGTCAGGACCTCCAGCCCTTTGGAATAAACGTAGGCCATTCCCACCAGACCCGGATTTTCATAAATTCCGCCGCCCCCGGCCAGAATATACTCCGACCTGACGCCATACCACAGGGTATCAAAATCAAGCGCAATGTTCATCCTGCCGGCCTGTATCAGCACGGCGATGAGAATGAATGTAAAGCACAGCGGATAAAGGAGCTTCCCGGCCGTTTCCGGCTGTCCGTTTTCACATTCACGGATTCTCCCGCGCAGTTTCCACTTCACGCCGTAGAAAGCGCAAAGAAAGCTTCCGCCGCCCAGGCAGACCAGACGCATGACCGGAATCCGGCCGATTCCGGCCGCCGATAGAAGACAGAAGCAGAGAATCACTGCGCTGCTTCCCAGCAGAAAATCGGCGGGATATCCGCCCCGCTCCTCTATTTTAAAAACATATTCCTTTAAAAACCGCCCGGCCAGGATCAGAAATCCCAGATATACCGCCGAGACAGCCATCGGAAGAAACACTACGTGCAGCCAGCAGAAAACCACGGCCAGAACCGCGGCCGCGGCCGCCTGCTTTCTTTTGTCCTTTATCAGGAAAAAGACTGCCCCCGAAATGAGGAACAGAATGCCAATCTCCGCCAGCATCTTTGCCGATTCCGGCGTCTTAATATAATTTACAAGAAATCCTTCCCCGAAAAATAAGGTATGAACGGGGATTAAAATGGAGACTGCGGCTGCAAGTATCATGATTGCTGCTGCCATTCTGTTTCTTAACTGCATGTTCCGCCTCCTCCTGTCTTAGTTCTCTGGTTCTTCAGCGCTTATCTTCAGCGCCTGTCTTTACTGTCTTTACTATCTTTATTGTCTTTACTATCTTTATTGTCTTTACTATCTTTATTGCCTTTACTATCTTTATTGTCCTTACTGTCCTTGCCGCTCCATCTTCCCTCCGTCACGGCCCGTGCCGCCGCGAGAAGATCTTCTGCGTAGTAATCATAGTTTCCGTCCGCACATCCGCTGCCCGGCTCTGTTCCATCCTCTTTTTGTGACTCTCGGAGCGCCGCGCCGTATCCCGTACCGACGAGAATACTTCTGATTCCAAAATTATGCCCGGCCTCGGTATCGATCAGCTTGTCTCCTATCATCCAGGAATTTTCCCGGTCGATTCCTCCGGCCAAATCCCGCTCCGCCGCTTCAAACATTCCGGTTCCCGGCTTGCGGCAGCGGCAGTTCCTCTTATATTCCCCGATTCCGTGCTCCGGGTGATGGGGACAGTAATAAAATGCATCCACGTGGGCGCCCGACTGCCCCAGAAGAACGTTCAGGTACCGGTGCAGCGTTTCCACGTCCGCTTCCGTATAGTATCCCCTGGCCACTCCGGCCTGGTTCGTCACCACGATCACGGTGAACCCCGCCTCGTTAAACAGCCTTACGGCCTCGGCTGTTCCCGGTATCAGCACCAGATCCTCCGGCCTGTGCAGATAGTTCACTTCCGTATTCATCGTGCCGTCGCGATCCAGAAAAACCACCTTCTTCGGTTTTTCATCCCGTTCCGGCTCCCTCTGCTCTTTCATTGACGTCATCTCTTATCTCCCGCCATCTTTATGTCTCCTGAAACTGGTTCCGTTATCTGGTTAAAATTTGAACTGGTATTCCTTATCCGGCATCTGGACCTTCACATCCTGGTACTGCCATCTGTCGTCATTGCAGATCCAGCTCTGAGCGCCCCTGAGTTCAAAATTCCAGTCCATGAGCTGGCCGCCGACCTCTTCCAGTCTGGCCGCCACCTTATGTTTTACATTGTAGGGACAGTATACCAGCAGGAACCCGCCGCCGCCTGCTCCCAGGAGTTTCCCGCCCAGGGCGCCGGCCTTCTTAGCCTCCTCATAAAGAGTATCAATCTGGGGACTGCTGATCTTGCTGCTCATTTTCTTCTTGCTCTCCCAGCCGTAGTCCAGAAGTTTTCCGAAATTGTGCAGATTTCCCTTCAGCAGCTCGTCTTTAATTGCATAGGAGAGAGCTTTTACCTCGCACATCGCGTCGAAGGCATCCTGTTTTTTGTAGTTGCTGACCTGATCCTTGATAATATTAGCGGAAACGTGGATATTACCCGTATAACATAAGAGCAGGTTATACTGCAGTTCATTGATGATATCTCTCCTGATTCTCAGGGGATTGACCACCACGTTGTTGCGCCCGTGGAATTCGATAAAGTTAAATCCCCCGAATGTGGCCGCATACTGATCCTGGTAACCGCCCGCTATATTTAAGTCGCAGCGCTCCACGCCATAAGCCAGATCCGCCATCGCATAATTGTCAAACTCAATTCCTTTCCACCGCGCCATTGCAGTGAGAAGGGAGACCATGACGGTCGACGAGGTTCCAAGACCGGATCCCGGAGGCGCGTCACACTGAAGATAAACCTCACAGCCCTGCTTGATATCCATTGCCTTTAAGGCAGCCGTAACGAGATCCAGCTTGCCGTCATAAACATAATTTTCTTTTGTATTGTATTTCACCGTCATATCGAAATCCAGGGAATGGACGGTAATGTGCTCGTCTTCCCTCGGTATGATGGAACAGTATGCATATTTATTGATTGTGCTGCCGATGATGGCCCCTCCCTGTTCCAGACAGAACGGTTCCACATCGGTTCCTCCTCCCCCGAAGCTGACGCGCAGGGGAGCTCTTCCTCTTATGACCATTTGATCACTCCTTTCTTCACGTCCTCCTGAAATCGGAAATAATCGTCCGGCACGCCGATATCAATAAAGTAACCGTCGTTGACAAAGCCGCCCAGACGCCTGCCTTCCTTCATCCATCCGGGAATCATCTCATTTTCCAGTGAAACCTTTCGGGGCGGGATTTCATCGAGCAGTTTTCGTGACATCAGGTAAACGCCTCCGTTAATTGTGCCCGGCCGCGCCTCTTTTTCTTTCTCATTAAATCCGGTCAGCATCACGCCGTCCAGGACGGCCGCGCCATAGCGCGACACGTCGGGAACCTCCCGGAGCACAAGAGCCATATCCAGTCCGTTCTCTTCCTTAACTTTTACGAGCCTGCCGTAATCGATCCGGTAAAAGGTATCCGCATTGAGGACAAAAAAGCTGTCTTCGGTAATGTAACGGCCCGCATTCCTGATTGCTCCCGCCGTACCCAGAAGTTCTTCCTCATAGGCATAGGACGCCCTGATCCCAAAGGCCTCCCCGTCTCTAAAATGCTCTTCCACCATGCTGCCCTTATATCCGACGGCAAAAATAATATCGGTAATCCCAAACCGCGCCAGCCCGCGGACCACGTATTCCAAGAAGGGCCTGTCCTCAATCAGAGCCATTGGCTTGGGGCGGTCGCTTACCACGCTGCGAAGCCGCGTCCCCAGCCCTCCGGCCAGAAGTATTGCCTGCATCTTTATCCTCCCGTTTACAAACTGCCGTTATTGTCCGCGGAGCTTCTGTAAAACACCGTACAGAACTGCCGCCGTGTACCGTAACGCCATGACTTATAATTGATCTTATAGTTAATCTTATAGTTGTTCCTATAATTGCTTATAATTGATCTTTCATCTGCTCAAAAAATTTCCGGCTGAGTTCTTTATCCAGCACTCCTACATAGGCGGCCAGCAGCATCCATGTCTGCTCCAGCCCCTTAATGTGGGTGCGTTCCTGTCCGTGGGAAGCCGAAACTCCCGGACCGATGAGCGCTCCGCGTATATCATTTCCGGCGGAAAGCGCGGAGGAAACGTCGGAACCGTAGTGCGGGAAAATATCCACCGCATAATCAATTCCATATTCTTTTGCCAGGCCGATCAGCCTGTTCGTCATATCAAAATCGTAGGGGCCGGAAGAATCCTTGGCGCAGATGGATACGCGGTACTCATCCCCGCTCAGATCATCGCCGAGGGCGCCCATGTCGATGGCAAGGAATTCCTCTATCTCTTCCGGGATGTAGCTACATCCGTGGCCTACCTCTTCATAATTGCTGATGGCAATTTTGAGAGTCTGCTCCGGCTGTTTTCCCGTCTCATGCAGATATTTGAGAAGTCCCAGTATGACTGCGGCGGACGCCTTGTCATCCAGATGCCTGGATTTGATAAAACCGCTTTCCGTGTAAACGAACTTCGGATCAAAGCTTATGAAATCCCCGGGGCCGATGCCCAGCTCCTCCACATCGGCTTTTTCCCGCACAATCTCATCGAGGCGGACTTCCATGTTGGCTTCCTTGCGCTCCAGCGTCCTGGCCTCATCAAAGGTGTGTACGGACGGAGCCTTTGTCTGAATCGTTCCGGTGAATGTTTTACCGTCCCTTGTCAGGATGCGGCAGTAGCTGCCCTCGATGGACTGCATCATAAACCCGCCCACCGATACGATGGCCAGGGTCCCGTCCGGCCTTACGGAACGCACCATGGCGCCCAGCGTATCCACATGGGCCGACAGTCCCAGAACCGTCTCCGTCTTTCCCGGCACGGTAATCAGCATTCCGCCTTTCCGGTTATAGGCAACCGGAAAACCAAAGCCGCTTACCTCCTTCTCAATTCTCTCCATCACCCTCTTTGTGTACCCCGACGGGCTGGGTATATTAACAATTTCATCCAGTATATTTACAATATAGTTCATATCTCTCATTCTTCCCTCCTGCGGGCATAGCAAACCCAGTTTAACTTTTGTATTTTATCACATATCACTTTCATTTTCCACCCGATACCGCCACAAAAGGCCTGAATTCCATGAAAAGTAAGAAACCCGAAAACAAATATTAAATAAAAAGAAAGAACAGTACCGAATCAGTACTGTCCCGTCTCTCTTAAATACTCCTCCATTTTAATCAGCCGCTCCTCATTCTGTTTCTTGTTCTTCTTGCTGACAAGCCCCAGGAGGACTTCCATCGCCATGACGAGGGTTGTGTAGGAGTTGTAAAATGATATATTTTCCGTTGAATTTAAAATGACGGCCTCCGCTCCGGCACAGAGAGGCGACGTATATTTATCCGTCAGGGCAACAATGTGGCTGCCCGCCCTCTTTGCCATATTGACCGCAAATACCGTGTCGCTTGAATACCTCTCATAGGACAGGCCGATGACCGTGTCCTTTTCCGTCAAATCCACCAGGGAATCGACCAGGGGCTGGCTGCCGTTCACTACATAGACGCCGGAGCGCACACAGCCCATCATGACGCCGAACGACGACGCAAAACCCGCGCAGGTCCGAAATCCCACAATAAACACGCGATCCGCTTCGGCTATCAGTTTTGCCGCCTTACGGTAGTTTACATAATCAGCCGTTGTCTGGTCATTCTCAATATTTCTCAGCACGTTGTCCTTCAGTACCGCGATAATCTCATCCTCGGACAGTAGTTCCATGGACTTTATTTTCTCGTATGGAATCTGGGTCTTTTCCTTCTTCCGGTTCTCGGCCAGCTCTTCCTGCAGCGCCCTCTTGAAATGGCTGAAATTTTCAAAGCCCAGTTTGGACGATACACGCACGACGGAGGACGGACTGACTCCCAATATCTGGGCAATCTCCGCCGAAGTCATGAAACACGCCGCTTCCCGGTTTCTCAATATATAGTCGAGGACAATTTTGTCCTTCGGCGTCAGCTTGGCTTCACCGGGTATATTCTTAATTCTATCCATCTTATGCCCTCCTGTGTCTGTTGCCCATTTCCCGGAGTCCGCGGGAAAATTCCGATTGACATCCCTCACTCCAGTAACTATAATTACACTAAGAAATGATTTCAAAAATTCAATATTTTTATGATTATGATTTTCAAGATTCATTATAAATAAGGATTTTGATTTTGGCAAGAAATTTCTGCTCATTGCCAGCATTTTCCTAAAATTTATCATTAATCCGGGAGGACTTTTTATGGCTCGAGACATGACTCAGGGAAATATCACCAGACATCTTCTGACTTATGCCGTCCCTCTGATGTTCGCCAATCTTCTGCAGCAGCTTTACCAGACGGTGGACTCCATTATTGTGGGGCAGTATAACGGAAAGGAGGCGCTGGCCGCTATCGGGGCCGCCGGTCCCATCATGAATATTCTGATTTTCCTGATTGTGGGCCTCTCCCTCGGCGCCTCCATCCTGATGTCCGAATACTTTGGGGCGCACGACTACGACGCCCTGAAAGCAGAGATGGCAACCTCCCTTGTTTCCGGCTTTCTCCTGACGGTTGTTCTCTCACTGCTCTCCTTTGCGGGCAGCGGTCTTTTCATCACCCTGACAAGAACGCCGGCAGAGATTGCGCCGATGGCCGCCGACTATCTGAGAGTTATCTCGCTGGGACTGATTTTTACCTTCTTTTATAACATACTGTCTGCGGGACTGCGCTCGCTGGGCGACGCCAGGGCTCCGCTCTACGTTCTCTGCATTACCACCGTGCTTCATGTTTTCCTGGCGGTTTATATGGTCGGCACGCTGAATATGGGCGTACAGGGAGCCGCCTATGCGACCGTTATTTCACAGGCCGTTTCCTCGCTGATGCTGTTTATCTACATAAAACTCAAGGTTCCCTATCTGAGGCTTAAGTTTGCAGAGCTGCGCATCAGAATGGACTTTCTGAAAAAGACCATTGATTTCAGCGCTATCTCCGCTCTTCAGCAGACCGTGCTCTACATCGGCCGGCTTCTGGTCCAGTCGGGCATCAATACGCTCGGCGTCGACGCTGTGGCCGCCTTTAACGCCGTCTCTATCATCGACAGCTATATCCTGGCACCCGGGGACAGTTTGGCAGCCTCCGTCACCACATTTACCGCCCAGAACAAGGGGGCAAAGCAGTACAAAAGGATTCCTACCGGCCTGAAAACCGTTATGGTGATGGCCGAGGTGTATATTATCACCATCTCCGCCCTCGTACTCGTCGGAAAAAACCAGCTTCTCGGCATTTTCCTGAAACCGGAGGAGGTCGAAGCCATCCGGATCGGAACGCTTTACATTGTGCCGATGGCCTGCTTTTATTTTATCAGCGGATTCACCAACAGCTTCCAGGGTTATTTCCGCGGTATCGGAAACCTTCGGGTAACGCTGATTGCCACGGTCATCCAGATTCCTATCCGCGTTGTCCTGACCTACTCCCTTCTGGGAAGATTTGGGATTCAGGCGGTTGTAATCGGCACGACACTGGGCTGGATCTGCATGACTTTATATGAATTAATCTACTATCGGAAATACGGCATCCACTAGAAAAGGTGCGGACAGCCGGGCGGTAAAGACAAAGGGATTCCCCATGTTCTTTACTGCCCGGCTGTTTTACCGGCATTATTGAAAAAGCCGCAGCCCTATTCTTCCTCCGGAAATTTCATTCCCCATTCCCTGCGTAGGTCCGTCATAATCTCCATGACATCCTCCGTAAAATCCAGATGCATCCTGTCCGCCGCTCCAGAAACCGCCAGCTCCATATCAATAACCTCATACATCAGGGCATCCTCCGTCTTTCCCTCCCCGACCGTTTCCGTCCGGCCGCTTTCCGTATAAGTGATGACTGCTTTCTCCGCCCTGGGATAATCATAAATCTCAATATACCCCCTGTCGAATGAAACCATACCGCGCTTCGGCTGTTTAGCATGAAGTGAAAGTGAAACGGAAGCCATCTCCTGCGCCCGGTTCATCAGAAGAATTCCCGCCTGCTCATCCACCCCGGTCGGGGCAAACCTGACCTGTGACACAACCCGATCCGGCTTTTCCGACATAAACCATCTCACAAAGGAAAGGGCGTAAACTCCGATATCCAAGAGCGCTCCTCCGGCCAGCTCCCGGTTGAAAAAGCGGTTTTTCATATCATATTCCTTATAGCTGCCGAAATTCATCTGGATAAAACGGAGGGGTCCCAGAGCCCCCGACTCCGTTATCTCCCGTAATTTCCTGTATACGGGCATGTGGTAAAGCGTCATGGCCTCCGCAAGAATAACGCCGTGTTCCCGCGCCGTCCGGACCGCCAGCGACAGCTCCTCCGAATTAAGGGTAATGGACTTTTCACAAAGGACGTGTTTCCCGTTCTTCAGCGCCTCCAAAATAAACGTGATATGCGTATTATGCGGTGTCGTTATATAAATAATATCAATTTCATCATCGGTAAACATCTGATGAAAGTCTTCATAAACTTTCCCAATCCCATACTTTTCAGCATATGCAACTGCCTTTTCCCGTGTCCTGTTTCCCACTGCATCCGGTTTTCTTCCCTGCTTTCCCATTGCCTCAGCCAGTTCATTGGCAATCACCCCACAGCCCAGTACCGCCCAGCGGTAGTTCTTCCGATTCCTATCCATAGTATTCTCCCTCATATTGCTGTCACTGCAGGCGGCGGACAGCCGTCTTTCCGTCATGATAAAACGCGGGGGGCGGGGTTGTCAAGGCTTATGTTTAGTTGAGATGCGAGGACGCCTCTGTTGGATGGCGGGCTGGGGAGTGGGGATATATGAGTCTTCAGTTCCGAGGGTTGGTTATGGTGAGGGGGAAGGAGGAGAAAAAAATTCCTGCGGGGACACGCTCCCGCTTATGAAGCGCACAGCGGATGCTAAGCTCGAAAGAACCTCGCTAAGCACCGGCGGGCTTCAAGGTCTCCCTTCGGAAAGTTTTTCTCCTCCTTCCCCGGGCAGGTTATCGACGGAACTGAAGACTTAGCCAAGGGTATTGCCCTGCCCGCCGTCCTCAGGGGCTGATTGTCTCTTTCGTCAAGTGTGGACGCCCTATTGTTGCGGTCACTACACAGTTGTAACGGATTCCAGCCATACCAGGTCCGGGTCTGCGGCCGCTGATTTGTGCTTCTTTTTATGGAATTGGGAAATTGTCGCAGCCTCTGCATCTCTTTGTATGACGGAAATCTCCCTCCTGTCCAATATGAAATTATATTGTATTTTAGCCTTAGATTATTTAGTCCGATCTCCATCTTTTAGTTCAACTTAATAGTTCGACTTAATAGTTCAACTTATTATTCAGTCTGAATATAAAAATATCACAACAATGTAGTGGCCGCGACAATACCTCCCCCTTACTTGACGAAAGAGACAATCAGCCCCTGAAGCCGGCG
>NZ_URHZ01000107.1 GCF_900547735.1 uncultured Clostridium sp. | reverse complement strand
TCCCACTCCCCCGTCCGCCGTCTTACAGAGGCGTCCTCACATCTCAACTAAATCCCCAAACCGCATAATAACCATAGCAAACCGCATTGCCTCCGCATATAATACAGAGAGCAGGCAGCGGTTTAACCCAATGCCGGGCCGCATTAGAGCGGCAGCAGACAGTGCGTCAGCACATCTGCGGGACAGTTAATGTTCCGCAGGTGTGCTTTTTTTCATTCTACGGTACCGTTTTCCGGGTAGAATGCGCGCTTGCCGATATCACATGAATCAGGAGGTTTCTATGGCAGACACAGACAGAGAGCAGGCAGGGCTTACCTCTGCCGAAGCTGCAGCATTGCAGGAACGATTTGGAAAAAATGAACTGACAACCGAAAGAAAAGGAAAATTTATAAAGAAAGCGGTCCACATCCTGAAAGAACCGATGTTTCTCCTGCTCTTTTTTGCGGCGATTGTATATTTCATCCTGGGGGAGCCGGGGGATGGGGCGGTCATGTTTGTATTTATCACGGGCGTCGTCGGGATTGACGTAATACAGGAATGGAAAACGGACCGCACGCTGGCCGCCCTGAAACGTATGACTGCGCCGCGTGTCAGAGTGCTCCGGGATAAAAAGGAGCAGGTGATTCAGGGCGAGGAACTGGTCCCGGGAGATATTTTCTTCCTTTGCGAGGGAAACCGGGTACCGGCCGATGCGAGAATTATTGCATGCAATGATTTCTGTGTGGATGAATCCATGCTGACCGGCGAGTCGGAGGGCGTCTGGAAGACGGACGCAGACGGAGAGAATGCCGCGGAAGGCAGAAATTTCTGCTATGCGGGGACGCTTATCGTCCAGGGAAACGCAGTCTTAAGGGTAACGAAAACGGGAAATAACACGGAATATGGAAAGATAGGCCTCGGTGTCGCCTCCGCGCCGGAGGAGCCGACACCGCTGCAGCGTCAGACAGCCGGACTGGTACGGAGCTGTGCCGTGATAGCGGCGGTACTGTTTCTCCTGGCCGTGGTTTTTGCTTATCTGAACCTCCCGGGAACCGGAATACAGGAGAGGATGACACGGAGCGTCCTGTCGGGCGTGACGCTTGCCATGGCCCTGATTCCCGAAGAATTTCCGGTGGTGCTTACTGTGTTTCTCTCCATGGGAGCCTGGAGGCTGGCGAAAAAACATTCCCTTGTGCGCCGTCTTCCGTCCGTGGAGACGCTGGGGGCGGTTACCGTCCTCTGCTGTGATAAAACGGGGACCCTGACGATGAATAAAATGAGCGTGCAGGAGACATGGGCAGTGGAAGAGGACGGGAGAAAGCTCCTTAAGACCATGGGAATGGGATGTGAGCCGGAGGCCTATGATCCGATGGAGAAGGCGATGCTCGCATACTGCCGGGAAAATGGAATCGACGGGGGAGAGCTGTTTGAGGGAACTCTTGTGAAAGAGTACTCCTTTGACAACCTGAAAAAGATGATGGGCCATGTCTGGCGGCGGAACGGCCGGCTTGAGGCGGCGGTGAAGGGTTCGCCGGAGAAAGTGATTGCCATCTGCAAAGACGGCGCTAAGAAGGAGGAGGCCCTGAGCGCATGCGCCTCCATGGCGGCCAGGGGACTCCGGGTCATTGCGGTGGCCGCGGCATGCAGGGAGGACCAGGGAATGGGGGAAGAGGATATTCCCGAAGAACCGGAGGACTGGGAACTTGCCCTCTGCGGCCTGATCGGTCTTTCCGATCCTCCGAGGGAGGGAATCCGGGAAGATATTGAGGTGTGCCGGAAAGCCGGAATCCGTGTCGTCATGATCACCGGAGATAACGGGGAGACGGCGGCTTCGATAGCCGGGCAGATTGGAATCGATAGCGGCGCCGTCGTCACAGGGGATGAACTTTCACAGATGACGGAGGAAGAACTGTGCGAAGCGGTGAAAACGTCGTCTGTTTTCTCAAGAGTGATTCCGGAGCATAAAATGCGGATCGTAAAGGCATTTAAAAAGAACGGCGAGGTGGTGGCCATGACAGGGGACGGCGTCAACGACGCACCGGCCCTTAAGTATGCCGATATCGGAATCGCGATGGGAATGCGGGGAAGCGAGGTATCGAGGGAAGCGGCAGACCTGATTCTGATGGATGACAACTTCACAACGATCGTGGAAACCGTGAAAGATGGGAGGCGTATTTATGATAATATCCGACGGGCTGTCGGCTATATTCTCACCATCCATCTGCCCATCATATTTACCTCCCTTCTTCCGCCCCTTCTTAAAACTTCCCCGGACGCCCAGATGCTGCTGCCCGTCCATATCGTGCTGCTGGAACTGATTATCGATCCGACCTGCTCCATTGTTCTGGAACGTCAGCCCGCTGAAAAAGGGATTATGGAAAGGGCACCGGTAAATGCCTCCGGCAGGCTCCTGACGCGCCATGTACTGGTAAAAAGCGTGCTCCAGGGACTCGCAATTTCCCTGGCATCCTTTGCCGTTTATTACTGCCGGATGGGAGGCTGTCCGGAAAAGGCGGCGGCCTCCCGTTCCATGGGACTGATGGTCATTATGATTTCAAACCTGTTTCTGGTGCTCGTCAATTGTTCGGATACAGAGCCTGCATACCGGTCCCTGCTCCGGCTTTTGAAGGATCGGGGGATGCAGGCTGCATTTGCAGGAATGCTCATTATGCCTGCGGTGATATTCTATTCGCCCGCAGGCAGCTTCCTGAAACTGGAACCTCTCACGGCATATCAGCTCGCCGTTTCCGTGGCCGTCTCCGCGGTTTCCGTTTTCTGGTATGAGGCGGTGAAACTCGCGGCCCGGTTCCGGCCGAAACGAAAGGGTGGTATCATTTAGCTGTTTTGAGCCGGAACGGACAGTAACGGGCGGCCGGCGGCTTGTTACTGTTCACACGGAATCGCAGAGTCGGAATATATGCTTGAATATGTTCGTTTTAATGCTATAATAATTGTATCAGACTGTACGAATACTCAAAAACTGTAAAAAAGGATGGTGCCCCCGTGAACAAGAGCGAAAGATGTCTGGCCATACTTGACATTCTGCAGAAGCAGCATAAGGTAGAGGTGAATGAACTGGCAAAGCGGTTCGGAATTTCCGAGATGACGGTGCGCAGGGATTTGAATCTCCTGGCCCGGCAGTATAATATTACAAGAACCCATGGAGGGGCGCTGATGGCGAACCAGCCTGTTGTCAGGATGATTTCATTTGATGAATCCCGTATTTCCAACAAAGAGGCCAAAGAGAAGATTGCGGCAAAAGCGGCCACCCTTATAAAAAACGGTCAGAGGATTTTCATCGACGCGGGCTCCACGACGAGAATCATTCTGAACTATATGGACGACGAGACGCGGGCGGTGATCGTGACAAACCATCTGAAGGTAGCGGAACACGCCCTTTCCTTCGACAATCTCTCCGTCATTATGCTGGGCGGCGAGATGATACGCATCACCAATTGCAGCTCCGGCAGCGTGGCCGAAGAACAGATCAGGAAGTACCAGCTCGACACGGCATTTCTCGGCGCCGCTGCCATCGGAACGGACGGACGGCTCTATGACGGATACTCACCGGAGGCCAGATTCAAAAGCTCTATTTTTTCCGTGGCCAAGAGGATATATCTGCTGACGGATTCATCCAAATTCAACACCTACGACCTAAATGAATTTGCCGCCCTTTCCCAGGTGGATGCGGTAATCACCGACGCGGGGATCGACGAGGAGGGAATGAACCTGCTAAGAAAGTACAATGTGGAAGTCATAATCGCGTGACGGATGACAGAGCGGCCGGTAGAAATTAGGACGCGAACAGATAGGAAAGCGCTGCGGGCACGGCCTGCAGCGCTTTTTGCATTGAGCGGCAATGAAAAGTTCGCAAAGCGTACTTTTCGTTGTTTCTGCAACCACCGTACCCCGGGCCGCCTGCAACACCGTACCTCGGGCCGCCTGCAACCACCATCCCTCCGGCTTCCTCCAGCATATTCCGGTGTTGCGGCGCCGAAAAAATTCTTTTTTTTTCTCCCAAAACCAATCATTTCCCCTGAATGAAACGAACTAAAACGAACATCGAACAATCCGGCGGCTCCCTTTGAAACGCAAGCTGTTCTCATTTGACTCGGAAAAAAATTCAATATCGAACATAAAGGAACAAAAATAAATAAAAAATCGAACGTTAACTGTACAATTATGACAAAAAATGACGTTTAAATTTAGGCATAATTGGCATTGAAGTACAAAAACCGATGTGCTAATATGTTCGTACAATCAAATAGAGCTCAGCTGATTCAAAAAAAGCGAGAAGGAGGATATTTTTATGAAAAAATTATTATCTGTGATTTTAGCAGGTGCAATGGTACTTTCCATGACAGCCTGCGGCGGACAGAAAGCAGCCGAAACAACGGCGGCTCCGGCAGAGTCCACAGCAGAAGCGGCTGCAGATGCAGTGACCGAGGCTGTAAAGGAAGCGGCAAAAGAGGGGAATTACACAATCGGTTTTTCTCCATACACATTGACAAACGAATACTTCACCGCAGTTTTAACGGGTGTCCAGACAGCATGTGAGGAACTGGGATGCGAGCTGATTTACTTTGACCCGCAGAACGACCCGACCAAACAGGCTTCCCAGATTGACGATATGATCGCAAGCGGAATTAACGCACTCGTATACATCCCATACGATTCCGCAGGAGCACAGACCGTACTTCAGACATGTAAGGACGCAGGCGTAAAAGTCATCAACGTAGACAACGTTATCAAAGAAGAAGATTACGAACTGGTAGACGGAATCATCGCTTCCGACAATACACAGCTTGGATACCTTTCAGGACAGTGGGTTGCAGAGCATCATCCGGACGGAGCAAACATCCTGATCGTTCACCTTCAGACGGCTGAATCCTGCATCATCAACGTAGACGGATTCTGGCAGGGAATTAAAGAAAACGTAGAAAATCCGGACGCATTCGTAGAAGTTCAGGTAGTAGAAGGCAAAGGCGCCACAGACGCAGCATTCGAAGTTGTATCCGATGCCCTTCAGGCTCATGACAACATCGATGTAATCTACGCAATCAACGATACATCCGCTTTAGGCGCAGTACAGGCGGTAGAAGAAGCAGGCAAGACGGGAACCATCGACATCCTCGGCAAAGACGGCGCTCCAATCGGAAAACATGCCATCAAAGACGGCACAATGGTACAGAGCTCCGCTCAGAGACCTACATACATGGGATACATGGGAGTCAAAGAAGCCGTTGATCTTTTAAACGGAAAAGAAATTACATTCAACACAAGCATCGAATCCTACAGCATTACGGCGGACAACATCGACAAATACGATCTTGACGCATGGGATTCCCTTGACTAACCACAGTCAGACAGAGAACAATTTTGTAACAGGATGACAATGAATGACATAGAATTGGCTGACGTGTAAAATATGTTACCTTTCAGCGCCGCCCCCACGGGAGCTGCCGGCCTGGAGCGTAGCAGCAGAGTTTTTGATTACGTGGTTCGGCTCAAAACAAGATTTGAGCCGGACCATTTATCATTCAGTGAAACAGATGGGAGAGAAGTCCTAAAGAGGTCACGTGCAGATAGGAACAGTTCAGACAGGTCTGCGCATTTACTGCGCTGACCGTACAAAAAGTTAGTGGCAGCAAGCACTCGGCTCAGCGCGCAGCGATTTCATTAGCCGAATGCCGTAACAGTTCATTCTGTCTGAACCGTTACGCAGATAGAAACATTTCAGGGAATACGAGGTAGCATATGGGCGAAACAAAACTCTTACAGATGCAGAATATAACAAAAGCATTTGCTTCAAACGTAGTACTGACCGGTGTAAACCTCTCTGTCGGAGAAGGGGAAGTGGTAGCCATCCTCGGTGAAAACGGAGCCGGTAAATCAACATTAATCAAGATACTGGGCGGAATCTACAAAGCGGATTCCGGCGAAATACATATAAACGGGGAATTGAAAAATATACATTCTGCCGCCGTGGCGGGGGCGAACGGAATCAGAATTATCCATCAGGAAATCATTCTGGTGCCGGCCAGGACAATTGCGGCAAATGTTTTTATGGGGCGTGAGCTCAAAGATAAATTCGGGCTTGTCGATGCAAAACGGATGGAGCAGGAGACGCAGAAGGTCATAGACGATCTGCACTTAAACCTCCGGGCGGATCAGCTTGTGGAGGACTTATCCATCGGTATGCAGCAGCTTGTGGAGATCATCAAGGCCGTGTCGGCCGAGGCCAGAATCGTGGTTATGGATGAGCCGACCTCCTCCCTTTCCCAGGGCGAGGTGGAGACGCTGTTCGACATTATCAGGCTGCTGAAGAAAAAAGGAGTGGGGATCATCTACATTTCCCACAGGCTGGAAGAACTCTTCGCCATTACCGACCGGATCGTGGTTCTGCGTGACGGCAAGATGATTGGCGACGTTCCGACGCCCGAGGCGGACAAGGATGAGCTGATCAAGATGATGGTAGGCCGCGAACTGAGCAGCTACTATACGAGAAACAAACACGAGATTAAGGGAATTTCCCTCGAAGTAAAGGGCCTGGAGCATGAGAAGTATTTCAAAGACGTGAATTTCCATGCCAGGTACGGCGAGATTGTCGGGTTCGCGGGCCTTGTCGGGGCCAGAAGAACGGAACTGATGAAGACCATATTCGGAGCTTACCAGAAATCCGGCGGCGAGATTTTCCTGGACGGCAAAAAGCTGGAAATCAGGAGGCCCCAGGACGCCATCGACAACGGCATCGTCTATGTCTCGGAGGACAGAAGGGACGAGGGGCTGATTCTCAAAAATGATGTGAAGTTCAACATGGGCCTTGTCTGTCTCAGCGATTTTATAAAGGGAGTCGGTGTAAAACAGGCGGACTGGGACAGGATGGTGGAGGATTACAGAAAGAAATTTTCCATTAAAATCACATCGGCCAAACAGCTGGCCGGCAACTTAAGCGGCGGCAACCAGCAGAAGGTGGTTTTGAGTAAATGGCTGGCAAAGAATCCAAAGGTCATTATCCTGGATGAGCCGACGAGGGGCATCGACGTAGGCTCCAAGGCGGAGATATACGCCATCATCGACGAGCTGGCGGCAAACGGCGTTTCGATTATTATGGTTTCTTCGGAACTCCCGGAGATTATCAATATGTGCAACAGATGCTATGTCATGTGCGAGGGAAAAATCACCGGCGAACTGTCCGAGGAAGAATTCTCCCAGGAATCCATGATGACGTATGCAACAAACAGAGAATAAGGAAAATTTTTAGGAGGTACAACTATGGAAAAGAAGAAGGAACTGGGAGTTCCGTTCACAGGCTCTGCTTATCTGAAGCGTAATATCGGAACGATCATCGGTCTGATCCTGCTTATCATCATCGTTTCGGTTTCCACACCGAAGTTTTTAACGTCATCGAACCTTTTAAACCTTTTAAAATCCAACTCGGTTAACGCAATCATCTGCTGCGGCATGCTGCTTGCGATTCTGATGGGAGAGATTGATATTTCCGTCGGTTCCACCGTCGGTCTGACGGGCGTTATCGGCGCCTATATGATTACCAACTTAAATGCTCCGGTATGGGTAACCGTGATAAGCTGCCTGGCGGTGGGCGCTCTGGTGGGAACCATCAACGGTTTTGCCATCGCCTATCTGCAGGTTCCCGCATTCGTCGCCACGCTGGCGACGCAGTGTATCGGCCGCGGGCTCACCGAGATTATCTCCGGCGGCGTGACAATCCGTGTGCGCAACGCCACCTATACGGGACTCGGCAATACGAGCCTGGGCGGAGTGTCAATCATTATCATTTACGCGGCCGTTATCCTGATTGCGACCTGGATTTTATTAAATAAGACACGGTTTGGGTATTATATCTATGCGCTGGGCGGCAACAAGACGGCGGCGAAATACTCCGGCGTCAATGTAAAGAAATACAACATGCTTCCCTACATCCTCATCGGCCTGCTCTGCGGCGTGGGTGGAATCGTGTGGTCGGCCCGTCTTGGTTCGGCGGCGGCGACACTGGGCAACGGGTTTGAGATGGACGCCATCGCGGCCGTTGTAATCGGCGGAACGAGCATGTCGGGCGGCGTAGGAACCGTGGGCGGCACCTTTATCGGTATTCTGATCATCGGCGTTATCACAAACGGCCTGAACCTGATGGGAATCAACTCCTTCTGGCAGGGCGTATTCAAGGGAATCATCATCATGGTAGCCGTGGTCATCGACGTATTCAAGAAGAGCCGCTCCAAACAACAGTAATAAAGGGCAATTCATAAAAGGAGATACTATGGCATTTGCAGGACTGGATGTCGGAACCAGCGGGAGTAAAATGCTGGTCTATGACCTGGATGGGAACGTACTTTTTACAGCTTCCAGAACGTATGAGGAGCTGGGCGGCGGCGGGCACAGGGAATTGAACCCGGAGACCGTCATGAAAAATGTAAAAGAGGTGCTCCGTGAAGTGGGAGAGCGCTGTCCTGAAACGATAGAGGCCATGGCCGTCACGAGCCTTGGAGAATCCGTGGTCTGCCTTGACAAAGAGGGAAAAGCCCTGGCCAATTCCATGCTGACGGGCGATTCCAGGGGAATTAAAGAGACGGAAGAAATTATAGAAACAATGGGTGCGCAGAGAATCTTTGAAATCACCGGCCTCCCTCCCAACGAGCTTTACGGCCTGCCCAAATACATGTGGCTGAACCGGAATACGGACGCGGTGAAAAAGGCGGACGCCATTCTTTTTTATGAGGATTTTGTCGGATATATGCTGACCGGAAAACGGATGGTGAGCTATTCCTCGGCGGCCCGCAGCATGGCCTTCGATATCAGGAAGATGGACTGGTCGGAAGAACTGCTGGGCCTTGCGGGAATCAGGAAGGAACAGATGTCAACGCCGGTGAAACCCTGTACCGTGATTGGAACGATACTTCCCGGGGCGGCAAAGGAGCTTCATCTAAATCCCGATATGAAACTGGTGGTCGGGGGCCATGACCAGAGCTGCGCCGCCCTTGGAAGCGGCCTTTGCGCGAACGGGGAGGGAGAATGCGGGATGGGAACGTGCGAATTCCTGTTCACGATGCTTCCGGAGGCCATGATGACGCCTTATATGATAGAAAATGATTTTACCTGCATCCCCTATATCCTGCCGGGGACTTACCTTTCAAGCCTGGAGGTGACGACCTGCGGAGCGCTCAAAAACTGGGCGAGGGACAGCATTTTAAAGGGATTTAAGATGGAGTGCGATGCGAAGGGAGCAAATTTCTATTCCTGTATCGACAGAGCCGTCAGGGATATCCGCACGGACGTCATGGTGCTCCCGCAGTTCGGCTCGTCCGGAAATCCGGATCTTTCCATGGACGCCAGAGGGACCATTACCGGCCTCACCATCCATACAAGGGCGGAGGAAATCTACCGGGCGATTCTGGAGGGAATGGCGTTCCAGATGTATCTGTCCTATGAGCGCCTCAAAACGCTGGGTACAGAGATGAACCGCATTGTGGCGACAGGAGGAGGCGCGGCCTCCGAACTGACGCTTCAGATACGGGCCGACATATTCAATATGAAGGTTCTTTCCCTGGAAAATGAGGAATCGGGGACCGTGGGCTGCATGCTGATGGCCGCATCGGGCACGGGGGCCTACACTTCCCTGGAAGAAGGAATCAGAAGGGCCGTAAAGATCAGAAAAGAGTTTTTACCCGATCCCGCCATGCATGAGTACTATATGGAAAAATTCGCGAAATACAAAATCCTGTATGAAAGAATGTATGACTTCAAGTGACAACCCGAAAAATGAGATAAAAAAGAAAGACGGAGGAGAGAATTATGAAACTTGTAAATGGTTTTGACCTTATGGAATTTGCCAAGAAATATCATCACGTATTACCGGCGTTTAATACGACCAACCTGGAAATGACCTATGCGATAGCAAGAGGACTGCAGGAGGCCGATTTGCCTGGATATATTCAGATATCCTCCAATAACCTGCGGCTTTCCAACCCGCGCGTCATTGCCATGATAGCGCAGGATGCCGTTAAAAATTCGGATACGCCGATCGGACTTCACCTGGATCACGGCAAGTCCTTTGAAGATGTTAAGGCATGCGTGGATGCAGGATTTACCTCCATCATGATCGACGCCTCCCACTTACCGTTTGAGGAAAATGTAAAAGAGTGCCGCCGCGCCGCAGAATACTGCCATTTCTACGGTATTCCGGTGGAGGCGGAGCTCGGCGCCCTCCAGGGGAAAGAAGAGGACGTGGTAAATGAAGCGGAGTGCAAGACCGACCCGGCGATGGTGGCCGACTTTGTGGAACAGACGGGCTGCGATACCCTGGCCGTATCCGTGGGCAATGTCCATGGACTGTGCCTGAATCCACAGATTGATATTCCGCTGCTGGCAAAAATAAATGAAGTTTCCTCCGTTCCGCTGGTACTTCACGGCGGTTCCGGAATCCCGAAGGAGGTAATCTGGGAGGCTAAGAAACACGGCCTGATCAAGATTAACTATGGTTCGGATTTGAGAAAAGAATACATACGCACATTTGGCGAGGCTTATGAGACGAACCACAATGAGCACGACGTAATTCATCTGAGCGTTGAATCAGTTGAGAATGTGAGCAGAAAGGCCAGGGAACTGGTCACGATGATTAACGAAAACTAATCATTTGATGGCGGTGGGAGACGGGCAGATGCGCCCCGCCGTCATCCGTAAAGGTGGATTGCAGTATGGAACAAACAAAACATACATTTTTAGGCATAGATTTAGGAACCTCTGCAATGAAGCTGGTACTGATAGACGGAAATAAAAATGTGCTGGCACAGATCACGGAGGAATATCAGGCGGCCCAGCCGGAGAGAGGTTTCAGTGAAATCGATCCGGAGATTTGGTACGACTGTATGATGAGCGCCATGGAACGGATTTTTAAGCAGTGTGACCGGAGCCTGATCAGAGGGATTGGAGTGACGGGCCAGATGCACACGCTGGCCGTTCTGGACGAGGAAGGAAAATCGGTCCGGCCCGCGCTGATGTGGAACGATATCAGGACGAAAGATCTGATTCCGGAACTCAAAGAGCGGATTCGGGATTTTCCGGAGGGAGAATATCTGGCCAGAACCATTTCCACCGGAAGTCCGGCGGCCAATCTCTACTGGCTGAAGGAGAATGAGCCTGAAAATTTTAAGAAAATAAGGAAATTTCTGATTGGTCCCGACTATCTCGTGTACCGTCTGACCGGCCATTATGGAACGGACTACTGCGAGGCCTCCACGTCCTGCCTCTACCAGATTAAAGAGCGGAAATGGTCGCCCGAGATGAGGGAGTTAATCGGCCTTGACGAGGAGATGTACCCGGAGGTGCGGGGCAGCGTTCTCGCGGCCGGGACTCTTAAGGAGGAAATTGCGGAGCGCTTTTCCCTGAGCCGGGAGACAGAGGTTCTGACCGGGACGGGAGACAATCCCGCGACGGCCATTTCCACGGGCTGTCTGGGCCGGGGCTATCCCGTCATTTCCCTGGGTACATCGGGCGTGTTCATGATGCCAGTGGCGGAAATCAGGGACAATGCAAAGGGAAAGATGATTCTGTTTTCTTTTGACGATAAGAGCTATTCCTATCTGATCCAGGGAGCCGTGCAGTCCAACGGAAGCACGTTTGACTGGTGGGTGCGCGGAATCATGGAGGCGGATTATTCCGAAGTGGACAATCTGGTGGATGTAGAGAAATCCGCGGGGAGCGGCGTGCTTTTCTATCCTCATTTGATGGGGGAAAAGACGCTCTATGCGGATCCCGATATCAGGGGGTCGTTCATCGGACTGAGCACGGAGACGGACCGCTCCGATATGCTGTATGCAGTGATTGAGGGACTCTGCTTCAGCTTTCGGGAGCTGGCCGAGAAGATGCGTCTTCCCCTGTGCCGGTTCGGCAGCGTGAAGGTGGTGGGCGGAGGCGCCAGGAGCCGGGTGTGGATGCAGACTCTGGCCAACGTGCTGAATATCCGCATCGAGCAGATGGACGGAATGATAGGACCGGCCTTCGGCATCGCCCTGCTGGCGGCATACCATTGCGGCTGCTTTGATTCCCTGGAGCAGATATCGGAGGGAACGGTAAAAATCCAGAACTGCTTTGAACCCCAGCCGGAGGCGGCAGCGGTCTGTAACAGGCAGTACGGCAAATACCTGAGGATTCAAAAGGGCCTGCAGTACATAACCGGGGGGACAGAGGAGTAAAGCGCACAAGCGCGGCAGAGGATAGGATGCGGTGTGGCGCCGGTGAGCGGCTCCATGCCGGGAGCGAGGCCGGTCATGGTGACCGGCCTTTTTGCTGATACGGACATTTAGCGGCCTGCGGCCCCATCGGCTCATAAGGATAGGAGGAGAAGATGAAAGAAGCTGAGAAGAAATATTACCTGGCGGCAGACTTCGGCGCGTCCGGGGGCAGGCACATCCTGGCCGTCCGGGACGGGGACAGGATCAGGATGCAGGAAGTCTACCGTTTTTCCAACAGCCCCGTGATAAGGGATCATATGATGTGCTGGGATATCGAATCCCTGACAATGCAGCTTATGGAAGGGATGAAACGCTGCCGGGATGCGGGGAAAATACCGGCCTGCATGGGGATTGACACATGGGGATTAGATTATGTGTTTCTGGACCGGGAAGGGCGGATTCTGGGGAATGCGGCAAATCACCGCGACAGGAGGACCAGCGGGATTTACCGCAGCATATGGGAAAATATTTCCGAACAGGAACTTTATAAGAGAACGGGAATCCAGATGGCCGAATTCAATACGCTCTGCCAGTTGGCGGCGGACGTGCGGGACAGGCCGGAACTCCTCCGGCAGGCCCGGTGTATGCTCATGATTCCGGATTACTTTGGCTGCTACCTGACAGGCCGGAGGGTACAGGAATATACGAACGCGTCCACTAGCCAGCTCCTCGATCCAAAGAAAAAGGATTGGGACCGGGAGCTGGCCGTAAAGCTGGGGATACCGGACCGTCTTCTTTTACCGGTCAAAATGCCGGGAGAGCGGCTGGGAAGACTGAGGGATGAGGTGAAAGAAAAGGTGGGGTTTGACTGTGACGTGATCCTTCCCGCCACCCATGATACGGCCTCCGCCCTGATGGTTTTGCCGGAATGCGGCAAAGGAAAAACAAGAGCCGTCATCAGTTCCGGGACCTGGTCGTTAATGGGGATGATTACGGAGAAACCGGTCATCAGTGAAGCGGGAAGGAGCCTTAAATTTACCAACGAGGGCGGATTCGGGGGAAAGAACCTGCTTCTCAAAAACAGTATGGGACTTTGGATGATACAGAATATAAGAAAAGAAACAGCTCCCGGAATGACGTTTGAGACGCTGTGCGCGGAGGCGGAGAGAGCGGAGATTGCCTCCTTTGTGGACTGCAACAGCGATGAATTCCTGGCGCCGGAGAGCATGGTAAAGGCGGTAACGGGATTCTGCGAAAGAACGGGACAGCAGATACCGGAAACGCCCGGGGAACTGGCGGCGGTCGTATACCGGAGCCTGGCAAAATCCTATGCCGCGATACGGGAAGAACTGGAAACGGTGACCGGGAAGGCCTGTACGGAGATCCACATTGTGGGCGGCGGTTCCAATGCCGGATACCTGAACCAGCTCACGGCCGACTATGCCGGAGTCCCGGTTCTGGCCGGACCGGCGGAAGCTACGGCGGCCGGTAATATCATGGCGCAGATGACGGCGTACGGCGTATTTAAGGATCTGGAAGAAGCGCAGGCGTGCGCCGCATCGTCGTTTGAGATAAAGAAATATCTGCCGCGGGAGCGGCCGGAAGTGTAAAGTTAAAATGATGATTCAGGATAGCAAATTTTTAGGGAGAACGGAAACAGGAGGAAAGAGAATGAAAATACTGGACAGCAATGCGGCAAAAGGGTTTATCAGAATGTCGGATGACGGCTGGAGGCTCGGCTGGCATGAATGCCATGGCGGGAACTTAAGCTTCCGTCTGACGGAGGAGGAAGTGGATGAGGTACGGGAGGAGCTGAAAACGGATGGTGCCTGGATCGAACTTCCGGTGAGTGTCCCGGAACTGGCGGGAGACTTTTTATATGTGACCGGAAGCGGAAAATTCATGCGCAACATGACGCTTGACCCGGAAGATTCCTTCGGAATGATCGAAATAGGCAAAGACGGAGTTTCCTACCGGATTGTATGGGGACTGGCCGGAGGGGGCCGTCCGACAAGTGAACTGCCGGCCCATCTGATGAACCAGGCCGTAAAGAAAAGGGTGACGGACGGAAGATACCGCGTGATTTACCACGCCCACCCGGCCAATATCATCGCTCTTTCGTTTATCCTCCCCCTGAAGGACGAAATATTCACAAGGGAGCTCTGGGAGATGGAACCGGAGTGTGCAATGACATTTCCGTCGGGAATGGGCGTGCTCCCGTGGATGGTTCCGGGCACGGCAAAGATAGCGGAACTGACCTGCGGCATGATGGAGGAATACGATGTGGTGCTCTGGGCGCAGCACGGCCTCTTTGCGGCCGGGGACAGCTTAGACAATACATTCGGTTTAATGCATACCGTGGAAAAGGCCGCAGAGATGCTTATCAAGGTACTGTCCGTGACAAAGGAAAAGCGGCAGATCCCATCGGTGCAGGACTTTAAAGATATGGCGGAGGTGTTCCGGCTGGAACTGCCTGAGAAATTCCTTTATGAAAAATAGAGATTTAGTTGAGATGCGAGGACGCCTCTGTAAGACGGCGGACGGGGTAGTGGGAG
>NZ_URHZ01000106.1 GCF_900547735.1 uncultured Clostridium sp. | reverse complement strand
AGTCCCCGTAGGAATTTTTTCTCCTGGATTCCCCCTCACCACAACCAACCGCCGGGACTGAAGACTCATCCCTCCCTCCCACTCCCCCGTCCGCCGTCTTACAGAGGCGTCCTCACATCTCAATTAAATCCCCCCAACACAGAACAGGGCTGCCGCTCCACAACCGAATCCCGGTTATTTTGCAACAGCCCTGCCCCATTTGAGGTAGTTCTCCTTTTGAGGTGAAGGAGTAAGTTTCTATCAGTAATTTGTCATCAAAGCGTTATTACACCGAGAACAAGACCGGCTACCATGCACACAAGGCTCACGCCCCAAATCCAGAAGAAGCTTGTTTTAATATGGTCTTTAATCTCTACGCCTGCGAGTCCCACACCCAGGAAGGTGGCGGGTACGACAGGGCTTATGAAGGTTGCACAGTTACGGCAGACTACCATGGCGATGGCGATGTGCGCCGGGTCTACCCCAAACTTGCTTCCCACTCCAATCAGAACCGGCAGAAGTCCGTAGAAATAGGAATCCGTACAGAACATCATGGTCAGCGGCACGGACAGGACTCCGATAATCAGAGGCAGGAACCGTCCCATGGCCTGCGGGATAAAGGAGGCCAGGATGTTGGCCATATGGTTCATAATCTCACTCTCCTCCAGAACTCCCAGGAACACGCCTGCCGCGAGAATCGTGGACGCCATCATGAGGGCCGGACCGGAATGTGATTTGATAATCTTATTCTGCAGCTTTGCACCCGGATAGTTTACCAGCAGGGCCGCAACACAACCAAGCATAAAGGTAAAGTAGGAGGGCACCGGAAGGAAAATCAGACAGACGATAATCACCAGGGTCAGACAGATATTAAACCAGAACAGGTTCGGACGCACCAGTTCACTGTGCTCCGCACCGTTTGCCGTCTCCTCCGTAATCTCCGTGTCTTCAATCTCAAGTGTGCTGTTGATCCCTGCGCCCCTTCTCTTCTCCACAGTTCCCCAGAAAAAGGCCGTGAAAAGCGCGATTACAATACCGACAATCTGCATCGGCAGAAGCTGCATCCAGAGTACGTTTGCCTCCACACCCAGCACGGAAGCGGAACGCATCGTAGGTCCTCCCCAGGGGAGAAGGTTCATAACGCCCATCGCCGTTACGCAGATTAAAAGCAGCGTGGTCGGACGCATTTTCAGCTTTTTATAAACCGGAAGCATGGCTGGAATCGTAATCAGGAACGTGGACGCGCCGCCCCCGTCCAGATGTCCTATCATGGCAATGATGCATGACATCATGGCGACACCCACTACGTTATTGCCCACCTTTTTCATAAGGGCATTGATAATACGGTCAAACATGCCGGCATCCGTCATGATCCCGAAAAACAGTACGGAGAAAATAAACAGCGCTGCGGTGGAATGCACGCCCGAAACACCTTTCTTAATAAAATCCCCCATCTCACTGACAGTGAATGTTCCTGTCAGCACAAGAATTGCCGCCGTTACAGTGGATACCCCGATAAAAGCGATGGCCGGAACCGTAACGTTCCTCAGCAGTAAAACAATGATCATGATTATGGTTGCAAACCCTAAAGCAGCAAGCATGGTCTCATTCATGTTTTATTCCTCCTCTTTCTTTTTCATCTCTTTGTTATAAGCCCATTATAAAAGCCCAACCTTACACGTTTCCAATCTCTCTCTTAAATTCATGTAAGAGAAATCTTAAAAAACGTTAAGGTCGGGCTTTTTTGCTCCGGAAGACGTTAAATTTTCAGACTGTTAAAATTTTGCTTTAACTGCTCTTATGGCCTTTAATATGGCTGAATCCGACACCGGCTTATCTATATATTCATCTATCATCTTCCTCTGTTTGGCCTCCAGGATTTCCTTTGTAACCTGTTCCGTCATCACGATACGGATCAGTCCCGGATTCTGTCCCTGAATGGACATGCAGAAGTCAACGGCGCTTCTGCCTCCTATGCTCTGTTCCGCCGCCACAGCATCAAATTCCTGTGTTTTCAAGAGGTTTCTGGCCTCCTCAAAGGTCATGCAGGGCACCGCCAGGACGCCTAATTTCCCAAAATTCTTTTCCAAAAGCTTAAGCACTTTGGCATTGTCATCCACAATCAGAAGTTTTAAAAGTTTTCCATCCCTGTCTTCCCCGTCCGCGTCCTCCTGCTCCTCCGCCTCCGTCATTTCATTGACGGGCAGATAGATATGGAAGGTGCTGCCCTCGCCGGGGCGGCTTTCCACGAAAATAAATCCTTTATGGGATGTAATAATCTGCTCCACCAGGGCAAGGCCGAGGCCGGTCCCCTTGCCGCCTTTCTTGGTCGTAAAAAACGGGTCGAATATCTGTTTTAAAACCTCCTCGGTCATGCCGCAGCCGTTGTCCGAGATATCTAACCTGATATAATGCTCCCAGTCCCCCGGTACCGCCGACAGATGGTACTCTTCGAGCTCCTTTGATTCCGCCGCCCGGGCGCTGACCGTGACGACACCCTCCTGATGGCCGATGGCATGGATGGCGTTGACACAGATATTCAGGATCACCTGGTTCATCTGGGTCTCATTGCCGAGGAAATGTTCATCTTGGAGAGCAATCTCATCCGAAAGCCGGATATTGGCCGGACATACGGACTGCACCATCTTGAGCGCCCGGCGGAACACCCTGGCCGCATCCAGATTTTTGTAGGCCGTCTCCATATTTTTGCGGCTCAGGGAGGATATCTGCTGAATGATCTCCTTAGCCTTGGCCGAGGCCTCATATATTTCGGAAGCGCTGTCATACAGCTCCGAATCCTCCGGCAGATCCATCATCATCAAATCCGCATACCCCATAATCGGCGTAAGAAGATTATTAAATTCGTGGGCAATTCCGCCCGTCATCGTCCCCATAATCTGCAGTCTCTGCTGGTGTGCGATCCTCTCCTCACTCTGGTGCATGGACTCCAAAATCCGGTTCAGCTCCAGGAGATAGGCTATCTCCTCCGTATCGCGTTTCTTCTGCGTCAGCAGTTTTGCCATGTAAAATGCCATGATAAGGATGGCCGCCATGATTCCCACAAACACCAGCGCCAGCTTTGTAAAGCCCTCGGCGACCGGAATGTAGATGTCGCTGTAGTCGATGACGGCGCTCACCACCAGGAATCCTCCCCCAATGATGGCCGGTGAATAGGCGCTGATTTTCTTCACCCTCGGCGCTCCCGGTTTGGTCCACCAGTAGGAATAATATTCCAGGACACCCTCCTCGCCCTTGTTCTGGCTCTCCACCATCTTGTCAAGACTGGATAAGTCCTTATCCGGATACATCTTCTGGCGTCCGTCTATGACGTCGATGCCCCACTGCTCCTTCTGCGGATGCATCAGAATGATTCCTTCCGAATCCTTCACTACGACATAGCCGTTGGTTCCCAGGCGGATTCCCGAAATCAGGGACCGGTAATAAACAGTCTCATTTATTACGATGGAAATAGACGTATCGTCCCAGCGTTCCATCCTGAGAACCAGGTAAATCTCCCCGTCGTCCAGCCTGCATTGACGGAAACTGAGGTTGTCGGTAATCTCGGTGACCGAAAAAACTTCCTCAACCTGCCGGCCTTTTGTACTTTTGATAACGGTGCCGTCGGTCTCCTCCACAATCACGTCGTACACAAAGCGTTCATGGGAATCCACATATCCCTGAAGGATATCCCATTCTTCATGTCCTCCGATCCAACGGTTTTCGGATTCCATCGTACAGAGCGCGTTCAGATCCGCCTCGTATTCTTCGATAAAAATTTCCAGGTTGTCACCCAGGCTCTGCGCCGTCAGAAGCATCTGTTTTTTCTGGTTGTCGATAATCGTCTTCTTATACTCCTCCCAAATACTGAAGCCAAGAGCGGAAAACATAAAAACCACGACGAGCAGTACAACCGCCATAAAGGCGGCAATATATTTTTTATCCTTTTTGTCATCCTTCAATTTTTTCATGAAGCTGTCCCTCAGTTTCCGAAGCTCCCCCATATTGTATTCCTCTCTTACCTGTATCGGCCATATTTTTCATATCAGCATATGATTGACTTGCACTCTCCTTAATATTATAATAATTCCAGCAATAAGTACATCTGATTTTCAACCGGCACACTGCGAAAACAAAAAAGGTTTGGGGGATACTATGGCGGATAAAGTTTTGATCGTAGATGACGATCCGGCAATTTACAAGTTACTGGAAAAAATCATGCGCAGTTATGATCTGGAGACTACGGTTGCAGACAGCGGGAATGCCGCTTTGAACCTTTTAAAGACCCATGCCTATGATATGATCCTCATGGATATCACGCTGGGGGACATGGAGGGCTTTGAGGTAATCAAGAAGCTCCGCGGCCAGGGCATCCAGACTCCCGTGATGATTGTAAGCGGCAGGAACGAGGATTATGACTCCCTGTACGGGCTCTCCGTGGGTGCGGATGACTATGTCACAAAACCGTTCCGTCCCGTGGTTCTCGGCGCAAAGGTCAAGGCGCTGATCCGCCGCAATAAGAATATGGTCCTCGGCCAGTCCGATCTTTTAGAGTGCGGGCCGTTCTCTTACAACACCTCCACGATGCGCTTTTATAAGGGAGAGGAAGAAATTATGCTCTCCTCTAAAGAAAACAGTCTGATGCTCCTGTTTATGAAACATCCGGGACAGGTTTTTACCAAGGACATGATTTATGAGCATGTTTGGGGCACCAGTGTGGCTATCGATGACAATGCCATCATGGTCTACATCAACCGTCTGCGCGGCAAGATCGAAGAGAACCGGCAAAAACCGGAGCATATCGTCACGGTCAGGGGCCTGGGGTACCGTTTCGTCCCATAGTCTTTTCCCTGTTTACTCAATAGTAAGCAGACAATCTTACAAGCAAAAAGGATTTCCCTTAAATTTTATTAAGAGAAATCCTTTTTTACTTGACTGCAGCCGTGTCCGGTCCGCGCTGTTCATCCTTTACATTCAGTATCACATAGGCGGTAAAATATGATTTGTCATACTCCGCTTTCATAATCCCCTGATATTTTTCCGCCACTTTTCTTACGGACGGCAGTCCCACGCCTTCACCCTCATGTTTCGTCGAATAAAAAATTCCGCTTCTCTTGTCAATCACATTGCCGTGGGTGTTTTTCACCATGATAATCAACTGACGGCCTTTCATGCGGGCGCTGACCTTAATGTACCTTGCGCCTTCCTTCTGTCCGATACAGGCCTCCGCCGCATTCTCCACCAGATTGCCGAAGATGATGCAGAGATCCGTATCCGGGATTCCGGGCTCCTGCGGAATGTCCGCCGCAACCTCCATCTCAATTCCACAGTTCTCGGCCATTCCCGCATAGTGCTGCAGTATCACATCGACCACATGATTCCGGCACAGGGTAATATCCTTCCCGGCTCCGTATTCGGGAATCAGTTCTTTTAGATACCGCCTCACTTCCCGTGTGTCCCCGCTCTCGGCAATCCCGTTCAGCGTCATCAGATGGTGCCTCCAGTCGTGGCGGAGCCTCTTGGTCTTCTCAATGTTTTCCAGAAGTTTTTCATACTGCGCCTCCTGCATCCTGAGCTGGAGCGTGATGAGCTTTGTCTGTTCCGCCGCCGATATTCCCTCGTGCGTCTGGATAATCATCTGGAGCGTCACCCAAAAGAGCGCATAAGTTGTGAAGGACCAGAGGATTGTAAATATGACGTCCTCCGTCCCCATCTGCACCGGCTTTTTCCAGTAATCACTGATAAATTTGACGTAGAAAACCAGATAGGTCAGGGCCGGAATCGCCCAGATAAAGCGCCAGAGCGAGGAAGAGACATTCATCTCGATCACCCGCCTGTACAGATTTTCAAACAGGCTGATAAGCAGGGGGATATACAGGACAAGCACCGCCATTGCGTAGATCAGCTTTGAGAAATCGTAGGAAAAAGGAAGATGCAGCACCTTCCCCATAACCTTTGACACCACCATGATATTGACATAGAGGTTCAGCACCACCAGTACCAGGAAAAGAGTCTCCAGCCGGCTGCACCGGACACTTATCTGAAAAATAATCACGGCCAGTGTAATCCAGAGCAGAATGCCAAATGTACTGTATCTGTTGAAATAACGGTCCGACGTCAGAAACAGGATGGTGACCGTAACCGTGATGCAGATCAGCAGGGATACCAGAAACCATGTCTGCATGGTGTTCCGCTTATACCGGCTTTTAAGAGGGATAAAAACAACACAGGCGAACACAATGCAGGTGATAGTGACTCTGAGTGCGATGCAAACGAGATCCATATCCACTGAACTCCCCCCTTCCCGCCTTTGTTATTCTGCCTACGGCAGCCTCTGTACTTCCTGCTGCCCCTACCCGTTCTTTCCGTGTTCGCGCATGAATTTCTTCATTTCTTCCCCCGGCATCGGTCTGGAATAATAGAATCCCTGTATCTGATCCACATGGAAGTCCACCACCAGTTTTCTCTGTTCCTCGGTCTCAACGCCCTCGGCAACCACACTCATTCCCAGGGCTTTAAATGCGCTTATGATATACTCCACCGCATGGTAAGCGGAGTCTTTCTCCATCGCGGCCCAGACCAGGCTCTTGTCAAGTTTGACCAGGCTGAACGGAACGTTTAATACCGTTGCAATATTGGAATAACCCGTTCCAAAGTCATCCAGGCCCACCGTAATTCCATGTTCTTTCATTCTCACACAGAACTCCGTTACCACTTCAGTATTTTCCGCCAGCGTGCTCTCCGTAAATTCTATCTTGATCGTTGACATCGGCGTTTTATTGCGCCTGATAATTTCGAGGGTCTTCTCCGCCAGCTCCGGTTCCGAAAACTGGATTGCGGAATAGTTCACATGAATGGCATCCATATGAATCCCCGCTTCCTCCAAATCATTTATGTATTTGCACACCTTGTCGAGTATAACATAGGTAATCTCGATGATCAGTCCCGTTTCCTCCGCTACAGGAATAAACTCGGAGGGATAGATCGGACCGATCGGCGTGTTGTTTAAACGCATCAGCGACTCGGCGCAGCGGAAATTGCCGTCCTTCACGAAGTAAATCGGCTGATAATACATTTCAAAGCTCTGCTTTGCAAGCCCGTCCTTCAGGATCTGAATCACGCTGCGTCTGCGGTCCAGCTTTGCAAGCATGGCCTCATCGCAGTAACAGATGGAGCTGTTTTTATCATTTTTCGCCTGATACACCGCATATTCAATCGAATTGACAGCCGTCTCAAGTGTATAATCCGGCCGCGTACGGTGTATCAATCCCATGGCGGTGGAAAGCACAAACCTGAAATCGGCAACTTCCCATGGCTGTCTCATCCGTTCCCGGACCGCAATAAGGCACTTTTTTATCTCCTCATCGCTCTCCCTGGTAAACAGGAGGGCAAATTCATCACCGCTGAACCGGTAGACTCCGTCGCGGGGGCCGATTTCGCAGAGAAAACCGCATACCGCCCTCAGAAAACCGTCTCCCCTGTGCTGCCCGCAGATATTGTTAATCTGCCGGAACTCCCTGAGGGATACGACGGCCAGCGTAAACTGTTTTTCCGGATGCTTCTTAATCAGCAGTCCCAGCATATCTAAAAGTTCCTGGCGGTTCGGCACATTCGTCAGATAGTCCCTCGTAATCTGCCGGTTCTGGAAATGAAGATAAATGATCAGCATTGCACAGGTAGCCGCCGATCCCGATAAGATAATTTCGGGGTCGATCTGCTGTATAATAATTACCAGCACGGCCAGAAGAGGGAATACTGCCAGAATATTATATACTTTCCGCTCCATCCTGTGCCGGTTCATGATTGTCACGGCAAGACTGGCAAGGCTGTAAATATAAAAGATGACGTAGGTGATGAAAACGTGTGCTCCCCTGGCATAGCCGCACTCTTCGCTGAGGCAGAACAGAATGCAGGTAAACGGGTTGGTCAGCACAAGCAGTATGTAGGCAGCGCCGGGAACCAGCCCGATTCCGATAATCCATTTCAGGAGTCTGCTTCCGTCATAAATGAAAGCAATCACATAGCAGAAATAGACCAGCCCCATTAGAGGCGTAAATATAAAATAGATCGTGGTCACCGTCCAGACAAGCCACAGAGGAAACACATCCAGGTAATAAATCATGATCGTTGAGAGGATATTGCTAAGCATCGCAACAAACGTGATGAGCAGGCACATCTGGAACGTCTTGTTTTTCAGCGAGGGCAGGTGGCTCCCCGTTCTCGAATATACCCAGACAATTCCCAGAAAAACAAGGGAAATAATTTCCGGCGCAATATTCCAGGTCATTGTATCACCTTCCGTTTCCGGCGCAGATGTCATTCAGACAGCATTTGTCACAGTAAGGTTTGGTCCTTGCCGTACAGACATCCCTGCCATGGTATACGAGCCTATGGCAAAAATCACTGCCCTCCTCGGGAGGAATCAGTTTCCACAGTTCCATCTCGACCTTTTTCGGATCTTTGATGCCGTCCACCAGCCCCATCCGGTTCACCAGCCTGATACAGTGTGTATCGGTAACGATGGCCGGTTTTCCGAACACATCCCCCATAATCAGGTTCGCGCTCTTACGCCCTACACCCGGCAGCTTCAGTAACGCGTCAAAATCTCCCGGTACGTTTCCGCCGTACTGTTCCCATAATATTTTCATGCATGCACTGATATCTCTGGCCTTACTGCGGCCCAGGCCGCAGGGCCTTACAATCGCTTCAATTGCGTCCACATCCGCCTCCGCCAGTGATTTCACATCAGGAAATTTGGCATACAGATCCTGCACCACCACATTGACCCTTGCATCGGTGCACTGGGCGGCCAGACGGACGCTGACAAGAAGTTTCCATGCCTGGTTGTAGTCAAGCGTACATCCGGCATCGGGATATTCCTTTTTTAACCGTTTAATAATTTCAAGAGCCAGTTCTTTCTTTTCCATGACAACCTCTCTTTTCCCCTTTTGTATTACAGTACCAACGGTCTTTTTAAGCCCTGACGGCCCACCTCATCTTGGTGGAACGGGCGCGGCCGTTCATGGCGCATTCTTCAGCCGACGGACGGATCACCTCATCCGCGACATCGCTGTAGACGCCCTCTTTTTTCAGGCGCTTGAACGACTTTTTGACAAGCCGGTCCTCTCCGGAATGGAACGTTAGAATTGCAGCCCTTCCGCCCGGTGAAAGAACGTACGGAAGCTTTTCGAGAAATTCTTCCAGCACCTCAAATTCACTGTTTACATCGATCCGGAGGGCCTGGAACGTCCTCTGGCATGATTTCTTGACCGCTTCCTTCCTCTCGGCTTCCGGCAGGAAGGCAAGAGCCTTTTCAATTGCCTGGCGCAGCTTTGTCGTCGTATCGACGGCGCCCTTCCTTCTCTCCGCCACTACGGTCCGTGCAATTTCCTCCGCATAAGGCTCGTCCGAATTCTCCCGGAGCATTCCTTCCAGTTCCTCCCTGGTCAGCTCCTTCAGGCGTTCCGCCGCGGATACCCCCTTCTGGGAATCCAGGCGCAGATCCAGAGGCCCCTCTTTCTTATAGGAAAACCCCCGGTCGGGATTATCGATCTGCATGGAGGAAACTCCCAAATCGGCCAGCACAAAGTCAAATGTCCCGGCTTCCGCTGCAACCTGATCGATATTGGCAAAATTAAGCCGTTTAACGGTGAGGATTTCCGGGCCGTAGCCCAGCGCCTCCAGTCTCTTCTTCGTCTTCTCCTGCTCCACTCCGTCCACGTCCAGTCCATAGATGTGCCCCTCGCCCTTCAGGCATTCCAGCATGGCCTGGGTATGGCCGCCGTAACCGAGCGTTGCGTCCAGGCCCTTCTGGCCCGGCTTTATCTGAAGGAATTCCAGTATCTCGTTGACGCAGATGGAAATATGCATTCCTACCGGCGTACTGCCTTTTCGAATTACCTTCTCCACCGTCTCCGGATACTTTTCCGGCTGAAGTTCTTTATATTTTTCATTATAGTTTTTAGGATGTGTCCCTTTATAGCGGACACGGCGCTTATGCTCCGTGCTGCCGCTCCCGGTCTGTCTGTCTTTATCCATTGGCTTTCTTCCTTTCTGCTCTCTCCTCCAAGAGTGCCTCCGCACCTTTTTTGCAGAGAATAAAAACATAGGTGCCCTCTTTCACCGAAATCTCGTATTCTTTCAGCACGGTGAATCCGTTCCGGGCGGCCTGCGGTTTTACAAGTCCCCTGTTTCTCGAATACAGGATTACCACAGCGTCTTCCTTTAAAAATTCTCCGATACGGCTGAAAAAGCGTTCATACAATTCAAACACCTCATCGTCCGTAACCCGCCCAATCTGGAACGGCATGTCCGTAAATACCTCGTCAAAAAGGTATTCATGACGGAATTCAAAAAAATCGCGGTTGATGTAGTGGGCCGTCATCCCGGCAGCCTCGGTATTCTTCCTGGCTTTCAGGATATATTCCTCCTGGACGTCCAGACCGTAGGACGTATAGGCCCTGACCGCCTTACTGCATTCTATCAGCATGGTTCCGGCTCCGCAGAACGGATCCAGCACCTGGGCTCCCTCCCGCATATACTCTTCTGCAAGGGCGGCCGTCAGCGCCGCATTGACGGGGCGGATGCTGACCGGAGCCGCCTCTTTCCTGTAGGCAAACCGTTCATCCTTAAGCGTATACAGCTTAAGAAGCAGGTTGCAGTTCCCCTCTTTATTCTCAATCAGGCGCAGCTCCACCTCGTAGTCCGTGACCGTGTTGATGAGCTTTCTGCCCGACCGTTTTTCCAGATATCCCGATAATTTCTTTACAAAGGCGCTCCTCTCGGGAAGTGTCTTCCTGCTCTTTAATTCCACTCTGAAATACCAGGGTTCTCCTCCCTCGTGGCTCTCTTCCAGCAGGGAAAGAAGGCCGGAATCCGCAATCACCTCCGCAGCCTTAAGCGGATCCATCGGACAGGTTCCCAGCCCTTTTACCACAAAAAGAAGTTCCTGCCATGTCCTGATTTTGTCCATCCAGTTTAAATTCGTCACCCTGGCCCTGACACCGGCGCCGAACAGCTTTGTCCTGGCCCCCGGATCGAGGAGGGATAACTGGTTCCTGGTCAGTTCCGAAAAGTTTCTGTTGGTCAGGAGAACAACGTCGTATGTGCGGTCAAAACCGGTAAACCTGTGGGTATTTACCCCTTCCATCCCGACGACAAGGGCCGACAGCTCCCTCATCTCCTCGGTCAGATGTTTCCTGTTCTCTTCCGTCACCTCTGTCTGCTCCAGAAGTTTAAGCTGTTCTTTCAGTTCCTCCAGATACCCGCTGTAATCAAATCTGCCGACAGCGGATAAATAGGAGCTCTTTACAAAGCGCTGCGCTTCTCTTTTATATGCCTCATATACCGGTTCCAGAAATTCCTGTCTTCCCAGATCTCCCATAAGCAGGGCGGCATTTTTCCTCGTCTTTGCGTCTTCCGACCGGAGCAGGTCCGTCAGGTAATCTTCCTCCCCCTTAATGAGTGCGGACAGGGCCTTCCGTCTGCCCTCCTCCTTCACTTCCTGCCTCAGGCGGCTTAAATTCTGCCTCACATCCCTGTTCTCTTTTATCTGGCTCCAATAATCCTTTATCATTCTTCTCTCCCGGCGGTCTTTATTTTTATTATGCATCCTCTTCCATCACCGGCAAAACGCCCTGCCGGCCTGCGGCAAAGGCCGCAGAGACACGCAGGGCATGTTAACATTACGGTTTACACGGGAGCCGGAACGGCTGTGGTGTAAACCATAACGCGCTTTATGATATAAGAAGCGGAATACATACAATGTGTAAGGTAACTATTTAATTACCGATATTTTATCATCTTATGGTAAAGATAGCAAGCATCCTCAAAACATCGTATCATCCTTTAAACCTTCCACAATATTAAGGCCGGTTATTTTTCTTCCCGCCATATAATAAGCCGCTCCAACCGACAGGAAAACGGCGCCTGCAAACGCTGCCATTGGAATCAGAGGCATCACCGGCAGATAATCGCTATATCGGAGTTTGCTTGCATTTACCGCGTAGATGACAAACATGATTTGGAAGGGAAGGCTGATAAGGATCGGTTTCAGCGCCGTGATGCAGCTCTCCATTGCCAGGATTTTGGCCAGGCCTCCCGGAGTAAATCCCACCGACAGGTATCTGGCGAACTCCCGCCTTCTCATATAAACGCCTCCGATTGTATTGGCAAATACATTTACAATCCCGACAAATGCCAGCAGTCCGCACAGCGTTCCCACCAGGACTTTATATCCGTCCCGGACTTTTTCCTCAAACGCTTCTTCCGTCCTTCTGTTCTCCAATTGATATTCATACTTTCCCTGGAGCAGACCTGCCAGCTTCTCTTCGGCGGCCTTTAATTTCTCCTCTGAAACGGTCCTGATTTTGAAGTACATTCCTCCGTCGGGAAAGACAGCGGCCAGTTTCTTTTGATAGATGCTCTCCGGCACAATCTGGACAAGCGAAAAATCCTCGAAATCCTCCCTCAAATCCGGCCCTTTTTCCGCGAATGCCCCTAGTTCCAGCCGGAACATGCCTCTTTCATCTGCCTCTCCTGCACCGTCCGCCCAGGGTTCCCCGCGTCCTTCCCATACATCAATCGAGTTATTTTCCGGTGTTAAAAAAGGAAGGTAAGTTTTCTCTCTGAAATGGCTGTTGACATTATCCCAGATTCTGTTTACCGTTACGGTTTCCACTCCCGGGGCGGCAATTCCCGTTTCCTTCAAAAACGCCTTAAAGCTCTCATCATCCAGAACCACAATGGGAGTGTCCACCAGGTATTCTCCTCCTCTTTTCGTGATTCCCGTATCCTTAAGCGCCTCAATGCCTCCCGCCGCCTTAAGTTCCTTTGACAGCATATCTTCCCCAATCAGGGTCCGTCCCGGCAGCTTCCGGTATGCGGTGCATTCGGAGATTTCGGCAATTTTGCGGATATCTTCCAGAAGTCTGGCGTCCGCTTCCGGCTGTTGTTTGAGTGTCACCATTAAATCCCAGACATTCCTGTACCGCTCAAAATACGTATACTGGGTGCTGACCCCGGACAAAGCCCAGAAATTCATAAAAATCCCGAAGGTAAAAAAGGAAAGGGTCAGGGAAATTGCCGATGTTCTGTAGGCTCTGCGGCGTAAGTATAATGATTTTCCCGCAATCTCCCATTCGATGCCAAACAGCTTTGGGAAAAACAGATACGAGGGAATTTTACCGTCCGGATGCGCCCTGCCCCCGCAGACGGCATCCAGGGTGCTGATTCTGCCGAGTTTCGCCGCCGCCCTTGCTCCGGCCGTCAAAACCGTGGCCGCACAGACTGCAAATGTCGCAATAAAAAGCAGGGGGTGATAGACAAATACCGACGGTTCAATCCCCAGAGGCTCCGTCATGCTTTCCGCCATCCTGAAAAAAAGGACCGTTAATCCTGCCCCGGCGGCAATCCCTATGAGGACCGGTAAAAAGCTGAGCGCAACAGCCTCCTGAAGTATGCAGATGCGGATCTGCCCCGGCGTGGCGCCCGCACTTTGCAGAATCCCGAGCTGATGCAGCCTCTCATTTGCCCCCATGACAAATGCATGATACAGCACAAGCGCCATCGCCGTACACACAAGAAACATCACGGCAATATAAAACCAGGTCAGCATCGTAAGCTGCGCCGCCTCCTGTTCCCTGCCGTCCGCCACCGCCCTTCTAAGCTGATCCACCCGCATATTATAAAACAATACCGTTATAAAAGAGATAAAGAGGGAAGATACAAGCGAAGCCGCCATAACGGAGAAACTGGAAGCTTTGTTATATTTTAAATAATTCCTGGAGTACTCCTTCCAAAGCATATCATCCCTCCTCCCGTTCCCGGGCCGGCCGCAGGCTTCCGTGTGCAGCCACGCTGTTTCCGGCAGATGCCCTGTTCCGGCTGTCGGAAACAATCCTGCCGTCTTCCAGCCGGATAATCCGTTCCGCCTGCAGCGCAATCTGTTCGTCGTGAGTGATAACAATCATTGTTTGACGGTATTTTTTGTTGGAGTATTTAAACAATTCCATAATTTCCTGGCTGTTCACGCTGTCCAGATTTCCCGTCGGTTCATCGGCCAGGACAAGGGCCGGGGCGTTCATGAGCGCCCTGCCGATCGCCACCCTCTGCTGCTGCCCGCCCGAGAGCTGGCCCGGCAGATGGCCGGCCCGATCCTTCAGATTCAGAATCTCCAGCAGCTCTTCAAGGCGTGCTTTATTTACCTTCTGCCCGTCCAGCTTTACGGGGAGGGTCATATTGTCCACTACATTCAGCACCGGTATCAGGTTGTAAAACTGGTAAATCAGCCCCACCTGCCTGCGTCTGAATATCGCCAGCTCCTTTCTGCTCTTGGAATAGATGTCACAGCCGTCCACATAGATATGCCCGGAAGAAGGCAGATCCACTCCCCCGGCCAGATGAAGAAGCGTAGACTTCCCGGAACCGGACTGTCCTATGACTGCCACAAATTCCCCTTTTTCCACGGAGAAACTGACGTCCTTCAGGGCATCCACCCTGTTTCCGCCCTTTCCGTATTCCTTACACAGATGTTCCGCTTTCAGTATTTCCATTCATTCCTCCTGTCTCTGCCGCCATGGGCGCAGGTATGATATCCGCTCTGCGGTCATGCGCAGGTATGGAATCCGCTGTGCCGCCATGCGCAGGTGTAATATCCGCCGTACAGATGCCAATATTATACCTGAACCCCGGTGACAGACCGGTGAATCTATTATAACAATATTGTCATATTCCGGTTCCCTGCGGAGCGTTTTTTGATTCATAGGACGGAATTTCCTATGAAAAAGAAAGAGTCCGGCTCGCCGGACTCGCGCGCCGAGCGCGGCCGCATAGCGGTATA
>NZ_URHZ01000105.1 GCF_900547735.1 uncultured Clostridium sp. | reverse complement strand
CGCAAGCGTTTCCCGCAGGAACTTTTTCTGCCCGGATTCCCCACCCGCGACAACCCTCATCCCGGGACTGAAGATTCATAATCTCACCTCACCATCCAGCCCCCGGCCATCCCGGCGGCGTTCTCATTTTTCAGCCACCAAACTATTCAGCTTTTTCAACGCCTCACGGATTCCGCCCACCTCGTTGATAAGCCCCTCTTTCACGGCATCCGCTCCAACCAGAACGGTACCGAGATCTTTCGTCAGCATCTCCGTATTGAGCATCAGGCGCCTGAGCTGGTCATAGGCGATTCCGGAATGGCTGGAGACAAAGTTTAAAATCCGATCCTGGATCATTTCAAAGTAGTCGTATGTCTGCACCGCGCCTATCACGGTTCCCGACATTCTGACCGGGTGTATCATCATGGTTCCGGTGGGAACGATAAATGAATAGTCCGTCGCCACCGCCAGGGGAACGCCGATGGAGTGGCTGTCGCCAATCACAAGTGAAACCGTCGGCTTGCTGAGGGAAGCGATCATCTCGGCGAGCGCCAGGCCGCAGCTCACGTCCCCTCCCACCGTATTGATGAGAACGAGAACACCGTCCACTTCTGCGCTGTCTTCTATTTCGGCAAGCTTGGGCAGGATATGCTCGTATTTTGTGGTCTTTGTATTGCCGGACAGATTTTCATGTCCCTCTATCTCCCCAATGACGGATATCAGGTGAAAATGGGCGCCGTCCTTGCTGTCTTCCAGAAGAACCTGGCCGGTTTCCCGGATCCGCTCCTCCCTGGCCGCTTCATTTTTGATTTTCTGCTGTTCTACTTCCGGCTCTTTGCCGTCTGGTCCTGCATTTTTTCCCGTATTTTCCGCACCATTTTTCCGGGCGCTATTTTTCTTTTCATAATCAACTGTTTCATCGTCAAACTCTCGTATCAGCATCACAGGCCTCCTCAATTAAAATTCTTCAACTCTTATTTCCTGTTATTCTGCGTTTTTAGCTGGTAAAATATACGTAACCGTTCAGAAAGCAGCATCAGGAAAATCATACGTCCTTATTTTTCTTGTTGACGCGGTCAAAATCCGTTATAATAGAAGCTGTTGTTATGTCATTTAAGGCGCAAAACGATTTAATGAATGAAAGAAACGGAGAATTATATGTCAGAATATCACTTAAGCCGCATTTTTTATAACGATCGCCGGGAAATGAAAAAGCTGGACGCCCTCCTCGCACAGGAAGGGATTGAGCGCGATGCGAACCTTCACTATACCATTGGGCTGTATGACGACGATTATCATCTTGCCGCAACCGGTTCCTGCTTTGCCAACACGCTGCGCTGTATGGCCGTGGATTCCTCCCATCAGGGCGAGGGACTCTTAAACCAGATTGTCAGCCATCTGATCCAGTATGAATTCGAACAGAACATCACGAGCCTGTTCCTCTATACTAAATATGATAAGGCTCTCTTCTTCCGCGATCTCGGATTCTATGAAATCGCCCGGGCGGACGGAAAGGTAGTCTTTATGGAAAACCGCAGAAACGGGTTTTCCTCCTATCTGGAAAACCTGAAAAAGGAGACGGCGGTTCAGCTTGAAGCGCTCTCCCCTGCCGGAAACCTTCCCGTCGGAGCGGTCGTAATGAACGCCAATCCCTTTACCCTGGGACACCTTCATCTGCTTGCCACTGCGGCCGCCGCTTGCAGTCTGCTCCACGTATTTGTCGTCTCGGAGGACGCCTCCCTGGTGCCCTTTGATGTGCGCTTGCGGCTTGTAAAAGAAGGCAGCTCCCATTTAAAAAACCTGGTCTTTCATCAGACGGGCAGCTATCTGATCTCAAGCGCCACCTTTCCCTCCTATTTCCTGAAGGAGAAAGACGTTGTTATACGGACACATGCCAAGCTGGACACCGCCATCTTCGGCAGGATTTCACAGACGCTTGGAATCACCATCCGCTATGTCGGGGAAGAACCGTCGAGCCAGGTCACGGGAATTTATAATGAAATCATGGAGGCCGATCTGCCTGCTTCCGGCGTCACCTGCCGCATCATACCGCGAAAGACGGCCGGTCCGGAAATCATCAGCGCGTCCACCGTGCGTGAACGGATCCACAGCGGAGATACCGAATCCATACGCGGCCTGGTTCCGGAGACTACCCTGAATTATTTCCTCTCAGACGAGGCGGCGGACGTGGTGGAAAAAATCCGTCAAAGCGGCGAGGTGCGCCATTACTAGAGCGTGTTTGAAAATTGCTTTCCGTCAACTGTTATCCGCCGGATGAACATAATTGATTGTGCGGCAAAATGTACGGGAATGCCCAGTAATTTCCAGCGGTGTTTTCCTCAAAAAGGTGAAAATATACTCCATATAGTGATAATATAATCAGCAGAACAAATTATATGGAGGGAAAAATGGAAAACTATTACCCAACCCCGGAAATGCTTGAACTGTTTGCCGGACATCTGGCGCAGGAAGAAAAAAGTGTGCATACCGTTGAGAAATACATGAGGGATATCCGGAAATTCATCGGCTTCCTCGGAGACAGGGAAATCACCAAGGAACTGGCCATCGGTTATAAGAAAACCCTGGCGGAGCAATATGCCGCGAGCAGCGTCAACTCCATGCTGGCCTCCTTTAACCAGTTTATGGAGTTTGCCGGGTGGCGCCAGTTTAAGGTCAGGCAGATAAAGGTCCAGCGCCGTCTGTACTGTCCCGAGGAGAAGGAACTGACGAAAGAAGAATATTACCGGCTCGTGAGGACGGCCGGGGATCTGAATAAAGACCGCCTCAGCCTCATTATCCAGACCATCTGCAGCACTGGAATCCGGGTCAGCGAGCTTGTCTTCATCACGGTGAACTCCGTACAGAGCGGAATTGCCAATGTGGAATGTAAGGGGAAAAGCCGTCAGGTCTTTCTGCCGCAGAAGTTGAGAATACTGCTCCGGAAATACGTCAGGCAGAAATCCATCCGGCGCGGTCCCGTATTTGTCACGAGAGAAGGAAAACCCGTTAACCGGAGCAATGTCTGGAAGGAAATGAAGGATTTATGCCGCCATGCCAACGTGTCCGGCATGAAAGTATTTCCCCATAATTTGAGGCATCTCTTCGCCAGGACTTATTATAAAATGGAAAAAGATATCTCCAAGCTGGCGGATCTGCTGGGACATAGCAGCATCAATACGACCAGGATTTATATTATCACATCGGGAAATGAACACAGACGGCAGATTGAACGGATGAGACTGATCTTGTGAGATTCTACGGTAAAAGAATTAAAACAACATAATGTGAATTATGTAGTAGTACATAGTCAAAAAACAAACCGGTTTTTATTTCACCTTAAAAAAAGAGAATCTATCCTGCCAAAATAGAATTTAAACAGAATTTCCAATGTTTTTTCTTACTATCTACTGACTTGTACAGCGCTCTGAAACAGAAAAATCGCTTCGCAGAAATATAAGAATTTCCATATTATCCCATTATATCACAATTTACCTGAATTAAAAGTTACAAAGTCCGAACGTTTTTCCCTGTAATCTTCTTAAACTCTTAATAATTTTTTCATAAACGGTCTTCTTCCGAATAATCCTAATGGAATCCAATCGGTAAAAACACTTTTCCCGCTCTTTCCTTCACTGTCCCGAACATGTTTTGTTACATAATTCACATTATGTTGTACTTCATCTGGCGGAATCCAAACGCAGCCCGTCAAAGGGCAATATCGAGGGAGGTAATCACTTGAATATTATAATTGAGGATTTTGGAGGCGAAAAGGAACGAAAAATCCTGATCAGCGACGGTCCGGCAAACCAGAGAGAAAACGAGGCGGATACGGGCGCAGTTTCGGATGAAAGCCGGAGAATCGAATATATGAATGCGCACCGGGCGGTTTTTCATGCCAGGCAGTGGATTGAAGAGGAGCAGAAAGCCAGGGGAACAGACCTTTCGGATCCTATGCCATGAAGTTCCCCCGCATTTGCCGTTTTCACATGCAAATGCGGGGGAACTTCATGGCGAGACCACTGTCTCCCGATCTTTATTTTTTTGACACACTATCTGTTCCTGTTGTAATTGATTAGACATCCGGCCTTTACAATCTCTCTCTCCTCTGGCGTCATATCGGCAATGTGAAGACGGATTTCATCCGCGCTTTCCCGGATCACATAGCCCCTGATATCTTTTAAATCGCCGTCCAGCTGTTGCCTGATTCGCGGGATATAAATATAGTCGCCAACTTCAAACACCGGTTCCTCATCCATCAGGAATGGAATCATGCCCCAGTTCATTACGTTGGAACGGTAGCGTTTTGTGGCATACTCTTTCGCAATATTGGCAAGCCCGCCAAGCACTCTCTGGCAGCTTGCCGCCTGTTCCCTCGCGGAACCGTCTCCCGGCTTAACCGCATAAATCATGCTGCCAATCCCGGTCTTTAACGGGTCGGCCTCCTCATTTCCCGCAATTGTGCGGATCACCTCATAGACGCGCTCAAGCTCTTTTTCACCTTCCGCCGGATTTTTCCCCGATACCCTGATTTTCTCAATGGCATTCGTCTCTTTGGCGCGGGCCACATACTGCGGATCTCTTCTGCTCAATGTAAACTCCGCAAGTCCCAGCGGATTGGAGCGGTAGGAAGAAGTCTCCCCCGATGGAATCAGCTCATCCGTTGTCGTAACCTCATCCATGATTTTAGAGCAGACCTTCAGAAGGATATTGTCCGTCAGCGGGCTCATCTCGGGCCATGCCTTGATGTTCGGGCCGCAGACCAGCTCTTCCTTCTCCTCCGCCTTTTGATAGCCGAAGAAAACCCTGTTTTTATATACCGTATCGTCAAATTCATAGGCAGGAATCTCTCCCCAGCAGTCCATGGTTTCAGCCGATGTGAGAACACCGCCGTTTGCCGCCGTGGCTGCGATTGAACGGGCATCCATCAGGGCAACGCCGGCCATCTGGCCGACACCAGGTTTGGAACCTTCGCGGTTCGGGAAATTTCTGGTGGTGTGGCGGATGCTGAGACCGTTGTTCGCCGGTGTATCGCCCGCTCCAAAGCACGGGCCGCAGAATGCGGTGCGGATGATGGCTCCCGCCTCCATCAGTTCACGGACGGCATCCTTCCTTACCAGATCGATAAATACCGGCTGGGAAGACGGATATACGGAAAGGGTAAACTCTCCATTTCCGCAGTTCCTTCCACGGAGGGCATGGGCCGCCTCAATCACATTCGTATAATTTCCGCCTGCACAGCCTGCGATGACTCCCTGCTGTACATGCAGTTTTCCATCTATAATCTTATCCGTCAGGCTCAGGGAACCTTCGCGTCCTGCAATCCGGTCCGCTTCTTTTTCGACCTCTGCCAGAATATCGGGCAGATTCCGGTTCAGCTCATCAATCTCATAGGTATTGCTCGGGTGGAACGGAAGGGCAATCATCGGCTTTACCGTGCTCAAATCCACATAGACAACGCCGTCATAATAGGCGGCCTCTCCCGGATTCAGCTCCCTGTAATCCTCCTCCCTGCCGTGGAGTTTCAGGAACCGCCTTGTATCCTCGTCCGTTCTCCAGATGGAGGTAAGGCAGGTAGTCTCCGTTGTCATAACATCGATGCCGTTGCGGTAGTCCGTGTCCATGGAGGAAACGCCCGGTCCGACAAATTCCATCACCTTATTTTTTACATATCCATTCTTAAATACCGCCCCGATAATCGCCAGGGCAATATCCTGAGGGCCGACGAACGGGGAGGGTTTTCCATCCAGGTATACGGCAACCACCTCGGGACAGGCTACATCATATGTATCACACAGAAGCTGCTTCACCAGTTCTCCGCCGCCCTCTCCGATTGCCATCGTTCCCAGGGCTCCGTATCTCGTGTGGCTGTCCGAACCGAGAATCATCTTTCCGCATCCCGCCATCATCTCCCTCATGTACTGATGGATAACGGCAATGTGGGGAGGCACATAGATTCCGCCGTACTTTTTAGCTGCGGAAAGGCCGAACATGTGATCGTCCTCGTTGATTGTTCCGCCGACGGCGCAGAGGGAATTATGACAGTTTGTCAGGACATAGGGAAGCGGAAAACGCTCCATTCCCGATGCTCTGGCTGTCTGGATAATCCCTACAAACGTGATGTCGTGGGAAGCCATAGAGTCAAACCGGATTTTCAGGTGATCCATCCCCTCCGATGTGTTATGCGCCTCCAGTATTGAATAGGCAATCGTATTTTTCCTTGCCTCTTCCCTGGAAATCTTTTTTCCAAGCATCTGTTCCGCTTCGGCGCTCTCCGTCACCAGTTTTTCACCGTTTACAAGATACGCCCCGCCCTCATACAGTTTTACCATGTGATACCTCCTGAACTATTTTAATAATAATGGGTTTCCGCTTTTCTTTTCTCTGGTTTTATTATATAATACGTTCATGCATAGCTCAAATATTATATTATCTATATACCGTATATTTTTTATGCTATACTGCTCTTTGTTTCTCTTATTTTAGAAAGGGATAGATATGACCCAGCGTGAACTCATTTACGTTAAAACGGCAGCCGATGAGAAAAGCATCTCTCAGGCCGCTAAAAAACTCTATATCGCACAGCCGTCCATGAGCCAGTTCATCAAGCGGATCGAGGACAGCCTCGGAACCAGCCTGTTCAACAGGACGCCGAACGGCCTGACGCTCACCTATGCCGGTGAAAAGTATTATCAGATGGCGCTCCAGGTTCTCAAACTTTATGACAATTTTGAAATGGAGCTCAGCGCCGTCAACGATATGCAGGCAGGCCGGATTCATCTTGGCATCACAAGCCATCTCGGCACCGTCGTCCTTCCAAAAATTCTGCCCGGTTTCATGGAGCAGTACCCCTCGATTGAAATAACGGTGACCGAGGATACATCCGACCGCCTGGAAGCTCTTCTCGCCGCCGGACAGGTTGATTTCATCATTGCCCATGCCCCCAAGGAACCGGCCGCTCCCCTTCTGGAATATCAGTTTCTTTCCAGGGATTACTTTCTGATTGTGGCGGGCGGGAATTCTCCTCTGCATGGGATGGCATTAGAGCCGGAACCCGGAAGTCAGGCTCCCTATCCTGTTTTAGACATCCGCCGCCTTGCCGGGGAGCCGTTCATTATGCTGCCTCCCTCCCAGAGAATCCGTCAGGTGAGCGATTCCCTTTTAAGGCAGGCCGGAATTACCCAGCCTGATATCAAACTGACCGTAAAGAATTTTTCCACGGCCCAGCTCCTGGCCGCTTCCGGTGCTGGCGTCACCTTTATTCCGCGCCAATATTCAAAGCTGACTTCCATGGAAGCGGCAGGCTCCTGTTTTTCAATTCCTGCCGGCTATCATGCCTATTGGGATCTTTCCATCGGAACTTCCTCCTCTTCTTTCCTGTCCAGGGCGGATCTTGTTTTTATCGATTTAATGAAAGAGCTTTTCGGATCAGCCTTTTAACAGATAAATGTCATAAAAAGAGGTATCCGGTCTGAATTTTTGATTGTTCAGACCGGATACCTCTTTTATTGGGTGGCAATGAAAAGTTCGCGAGGCGTGCTTTTCGTTGTTTTTCTAAATCATACTGTTTAATCACCTAAGACATTGACAATCTTGGCAGGTGTACGGTAGTTCCATGTGGAAATCTTGATACCGTCCCTCGCATTGGATGCATGGCAGACCTGGCCGTTGCCGATGTAAAGGGCAACGTGGTTGATGGTTCCGCTGCTGTTCGTATAGAATATCAGGTCACCAGGCCTCATCTGTGAGGAATTGATGGATTTGCCGTAACCGGCCTGTGAACCGGAATGGTGCGGCAGGCTTACGCCAAAGTGGGCCATAACCGCCATCGTGAATCCGGAACAGTCGGCACCGCGTGTCAGGCTCGTTCCTCCCCATACGTACGGGTTGCCGAGGAACTGGGTTGCATAGTTGGCAATCTGTGTTCTCTTCGAGGATCCGGCTGCGTTGCCAGGCTTATTGCCCACGCCGCTTCCCTTGTTGCCGCTGCTACCCTTATTTCCGCTGCTTCCGCCCTTATTGCCGGAGGACTGCGGCGTCTCCTCAATCGGAGTAAACTTAATCGCCTCATTGAGGGCATAACGTACATCCACAAAGTCTGTTGCCACATAAGCGCTTGTGGAATCCAGCTCAATCTCTACCCAGCCGTCCAGCTGCTTCAGTACGGCGTAGCGCTCACTGTTTGAAATCTGGGTCCAGATAGGTGACTCCGTACTCGGCTCCGTCCTTGCGTTCAGACGGTCGGTGGATACGATTGCCATCAGCTCCGCCACATTTAATGCTTCCTGTTTTGCGGCGTCTCCTGTAAGGATAAATTCAGACTTCACATAACCGGTGACGGGGCCCGATTTGATCTTGTACCACTCACCGTCATCCGTCTTCTCAAGGATTTCACCGGCCGACTTGCTTGTCATCTTACCGATGATCTTTCCGTCTTCCTTCGGTTCCTCCCTGATATTCAGGTAATTGTTAACATTGGAAATTCCCAGGTTATCATAAAGATTCAGAACCATGGTCCTGAGATCCAGCTTTCTCGCCTCATTCAGCGCATACCGCTTGTCCACAAACTCGGAAGAAATATAGCCGTCACTGATCTGAATCCAGCCTTCCTGTTCGCTGATAATGGAATATCTCTCATTCTTTAAAATCTGTTCCACGATCTGAGCATCGGGGCTCGGCTCGCTGCGGACATTCAGTTTATCCGCGGTAATAACCGCCATCTGCTTGACCTGTTCGAACGCCTCCATCTTGGCTGCATCGCCCGTCAAAACAAATTCGGAACTGATATAGCCCGTCAGGCCGCCGGAACTGATCTGGTACCAGCCCTCGGTCGAGTCGTCCAGAATCTCACAGGCGCTTCCTCCCATGAGCTTACCGATTACCTTGGCGTCCTTGCTGGCGCTCTCACGCATATTCAAATATCCCGATACCTGGACGAGTCCCAGATTATTATAGGATTCCACAACACTCTTCTTCTCGTTGTCTGTCTCCGCCTGGGCAAGCTCTTCCGCCGACAGGGTCGGCTCCGCATTAACCGGATCGGCGTTCTCCGCCTCATCCGTGAGTCCGGCCGGGGCGGCTTCACCCGTCTCCGTCTCCTTTACCATCCTCGCTTTACCCGGTCCTGCAAATGTACCGCCTCTGGCCAGCTTAACCGCCACCACTACCAGAAGAACCGCAATGATTCCACCTGCGGCATACATAAAATACTTCATTGGGTCTTTACCGTTTCGCTTGTTTCTGGCCTTATTCAGCCTGTTTTTATAATCATCCGATTTCTGCTCTGCCATTAATCTCTCTCCAAACCATTGTAATTATTACGTTTTTGTTACAAAAGATACGATTCAGAAAGAATTATATCATATTTTGTCAGGAATTGCGACTATAAAAAACTTACAATTTCTAAAATAAGGGGGGAGGTGAAAAATTAGGACGCGGGAAGGAGGGCTGGGGGGAAATGGGGAGAGGGAGGGGGTGAGTCTTCAGTCCCGGCGGAGGTTACCGGTATGGGTGGGGGTTACGGAAGAAAGAAATCTCCTTCGGGGACCGCTTTCGCTGATGGAGTGCATAACGGTCACTAGGACGCCTGAAATACGCCGTCCAAGTGCCGATGGACTCCAACGTCCCCTGCGGAGATTTTTTCTTCCTCCACCCCCACCGCGGAGTCTATGACGGGACTGAAGACGCAGAGGTTTTTGCCATTTCACGCCAGCCTGCCGCCGCTGATGGGTCCTTATTTTTCAGGGGGGATGGGGGACTGTCGCGGCTGCATTACCAGACATGTCACAGCCTGCCTGCTATTCTTAGAAGTTGGCGTCCTCAATTTTTGACTAAAAAACAGGACAGATATCCGCATGTCTGCAGATATCTGTCCTGTTTTTGCTTTTTGTTTATTGTTTTGTTTCTATTTTGTGTTTTATTTTGTGTATTGTACTGTGTTTTGTACTGTGTTTTATTTAGTCTCCGAGCAGATTGATGATTCTGTATGGGTTACGGTAATTCCACGTCGAGATCTTGATACCGCTTCTGCGGCTGGCTGCATGTACGATCTGGCCGTTTCCGATGTACATTGCTACGTGGTTGATGGTGCCTTTACTGTTGGTATAGAAGATCAGATCGCCCGGTTTCATGTCGCCTGACTTAATCTGTTTGCCCTGTCTTGCCTGGTCTCTGGATACACGGTTCAGGGAGATGCCGGCTACATGACTGTAAACGTATTTGACGAAACCGGAACAGTCGGCGCCTGTGTGTGGATCGTTGCCGCCCCAGACGTATTTGCCTCCCACAAACTGAATCGCGTAGTTTACTATCTTGTTTCGGAGGGAAACGTTCTCGTCAAGCGGTGTGAATTTGATTGCCTCAGGAAGCGCATAGCGCACGTCGACAAAGTCTGTCGATACGTAGGCCGAGGTGCTGTCCAGCTCGATCTCCACCCAGCCGTCCGTCTGCTTCAGCACGGCGTAGCGCTCGTTGTTGGAAATCTGGGTCCAGATCTGGGAATCCGTGGAAGGTTCCGTCCTGACGTTCAGACGATCCGTTGAAACAATCGCCATCAGCTCGGCAACGTTCAGCGCCTCGTCCTTCGCAGCGCCTCCCGTCAGGATATACTCCGCTTTAACATAGCCGGTAACAGGGCCGGAATGAATCTTGTACCACTGGCCGTCCTCGGTTGTCTCAAGGATTTCACCTGCCGACTTACTCGTCATCTTACCAATGATCTTTCCGTCTTCGCTTGGTTCCTCCCTGACGTTTAGATAATTGTCAACGCTGGAAATACCAATATTCTTATAGAGGTTTAAGACCATGGACTTCATGTCCAGTTTCCTGGCCTCGTTCAGCGCATATTTCTTTTCCGAATACTCGGAGGAAATATAACCGGAAGGAATCTTATACCAGCCGTCGCCGTTGTCCTCCTCAATCACATACCGCTCGTTCTTCAGAGCCTGTCCCACCGCGTCCGATTCTATGGAAGGTTCTTTTCTGATATTCAGTGCATCCACCGTGATAATGGCTCGCGGCACAACAAGTTCCTCCGCCTTTGCCTTCGCTTCGTCACCGGTTAAGACAAATTCGGAACTGATGTAGCCGGTCAGGCCGCCGGAGCTTATCTGGTACCAGCCCTCGATCGAGTCGTCCAGAATCTCACAGGCGCTGTCTCCCTGCAGTTTTCCGATGACATTGGCATCCGTGCTGGCGCTCTCACGCATATTCAGATATCCCGTTACCTGGACGATACCGAGTCTTGTGTAAGAGTCAATGACCGCCTTCTTTTCGTTTGCCTCCGCAGCTTTGGATGCCTCCTCCGGGCTTTCGGCAGACTCACTTGAAGAAACATTCACATCCCCTGTTTTTCCCGGTTTTCCGCCCGCCTCTTTATTACGAAGTTTCATTCCGGCAAATACGGCAATTCCGATGACAACGGCAACTCCCGCTGCGATCAGAGCATATTTTTTGTAATCTCCCCGATTTCTCTTTTTCCTGGCTCTGTTCAGGGAAGCCAGGTAATCATTATCTTTTTGTTTGAACATGCGGTAATCTCTCCAATTTGTTTTTTATTAAAAACTGCATAATATTCTAAAATTTTCCTGCGCATGGCGCGTAATTCTTATTTTATCATAAATGAAGGTAAAAGCCAATAAAGTTGACTCCCTGTAAATGTAAATTTTCTTTTACAAATATTAACAAATTGTGAAGTTTTATCCATTTTCTGCAAAAAAATTTCTGTTCCCCTATAAAAACAAAAAAATACGGATACCGGGAAAAATAATTTTCCACCGGTATCCGCGGGATTTCTTCTATTTTGCCAGCATCATTCTGTCGTTTGCAAATTCTTCTCCGCTGGCCGTCTCAAATTTCTCCAGAAGGTCTTCCACTTCCAGGTTCTTCTTCTCTTCGCCTGCCACATCGTAAATGATTCTTCCCTCGTGCATCATAATCAGGCGGTTGCCGATCTGGATGGCGTCTTTCATATTATGGGTAACCATGAGGGCGGTCAGGCTCTGTTCATTGACGATCTTCTCGGTCAGGTCAAGCACCTTCCTGGCCGTCTTCGGATCGAGAGCCGCCGTATGCTCATCCAGAAGAAGAAGCTTCGGTTTCTGGAGCGTTGCCATCAAAAGGGTCAGCGCCTGCCTCTGTCCTCCGGAGAGAAGTCCCACTTTACTGGTCATCCTTGTCTGAAGTCCCAGATCGAGCTGGGCCAGGGCCTGCCTGTAGTAATCTTTCTCGTTGTTTTTAATTCCCCAGCTTAGGCCTCTTACCTTGCCTCTTCTGAGAGCCATGGCCAGATTTTCCTGAATCTCCATGTTGGCCGCCGTGCCTCTCATCGGATCCTGGAAAACCCTTCCGATATATTTTGCACGCCTATGTTCCGGCTGTCTTGAAATATTGATTCCGTCGATGACAATCTTGCCGCTGTCTATGGGATATACGCCTGCCACCATATTCAGCATTGTGGACTTACCGGCTCCGTTTCCGCCGATGATTGTAACGAAATCCCCGGGATCCAGATGAAGATTGATGCCGTTCAGCGCTTTTTTCTCATTAATGGTGCCTTTGTTAAATGTTTTCTTTACATTCGTGATTGTCAACATTCCTCTTCATCTCCTTCCGAGTATTCTTTTCTCAGCCTGTACTTGGCAAGAACGACCGGGAAGCTGAGAGCCAGCGCAACAATGATTGCGGAGAGCAGCTTCATATCATTGGCATCCAGGCCCATCCTGAGTACGAGGGCGCGGATAACAAAATAAACGATGGAACCCACGACAACCGAGGTCAGTTTCCAATAGAAAGAAGTCAGGCGTCCCATCAGGACTTCACCGATTACAATCGATGCCAGGCCGATTACGATGGCGCCTGTTCCCAGGTTAATATCTCCGTATTTCTGGCTCTGGCATACGAGAGCGCCGGAAAGGCCGACAAGGCCGTTGCTCAGGGTGAGCGCCAGAAGTTTTGTCATCTTTGTGTTGACGCCCAGGGCGCGGACCATATCTTCGTTGTTGCCCGTCGCACGCAGGGCGCTGCCGATCTCGGTACCGAAGAACCAGTACAGGAACAGGATGATAATAATCGCCGCAATAATACCGATAATCATGGATGCCTGGGACTGGGTCAGTCCCGTTATCTTAACAAACTTGCTGATCAGTGTCTCCACTTTCAGAAGGGGAATGTTACTCTTCCCTCCCATCAGCCTTAAATTGATGGACCACAGGGAAATCTGCGTCAGAATTCCTGCGAGGATAGCCGGAATCTCAAAGAAAGTATGAAGAATGCCTGTCACGGCTCCGGCGGCCAGACCGGCCATAGCTGAAACCAGCAGTGCGACAACCGGATCCACCCGCTTGTTCACAACCAGCACAGCGCAGACACAGGCGCCCAGCGCAAAACTTCCGTCAACGGTCAAATCCGCAATGTCCATCAGACGGTACGTAATATAAACACCTAAAACCATGATCCCCCAGAGAACGCCCTGTGCCACGGCGCCCTGAAGGGAAGCTAACAAACCACTCATCTGCTATTTCCTCCAATAACTTTTCTAAAATACCTTTATCAGGCGTAGATACCGCATATCCCATATTAAGGGGACCGCTTACCAAAAAGCTGTCCCCCTGTAAACGATAACCTGAACTTAATTATTTAATATTGGATACATCAATGCCGAGTTCGGCAGCCGTATCCTCATTTACCTTCAGAGCACACTTGGAAGCATCCAGATAGCCGATTGGCATTTCTTTGATGTCTGCGCCCTTTGTAAGGATATCCACGGCCTGCTCGCCTGCCATGTATCCTAACTGGTAGTAATCGATACCGTATGTAGCAAGTCCGCCTGCGTCTACCATGCCTTCCTCACCGCAGATTACCGGAATCTTGTTCTCTGTGGCAACCATGGATACGGTTGTCATACCGGCTGCGATCATGTTGTCGGTTGGTGCATAGATACAGTCAACATTGCCTACCATGGATTCTACTACGGTCTGGATCTCGTTGGAGCTGGAAACCGTATAATCTTTATATGCGATACCTGCTGATTCAAGCGCTTCTTTCGCCATATCGACCTGAAGCACGGAGTTGGACTCTGCAGAACAGTAAAGAAGGCCTACGCTCTTGACATCAGGCATAATCTTCTGCATTAAATCCATCTGCTCTTTTACCGGTGTTAAATCGGATGTTCCTGATACGTTGCAGTTCGGCTTTTCATTGTTTTCAACAAGACCGGATGCCGCCGGGTCCGTTACTGCGCTGCAAAGGATCGGGATTGTCTCCGTAACGCCTGCAACTGCCTGTGCCGCCGGTGTGGCGATTGCAAAAATCAGGTCATTGCCGTTGTTGACAAGAGTCTCGGCAATGGTCTGGCATGCCGACTGATCGCCGGAAGCGTTCTGCTGGTCAATATCACAGTCAAGTCCTGCGTCCTTAAGGGCTGCCACAAAACCTTCGTTCGTCTTATCGAGGGCAGCGTGCTGTGTCAACTGAATGATGCCGATTTTATAAGTCTTTCCGTCGGCTGCCGCCTCTGTAGTAGCTTCGGCCGCTTCCGTAGATGCAGCTTCACTCTCCGGAGCTTTCGTCGTCTCCGGCTCCGATTTGGAACCGCAGGCTGTCATCGATGCCGCCATCAGTCCTGCCATAACAAGCGCCATAATTTTTTTTGTTTTTTTCATAATCTCTCCTCCTGTTTTTTTGTTACAGACCTGCCTTGCACCTGGGCAAATTCGGCTTAAATAGACTGTAACGAATGATTCAATTTCTTATCCAGACTGGAATTAAAACTTATCATACTACACTTTTTGCCCGGAGTCAATTTCATTTGTTTAAATTCCTAAAAAATCAACGTATTAAAGTGCAAAAGGTGGGGATTGAGGGAGGAGAACGCCGCCGGGACGGCCGGGGGGGCGGAATGGTGAGAGGGAGGTTGTGAGTCTTCAGTCCCGGCTTGCAAGTTGTCGCGGGTGGGGAATCCGGGCAGAAAAAGTTCCTTCAGGAAACGCTCGCGCTCTTTGGAGTACATAGCGGACACTAACCTCGAAAAAACCTCGGTAAGTGCC
>NZ_URHZ01000104.1 GCF_900547735.1 uncultured Clostridium sp. | reverse complement strand
CCCGAACCCCGACCGTCACCGGCGGCGTTCTCATTCCTCAATTAAATCCCTATTTTATGGCCGATCTGTCGGCCGCTATTCAAACCCCCCGTTTCTTTTTCTGAATTTCCAGCAGTTGCAGGATCAAACTTTCCACAACATCTTTATATTCGATATCTAAAAGTTCAAAATTCGCTAATATTTCCGCAATGGAGTTATCACGGCAGCCGGGAAGATAGGTTATCTCTTCCTCCGCGCAAACAGGAACAAAACCGGTTTCCAGAAGAAAATCACCGGAGGTTTTTAAGATTTTCGCCAGTTGCTTTATCTTGGCCACATCAGGCTGTCTTTTTCCCGTCTCATAGCCGCAGTAAGTGCTGTTCGTGATCCCCATGGCATCGGCTACCTGCTGCTGGGTGTACCCGATGGAAATTCTCGCTTCTTTTAACCTTTCGGTAAAACTCATTACGACACCTCACTTTCGCCTGAATCATAACATATGGTTGGCGTATCGTCAATAAAATCCCCCTAATATCTTGACAAGTTGGCGAACTGAGAATATAATGACACTGTGGTTTGGCGATACGCCAAGAAAGGAGGAATGCTACATATGTATCCCAATTTATTGGGCCAAAAAGAATTCTTTCATCTTACTGAGCAGGATATGGGAGAAATCATAGGCGTCAGCCGCAGCGATTATAGCCGTAAGCTTTTAAACGGCAGCTTTTATCCGGGCGAGTGCCGGGCCTATTGCAGATATTTTAATAAGCCTTTTGATTTCTTATTTGCAACGGAGGGCGAAATCAGCCACTTTCTTAACAAATCCTTTCGGAATCTGCTTCCGTCTCCCTTTCCCACGGGACAGGAAATGATTTCCGGTTAAGAAGCGCTGTCATGATATTGAGGAAGGGGGAATTAACATCTCAACGGAAATTAGTCAGCTTTTGCAGAATTTCGAGATACCCAGGGTGGCCAGGGTACGCCAGTTTTTTAATAGTGAGGAGCTGGAGGAGCCTGAGAGGGAGCTTAAAAGACTGTTAGAGGAAAAAGAGCTTCCCATTAAGAAGGGAGCAAAAATTGCCATCACCTGCGGCAGCCGTGGCATTGACCGGTATGTGCCGCTGCTTAAAACAATTGTAGCATTTGTAAAGGAAAAGGGCGGAATTCCGTTTCTCGTACCATCAATGGGGAGCCATGGCGGAGCAACGGCAGAGGGGCAGGCGCTGGTGCTTGAAAAGTACGGAATTACGGAAGAAACCATAGGCGCTCCGGTCGTTTCCAGCATGGAGGTAAACCAGATTGGTACGACGAGGCAGGGACTGGGCGTTTATATTGACAGGAACGCCTGCGAGGCCGACGGGATTATTCTGTTCAACAGGGTGAAACCCCACACGTCCTTCCGCGGCCGTTATGAAAGCGGCCTTGTGAAGATGCTGGCCATAGGGCTTGCAAAGCAGAAGGGAGCGGAAGCCACCCATTTTCTGCGGTATGAGAATATGGCGGAAAACATCATAGCCGTGGCCTCGGTCGCCCTGGAAAAGCTCAATGTCATCTGCGGCGTGTCCACCATTGAGAACGGTTATGGGCGTCTGGCCAAGGTACACGTTTCCCGGAAGGACGAGATTATGGCCGACGAACCGGATTATCTTCAGGATGCGTGGAATAAGATGGCCAGACTTGCACTCAATGAAATCGATGTGCTGATTGTAGGAGCGATCGGTAAGGAGATCAGCGGAACCGGGATGGACACCAACATTGTGGGCCGGTTTCACACCAATGCCGCAGGGGGCGGTCCCAGAACAGTAAAGCTGGGCGTACTGAACATAACGGAAAAATCGGAGGGAAACGCCAACGGTATGGGACTGGCCGACTTTATCCCCAGGCATATGTATGAACAGATTGACTTTGGCAGTACCTATGTCAACACGCTGACGTCTACGGAACCCAACAGCTCCCGGCTTCCGATGGTAGTAGAGGACGACAGGGCCGTTTTCAAAGCCTGCGTTAAGCTTTGCGGAAGAATCAGGAATGAGGAGATTCGTATGGTAATCATCCCCGACACAAAGCATATGGACGAGATCTATTTATCCGAAGCCGCAATTAATGCAGCCTGCCGTCCGATCCGGGTGGAGAGCGGATTTATGGAGGTTCCTTTTGACAGGGACGGAAACCTGTCGCTGTTTGCGGAAGGCCGTAATTCCGAAGGCTGTAATTCTGAGGCCGTGATTCCGCCGGATAAAATGGATTTTACGCAACATGACTTGAACCAATGACTTTAGTATATTTTGGAGTGACTAACTGTGAGGAGGTATATGTTATATGGAATTGACTATGAGTTCTGCCATATGGCAGGTAATGGTTGATGCGGCGGTTATGGGAACGCTGCTGCTGATTGGGGAATTTTTACGGGCTAAGGTGAAATGGTTCCAGAAGGCATTAATCCCGCCTGCCGTCCTGGCCGGTGTTCTGGCTCTTTTGCTGGGTCCGAAAAGCCCATGGGAGGCATGCAGGATCCTGCCGCTTTCCAGTTCCTTCGGAACCTATGCCAGCGTTCTGATCGTGCTGGTTTTTGCGGCCACACCCATTGGGGACAGGCCTAAGAAGGGAGCAATGGCCGGATCTAAGATTATGGGAATGTTTTTCAACATTTCCGGTATTGCCGTTCTCCAATACGGGATTGGAATGCTGGTAACGATCACGGTACTGACCAAGCTGTATCCCGCACTGAATGAAAACTTTGGCCTGATGATGGCCACCGGTTTTTACGGAGGCCACGGAACGGCTGCCGCCGTTGGAAAATCACTGGCCGATCTTGGAGTGCCCGATATGACGGATCTGGGGTATACCTGCGCCACAATCGGAATCGTGGGCGGAATTATCACCGGTATTCTGATCATTAACTGGGGTACGCGTAAGGGTTACACCCATTATGTGGAAAATCCCAGTGAGCTGCCGGTGGATATGAGGACCGGACTGGTACCGCCGGAAAAACAAAAATCATCTTCCATGGGAACCGTGGCCTCTATCTGCCTCGATCCGCTGGGATATCACCTGGGAATCGTTCTCTTTGCTTCCTGGCTGGGCTATATGGCCTCCGCAGGGTTTGCAAAATGGACGCTGGCGACCTTTAATTATAAAATATCAATCCCGGAATTCTGCCTCTCATTGTTTGCAGGACTGATTATAAACGCACTTCTCAACAAGACCGGAGCATATAAATATGTGGATCGCGGATCCATACAGCGTATTCAGGGAACCGCCACCGATTTCCTGATGATATCGGGTATTGGTTCACTGAATCTGACCGTAGTTATGAATTATGCGGTTCCGCTGATTGTCGTATGCGTCCTTGGATTTCTGTCCGTATGGGTCTGGTTTATCTGGATTGGCGGAAAATCCTCAGAGGAAGACTGGTTTGAGCGGAATATGATGATGTGGGGCCATGCCACAGGCGTTGCCGCTACCGGTGTATTATTGCAGCGTATCGTGGACCCGGATCTGAAGAGCCGCGGTATCGAGGACTCCGGTATTTCCGATATATTCAACCGTCCGATTATCATAGGCCTGCAGGTGATTCCCCCAATTCTAATCACCTCAATGGGTACCACGGGTTCCTGGATTGTCACCGGCGCATGTTTTGCGATTGTGGCCGTTATGTGGCTGCTGGCATGGATGACCAAGGGATGGGTAGCCGGACGCAAGCTGGAAAAATACAGATAAAATCGATAGGTGGTATCGATGCATGAATAATAAGTCACGTTTTACATAAATAGAGGGCTGTCGCAGTGATGCGGCAGCCCTTTTTGTACTCTGCGGATTAACCGTTCCGATATGGCTGGTCTGCTTCGATTGGAATCTGAATCTCCGTGAGAAATTCTTTCGGGTTGTTGGTCATGGAAATATTGATGATAGAGGTCTCGATGGAGTTGCCGGTCACGGTCAGCCCCTGTTTCTCAATATAATTCCATAATTTGCGGTATGTCTTTGATATCGTCTGGTAGCCACCGGTATGGCAGGCGACGATAAATGTTCCGGCAGGGATGGAGGAAAGCTGTTTTGCCTCCATCCCTGAAAAAGGTTTCACAAAGAAACCGATGGAGTTATAGGTCAGAAAATGATGGTTTTCCAGATTTTCCTGGTGAATCTCCAGCAGGATTTCCCCTTTGTCATAGGAGGGGCGGTCGTGCAGGGCCTTTATGTAGGAGGAATAGAGGAGCTTGATACAGGCATAGAGATCTTCGCTGGAAAAATTAATATTCATCCTGTACAGATACCGCTCCGGGCACTGCCGCACCTCAAATGCGGACGATTTATGTTTTGACAGCTCGATCTTATCGATCAGCTCCTCATTCTGCCGGTTCAACTCATTCAGTTCCGCCAGCTCGGCCTCAATGATGCTGCGGCGCTCCAGGAGCAGCTTTTCCAGCGAAGCGACATTCTTGGCGCTGCTGTGTGCCTTGATCTGCTCCAGGCTTAGCTGCAGCTTTTTCAGTTTCCCAATCATATTGAGCTGGAAAAGCTGGTTGTATTCATAGTAACGGTAACCCGTGTTTATATCGCGGGCGGACGGCCTGCACAGGCCGATGGAATCATAGTAGCGGAGAGCCGATTTGGAAATATTTAAAAAACGGCTTATCTCGGCTATGGTATATTTATCGTTCACGGGATACATCCTTTCTCACCGGATTCTCCGGTCCGCATAAAACAGCCGGACGGCTGTAAAACAACATGCTCTAAGAAAGTTATACTATAACCGGCCAAAACATTCAAGCTGACTTTAATGTTTAAATGCTTGTAAAATAAGGAAAAAATGAAATGAAATTAATTTATTAAAATATTGACATTCAAGTAAGATAACAGGTTACACTTAAGTCAGTTAAGAAAGGAGAGCATCTATGGAAAATCGTTTTTTAAATGTCTCCGTCATGCAGCATACGATATCGGCCGACTTAAGTACCAACCTTAAGGTGATTGGGGAATCGGTGGAGAGCCTGATGATGGGATATGTCAGACCGGAATTGATCGTGGGTGTGGAGTTTGGAATCAGCAAGTCACCTATATCAATAGATGACGAGGCAATTCATTTTCTGGCAGGCCTTGCAAAAAAACACCGTGTCTATCTGGTGCCGGGGACGTTTGCGGAAAAGTCGGAGGAGCTGGCGGAGGGTGAGGCGTACAATACCTGTCCCGTTTTCAGTCCCGACGGCACAATGATTTGCCGGTACAGAAAGAAAGTGCCGTTTCGTCCGGGGGAGATGTCGGTACCCAGTAACGAAACGGAGGACTACTGTATTTTTAAAATCCGGGAGAAGGGGATTACGGTAGGGCTTCAGATATGTTATGATCAGTTTTTTCCGGAGATTTCGAGGACTCTGGCCCTGAAGGGCGCGGAATTGATTCTGTGTCCGGCGTTAGACCCAATCGAATACCGTCACGTTCCGGAAATCCTGCCGAGAGCCAGGGCACTGGAAAATGAACTGTTTTATATCTGGACATGCGGAACGGGGCAGCTTGGGGCATCGACGTGCTGCGGAAACTCGGTGATTGTGGATCCGGAAGGTCAGGTCCTCATCAAATGTCCCGAGACGCCCGCACTGGTGACGAGGACATTAGACTTCTCCCAGGTGGAGCTTAAGAGGGAGTACGGAAGGGACCAGCATCTGAATTCGCTCAGATATTTCAATGTACAGTATCCGTTTGCAGGCAGGCTCAACGAGGCCCCCGTCTATCAGGGAGCGGGCAGTCTGACGGCGGACAGAAAAGAATATGAGGAAAAGACACGTGGAGTAAGGATGGGAAATTTGTAAGGGGGAAAGAAAATGGAGAGTACAAAAGGGAAAGATAATTCAGCGGTTCTGAAATTTCTCCTTTTTTCAGGAATTGGGGCGTTCATGTTTTTTGTCAATGTAAGAATAGGGGGCGTTTCGGTCATACCGATTCAGCATATCATCAACCTGATTAAGAAGTTATGCGGTCCTGTAATACCGTATTTTACACTGCTCATGGTCATGGCCGGCGGAATCATGCCGATTATGAATGGAAGTTATAAAAAATCCAAATTTAATTTCGCATTTACAATTATCAAGCTGTTCGGCACTGTAATCGGTTTTATGGCGGTTTTCAATGTAGGGCCCGCGGCGGTTATGCGTGCCGACATGATCCCGTTTTTATATAACAGCGTGGTCATACCGATTGCCCTGATGATTCCGGTGACCGGAATTGCCTATGTATTGCTTCTGAATTTTGGACTGGTAGAGTTTATCAGCGCATTCATGCAGCCAATCATGAGAAAAATATGGAAAACACCGGGGGAGAGCGCCATTGATGCGGTTGTATCATTTTCAGGCGGCTATGCCCTGGCGGTTCTTCTGACAAACGACCTGTACAAAAAAGGCGTATACAGCGCAAAGGAGAGTGTGATCATAGCCACCGGATTTTCGACGGTATCCATCTCATTCCTGATCGTGATTGCAAATACCCTTGGTTTTATGGAGCACTGGACCCTGTATTTTTTTGCCTGCTTTTTTGTAACCTTCCTGGTAACCGCTCTTACGGCCCGTATTTATCCGATTTCAAAGATTCCGAACGATTATTACGAGAAAAAGGCGGAAAGTACAATGGATTACAGCGAACCTCTGCTGAAACGCGCCTACCATGCAGGCGTGAAACAGGCCCGGGAGGCAAAACCGTTATCCTACTACCTGAAGGATTACTATATGGGAGACGCCATCAAGATGTCCTCTTCTGTTACGGCCAGTATCCTGGTAATCGGCCTGCTCGGTATGCTGATTGCGGAATATACGCCCCTCTTTGACGTGGTCGGATACCTTTTTTACCCGGTAACCTGGCTTCTGCACCTGCCGGAACCAATGCTGGCCGCAAAGGCGGCAGCCATCGAGATCGCGGAGATGTTCCTGCCGTCCATGCTGGTGGTGGAGAGCGCAATGGTGACAAAGTTTACGATTGCAGTGACGAGTGTATCGGCCATCCTGTTTTTCTCGGCCTCCATTCCCTGCCTGCTGTCCACGGATATCCCGATTAAGATGAAGGATATCTTCCTGATTTGGTTTGAGAGAACGGTTCTGTCACTGATTATGGCTGCGGCCATCGGTTTTATTTTCTTCTGAGGCGGCAGATAAGATGAAGAAAGAAAATGTATTATATTTTCAGGGGGTTGTTCTGGTGCTTCTGTCCGCGCTGATGTTTGGGATTACGCCGGTCATAGGGAAACTCAGTTATGAAAATGGATGTAACCCGGTCATGCTGGGATTTTTGAGAAGTTTTCTTGCCGTCCCGTTTCTGGCGGTGATTATGAAAATGCGGCAGGTCTCTTTTGCCATCAGCAGGAAAGAGGCTGTGTCGGCTGCCGTGGCAGGGGTGTTCGGAACCACCCTCACGGTGCTGACGCTGTATCTGTCCTACACTTACATACCGGTCGGGACGGCAACGACGCTCCACTTTCTCTATCCCGCCTTTGTCATGGCGGCAAGTATCATTTTCTTCCGGGAGAGAATGACGGGATACAAGGCGGTTTCCCTCCTCCTGTCGCTCTGCGGCGTGGTAACGTTTGCGGGAAAAGGAGGGGCGGGAATGGGAATCGTTCTTGCCCTGGTTTCAGCCGTGTCCTATGCATTTTATACGGTATATCTGGACAGGAGCGTCCTGAAACAGATGGACAGCCTGAAAGTGAATTTTTACACTTCTCTGTTCATGTCGGCGGCGATGTTTGCCGCGGGTATCGTGAGCGGGCAGTTCACCCTCGGCCTGACACCGGCCGGATGGCTGTGCAGCCTGACGGTGTCCATCCTCGCCTCCGTAATCGGAGTGACCTGTTTCCAGGCTGGTGTAAGACGGATTGGAGCAGTCAGCACCGGAATGTACAGCCTGCTGGAACCGGTCGGCAGTCTGGCGGCAGGGGCCTTGTTTCTGGGAGAGCGGGTGCCTCCGGCCAGTATTCTGGGGTGCTGTTTTATCCTGGCCTCCCTGACCATCTACGGGCGACGCTGTACCGGGGCGGTCAGTGGCGGGGGAGAACAGAATAAAAAAAGAATCTCCGTAAAGAGTGCGTTTCAAAGGCCGTAGCGGCTTTTGGGACGCATTCTGCGATTCGGGTGACATTTATTGTCTATTGTCAAGCCGCGGCGCGGGCAGTATAATTAGAGGCAAAATGCAATAAGGACAAAACCAAACCGGTTGAAAACGGAGGAGCATACAAAAGAATGAATAACACAGATGGACGGGGAAGGCGTGAGGAAGACCTGGATATAGAAGATTTGGATGTAGAAGACATGGATTTGGAAGATTTGAATGTGGAAGATTTGAATGTAGAAGACTTGGAAATAAAGGATTTGGATATAGAAGACTTGGATTTGGAAGATCTCAAGCGGGAAGATCTGAATCGATCAGGCCGGGGCGGCCGGTTTAACACAACATGGCTGCTGGCCGGAATTCTTGCCGTTCTTTTGGCTGCGGCCGCCGTAATCTATATGAATCAAACCAGTCGTACGGGCGGTCGGACAAATGGAGCCGGAAGTGAGCTCGGCGAGAGCCGAAACGGCGGAGAACCGGGGAATGAGGATGTGGGAGGAACCGGAGCAGAGAACGGAGAAAACGCGGGAGGAGAGAGTGCGGAAGGTGGGACCGGGGCAACGGCTTCACTGCCTTCAGGGGCCGGGGAAAACGGTACGGAGACAGAGGCTGAAACAGTAACGGAACCCGAAACCGAGGAAACGACGGAGGCCGCTCCCGTGCAGCTTGAGAGCTTAAGCGGACTGGCGCCCGGGACGATTCTTGAGCCGGAACAGATTAATTTCGACGATCTCAGCCGGTATTTCATGAGCTGGAAGATAGAGGAGGGCGATAACCTGTATGACAGGATTAACGGCAAATCCTACCGCGCCAATAACCACGTTCCGCTTAGTTCCCTGCGCTATTTGAAAATGCCCCACTATAATTTCAGGGGTCAGATTCAGGTGGGGGAGATGATTGTCAACAAGGATATCCAGGAGGATGTCTTCAGTATCTTTACGGAGCTGTTTAAGGCGAAATACCAGATCCAGTCCATGTATCTGGTGGACAATTACTGGACCGGAGATGCCGAGACGTCGGATTCGGCCTCCATTGATGAGAACAATACATCGGCCTTCTGCTACAGGGAGATTTCCGGTGGAGGAAATCTGTCCAATCATGCCTACGGCCGGGCGATCGACCTGAATCCGCAGCAGAACCCGTATGTTTCCTACTCATCCGGGTCGCCGAGATGGTCGCATTCCAATGCAAACGATTATATAGCCAGGGATACGGGGCTGCCCCATGTGATTACCCATGAGGATTTGGCCTACAAGCTGTTTACAAAGCGCGGTTTCCGCTGGGGCGGGGACTGGAATACGCCGAAGGACTACCAGCATTTTGACAAGAATAACAAGTAATTGACAAAAATAACAAGTAATTGACAAGCACAACAGGTAACTGACAGGTACAATTAGCAACTTAAAAAAGGGCATCAGGGCATTCACAGTCAAATGCAGCCCGCCGGGCTGTGATATTCTGTGTATACAGGAGGTGCTTATAAATGCATGCATGGGAACAGATACAACTGACAATCGAATTTATTGAAGAACATCTGGGAGAGGAAATCAGTATCAGAGAGCTGGCGGAACTCGCCTGCCTGTCACCGTTTTATTATCAGAGGCTGTTTGGCCGTCTGGTAAAAAAGCCGGTGGCCGAATATATCAGGCTGAGGAGGATGGCAAAGGCCATGGACGCCCTTCTTCAGAAAGACAGACGCATTCTGGATATTGCGGTGGAACTCGGCTTCTCTTCACACGAACATTTTACACGGACCTTTAAATCCACCTTTGGCATGATACCCGAGGAGTACAGGAACAATCCGGTACCGCTCAACCGGATGACCAAACCGGAGCTGATGCTCAAATATACCCTGGTCGATGAGGGGGTTCCGCTGATCACGGATGGAATCGTCCTGGAAATCGACCGGAGGCAGGAGAAAGAGCCTGTAGTCTACACGGGACTGGAGAAAAAAATGCCCGTCCGGTTCATGTACGGTCTGGGAACAGAGTCCGGTGTGGATCCGCTGGACACCCTCTGGAGAGACTTTCATGACAGGAAAGCGGCAGCAGGCGGAATGTTCGGTGAGGAGGAACTGGGCGTCGCCTACCCATGTGACGAAAAAGATTTTTTCCTCTACTTTGCAGGGGCCAAAGCCGGGACGGATATAACCTCTTCCGGTTATAAAGAGTGGGAACTGCCGAAGGGAGAGTATATTGTCTGCGCCTTTGAGGCCGAAGACTTTGAAGCTCTTGTCATGGATGTTCTGTACAAGGCGGAACAGTATCTGTATAGTGTGTGGCTCCCGCGCCATAATCTTATGACGGAACCGTTCTGCGCGGAACGGTATGCCAGCCACAGCCCGGAGACCACAAAAATGGAAGTGTGGCTGAAAGTGGCGGAAGCGGATTGAATAGAACGTTTGCAAGGCAACTAAAAATGGAGGGGACTGCTCCGGTAAAGAGCGGTCCCCTCCATTTTTTTAGATCTCCGGTCAGGGCGCCCCCTTTTTCGAAGATAGATATAATTACGTAATAATAAAAATTTATATCTGAATCAGATGATGTTCCACTCCCGCTTCCTTCAGAATCCGTCCTTCCCTCTTATGGCAGGTGAAGATAATAATCTGTCCGTCGTAGGCCCGGGACAGCCAGGTCAGGGCGGTGCGCAGCCTGTCGTCATCGTAGAGCACGAAGCTGTCGTCAAAGACGAGGGGCATTCTATCGTCCCCATTCTGGATAAACTTGGCGGCAGCCAGCCGGAGCGCCAGATAAATCTGGTCTGCGGTTCCGCTGCTGACCTGTTCCAGGGGAATCAGCTTTTTCTTTGTATTCAGGAATGCGTTCAGGTTCTCGTCAATACTGATGCTGGTATAGATTCCTCCGGTGATTTCACTGATAAGCTCCGAAGTGGTCTTATTCAAATAGAGTCCAAAGGAATCACGGATGGACATGGAAAGATCCTGCATCGTTTCCTGGGCCAGATCGATTGCGGCGATATCCTGTCGCAGCCTGTCGTTCTCCGTGATAATCCGTTTCAGGGCAGCGGCCCGATCCTTGCAGTCGGTCAGGTGCTCCAGCTTCTTCTCCAGTTCCCACTGGATGCGCTGCTGCTGTTCAATGACCTCGCTGCAGTTATTCTGCTGTTCGCGCAGGGTGGAAATTTTTTCGGTCTGCAGTTTCAGGGTCTCTTCCGACTTCTTCATCATCTGGCAGAGCCTTGTAAACTCGGAAAGGCGGGTGCGTAACGCCTCCATGGCCTCGGCCGTGATGGAACTGTCGCCCAGGTGGCGCTTGAAAATCTCCGACAGGGTGGCCGTGCAGAGTTTGGCCTCCTTGATATGGCGCTTTCTGCGTAACATCGTAAACAGGCCTCCCGCCAGCAGGACTGCGGCGCCCGCGCCAAGTGCCAGACCGGCGGTATAAGGATTAATGTCGGCGGCAATAATCGGCAGCAGGGTATTGTACGGATAGAAAAACCAGTACAGGAAGTATCCGGAGCCGACCGCCAGTGCTGCGGCGAGCAGGCAGAGCGCGATGGGGAGCATCCGGCCGGATTTGCTCTCGGCAACTTCCTTTGATTCGTTGTAATAACTGTAAATCTCCTCCGCATTATTCAGATAGGTGGCAATGGAGGCCTCATCTGAGAACTCATAATCGTCCAGCATCTGGCGTCCGCGGAGAACCTTATCGGCCAGTTCATCCTTTTCCTGCTGGTTTAATTCAATCTCCTCCTTGACGGAATCACGCTTTTTTACATATTCCTGCATCTGATTTTCGTACTCGGGGGAGGAAATTTCTTTTTCAATGTTTCTTATCTCACTTAAGAGCATCGTGTAGGTTCTGGCGGCCTCCGGGCTCAACTGGGTTTCCAGTTGTTTCTTCTGCCCCTTTAAATAGGAGGTTGCCTTTGTGATATTCAGAGCCATATTGCCGGAGGTGTTCATGTTGGCAATATAGTTTTTAAGTTCGGAAATCATTCCGTCCTCGGTGGCGCTTTTAAGCTGGCTGATGCTGATGGTGTTATTGTAGGCCGTCTCGCTTAAGCCTCCCAGCAGCTCGTCCATAAAAGCCCTGGTCGGTTCCACCTCTTTGCCCAGGGTTTCATTGATAATGATAAACTCTTTTTTATTCTTCTGAAAACTCCGCTCAATGCGGTAAATGATGCCGTCGGATTCCAGGCGGAGCTGACCCTCATAGGTGCCGCTGTTCTCCCATGGCTCATATTTGCTGTAAATGTCCGTCCTCGCGGCTCTGCCCCTCTGGCGTTCAATGCCGAAGAGCATACCGCGGATAAAGGTGTGTATCGTGGACTTGCCGGCTTCATTCTTGCCATAGACGATATTGAGGCCATCCTCGAAGGAGACAGACGTATTATGAAATTTACCAAATCCGCTTATGTATAAATCCAGAAAACGCACTTTGTCAACTCCTTTCATCGGTGGTGAGAAGAAGGGCATGGATTCCGTAAAACAGCGCCTTTTTTTCTACCGGGCTCATATCCGGCTTCTGAAGCGCACGGATGTAAAAACCTATCATATCGCTGGGATGCTCTGCAAACAGCGCACTGAAATCATATTCGGGTTCCGACTCGTCCAGGATATCGGATATTTTGTAGCGCAGCAGCAGGGAATCCAGGTCGAAGGTAATGTCGGGATCCCTCATGCCGCGCACGCGGAATCGGTAAATATTGTCCGTGCCGCGCTTGTCGATCTCGTGGGACATTTTAAGACAGAGTTCGGTGTTGGTGGTGGCCGGGGTTACATTGACAATCAGAGGGATGTAGCGCAGTTTGGCCATTGGGATGAATTCCAGTTTCGTAACCTGGAGACTGGAAGGATTGATTTCCCCGTAATAAATGCCGTGGGTTCCCGTCTCCGTCTTGTCTAACGGTTCGGGAGAACCGCAGTAGGCCATCTTCCGGTCGATCAGGACTTCCGGTTTATGGATATGGCCCAGGGCGATATAGGAAAAACCGGAATCGGCCAGGGCGGCCCTGTCTATCGGAGTATGGTTTAAATCGCCGCCATGGCCGACCAGGATATGGATCCTTCCGTCATGGGGCGCATAAGCCTGGTTCAGCTTTGCCTCGGTTATCTCGGCGGTGTGGTAGCTGAAACCGGTCACCTCGGTATTAATGTCGCGGAAATAATAGCTTGTCAGTTCCTCGCTGTCGATAAATGTTACATTGGGGCACCAGGAAAAGCTCAATACGGCGGAGCTGTTTCGGATCCTGTCATGGTTTCCTGCGATAATAATGACCCGGACGCCGGGAATGGTGGAAAAGAGGTAATTGACCTCCTTCAGATCCTTCTGCAGCGGCTGGCGGTGAAACAAATCTCCTGCAATGAACAGGAAATCGGCCCCCACTTTCCTCGTCTTTTCTATAATCGCAGAAAAGGTGTCCCTGATATCGCGGGCACGCTCCCTGCTCCAGGATTTGTCGCTGTCCGGGGACATGCCCCAGTGTACATCGCCGGTATGAATGAATTTCACGTTGTTCCCCTTTCCTTTCAAGTACTTTGCATGTAACGCTTATGGTAACCCAGTACCAGAGAGAGCTGCCGCAAAGGTTATTTGCGGCAGCTCCATCGTAAGAGTTCTGTAACAGAAGTTACTGTACACTCCGTGAACGGCAGCTGAGAAAATTACAGATCGCAGTTGTTAACCGTTCTTGGGAATGGAATAATGTCACGGATGTTGGAGACGCCGGTCAGGTACATAACGCAGCGCTCAAACCCGAGGCCGAAACCGGAATGTCTTGTGGAGCCGTATTTTCTCAGATCCAGATAGAATCCGTAATCTTCTTTCTTAAGGCCCAGTTCTTCCATTCTGGCTACCAGTTTATCGTAATCGTCTTCCCTCTGGCTTCCGCCGATAATCTCGCCGATTCCCGGTACGAGGCAGTCCATGGCGGCTACCGTCTTGTTGTCCTCGTTCATCTTCATATAGAAGGCCTTGATCTCTTTCGGATAATCTGTGACGAATACCGGTTTCTGGTAAATCTTTTCTGTCAGGTAACGCTCGTGCTCGGTCTGTAAATCGCAGCCCCAGAACACCTTGTAGTCGAATTCCTCATTGTGCTCTTCCAGAATCTTTACTGCTTCGGTATAGGTTACATGTCCGAATTCGGAATTCAGTACATGGTTCAGTCTGTCAAGCAGCCCCTTGTCGATGAACTGGTTGAAGAAATTCATCTCTTCCGGCGCATGTTCCAGCACATAGCGGATAACATATTTTAACATGCTCTCGGCCAGGGCCATATTGTCGTTCAGATCGGCAAATGCCATCTCCGGCTCGATCATCCAGAATTCCGCAGCATGGCGGGTCGTGTTGGAGTTCTCGGCACGGAAAGTAGGGCCGAAGGTGTATACGTTGCGGAATGCCATGGCATATGTCTCGGCATTCAACTGACCGCTTACGGTCAGGTTGGTCGGTTTATTGAAGAAGTCCTGGGAGAAATCAACGGCTCCCTCCGGTGTCTTCGGGATATCGTTCAGATCAAGGGTGGTTACCTGGAACATCTCACCGGCTCCCTCACAGTCACTTCCCGTGATAAGTGGAGTGTGGACATAGACGAAGTCGCGGTCCTGGAAATACTGATGGATCGCATAGGCAGCCAGCGAACGCACGCGGAACACGGCCTGGAAGGTATTGGTTCTCGGACGCAGATGGGAGATACTTCTTAAATATTCAAGCGTATGGCGCTTCTTCTGAAGCGGATAGTCCGATGCGGACTGGCCTTCCACAAGGATTTCCGTTGCCTGGATTTCAAATGGCTGTTTGGCATCCGGTGTGGCAACCAGAGCTCCTTTTACAATGATGGCAGCGCCGACATTCAGTTTGGAGATCTCAGCAAAATTCTCCATTGTATCATGATAAACGACCTGAAGCGTCTCAAAGTAGCTTCCGTCACTTACTACGATGAAACCAAAGGCCTTGGATCCCCTGACACTTCTGACCCAGCCTCCGATCTGGATTTCCTTGTCCAGATAAGACTCGCTTGAACGGTAGATTTCTCTTACGGTTACTAAATTCATAATGTTACTCCTTCATTTATATAGCTTTTTGGCATTTTCGTATCAATGTTGTCATTATACTTTATTTCTGCAGTGGTTTCAAGGGGGTACTGTCTTTAGTTGAGATGTGAGGACGCCTCTGTAAGACGGCGGACGGGGGAGTGGGAGGG
>NZ_URHZ01000103.1 GCF_900547735.1 uncultured Clostridium sp. | reverse complement strand
CTCTCACCATCCCGAACCCCGACCGTCCCGGCGGCGTTCTCGTTCCTCAATTAAAAAAGAACCCGTCTCAGCAGACAGGTTCCAGCAGCCCGGTTTCCACATCCATAACAAAACCGGTGATTGTAATATCGGAAGGGATTAGAGGATGATTCTTAAGGATTGAGACGGAGAGCTTTACCTCCTCCTCCGGTGTCTCGAACCCCTGGAACCAGCGGTTGAAGTCGAGTCCGCTTTGTTCCATCTGAAGGATGGCCTCTTCCGTTATTCCCCGTTCTTTTAGGTGGGTCCTGATTATGTCCGGGGTGATGCCGGCCACGCCGCAGCAGGTGTGGGCGATGACCATCACCTCCGTCACCTTCAGCTCCAGGATGGCGATGAGCAGGCTCCGGATGGAGGTGTCGAGGGGATCGGTAATCATTCCTCCGGCATTCTTTATCATCTTTACATCCCCGTTCTTAATTCCGAGGGCAGCGGGGAGAAGTTCGACCAGGCGGGTGTCCATGCAGGAAAGGATGGCCAGCTTCTTACGCGGGTATTTATCGGCGGCGTAGCGCCGGTAGGAACCATCTCTTACAAATTCCTTATTGTACTTTATCATTTCATCGATCATTATTACCCTCCTCATCAGTACATTTCCGCTATTATAAACGAGAAAGCTTAATAAGGAAAGAAAAAAACCTTAAAGATTATTCAGATAACATCAAAAACGGGTAAAAGTAAGGAAATCCGGTTGACGGTAACATCCGTTGAATTGCCCGAAATATGATGATATAATGATTAACAGAATGCCGGAAAACGTGAGCGTACGGTGGAATATTAAAAATACAGGTAGAAGACGGGAATTGGGAATGAAAGAGCGTGACAGGAAAATCAAAAACAGAATGTACCGGCTGTATGCCGCTCTGCTGGCGGCAACGGTTACGGTGGGACTTTTGTGTATGCTTTTAGTATCACAGAGCAACCGGGTCGTGTCGGCGGAGGCGAAGCGTTATCTGTCGGAATTATCGCAGCAGACAACAAATAAGGTGGACTCGGGGATCAGGAATGAACTCGATATTCTTCAGAATGTCAGCATTACGCTGACTGCATTTGACAAGGACCCGGAGGAGAACGGCGAATACTTCCATCTTCTGACGGAGAAGAGCCCGTTCGACTGGATTGGATATGTGGATCTGGAGGGGACGCTGTATGACAACTATATAGAGGATATAAGGAATGTCGGCGGTTTTACCGTAATCCGGAATGCACTGAATGGAATATCCGGTGTCAGCTCAGAGCTTACTTCAGTTTACGACGAGAGGCAGGGAGCTTTGTATGCCGTCCCGTTTTACATGGAAGACGAACTGGTGGGCGCCGTGGCGGGCTGGATTCCCACGGAGACAATGGTGCTGCTGCTGGATACGGATACGTTCAAGGGATATGGATACTCGCATATTGTCACATTAACCGGTGATTTTATCCTGCATTCCAGCAATGCCAACGCGGTCGTAGACGGAACGAATTACTTTGATACGCTGGAATCCATGAATGCGCAGTTTAGCAGGGACGCTCTGAGCCGTGTCAGGGCGGATATGCTGAGGATGAAGAGCGGGGCGTTTGAGTTTAGCGTTTCCGGGGAAAAACGCATGATGCACTATGTGCCGTTAGCCGAGGGGGACTGGTATCTTTTATCGCTCATCTCCCCTTCCGTCTATATGAGCCGTATCAACCAACTTAAATATTTTGCCCTCGGCAACAGTATCTGCATCGTATCCCTGTTTCTGGTGCTGATTATTTACATACTTTGGACAAAACGGCGTGAGGTATCGGAGATTACCCAGGTAGACCCTGTTACGGGAGGTTTTACGGCCCTGCGTTTTGAAAAAGAAGTGAACCGCTTTAAAAGGGGCGGTCAGGCATTTGCATTTATCACACTGGATATCCGGCGGTTTAAACTGATCAATGATTCCTACGGTAAAGAGGAAGGAAACCGCGTGCTGAAGCATGTCCATGACGTGCTCTCCTCCCAGCTTGAGGCGGGAGAGTGTGTATCGCGTATCGAGTCGGATATCTTCAACCTTGTTATCAGGGAGACGGAACAGGAAGAGATACGGAAACGGATGAAGCATATCGTGGATGAAATCAATGCGTTTAATGAAGGACAGCTGATTCCGTATTATCTTCAGGTTAACTGCGGAGTTTACCTGGTTACCAACCGTTCCGAGGACGTCATAACAATACGCGACCGGGCCAATGTGGCGCGAAAGGGAAGCAGGGAGGCGGGAGATCACCTTCTGAACTGTATGTTCTACACGGATATGGAGCGCCGGAAGCTGCATCAGGAAATAGAGATGGAAAATACAATGGAGATCGCCATGAAAAACGGTGAATTCCAGGTTTATCTCCAGCCCAAGGTCAGCCTGACGACACGAAAGACGGCCGGAGCCGAGGCGCTTGTGCGGTGGAACGTCCCTGGAAGGGGAATCGTGCCGCCCGGAGAATTCATCCCTCTGTTTGAGAGAAACGGATTTATCGTAAAAATCGACCGGTATGTCTTCGAGAAAACCTGCGCCATGCTGCGCAGGTGGACGGAAGAGGGAAGAGAACTGATTCCCATATCGGTCAACCTTTCCAGAAGACACCTGGAAAATCCGGATTTTCTGAAACCGTATATTGAAATCCGGGAACGTTACGGCGTACCGGCAAAATTTCTGGAGATTGAGCTTACGGAGGCTATGGTGTTTGAAAACCTGGGCCGCATCAAGGGAGCTATAGAAGAGATACACAGAGCGGGATTCCAATGTTCCATGGATGATTTCGGAAGCGGATATTCTTCGCTGAATGTATTAAAAGAAGTGCCGATGGACAGCCTGAAAATGGACCGTGGATTTTTCGTCGGAGAGAACGGGCCGAGGGGAACCGACGTCGTAAAAGCAGTGATCGGCCTGGCAAAAGGCCTGGGAATGAAGGTGGTGGCCGAAGGAGTCGAGTCACAGGACATGGTGGAGCTTCTCACCGGAGCGGGCTGCGATATGATACAGGGCTATATTTTTGCAAAGCCGATGCCCGTCGCCGCATTTGAGGAATTCATGGAAGGCGGCAGCAGTTCATAGGCTGTAACATGGCTGTCACATCGTTTTGCTATGCTGTCGGTGTACCCGGCGGAGGCCGGGAAAATTGAAAGAGTGAGGAGACTTACGGTAAATGAGGATACTGATAGCGGAAGACGATCCGGATATGCAGAAAATTCTTACAATGTACCTTAAAAAGGAAGGATATGATGTGACGGCGGTTTCAGACGGAAAAGCGGCGCTTGGCTACCTGATGGAACACAGGACGGATTTGGCTGTCCTGGACTGGATGATGCCGAGGATGAGCGGCATTGACGTGTGCCGGGAGCTGCGGAATTATGGAATACCGGTAAAGATACTGATGCTGACCGCGAAAAGCGGATCCGAGGATGAGATTGCAGGACTCAGCGGAGGGGCCGACGAATACATTCACAAGCCCTTTGATCCGCGTATCCTGATGCTGAGAATCAAGAAGCTGTGCGGACTGGAGAATGTGCTTCGGTGCGCACAGCTCTCACTGAACCAGGAAAACATGACGGTGTCACTGGACGGAGAGACGCTGAAGCTGACAAAGAAAGAATACGAGCTGCTCCGCTATCTGATGGCAAACCGGAAAATCATATTGTCGAGAGAGAAGCTGCTTAAACAGGTCTGGGGAATGGACTATGAGGGAGACGACCGGACGGTCGATACCCATATCAGGAGACTCAGAAGCAAGATAGGGGAGGGCTTTATCACCACCCATGTCGGCCTCGGATACTCACTGGAGGAGCCGTATGACTAAGCTGGCAAAAAAGTTTTTAATCAGTATTTCCCTGGTCCTTCTCGCCGTAATCGGGATATCGGTGGCGGTGAACAGCCGGTTTGCAGAACGTTATTATATCCATCAGAAAAAAGCGCTGCTTGAGCAGATTGCGGCCGGACTCCTGGACGGAAAGGAAGAGACGGAGGGAACCATTGCATCGCTGGAAGAAACGTATGACGCCGTGATCGCGGTTGCCGATACCTCCGGTGATATCAATAAAGTGAACGAGGAGCTGAAATCCGCATTTCTGGAAAAGGGGCTCGGCCTTGCCAGATACTGGCTCTGGGACCAGGATTATGAGAGAACCCTCAGAGAAGGTCGTTTTATGCGGATATACAGGCAGGAGAGGATGAATTACAGCCTGGCGGTCGAGTATGTGGATCTCGGCGGCCGGCTGGCAGGCATTGCCATCGTAATTCCCGATATGGAAGAAATTATTGCCTTAATAAACGTCTGTACGATGATAATCTTCGGTGGAGCCCTGATTCTTATCATTCTTTTATGCGCATTTCTCGTACGGAGAATCACGATACCTCTTGCCGGAATGGAGAAATTCGCGGAGGAGATAGCCGGACAGAATTACGGCAGGATAGAGGTACACACCGGGGATGAACTTGAAACCGTGGCGGAGAGCATGAACCAGATGAGCGGGGCAATCCGTGAGAATTTGAGGGGACTGGAAGAGAAGAACCGTCAGATGGAGAGTCTCCTGAACAATGTCTCCCATGACCTGAAAACGCCGGTGGCTTTGATCAAGGCATATACGTCCGGAATCAGAGACGGGATGGACGACGGAACCTTCCTCGACACAATCATCAGGCAGAATGAGAGGATGGAAGACATCATAGAGAAACTTCTGTATCTGTCGAGGCTCAAATCCGGCGGGAAGGAGTCGGAGACCGTCGATGTGGGGAGTCTTCTGGAAGAACAGCTTGAAGGACTTGCCATTGAACTGCGGAACAGGGGGCTCACGGTCAGAACATCAACGGAGGGAAATGCAACGATACGGGGCGACCGCAGCGCAGTCGGCTGTATGATTGAAAATCTGCTTACCAATGCCGTCAAATACGCTTCGGGAACTCAAATAGAGGTACGGCTGGCGGAGAAAAACGGCTGCCTCATGTTTTCTGTGGCAAATGAAACGGAACAGGAGTTTGATGATCCGAAGCAGCTCTGGGAACCCTTTTATGTGGGGGAGGAGTCGAGAAATAAAAACATGTCGGGAACCGGACTGGGACTTTCAATGGTCCGTTCTATCGCGGAGAAGTACGGTTATGAGTGTACCTGCCGGACGGAAAAAGGAAAAATTGAATTTGTTATTACATTTTAGGTGAAAGAATCCCGCAGACGGGATTCTTTTTTTGATGTGATACCGCTGTCACATCCCTGTAACACCGCTCTGCTATACTTTCCTCACCACGCAAAAGGAGGACAATCAATTGCAGAAGAAAATAATGAGTGCGGTGCTGGCATCCGCCCTTCTCATAACCGGCTGCGCCGGAAACGGAGCGACGGGAAGCAGTATAAAAGAAAACGGGGTCAGAGAAAGCGGAGAAAACGCCGAAGAGGCGGCAGACGCAGGAAGCGGCCGGCCGGTGCGCTTTAAGGTGGAGCCGGAGACCTTTGCACTGACTCTGTTTGACGGGGAAGAAAAGCTGGAAGCTTCCCTGCCGGGTGAACAAAAAGAGGTGGAGGCGGTGAAGGAGAGCGGGGGTGGGACGGAATGGTTCTATCCGCAGCAGAATATGAGAGTAACGGTCACACCGGAAACGGATTATCTGGCGGTTACCTTTCTCTCGGATTCAGGGAAAGACAATAACGGAAACTGGCCGGTTGTAAAGGGGGATTATTTCTATCTTCCGATGGGAGAGGGAAAGAGAGTGCCGGGAAAGGATGAGGGCTGGGCCAAATATCTGACGGATACGGATTTTACCGTGATGGAGAGCCTGTCCATGCCGTTTTTCGCGGTGTCCCAGGGGGAGAAGGCGCTGGTTTACATCATGGAAGATCCCTACCGGACGGAACTGCATTTTGAAAACCCGGACGGACTGGAAGTGGAACTGCGCCACACTTACCCGGAGATAGATCCCAATAAGTCTAAACGGTTCAGAATCTATGTGACGGACAATGAACCGGTCCGGATTGCAGGCGTCTATAAAGATTACCTGAAGGAGACGGGACGTTTTACCACCCTGGAGCAAAAGGCCGGACGGAACCGGGAGGTCCGGAAACTGTACGGTGCCCCCCACTTTTATCTCTGGTGCGGCAGAGCGGTTGAGCCGGAAGATATCAACTGGGCGGCATTTCGCAGGGCGTCGGGAGAACCGGCGTTGACCTATGTGGCTGAGTATGTGCAGGAGCTGGAAACGGGCAGTGAGTTTTTAAATGTGCTGAATGAGATACGCTCCCAGGATTATGTGAGCGGGTACCAGAAGAATGTAATCTGCCGCGGAATCACGGAGGCGGTAGCAGGCCGTGACTTTTATGACCGTGAAAAACTGCCCGAGCCGGTGAAAACTGGAAAACTGCCTGGGCCGGCGGGAACCGCAGAGCCGCTTTCCGGGGCGGAAGAACTCAATGAACCGGAGCGGATTGCATTAAATAAAGCGGCTCTGTATGCAAATCTGTCGGGAGTATTTATTACGGAACCGGAAAACTGGGGAATAAAGGGCAGCGCCGGACTGATAGAAGAAATGAAGGCAGGCGGTATCGATAAAGCCTGGACCGGACTTGACAACTGGGAAAATGCCTGGCGGAATCCAAAGCTGGTTCAGGCAGCGGCGGATGCGGGCTATCTGATCGGGCCGTATGATTCCTATCATTCCATCCATGAGCCAGGAAAGGAAGAATGGAATACGGCGGCATTTAAAGACCTGTCGCTTTATGAGGAGGCTGTGATAGAAAACCGGAACGGTGAGAAAGCGGCGGGATTTAACAAGGTGGGAAGAAAGCTGAATCCTGCCTTGGCCCTGCCGTCCGTCAAGGACAGAACCTCATGGATTCTGGGCACCGGAGTCCCGTTTAATTCATGGTTTGTGGATTGTGATGCGGCCGGAGAACTTTATGACGACTATACGCCGTCCCGCCGGTCGACGATGGAACAGGATACGGCTGCCAGAATGGAGCGTCTTGATTATATAGGGGAGGAACTGGGCATGGTGGTTGGCTCCGAGGGAGGTAATGACTATGCGGCACAGCACATCGCCTTCGCCCACGGAATCGAACTCCCCTCCTTTTCCTGGAGAGATCAGGATATGAAGAAAAACAGGGAGAGCATGTATTACATTGGAAAATATTACAGCGCTTCCGGAGGCGTCCCGGAACATTTTGGTAAGAAAATTCCATTAAAAGAGGAGTGGAGGCGCATTTTCACGGATATCTCCTTCGACGTCCCTCTGTACCGGCTTGTTTATAATGATTCGGTGATTACAACCTATCACTGGGACTGGTCCACCTTAAAGATCGAAGGGGAGGAGACGGCCAGGATGATGAGGGAAATTCTCTATGATGTGCCGCCGCTTTATCATCTGGACCGCGAAACCTGGGACAGGGAGAAAGAGACCATCACGGCCCATGTAAAAGTCTGGTCGGAATTTGCCGGGAAGGCGGTGCGTGAAGAGATGACGGACTTTGAGTATCTGTCCGAAGACGGAAAGGTCCAGAGAACCGCCTTCGGCGAAGATTTGGAGGCGGCTGCCAATTTCTCGGAGGAACCGTTTTTCTATCAGTCAACGGAAATTCCTCCGGGAAATGTGCTGATACGGTCCGGAGATTCCGTACAGCTCTACTGTCCGAGAGTTTACTGATAAGATGGGAAATATTGATAAGATAGGAAATACTGATAAGATAAGAAATACTGACAAGATAGGAAATACTGACAAAATAGAAGATACTGACAAAATAGGGAAAATTTTCAAATCATGAGGATACCGTTTGCAGGGGACCGCGTTATTTAGTATAATGGTAAAAGAATAACAAAAAAAGAAAAAACATTGACAAAAAGATGTAAAGTCAATAAATTACCGGGACAGGGTCAATCATGAGAGCGAAAAGAGGAAAACTGACAACAAGCCTGATGTTATTATCGGCGGTGCCGCTGCTGACATTCGGCTTGATTGTCATGTTAATAACGTCAAAGATAATATACAGCAGCCTGCGTGAGGAAGTGAGGTACAGTCTGGGAGTCCTTGGAACTTTTTCCTACCGGACTTTTGAAGTATTGTACCCCGGAGATTTTGAAAAATCGGGAACGGTTCTGTTAAAGGGCGGAAGGAGCCTGGAGGGCCGCGATGAGCTGGTGGATGACCTGAAAGAGACGGCGGGCGTGGATGCCACGCTGTTTTACGGGAAAGAGCGGTATCTGACCACGATTGTGGGCAGTGACGGCGCCAGAGCGGTTGGGACCGCGGCGGAGAAGGCAGTTACGGACAAGGTGCTGGGAAGGGGAGAAACTTATTTTTCCGATCATGTGCTTGTAAACGGAACGCCGTATTTTGGTTACTACCAGCCGATCCGCAATTCCGATCATTCCACAGTGGGGATGATGTTTGTCGGGAAACCGCGCAATGAGGTGATGAAGCGGATTGACACCAATATTTTCATGGTCTGCGTATCGGCGCTCGGGATGATTGCCATTGCAATCGGAGTCTCCTACTTCTACAGCAGGAAGGTGATCGATCTGCTGAAAAAGACGGAGATGTTTCTGGGGGCTGTGGCAAAGGGAGACCTAACGGCCGGCCTGGAACCGGAAATCCTGGAGCGGTCCGATGAGCTTGGGGAGATGAGCCGCTTTGCCGTTATTCTGCGGGATTCCATTGAATCCGTGGCGGGGAAGGACGCGCTGACCGGTCTCTACAACAGGAGAAGCTGCGACGTGGTTCTGAACAGTCTTGCGGAAAAGGCGGGGCGTGAGAACGGGATGTTCTCGGCCGTCATGGGAGATATCGATTATTTTAAACGGATCAACGACACTTACGGCCACCAGGCGGGGGATGAGGTGCTGAAGATGGTCGCACATGCGATCTCGGTTCATATGGAACATATCGGCTTTGCATTCCGCTGGGGCGGCGAAGAATTTCTTATGGTATACGAGGAGCTGGACAGAAAACGGACTTTTGCGTGTGTCGAAAAGCTGAGAGCCGTTATAAACGGAAGCGAGCTGGACTGGCACGGGGAAAAAATAAGGATCACTATGACGTTTGGAATTGCGGACTGCGGAGAAGCAGGGGATGTGAAGGAGCTGATACGGCTGGCCGATGCCAGGCTGTATTCGGGGAAAAGCAGCGGAAGAAACCAGACCGTTGTCTGCGGCGGGCAGGACGGGAAATAGAAAAATTTATTATTCTAATCAGGATTTTTGATCGGCGGTTACCACAGATCGGAAATTCTGATTTTTTTCTGTTTTTCAGACTTTTGAAGAACACCGTTCATCTAAATAACAGGAAAGAAAAGTAAGAAACTAAGAGAGGTGATAAACATGAGCGATGATGTACGCAGGGAGCTTGTTACATATATCACGGAAAATCAGGAGAGGCTTTACCGTTTTGCCGTCAGCCAGACGGGGGACAGGGAAGATGCGATGGATATTCTCCAGAATGCCGTTGTAAAAGCGCTGGAAAATTATACATCCATCAGGAATCCGGAGTATATGAAGACATGGTTTTTCAGGGTGCTGCTCAACGAATGCTACGGATATATGAGAAAAGGGAGAAGGGAAGTCGCCTTCGAACCGGAACAGGTGTACAGGATGCAGGAGAGTGAACCGGAGCTGGAACCGTATGACTGGGATATGTACCGCCGGATACAGGAGCTGCCGGAGAAAATAAAAACGGTGATTATTTTAAGATTCTATGAGGATTTTTCCCTGGAAGAGATCAGCCGGGCGACGGGGAGCGGGCTGGGCGCGGTAAAATACCGTCTGTATTCGGGGCTCAGGCGTCTTGAAAAGAAGCTGAAGGAGGAAATCAGATGAGGCGGAGAAAACTGGAACAGGATATAGGAAAAACGAAGAAAATCTATGAGTCGATGGAAATTCCCGAAGAACTTGACCAGGCTGTACAAGCGGCTCTGGAGCAGGGGACGGGTAGACAGGGTGAAAGAAAGGTGGTTCCTATGAGGAGAAGAAAGCATTATGGAAGGACCGCAGCCGCTGCGGCCGCAGCCCTGATGGTGTGTTTTATCACAGGACTGAACACGAGCGAGGCGTTTGCCGCTACGGCAAAGCAGCTTCCTATTATCGGCGCCGTCTCCAGGGTTCTGACATTCAGAAATTATGACACGGCTGATGGGGAAAAGGAGATTCATGTGGAAATACCGGAGATTCAGGAAGAATCGGGCAATGAGACCTCCGGCCGTCTTGCCGCCGATGTGAACCGTGAAATTGAAAAGATTATGGAAGAATATAAGGCCGGCGCGGAAAAGAGGATTGCAGAGTACAAAGAGGCTTTCATGGCTACGGGAGGCACCGAAGCGGAATTCGCAGAAAAAGGAATTAAGGTGGACGCCGGTTATGAAGTGAAATATGAGACGGAGGATATCCTCTCTCTGGAAGTGACGGCGAATGAAAACTGGACCTCCGCATACGGAATCCGCTATTACTATAATCTGGATTTGAAGAACGGGAAAAAGATTACGCTGGAGGATTTACTGGGCCAGGATTACGTGAACAGGGCCAATGAGAGCATTCGAACACAGATGAAAGAGCGCATGGCCCAAAACCGGGATCTCGTATACTGGGACGGAAGCGGCGGGATAGACGGATTCAGTACGGTCGATGCAACGACGAAGTTTTATATCGGCCGGAGCGGCAATCCGGTGATTGTATTCGATAAATATGAGATAGCGCCGGGAGCGTTCGGAGCGCAGGAGTTTGAGGTTGCAAGAGAGTGATTAAAGTGAAAAGAGGAAGCGGCAGTCTGCATCGGCAGGCGGCCGCTTCCTCTTTTTTGCTGAGCGGCAATGAAAAGTTCATGAAGCGTGCTTTGCGTCGTTTTACGGGAACGTCTTAAGATTTCTTCAGATTTACATGATATATTTTTTGAGTTTTTATCCTGTAAGATTCCGCTATAACAACGGGAGGAAAATAATGGAGAGAAGAGAACCGGCAATACAGGTAAAAAATGTCAGAAAAGTATACAGAATGGGTGACGAGGAAGTGGTAGCCTTAAACAGAATTAATCTGACCATCTATAAAGGAGAAATCTGCTGTATCTTCGGCACCTCGGGTTCGGGAAAGAGCACGCTGCTGAACCAGTTGGCGGGAATGGAGAAACCGACCAGAGGAGAGGTCCTGATCCAGGGGCACTGTGTGTCCAGGATGAGCGAGGAGGAACTTGCAGCCTTCAGACAGAAGTACATCGGGTTTATCTTTCAGTCCTATAACCTTCTCCCTTCCATGACGGCTATTGAGAATACGGCCATGCCCCTGATGTTCCGGGGGATGGAGAAAGATAAGAGGGAAAAAATAGCGGAAGGACTCTTGAGGAAGGTCGGCCTTTCCCACAGGCTGCATCACTATCCCGGACAGATGTCGGGAGGACAGCAGCAGAGGGCCGGAATCGCCAGGGCTTTTGTGACAAGGCCCCAGGTTGTTTTTGCCGATGAACCGACGGGAAACCTGGATTCAAGGACAACGGCGGATATTATGAAGATGATAACGGGATTTGCCAGAAAATATGAGCAGACCATTATACTGGTTACCCACGATCCGGGCATGTCGCGGTATGCAGACCGGATTGTGACACTGGTAGACGGAAATATAATCGGAGATGAAAGGAAAAGATAGAGATGAAGGGTAAATTAGCGGCAAAACGGACGGCAACATGGATTCTAAGCCTTATGATAGCATTCGGGACCTGCGGCCCGGTGAGGGCGGAGGAATTATCTGCTCCCGCGGCGGCAGAGGCAGCGGCAGGAAGTATGGACGCGGGAAGTACGGCAGTAGGAAGTACGTCGGGAGGAAGTACGGCAGCGGGGAGTGCATCAGCGGGAAGTACGGCGCAGGGCGGCAAGGAGAAAGGACCCTCGGGAAGTGAGGGCGGTGAGGAATCCGGCAATTTGACGGTGGACGGATACGAGGTATACACGGCCGGGAGCAATAAGACGCCGGTGAGCAATATCAGAAAGGGAAAGCAGGTCAAACTGGTTGTCTCCGTCAGATCGGACGGACTTAAGACGGAGGATGTGGGAAAATCGGGAGTTTCCGTCTCCAAACTGTCCGACAGTTTCAGAAATGCCGGAGCGGCGAAGGTAAAAGTTACCTCGGAGCGCGACGAACCGCTGGAATTCACGGTGACCATCCCGAAAACCACCTATTCGGGAAAGGGAAATACACTCCGTCTGAAGGTGAATTATAAAAAGTCGGGCATTCCATCGGAGACGGTGGAGGCCGAGATCAGCGAGTGCGAGGAATATGAGGGCGGCAGCGACGACTCCGAGACGACGGGGCAGCCGGTTATCCGGGTAAAGCGGATCAGCCCGCAGACCTCCATCGGTCCGGGAGAACCGTTTTCACTGGAATTGGAGCTTGAAAACACCAGCGGAGATTCCGACATCCAGGATCTGGTGGTCAGCGTGACGCCGGGCAATTCTCTTTTTATTACGGACGACACAAGCTCCCAGATAGTCAATTACATCGGGACGAAGCAAAAGAAAAAAATCACCGTGAAGATGACGGCGGGACAGGAACTTCCGGGCCCGTCACAGTCGCTCGACGTGGAGATGAAATACAATTATTACTCAGGGGGCAACCTGACGAACGGTTCGCTGTCACAGAAAGTACAGATACCGGTCCGCGGCGGGATATCCGGCCAGCCGGTGATCGGGATCAGCCGCATTGGGGCGGCGGGCCCCGTAAAAGCCGGGGAGGCGTTCAATGTGGTGATAAGACTTGAGAACACCAGCAAAGATAAGGACATCCGCAATCTCTCCGCAGTCATGGAACCGAATGACCAGATTTTTCTGTTGGATACGACCGATACTAAACAGCTCGGGGAATTGAAGGCGGGGGCGGCGATTGAGGTTCCGGTGCGTCTCCAGGCGGGAAGCGAGTTAAACGGAGCCGCTTCCCAACTGCTGGGCCTGACCCTTAAGTTTGATTATGATTCAGATAAGGGAGCCACGCAGGGCAGCGTTTCCGAAAAGCTCGTGATACCAACGGAAGGAAAGGGCGGGAAAATGAATATCCCCACCCCGAATATCATAATCCGTAATTATTCGTACGGTGAAAAAGTCACCGCCGGCCAGGTCTTTGATCTGGAAATGGAGATGGCCAACACAAGCGGCCAGGCCGCTGCCGAGAATGTGGTCGTATCCCTTGAGACGGGGGAAGGAATTTCCATCAATTCTTCCTCCAACACCGTGTACATACCGAAGCTGGGAGCCGGAGAGACGAGTAAACAGGCCGTGAAAGTGCAGGCGCTGTTCCAGTCAAAACTCCAGTCGCCTAAGATCACCATCACGTTCAAGTACGAATATGTGGACGGCAAGGAGAGAAAACAGGCGACATCCACGGAGACGATCGCAATCCCGGTCTATCAGCCGGACCGTTTCGAACTGAAAACACCCGTTTACTCGGAAAATTTCCGTCAGAATGAGGAGGCCACAATTTCTGTTCCGTACGTCAATAAGGGCAGGGGCCAGGTCTTCAACGTGGAGGCAAAACTGGTGGGAGACATAAACGCCCTGGAAAAAGATCTGACTCTCGGAAATTTTGAGGCGGGGAAGAGCGGAACCATCGACTTTGTGGTGACGCCGCAGAACCAGGGAGCATTTGAGGGAAAGATCATCGTGACCTATGAGGATGAAGCGATGCAGGTGAAAACAGAGGAAGTGCCGCTAAACGTCACCGTTGCCGAGGCACAGGAACAGACGGCCGACGCTTTCCCGGAGGAGCCGGAAGGAAGAAAAGGCCTGCCGCTCATTCCTCTGGCAGCGGCGGGGACGGCTCTGCTTATCATCATCGCGGCCGCAGTGAAAGCCGGGAAGAAGAGAGCGGGAAAAGAAGAGGAGGAAAAGGATACGGATGAGGATTGGGAAAAAGACTTCTTTGGTGATGAGCCGGGGGAAGAGGCAGAAGAGGAGGATGAGTCAAAGCAATGAGAATAAAGGATTTGATTACGGTCTGCTTACAAAACCTGAGCCGTCACAAGGCCAGGACCATGCTGACCGTGCTGGGAGTCATCATAGGCTGCTGCTCCGTCGTCATTATGATTTCAATCGGAATCGGAATGAAGCAGGCGCAGGAGAGCGCATTGGCCCAGATGGGAGACCTGACCATCATCACGGTCTATCCGACCGGGAAAAATGCGAACAGTTCCGGAATCAATACCCAGGCAATCGGCAAGATGAAGCAGATAAAGGGGGTGGAAGCCGTCTCCCCCAAGCTCACGGCGCAGAATGTCACGGTAACGCTCTATGCGGGCAAAAATAACCGGTACCGCACCACCTATGCCGAAATCGTCGGCATTGATCTAAAAGAGGCGGAAACGATGGGATATAAGCTGACCGAAGGGAGTTTTGAGCAGTGGAAACCGGGAAAAATCTTTGCAGGCCAGGATTTTGCTTACAATTTTGAGGATACGAAGCGGCCGGAGGGAAGAAACACGATTGACATGTACGGCGGCGAATTTGACGCAAGCGGAATGCCGGTTAAACCGGAGCCCTATTTTGAACCGATGAAGGCGGAAATAACCGCGGAGTTTTCCGACGGCGGCGAAGACGATAAAAAGGTAACAAAAAAATTTGAGACGGCCGGAATAATGAAGGAAGACTATGGCAAAGGGATGGAAACTTCCATGGGTCTTATCATGAGCCTGGGCGATTTGCAGGATCTGCTGGATCAGCAGGCCAGGCTGAGCGGAAAGAAGGTGAAGAGAAAGAAGGGCTATTCAAGCGCCATGGTCAAGGTAAAAGACATCAAAGATGTGGCCGGGGTGGAAAAACAGATTAAGGCCCTGGGGTTTCGGACCAGTTCCATGGAAAGCATCAGAAAACCGATGGAACGGGAGGCGAGACAAAAGCAGATGATGTTTGCCGGAATCGGCGCGGTGTCCCTGTTTGTCGCCGCCCTCGGCATCACCAACACCATGATCATGTCCATTTCCGAGCGGACCAAAGAGATTGGAGTGATGAAGTCCCTGGGATGTTTTGTGAAGGATATCAGGAAAATTTTTCTGCTGGAGGCCGGCTGCATCGGCTTTGCGGGAGGGGTGGCCGGCGTTATTTTAAGCTACGGGGTTTCGATTATCATGAACCTGGCGGCAGGCCAGGCGTCTTCATCGGTTTTTTCGGATATGGGTGGCGATATGATGAGTCCGGCCGGAGGCCTGTCCGTCATTCCCTGGTGGCTGGCCGCGTTTGCCGTTTTATTCTCTGTCTTCATCGGAGTGGGGGCCGGTTATTACCCCGCGGCGAAAGCAGTGGAAATTCCGGCGCTGGAGGCGATAAAACACGATTAAAAGAGCGCGTTTTCTGATAATTTAAATAGGGATTTAATTGAGGAATGAGAACGCCGCCGTTAGGTCGGGGTTCGGGAT
>NZ_URHZ01000102.1 GCF_900547735.1 uncultured Clostridium sp. | reverse complement strand
CACCATCCCGAACCCCGACCGTCCCGGCGGCGTTCTCATTCCTCAACTAAATCCCTATTTTATGGCTGAACAGTTACGTAAACAAACGGAAAATCAAATCCCTGGCTTGCAAGGAAATGGCATCTGTATTATAATGAGAAGGTATTTTCAGAAAATAAGATGCTCAGTACAGAAAACACAATACAAAATAAATTGCATCAAAATCATTAGAAATTTCAGTAAAAGGAGATAGATTATATGTTAGACGGCAAGAAGACATTATTCAGCGGCATGCAGGCGACAGGAAACCTGACACTTGGCAATTATCTGGGAGCGCTTAAGAACTGGGTCAATATCAGCGACGACTACCAGACATTCTTCAGTGTAGTGGATATGCACTCCATCACGGTGCGCCAGGATCCGGCTGAACTCAGGAAAAGAGCCAGAACACTTCTGACACTTTATATTGCGGCCGGACTCGATCCGGAGAAAAACTGCATCTATTATCAGTCCCATGTGACGGGACATGCGGAGCTGGCATGGATTCTGAATTGCTTCACCTATATGGGTGAGCTGAGCCGTATGACCCAGTTTAAGGATAAGTCTGCCAAACATGCGGACAATATCAATGCCGGTCTTTTCACTTATCCGGTGCTGATGGCGGCGGATATCCTGTTATACCAGGCGGACGTGGTTCCCGTGGGAATCGACCAGATGCAGCATCTGGAACTGACAAGAGATATTGCAATCCGTTTTAACAACATTTACGGCGACGTATTTACCGTGCCCGAGGCATATATCGGAAAAGCCGGAGCCAAGATCATGAGTCTTCAGGAGCCGTCGAAAAAGATGTCCAAATCGGATGAGAACCCGAACGGAAGCATCTATCTGATGGATGACCCCGATACCATTATCAGGAAATTCAAACGTGCGGTAACCGATTCCGAGGCCTGTGTGCGCTACTGCGACGAACAGCCGGGAATCAAAAACCTGATTGATATCTACTGTGCATGCACAGGGAAAACCGCCGCGGAGACAGAGAAGGAATTTGACGGAAAAGGTTACGGCGATTTCAAGCTTGCGGTGGGAGAATCCGTTGTATCCGTTCTGAAACCGCTTCAGGACCGGTTCGCCGATCTTACGGGCAATAAAGATTATATTGACGGTGTAATTAAGGGCAATGCCGAGAAAGCCCAGTATTTCTGCAATAAGACACTTCGGAAAGTACAGAAAAAAGTAGGCTTCCCGGAACGAATCAGATAAGTTGGTTTCAAAGGCGAAGCTGCCGGCCTCTTCCATTTAACAGGATGAGGCGGCAGCTTTTTGGAAATGCATTTTTGTAAACGGAGGAAATGAGATGAGGGTTTTGACGTATCAGATAGATGACAGGGAGAGACTGGGAATTCTGAGTAATGATGATCAGTGGATTTACCCTGTGGAATCCATAGGGATGGAGTATCGCGACATGAAAGAATTGATCCGGGAGATCAGTGAGTCGGAGATCCAGCTGGCGGAGCATATTGCCGGCAAGCAGCCCTATGAGGCGGAGATTAGAGGGGCCACTCCTCTGGAGGATGTGAAACTCCTGGCTCCGATCCCGGATCCGGATCAGGACATCATATGTCTGGGGGTCAATTATATCGATCATCTGAAGGAGAGCAGCGACTTCCTCAAAGGGGCGTATTCGGAAGAACAGGAATATGCCGTCTATTTCGGCAAAAGAGTAAACCGTGCTTCGGGTGACAGGGAAATAATTCCTTCCTATCCGGGATTGGTGGACGGTCTGGATTACGAAGCGGAGCTGGCCGTCATCATTGGAAAAGACGCAAAAGACGTGCCCGAGGAAAAGGCAGGAGAATATATCTTCGGTTATACAATTCTAAACGATGTCAGCGCGAGAAATATGCAGGATCGCCATGGACAGTGGTATTTTGGTAAGAGTCTGGACGGATTTACACCGATGGGGCCATGGATTGTTACGGCGAATGAGTTTGAATTCCCGCCAAAGCTCGGAATCAGTTCCAGAGTAAACGGCGAGATCAGGCAGGACGCCAGCACGGGCGATCTGATATTTGGCATCGCACATATCATCAGCGAGCTTTCGAAAGGAATGACGCTGAGGGCGGGAACGATTATCTCAACGGGTACGCCGGCCGGAGCTGGCGTTGGGTTTAAACCGCCGAAGTATCTGAAAAAGGGCGATTCTGTGGAATGCAGGATTGAGAAGATTGGGAGCCTGACGAATACGATTGAGTAGAAAGGAGTCCCATGAAAATCGGAGAGTTTTCCACCCGCGGTGAGATATCAAAAGATACCATCCGTTATTATGTTGAGGAGGGCCTTCTGATTCCGGATATAACGGACGGCCATATGAGTTTTTCACAGCGGGATTTAAACGATCTTGACTATATCAAAAAGTGTAAGACGCTGGGGTTTAATATCCGTGAAATCAAGTTCATGATGGCGATTACACGGACTTCCCATCTGACGGAAAAGGATGCCGTCCACGATTATTACGATATGCTGGAAAAGAAGAAGGCCAGTCTTTATGAACAGATTGATTCGTTAAACACCTCTATCCGTCTGATTGATGAAAATATTCATAACTTGGATCAGCAGATTTGTCTGGAAAAGAAAAGGCTGGGAGTGCCGTTAAAGGCATTGTCTCTTCTGGCATGCCCGGAGTGCGGAGGCAGTCTCTCCCTGAACCAGGCACAGCTTACAAGTAAATATGTGTATGAGGGAATCCTTCAATGCGACTGCGGATATCAGGTGAAAATTCACGACGGAGTGGTTCTTACGGGCAATCATTATCAGGGAGAATACGATCATCCCGATTTCAGCTATGGCGGCCATTATGACAATGTCAGCAGGAATTTCGTTACATATTTGCAGAAAAGCTATGATTATGTGTGTTCCCGGCTGAAGAACGAGGACTTGAAGGACAAGGTGGTACTTGAAACCAACCTGGACGGCTACGTGTTTCTATACCGGAATTTTCCGCATTTAAAGAATGACTGTATCTATGTGATGATTGACAAGTTTGAAGAGACAATCAACCTGTTTAAACAGCGGACGGAACGGCTGGGGCTTGAGCTTGACATATTGTTTATTGCGGATGCTTCCGTCCAATATCCATTAAAGAAAGGGTGCATCGATTATTTTATCGATTTTTTCGGGGAAGATGAATTCCTTCTGTACCACCCCAGGACGCTGATTGAGATGGCCGATTCCTATTTTTCGCCCTCCCTCTGTGCGTTCGGCGCATACATGAGCTATGATGCAAATTCAAAATCCATTGCCCGTGTACCCCTGTGCTACCCGGAATGTTCTCCGGATGCCTTTAGCGGATATGCCGTACGGGAAGGGTATGGGAAAGTGGGATTTTCTTTCGAGGAAACAGAGACAGGAATTATGACGGAGACCTATCAAAAGTACCGGTACCAGTGCCATGTGAACGGTGATGCCCTGCATATGCACTGCTTTACGGCAAAACGTAACAACACATAGTTTATACCGTGCAGGCAGGTATTTGCTCAGCCGGGGTGCACACCACAAAATCGTTACAATTCAATAAAATATCGGATCATCGCGGGGGTAACCCCGCGTTTTTTTTGCGTTTCAATCAAAATAACGGATTGACATGGGGTTAACCTGATGCATTAAAGTGAGAAGTAAGAAAAGAATACATGGAATGAGAACTTTTCTGAATATATAGAGAGGAGAAGACTTATGGGCAGAAAACCGTTGATCGGGATTACCTGCAATTATGAAAACAGGGACAAGATCGGAATCATAACGGAAATGGGGGTGAAGAAGCAGAAATGGCAGTTTCTCGCGGATAATTACATTAATGCAATTGAGAGGGCGGGAGGAATTCCAGTGATGCTGCCGGTATACGAAAATTTTGACACGGCCGCGGAACTGATTGAAGAGCTGGACGGGATCGTTATATCAGGGGGAAATGATGTTTCGCCCGTCCGCTACGGCGAGGAGCCGAAAGAGAATGGAGAGATCATACCGGAACGGGATGAACAGGATATCGCAATTGCGTCTTATCTCTTTTCCGAAAAAGACATACCGGTTTTGGGGATATGCCGCGGGCTCCAGGTGATAAATGCGATGGCCGGGGGAACGATGCACCAGGATCTTGAAAAAGCAGGTTTTGAGCGCCATTCACTGGACGAGTCTCCGATGAATACGCCGGTTCATGGGGTGAATCTGGCAAAAGGAACGAGGCTCCGTCAAATATACGGAGTGGATGGGATGAGGGTTAACTCATACCACCATTCCGCGGCAAAAGAACCGGCGCAGGGATGGACTGTGGCTGCTGTTTCAACAGAAGACGGAGTGACGGAAGCATTAGAATTTCCGGAAAAAAGGTTTTTTTTGGCAGTACAGTGGCATCCGGAAATGATGTATGATGATGATCTGCAGAAGAAATTATTTGATGCTTTTATATCCGCCTGCAAGAGGGAGTGAGACCGATAGGGGAGGGCGGCAGCCGCCGCATACGCAATGACGCCAGGCAGGAGAGTAAAAAGGAAAGATACATATAACATGTTTTTGGGGTGAGAAGGAATCAGGAGGTAGTAGTATGGAAATTGAGAATAAGAAAACATTTAAGATGCCGAATTCATTTGCACTGTTATTTTTTATTATCGTTATTATGGCTGTGCTGACTTATGTGATACCGGCCGGAGCGTACGAGCGTGTGGAGGGGATTACGGGGCGCATGGAGGTGATACCGGGCTCTTATCACCAGATAGAGAGCACGCCAGCATCTGTTTTTGACATATTTCTGGCAATTCCGGAGGGGATTATTTCAGCGGTCGGGATGGTTGTATGTACTCTGATGATTGGCGGCGGGATGGAGGTTGTCACAAAATCCGGTTCATTACATATTGGTATTTCCAAGGCCATATCCAGGCTGAATAAAAAAAGCGGGGATTTGGTGCTGGTGTTCCTGTTTTTGATTTTTGCCGTGCTGGGCGGATTTATGGGGTTTGGGGAGGCGGCGATCCCCTTCTTTCCGATTGCGGTGGCAATCTCGGTTGCCCTGGGATACGATTCCATGGTGGGGGTCGGCGTTGCACTGATAGGCTGCATGACGGGTTTTATTGCCGGTCCAACCAACCAGAGCAATGTGGGAATCCCACAGGCATTGGCCGGACTTCCGCTTTACTCCGGTATCGGGCTGCGTCTTATTCTCTTTGTGATACTGGTTGCAATCGGCCTGTGGCATGTGCTCAGCTATGCCAAAAAAATTAAAAAAGATCCGGAAAAAAGCCTGATGAAGGGAGTGGATGTTTCCGATTTGACATTTGACATCGAGACACTGAACAAGGAAAAATTCACATGGCAGCATGGCGTTATCCTTGGAACCTTAGTCGGCGGTATGGTCTTTTTCACATACATGGCGCTGACAACCGACTGGTGGCTCAATGAAATGAGTGCGGTATTTCTGATTATCGGAATTGTAGCCGGAGTTGTGAGCAGGATGAACATTGATGAAATCTGCGATACCTTCCTGAAAGGAGTGGCTGAGATTTCCGGAGGCGCAATGATCATCGGTGTGGCGGCGGGAGTCCAGTCCATTATCAGCAGGGCCAACATCCTCGATACGATTATTTACGGCATATCCACACCGCTGGCAAACCTGCCGGTACTGGCTTCCGCCATTGGAATGCTGATTGTGATCAGCTTGATTAATATACTGATACCGTCCGGCTCCGGCAAGGCGGTGGCAATTATGCCGATTCTGTTTCCGGTCGCGGAACTGCTTGGTTTTACGCAGCAGACCGCCGTGCTGGGATACCAGTTGGGAGACGGAATCACCAATCTGGTTACGCCGACGCTGGGACTCTTATTTATCGGTCTGGCATTTGGAAAAGTACCCTATGACAAGTGGCTGAAATTCTACGCCCCCATGATGCTGAAGATTTTTGCGGTGGGCGCCCTGGCAATCTGCTATGCGGTAGTAAGCGGCTATGGCCCGTTCTGATTATCTATTTCCAGGCGGAGCGGCCACTGTGCAGCAGCAAAACGGCTGACCTCTGCCGCCGGAAGATAAAAGAATGGAATGCCTTTATGGGGAAGCAGCACAATTTGTTGAGGAGAGGAACAATATATGGTTGAGTTAAACGAATTGAGGGAAATAGAAAAGGAAATTATTGAACTGTATAAGACACTGCACCAGATGCCGGAGCTGGGGCTGAACGAGGTGAGGACGTCGGCTTTGATTGCGGACAAACTGCGGGAATGGGGAATCGAGACGGTTACCGGTGCCGCGCGGACCGGAGTGATTGGGACGATTTACAGCGCCAAACCGGGAAAAACGGTGGCGCTGCGCGCGGATATGGATGCCCTGCCCCTGACGGAGGCGACCGGGCTTGCATATGCTTCAAAGACGCCGGGGAAAATGCATGCATGCGGCCATGATGCCCATGTGTCCATGCTGCTGGGGACGGCGCGTTATTTTTCTCTCCACCCCGAAAAACTGAAGGGAAACCTGCGTTTGATTTTCCAGCCGGCGGAGGAGGACAACGATCCTTCTGTGCCCCCTCTTGGAGAAATGTGTGGAGGCGCATACTATATCATACGGGAGGGGTATCTGGAGGATGTGGATTACTGTTTTGCACTCCATGTGGATCCCAGCCTTCCGGTCGGAACAATTAAGGTATTTCAAAGAGAGGCCATGGCGGCAACGGATTTATTCAGGATCCGGATTACAGGAAAGGGGGGTCATGGAGGCGCTCCCCATAAGGCGGCGGATGTAATTCCTCCCCTGGCCGGACTGCTGGCGGCTGTCAATACGGTAATTCCACGGGAAATCAGCCCGTTTGAGGCGGCTGTCCTCAGTGTGGGAACAGTCAATACCATATCCTCGGCGTGGAATGCGACACCGGGTGAAGTTGAGATAACGGGTACATTCCGGACATACAGTGACGAGGTGAGGGAACATATAAGCAGCCGTCTGGAACAACTGGTGAAAGCGATACCGGAGGCATACCGCTGTACCGGATATTATGAGAGGGAAGTGGGATATACTCCTACCGTTAATGACAGCGGTGTGGCAAAAGTGGTGGCAGAGACGGCCGCCCGTCATCTTGGGGCAGAGCATGTGATAACCGATCCGGAGCCGCAGACCGGGGGCGAGGATGTGGGCCTCTATTTTAAGGAAGCTCCCGGAGCCATCGCTTTTCTGGGATGCACGGAGCCGGGCAGGAAGGAATTTGCCGATCTGCATAATCCGTCCTTCCGCGTTTCCCTCGATACTTTGATTTATGGGATGGCAATGCATATTAACTGTACGGAAGCTTTGCAGAGGAGTGGTGAGCCAATAGTAATGCTGTAGGCGGCCTGTAATCAGATTCGCTGATTTCTCCGTATGTTTCATGAAGACGGGAAAGAAAAGCATAAACACTTTTTGCCGCTGTAAACAATAGCGTGAATGCTATGTTTATAAAGAAATATTATTCATAAAAGTGATCATGAGCCAGGTCTCATGGTCATTTTTTATATCCTAGAAAGCGCTTCTATGTTATAAAAAGCCCTCCGGGCAGGATGTACACTTGCGCGCCGGGCCGATATATGATAAAAAAAATACCCCGCGGACCGCTGCAATATATCCACACAGGAACGCACAGTGTAATGCCGTCTGGAAAATGCCTGGTACGGCATATTAAGGAGTATAATGAGCAACTGGCTATAATAATGAAAATTTAACAGATAATAATGTATTTTTACGATAATAATAAAACATGATAGGTTGACAAAACATACTAGAGAGAATATAATCATGAGTATAAAACAAACGTGATTATATTATCGACATAAACAGCGTGATTTTATGTGGAGCCGACATTGATGTTCCGCAGTAAATTATATTATGAAAAAGAGAATTTAAAGGAGGAAGAGAGATGAAAAGATTGCTTAGTATTGCTTTGGCGGCTATGTTGGTGCTTGGGGGCTGCTCGAAGCCGGAAGCCACTGCCCCAGTCCAGAACCAGGCAGCAGGAGACAGTAAGTCGATTACGATCAGGCTGGTTTCCATTCCCAACACACTGGACTGTTATTCGGCGGGAACCATCGACTGCGAGGAGATTTCAAAACTTCTCTATGACCTGGTATTAGAACCGGATCCGGAGACCGGAGCTCCGCTTCCAGGCGTAGTGAAGGAGTGGGAGACACCGGATGATCTTACCGTAGTGCTGACCATGGGAGAGGGTTACATGTTCCAGAATGGGGAAAAAGCGCTGCCGGAGGATATCATTTATTCCATCGAACAGAACAGGGAACACTCGTTGGGCGGACATGCTTTTGGAAGCATTAAGAGCATGGAGGCCGAGGGGGATAATAAGGTGATTATTCATCTTGAAACTCCGTTCGTAGATACGGTTGCCGCTCTTACAAGCGTTTATCTGTATGACAAATCTTACTGCGAATCTGCCGGAGACGACTGGGCCAATAAGCCGGTCGGCACAGGACCATATAAGTTAAAAGAATATGTTCCCGGATCGAAAATAGTTCTGGAAGCATGGGAGGATTATCCTTTTGAGAAATGTTATATGGATGAATATACATTCCTCTGTATGGAAGAAGATTCCGCTGCCTATATTGCCCTGGAGTCGGGAGATGTGGATGCCACTGCAATCTCTATCGCTGATTACGACCGAGCTTCAGAAAATCAGGCGGTTACTGTTTATGAAGGAGAAACGATTACCTTATATCAGGTATGGATGAATGTTTCCAAACCGCCGTTTGACAATCTGAACCTCAGAAAAGCTATGGCATATGCATATAATCGGGAAGGCTTTTTAGCCCTGAATAAACTGATGACCGTATCGGACAGCTTTGTTCCGAGACAGGCGGAATTCTACTATTCGGCTCCCAACGCAATTCATTACGATTTAGAGAAAGCTCGTGAACTCCTGGAGGGAGAAGGTTATACACAGAATAATCCGCTTAAGATTGAACTTATTACATATGCCGGTGAGAAGACAAGACAGGCTTATGAGGCATACCAGTTGGAGCTTAAACAAATCGGCATAGACATGGAGATTACAACCATGGAATTCGGCGCATATCTTGATAAGATGTACAAGGGTGAATTTGAAGTGATTTCCGATGACTGGTCGATTCCTCCGTTTCTCATGAATTATATGGCGATGTTATATTCCGGTTCTCAGGGAGACTATAACGGAACCTTCTTCACGGATGAGCGGTGCGATGAACTGTATCACATTGCCGCAGGTTCGGCAACAAATCCTCAGGTCGGCCTGGACGCAGCCAAAGAACTGCAGGAGATCGCATGGGATCAGGTGCCGTTTATCCCGACATTCTCACCTAAGATGTACTTTGTTGCGGACAAAGACATAAAAGGAGTTGAACTGCAGAACAACGGCAGACCCGTTTTAAGAAAATTGAGCCGGTAATCGGGCAGAGTATGGGAGGACGAGTATGAAACTGATTCATGCCGAAAATATGGGTTTAATTAAGAGTATTTCTGATTTATGTGTATCGCCGGATGGAAACATTTTGGCATTTTGCCTGGAAAGTGCATGTATTGCAGAAAACAGATACCACTCATTTCTCTATGCTTATGAACTGAGCAGCGGCAGGCTGCATTGCCTGGACAGCCATGATTCAATCCGGAACTGTTTTTTTGACCAGAATGGGAAGGTGATTTATACATGGGATGAGATGGACGATGGTGTATCATCCCAGAGTACGAAGTTTTGGGAGGCGGATCCCGTATCCGGGGAGACGGGGGAGGCATTTAGTCTGCCCCTGCCCCATGCGCAGGCAGGTCTTCTTGCGGGAGAGCGTCTTGTAATCAGCGCGGTCTGGGACCTGGAACTTGAGAAGCTAAAAGCCGCCGGGGATCAGAGAGCTGTCGAGGCCCATCTCAGGGGTGAAGTAATCGTATGCGATGAATATCCCTATCGGATAGATGGGCAGGGGTACGTAAATAAGAAGCGGAACCGCCTTTATGAGTACAATCGCGGGGACGGCTCCCTGGTGCCTGTTACGCCGCCGGATTTTCAGACACATGATTACGCCGTTGGGGAAGGCAGGTTATATGTGCTGGGAGAGGAGTATCAGATTAGTACGGAACAGAAATACTCCGTATATTGCTGGGAAAACAGACAGTTCCGGCTCAGCGCACTGGGTGATTGTATGTTCGCGGCTCTGGCCGTGTCGGGTGATAGGATTTTTACAGTCACCGATGTTCTGCCCGACGATGTAAATTCATACATCTATACGGCAAAAGGCGGTGACAGAAAGCTGGACGCCAGATTTAAGACACAATATACACCGTTTAATCTGACTTCAACTGATTTTTCCAGAGGAAACGGCCGTGAATTCCTGGCATTAGACGGCAGTCTGTATTATACGATGCAAAACAGAGGAGGAGTAGGTCTGTATCGCCGGGACGGGAATAAAGAAGTACGAATTTCACCGGAAGGAATCGATATCCTGCATTTTATTATTTCTGCAGACGGCCGCATCTTTGCCGCGGGGCTGCCGGAACTGGGCGGAGCGGAAATTTATGAATTGTATCCGGACAAGGCGGTCCAGCTTACGGCGCTTCATGAATCAGGCCTCGGAACATTTGATTTGTCCAAACCGGAGCATCTTGTTTTTACAAGCAGTGACGGCAGCGAGGTTGACGGCTGGGTGGTTCCTCCCGCCAATTATAACCCGGGCAAAAAATATCCTGCAATCCTGAATATTCACGGTGGCCCACAGCTTCGTTTTTATGGAGGGTTCAATTTTGCACATCAGGTCTGGGCAGCAGGCGGATATTTTGTAATGTACTGTAATCCTCATGGAAGCATAGGAGATACGGCGGAGTTCAGCAATCTGAGAAAGAGATACGGCACAATTGATTATGAAGACATTATGAAGTTTGTGGATACCGTGCTGGAGCGATATAAGGCGGTTGATGAAAAAAGATTGGGTGTCACGGGAATTTCCTACGGCGGTTTTATGACTAACTGGATTATCACGAGAAGCTGCCGCTTTGCAGCCGCAGTTTCCCAGTCTGGAATTGCAGACTGGATAAGCCTCCATGCTACGGATGATCTTCCTGGATTTGACGTGACCATAGCGGGAAGCTATCCGTGGGAAGATATTCGTGAACACTGGAGGATTTCTCCGCTTGCCTATGCCGGCCGCTGTTCGACTCCGACCTTGTTCATCGAGTGCGGAGAGGACTACAGGTGTCCTGTCGATCAGGGACTCAGTCTGTATCAGGCATTGATTACACAGGGGATTCCTTCACGCACCGTAATTTTGAATGGAGAAACGCACTGCGTGTTCCGGTCGGGCAGGCCGTGGGCAAGGCTTAAAATTATGCAGGAAACAGCGGAATGGTTTGACCGGTATATACCTGGTTAGACGGGGGCTTCATACATACCTGCAAGGAGGTATCGATTAGTATGACGAGATATATAATGAAACGGCTTTTACAGATTATCCCGATAGTAATCGGAGTGTCGATTTTAGTATTTACAATGCTCAGTTTTGCCCCCGGGGATCCGGCGAGACTGGCGCTGGGCGTCAATGCAACGCAGGAACAGTTATACCAGTTTAAGGAGGAACGCGGGCTCAATGATCCCTATCCGGTCCAGTATATTAATTATGTTAAAAAAGCGGTTCGGGGGGATTTGGGAGAGTCCTACATATCAAAACAGCAGATTTCGGACATGGTAAAGCTGCGTCTGCCGAATACGCTGAGACTTTCACTTACCGGAATCGCGCTGATTGTGATTGTGCAGATACCGCTTGGAATTGCGCTTGCGGTAAAGCAAAATACTGTTTTTGACAATACAATGAGGATTGTGACGCTGATCCTGGCCTCTATGCCGGAGTTCTGGCTGGGGCTGATGCTGATGCTGCTCTTTTCCGTAAAGCTTAAATGGCTGCCGTCCACTGGGTTCGACAGTATCAGGCATATGATTATGCCTGTAATCTGTGCATCCACCTATGGATGGGCTTCCGGGTCGAGACTGACGCGAGCTTCGATGCTTGAGGTAATACGGCAGGACTATATCAAAACAGCCCGGGCCAAGGGGCTCGATGAGCGTGTGGTAATCCGTAAACATGCGCTTAAAAATGCCCTGATGCCGACAATTACTTCTATTGGAGTTTCAGTCGGGTTCTGCTTTGGCGGTTCGATTGTAATTGAGCAGTTGTTCAGTATTAACGGAATGGGAAAAATGCTGGTAGAAGCACTCAGACAGAAGGATATGCCGGTTATCATGGGCGGAGTTATCATTATCGCCATACTGATAGCGCTCACCAATCTGATTACGGACCTGGCATACGCCGCGGTGGATCCGAGAATCCGTTCCCTTTATGTGAAGCCGAAGAAAATACCACATAAGGAGGCGATGAACAATGCTTAAAAATACAGACACGAAACAGGCCGCCGATACCGGGAGAAGCAAAAAGAGGCACAGCCCCGGCTATAATGCATGGGTTAAGTTCAGACGCAACAAATCTGCTGTTGTCGGTTTGATCATGCTTGGAGTCATATTGGCCATATGTATTACCGCACCTCTCTATCTGAGCTATGAAAATGACGTTCTGAAAGCCGATTATTCGATGATACGCCAGTTTCCGGCGCCGGGTCACCTTTTAGGAACCGACGAGCTGGGGAGAGACTTGCTTTCCAGACTCCTTTGGGGAGGAAAAACATCCATCACCATTAGCGTGGTGTCGGTTTTGGTTTCCATGGTCATCAGCCTCTTTCTGGGATCTCTGGCCGCCTATTACGGCGGTACGACCGACGCTCTCATCATGAGAACACTGGACGTAATCATGGCAATACCGACGACGCTCCTTATGATTACTCTGGTGAGCATTATGAAGCCAAGCGCATTTAACCTCACACTGGCCCTGGGGCTCAGCTTTGTTCCGGGTGACACCCGTTTTATCAGAGCCCAGGTTCTTACGGTAAAAAATAATGAATATATTGAGGCGTCCAAAGGTCTGGGAGGTTCGGATTTCTGGATTATACTTAAACATATTATTCCCAATGCAATAAACCCGTTGATTTCTCAGTTCGTACTGTATGTTGGAACCGGCATTGTACTGATAAGCTCCATGAGCTTTATCGGTCTTGGAATTCAGCCTCCGTCGCCCGAGTGGGGAACGATGCTGTCCGGCGGCCGTGAATTTATCCGTGACTGCTGGCATCTTACCGTATTTCCGGGAATTGCGATAGTGCTGACGGTAACGGCGCTGACGCTGATGGGAGATGGACTCAGGGATGCTCTTGATCCGAGAATGAAGCGATAAACGGCGAGGTACGCGAAATGGACGAAAAATTATTATTAGACATTAAAGATTTAAACGTGAAATTTTATACGGATAATGGAGTAGTGAATGCCATCAACGATGTCAGCCTTTCTCTGGAGGAAGGAAAGACGCTGGGGCTGGTAGGGGAAACAGGAGCAGGCAAAACGACGCTTGCTCTGTCGATCCTGAATCTGATTGACAGCCCTCCGGGCAAGATTGAAAGCGGCAGCATCTTTTTTGAAGGAAAGGATCTGCAGAAAATCAGCAAAGAAGAGTATCTCAAGATAAGGGGAAAGGAAATATCCATGGTATTCCAGGATCCGATGACTTCCCTGAATCCGGTCTATACCGTGGCGGATCAGATTAGTGAAGTAATCTCCGCGCATCAGCAGGTCAGCAAACACGAAGCAAAGATAAAAGCAATTAAGATGCTTGAGACCGTGCGAATTCCGGCGGAACGCGCCTTTGAGTATCCGCATCAGTTTTCCGGCGGAATGAAGCAGAGGGTTGTTATTGCCATAGCGCTTGCCTGTAACCCAAAACTTCTGATTGCCGATGAGCCGACTACCGCACTGGACGTTACGATCCAGGCCCAGGTGTTGGAGCTGATGGCGGAACTGAAGGAAAAAAATAATACATCTATGATTATGATTACTCATGATATGGGAATCGTGGCGGAAATCTGTGACACAGTGGCTATCATGTATGCAGGAGAAATCATTGAATACGGAAGCCTGGAACAGATTTTCGAAAATCCGCTGCATCCGTATACCAACGGGCTTTTTGGATCAATTCCCGACATTACGAGCGACGCGGAATATCTGTCCCCTATTGAAGGACTCATGCCGGATCCAATGAATCTTCCGGAGGGGTGTAAGTTTCATCCACGGTGTAAATATGCGGATCAATGCTGTTCCTCCAGAAAACCGAAGTATATTGATCATGGGAACGGCCATTATGTCAGATGCCTGATCTATGAAAATGCCATTCCGGCGAAGGAGGTAAAGAAATATGAGTGACGAATATATCAGGGTAGAAGGCCTGAAAAAATATTTCAAAGTCGCCTCAGGAACGCTGCATGCTGTGGATGGTCTGGATTTTACGATTGAGAAGGGTAAAACCATCGGGATTGTAGGGGAATCGGGATGCGGAAAAAGCACGGCGGGGCGTCTGATGTCCATGCTGCTTGAGCCTACGGCGGGCTCGGTGTTCTTTGACGGGTGCGATATCACAAAACTTAAAAAGAAAGAAAAACTGGCTTACAGACGCCGGATACAGATGATTTTCCAGGATCCTTATTCTTCATTGGATCCACGTAATACGATTTATGAGAATATAGCAGAACCATTTTACATTCATAATTTTTTTCAGTCCAAGGCGGAGAGGGATGAAAAGATATTTGGAATGATGGAGCTTGTGGGCCTGGCCGAACGTTTTGCAGATTCCTATCCCCATGAGATGGACGGCGGCCGCAGGCAGCGTATCGGGATTGCCAGGGCACTTGCCTTAAATCCGGAGTTTATTGTGTGTGATGAGCCGGTTTCGGCACTTGATGTTTCAATTCAGGCCCAGATATTAAATTTACTTAAGAAATTGCAGAAAGACTTTAATTATACTTATATGTTTATCACCCACGATATGTCGGTTGTTAAACACGTTTCGGATGATATTCTGGTCATGTACCTTGGCCAGATGGTAGAAAAAGCGCCGAGTAAGGTTTTGTTCACTTCTGCAATGCATCCGTATACGCAGGCTTTACTTCTGGCAATTCCTGTGCCAAAGATTGGGGCGAAGAAAGAGAGGATCCTTCTGGAAGGAGAGATTTCTTCCCCGATTGATCCGAAACCTGGCTGCCGCTTTGCGGCGCGCTGCCGGTATGCCACCGAACGCTGCCACAGGGAAGATCCGCCGATTACCGATCTTGGGGAAGGTCATTTTGTCAGATGTTTTCGCGTATGTGACGGAAATTAGAAAAATTAAACTTGCCATAACAGGTTCCTGTTTGTTTTATAGACAGGCTGCCGCTGCTGATAAAGGCGTCCATAAGGTTTAACCTTGTGGACGCCTTTACGGCGCCATGAAATACACCATACTTTCTTTTCCCTTTTCTATTTATCTGTCTGAATCAACTGTGTTTTAACTGTGTGCTAACAGTTTGAACACCATAGAACGAACCCACAGAATCCCTGAATGATGAGATAATCGCTCCATATTTCTGAAAAAAACCAAAAAAAATGATGGAATCATATAAATATCGCCTTTTTCAGCGGATATTTACTTTTTGGCACGTCATTTGCTTCTATATAGAACAGAGCCGGTAAAACAGAGTGTTACAGTTTACAGAGCTGTGACTTGTAACCAACGGGTACCCGCCATTCTGCAGCCTGCTCTCCGTCATCTTCACAGCGGTAAACCGTGGATTTGACCCAACAGGCCTCCGCCCAAAGTCCAAACCGGTATGGACATACGGCCGGACGCCTTACAA
>NZ_URHZ01000101.1 GCF_900547735.1 uncultured Clostridium sp. | reverse complement strand
TCATCCCCTCCCTCTCACCATCCCGCCCCCCGACCGTCCCGGCGGCGTTCTCATTTCTCAAAAAAAGCTTGCATTCTACCCCAATATATGGTATCATAATAAACTGTGAAATAAAGAGATGGTCCTCTGTTACGGAATGTATTAAGAACATCAAAGATTTTAAAGGAGGTTCACTAGGATGAACGAAATTATCAAGAATATCGAAGCTGCTCAGTTGAAAGCAACTGTTCCGAGCTTCAATGTAGGAGATACAGTAAGAGTATCTGCTAAAATCAAAGAGGGAAACCGCGAGAGAACTCAGATTTTCGAAGGAACTGTTATCAAGAGACAGAACGGCAGTTCAAGAGAAACTTTCACCGTAAGAAAGAATTCCAACGGTGTAGGCGTAGAGAAGACATGGCCGTTACATTCTCCTGTTGTTGAGAACATTGAAGTAATCAGAAGAGGTAAAGTAAGAAGAGCAAAACTTAACTACTTAAGAGACAGAGTTGGTAAAGCTGCCAAAGTTAAAGAGTTAGTTAAATAATTCTTGGAATGAAAAGGGACAATGTAAATTGTCCCTTTTTTAGCAGACAGGTTATTGCAGTTCATAACGACAGGTTAGGGGAAAAGAATGCATATAGACGAAGAACCCAGCCGCCTGCGGCTGATAGTTAACTGGATTGTCGATATCGTTGTCGTAATATCCATTGCCTGGTTTGTTGTATTCTCGATGGGGACGCAGATTACAGTGACGGGCCAATCCATGGAACCTGTGCTCTCACAGGATGAAATGGTTTTGATGAACCGGCTTTCCGTCAGGTTTGGAAAGATAAAACGGTTCGATATCGTAGTATTTGAAAAGGAAGATAAGAAATTTAATATTAAGAGAGTCGTCGGCCTGCCCGGTGAGACGGTGCAGATTAAGGACGGTTCTCTCTATATTAATGATGTAAAAATAGAGGCGGAGAACGGACTGTCACAGGCTGCGCTTGCAGGTCTTGCGGAGAATCCGGTGGTACTTGCGGAGGATGAATACTTTCTTCTGGGAGACAACCGGGAAAACAGTGAGGACAGCCGCTTTGTCAATGTAGGAAATGTAAAGAAGAGCCAGATTCGAGGAAAGGTCTGGTTCCGGATACGTCCGCTGCGCCGTATCGGGCTGATACGCTCCGGCGCCTGAAAGGAGATTCACAGATGAATATACAATGGTATCCAGGCCATATGACAAAGGCCAAAAGAGCCATGAAGGAAGATATTAAACTGATCGATCTGGTGATCGAGCTGGTGGATGCCAGGGTTCCTCTTGGAAGCAGGAATCCCGATATCGATGAACTGGCAAAGGGAAAAGGCAGAATCATACTTTTGAATAAATCAGATCTGGCGGATGAGAGATATAATGAGAAATGGTCGGCCTGGTTTCAGGCCAAAGGATTCCACGTCATTAAAGTGAATGCAAGATCCGGCATGGGTTTAAAACAAATCCAGCCGCTGGTGCAGGAGGCCTGCCGTGAGAAGATCGAGCGCGACAGAAGAAGGGGAATCTTAAACCGGCCCGTCCGTACGATGGTAGTCGGCATCCCGAATGTGGGGAAATCCACCTTTATCAATTCATTTGCAGGAAAAGCGTGCACAAAGACCGGGAACAAGCCGGGCGTAACGAAGGGCAACCAGTGGATCCGGCTGAACAAGACGCTTGAGCTTTTAGATACCCCGGGAATTCTCTGGCCCCGTTTTGAAGACCAGGATGTGGGGCTGAAACTGGCCTTTATCGGTTCCATCAACGACGAGATCATCGATAAAGAAGAGCTGGCCGCAGAGCTGCTTAAATTCCTGATGAAGTATTACGGCGGCAATCTGAAAGAGCGGTACGGAATAGAGGCGGAAGACCCGTATGAGGCACTCAGACAGGTGGCCAAGGCGCGTTCCTGTCTTTTAAAGGGGAATGAACTGGATACGAAGAAGGCGGCCAACATCCTGCTTGATGACTTCAGAAGCGGGAAACTGGGACGGGTTACGCTTGAATTCCCGCAAAACCAGGAAAAAGAAGAAAATTAAGAAAATAGAGAAACCAGAGACAGGGAACTGAACGATAAGACAGGAGAGATACAAAGGATGAGAAAAATCAGCAGTGAGAAGCTGGAGCAGGAGCTTGCGCGCCTGGAACGGATGAAAGAATATGAGCGCAAATATGAAGGGTATTCCATTGTCTGCGGAATCGACGAAGCAGGCAGGGGACCGCTTGCAGGTCCGGTTGTGGCGGCTGCCGCCGTTTTGCCGAAGGATGCCACCATTCTCTGGCTGAATGACTCCAAGAAGCTCTCCGAGAAACGGCGCGAGGAACTGTTTCAGGAAATTCAGGAAAAAGCGGTGACGTACGGAGTGGGAGTCGTGAGCCCGGCGGTCATTGATGAAATCAATATTCTTCAGGCCACCTATGAGGCGATGAGACAGGCGGTATCCGCCCTTTCCTCCGAGCCGGATATCCTGCTGAACGACGCCGTCATCATTCCTGGAATCGATGAGAAAAAACAGGTTAAGATTATTAAGGGCGACGCCAAAAGCGTTTCCATCGCAGCGGCCAGCATACTGGCTAAAGTGACGAGGGACCGCATGATGGGAGAATATGACAAGCTTTATCCGGAATACGGTTTTGCACAGCATAAGGGATACGGTACAAAGGCGCATATGGACGCCATCCGGGAATTCGGCGTCTGCCCGATCCACCGCAGAAGCTTTTTAACGAAGATGGATTTAAAATAACAGGAACTAAGATTAAGAGGAACTAAGATTAAGAGGAACTAAGATTAACAGGAACTAAGATTAACAGGACCTAAGATTGACGGGACTAAAATGAATGGGTACTAAAAATAACAGAGAGACAGGCAGCCGTCATGAATCACAGGCGGCTGTTTTTCTTACGGAGCGGGGCTATGTAATTCTGGAACGGAATTACCGCTGCCGCACGGGAGAGATTGATCTCATTGCAAAGGATAACGGATACCTTGTATTTATAGAGGTAAAATACAGAAGCTCAGGGTACAGCGGAGATCCGGCGGAGGCAGTGGACATGAAGAAGAGACGAAGAATTGCCGGAGCGGCCCGCTATTACCTTTTGACCCACGGATACGGGGAGGATATTCCCTGCCGTTTTGATGTCGTGGCGATTCTGGGCGATGAGGTGCGCGTGGTTAAGGACGCATTCTGGCTGTCATGACGCTTCTGTTCAGGAGGACTTGAAAGAATGGAATTTATGAAAAAGACAGAGGGTACCATATTGACGCTTAAAGAAAAGGAGGGTGTTCCTTTTCTGTCGTTTCCCATCCTTGAAAAAACGGGGCTTGTTTCCCAGGCTTTTTCCACCAGACTGGGCGGGGTGAGCAAAGGAGATTTTGCAACGATGAACTTCTCCTTTACAAGGGGAGACAACCGGGAAGATGTGCTCGAAAATTACAGGAGGATGGCTGCGGCCCTTGGTGTGGACATGAACCGCATGGTTCTGACCTGGCAGACTCATACGACAAATGTAAGGCGCGTGACGGCGGAGGATGAGGGGAAAGGCGTAGTGAGGGACCGTGATTACCGCGATGTGGACGGCCTGATCACCGATATTCCCGGCATTACTCTGGTTACGTTTTTTGCGGACTGCGTTCCGCTTTATTTTCTGGATCCGGTCCACAGGGCGATTGGCCTGTCACATTCCGGCTGGCGCGGCACGGTAAAACGGATGGGACAGGTGACGGTGGACGCGATGAAAGAGGCGTTCGGCTCACGGCCGGAGGATATCATCGCCTGTGTCGGACCGAGCATCTGTAAGGACTGCTATGAGGTGGGAGCGGAAGTGGCCGAAGAATTTTGCGGCGCTTTTGATGAAACATACCATAATGCAATTTTACTTAAAAAGCCGGACGGAAAATACCAGCTCGATCTTTGGAAGGCCAATGAGATTGTTTTAACGGAGGCAGGAATCAGAAAAGAAAATCTGGCGGTGACCAATATCTGCACTTACTGCAATCCGGATCTGTTATTTTCCCACAGAAGGAGCGCGGAACGGCGCGGCAATCTCTGCGCATTCCTTTCATTAAAAGAAAAGCAGATTCAAAATTATAAATAAAAAGGCAGAAACAGCGAAAAGCACGCTTCGCGAACTTTTCATTGCCACTCAACAAAACCGTTATTATTGTAGGAAATAAACGTCCGATTGGACAGGTGGCAGGAAATTCCATTTGTTCCAAAAGATATCAGAGTATTATTTCATCTGAGAGCCATAATAGGAGTGTAGCATAAATAACAGCCCATGAAACACACAAACAAATGCATGGGCAAAATAAAAACAGATGAAAAGGAGGCGTTTATTATGTCTACTACAAACAACACAAACGTACCAGAAGCAAAGGAAGCAATGAACAGATTTAAAATGGAGGTTGCCAACGAAATTGGTGTGCCGTTAACAAACGGATACAATGGTAACTTAACATCTGCACAGAATGGTTCTGTAGGCGGATATATGGTTAAGAAGATGATCGAAGCACAGGAAAGACAGATGGCAGGTAAATAAATCATTTAACTGACATTAACGGAAAATCCTGAGTTTTTCGGCGAAGGTACAGGGCTGCGGCAGATGTTATGCTGCCATTGCCCTGTATTTTTGCGTGAAATGGCTTTGAATTCGGAAATACTGCTTGTATATAAATGAATTACATACTATAATAGATGAGAAAAAAATTTTCGGGGAAAGAATCCATGCGTGTGATATCGGGAAGCGCCAAGAGGCTGCTTTTGAAAACAATAGAAGGTAAGGATACCAGACCTACCACAGATAGAATTAAAGAGACGCTATTTAACATGATGCAGAATGATATTTATGGCTGCACTTTTTTAGATCTCTTCAGCGGAAGCGGAGCAATCGGCATCGAAGCGCTGAGCCGCGGCGCCGGGCTGGCCGTTATGGTGGAGAATAATAAAAGGGCAATCGAATGTATCAGAGAGAATCTTAAGACTACCCGTCTGGAAGAGAAGGCAATGGTGATGGACTGTGATGTGATAACCGCGCTTAAGCGTCTGGAGGACAGGCAGCTTACGTTTAATATCATTTTTATGGATCCGCCATACAATCAGCTGCTGGAGAAGACTGTGCTTGAATATCTGGCCCATTCAGCTTTGATTGACCGGGATACCCTTATTATTGCGGAAGCATCCAGGGAGACAGAGACGGATTATCTTTCTGAGCTTGGTTTTGAACTTGTACGCGAAAAAGAGTATAAGACAAACAAGCATTTATTCATTACCAAAGGAGAAAACTAAGAATGAAAACAGCCATTTACCCGGGCAGCTTTGACCCGGTGACGCTCGGCCATTTTGATATAATTGAGCGTTCTTCCAAAATTTTTGATAAACTCATCGTCGGGGTTTTGAATAATAGTGCAAAATCTCCGTTGTTTTCTGTCGAAGAACGTGTTAAGATGTTAAGGGACGTAACCTCGCATTTTGGCAATGTGGAGGTGCAGTCTTTTGATGGTCTGCTGATTGATTTTGTACGCGGGAACGATGCGAACGTGATCGTCAGGGGACTCAGGGCTATTACGGATTTTGAGTATGAACTGCAGCTTGCGCAGATGAACAGGGTTATTGCACCCGAGATAGACACACTGTTCCTGACTACCAATCTTAAATATGCATATTTAAGCTCCAGCATGGCGAAGGAAGTGGCCATGTACGGCGGTGATATTTCTTCCTTTCTGGCTCCCGAGATAGCCGAGGAAGTGAGAAAGAAATATGCGGTGCAAAAGTGACAGGGAGCAAATAAGTAAGGAGAAAGACTATGAGCAGAATTGAACAGATCATTACAGAGATTGAAGACTACATCGACAGTTGTAAGTATCAGGCGCTGTCCAATGCAAAGATTCTTGTTAATAAAGAAGAGATTGAGGAGCTGCTTGTGGAGCTCCGCTTAAGGATACCGGAAGAGATTAAGAAGTACCAGAAGATTATCAGCAACCAGGATGCCATTCTCCAGGAAGCACGCTCCCAGGCCGATGCCATGGTGGCGGAGGCAACGGCCCAGACGAATGAACTGGTGAATGAACATGAGATTATGCAGCGCGCCTATTCCGAGGCTAACAGCATCATTGAACAGGCGAATGCCCAGGCCCAGGCAATTGTGGACGGCGCCGTGATTGAGGCGAACAATATCCGCCAGGGTTCCGTACAGTATACGGACGATATGCTGCGCAGCCTTCAGACGATCATCAAGCACTCCATGGAAGGCGCACAGGGCAGATTCGACGCCTATATGAGTTCCATGCAGTCCAGCTTTGACATTGTATCCTCCAACCGCAACGAGCTGGCAGGCAGCGTCGTGAGGGAGCCGGATGACAACGGTGAGGCCGCGGCTACAGAGATGACAGCAGAATAAGAATAAAACATGCGAGACTGGCGTGAACCAGTTTCCAGAGTACATAATGCCGGATGGAGAGTCCGGCATTTTTTATAACCGTATTTGTCTGGGAGACGCCGGAGAGGCCTCCGAAGGCGGCCGAAAACAGGATTACAAGCGCAGCGGGCAGGCCGGACAGCGAGCGTGAGACATTGTCGATTCCCGTCGTCATTTCCACAAAACCGGTCAGGAGCGGTTTGACCGGTTCCGGGATCAGGCCGGAGCCGCAGATAAAACGCGCGAGGATGGAATACAGCATGATATATCCGCCGATTTTGACCATAATTTCCAGGGAAGACATCATAATCTCGTCAAAGGGCTGGGATTTGGCGGGAGGTATATCCGCAGACACCTCCATAGACGTACCCGCAGATGCGCCCGCAGGCAGCAAGGCGGCGCTTCTTCCTTCGGCAAAATAGACAGCGGTCGATTTTTTTTGCCCCCATTTCCTGTCCCTGTAGAAAACCTGTACCAGAAAACCGAGCAGAATAACCGGTATGTAAAGGGAAACCGCGACTGAGAAAAACGGGACGGTACCGTCCAGATGGGAATGGACATATCCGGCTACGAACATCGGGCTGGGACAGCCTGCGATGGCCAGAAGCCGCTTTCCCTCATTTGCCGTGATTTTTCCTTCTCTCAGGAAATCGGCGGTCGTCTTGGCCCCCATCGGGTAGCCGCAGAGAAGCCCTGCCATCAGGGCATAGCTACCGCCGTCCGACAGGTGAAGCAGCCTGAAAAGAGGGGAAAAGGGACGGGTGATGAGAGGCACGCCTCCCCAGGCCACAAGCAGGCTGGAACAAAGCATAAAGGGAAGCAGCGTCGGGAGCACCACGTTAAACCACAGCAGAAGACCGGACTTGGCCCCCTCAAAGGACTGGGCCGGATGCATCAGCAGGAAAATCAGGATCAGGACCGGGATGACCGGCAGGATGGATTTTTTCATAAGAGTCCGAATAGAATGTTTTATATAATATATGTCCGGAAGCGATTCTCTTATGTTCATTATATTTCTCATTCTGTTATCCGTCTTTAACACGACCATGTTTCACTGGCTGGGGCAGAACCCCGGCTTTTACCAGTTGAATGCCTATACCTGGGAGAGCGACGACTTCAGGAGCATGAAGCTGGGAGCGGCCATTGCCGGGCAGAAAAGCCCGGATTACGATCAGATAGCATCCCTGATGCTGGAACATGAATTTGATTTGACAGACTGTAAGGATTTGACGTATCATAACAGCATGGCCCTGATGCAGAAGCCGGCCGCGTATAAGAAACTGGCGGGTGCATATGAGGTAATCCTTACGGATTTAAAATATTTCCCAATCCCGGAGAGCACGAGGGCGGGAACTCCTTTTCCCGTCTATGAGGACAGCTGGAAACAGAAGCGGACCTACGGAGGAGAGAGGGGACATGAGGGCTGTGACATCATGGGCACGGAGCGGGAACGCGGTTTTTACCCCGTTATAAGCATCAGCGACGGCACGGTGGAAAAGATGGGCTGGCTGGAACAGGGAGGCTGGCGTATCGGAATCAGGACGCCGTCGGGCGCTTACATTTACTATGCCCATCTCTACTCCTATGCGGGAGATTTAAAGGTGGGAGATAAGGTGAGGGCGGGAGAGCTGCTCGGCTATATGGGTGATTCCGGCTATGGAAAGCAGGAGAACACGGTGGGTAATTTTGCCGTGCATCTGCACCTGGGAATTTATATCCGAACCGATCATTATGAAGAGATGAGCGTAAACCCGTACTGGATTTTAAAATATCTGGAAAAGAACCGATTAAAATATAATTACTGACAGTGAATAAAGGAGATTGCAAATTGGACTACAGAGAACTTCCGGCTGATTTTCTGGAAAAGATGAGAGGCCTTTTAAAAGACGAATTTGAGGATTATCTGGCCTGTTTTTCGGAGCCTCCCCACTATGGGCTGAGGGTCAACCGGCTTAAATGTCCGCCCGGGGAATTTGCCGCGGCCTGCGGCTGGGATCTTTTGCCGGTTCCCTGGATTGACAACGGTTTCTACTATAATAAGGAGTTAAAGCCGGCCAGGCATCCGTGGTACTATGCCGGCCTTTACTATCTGCAGGAACCGAGCGCCATGACACCGGCGTCGCTTCTGCCGGTCACACCGGGGGACCGCGTCCTGGACCTCTGTGCGGCTCCCGGGGGGAAGAGTACGGAACTGGCCGCGAAGCTGATGGGCCGGGGGCTACTTTTTTCCAACGATATCAGCAATTCCAGGGCGAAGGCACTGCTCAAGAACCTGGAACTGTTTGGAGCCGGGAATATCTGTGTCTCCAGCGAGACGCCGGAGAAGCTTTCGATGCGGTTTGGGGAATTTTTCGACAAGATTCTGATTGACGCCCCCTGTTCCGGCGAGGGAATGTTCCGGCGCGACAGCGATATGGTTAAGAGCTACAGAGAGAAGGGGCCTGATTATTACAGCGAAATCCAGTATGGGATTGTCACGGAGGCCGTTAAGATGCTGCGTCCCGGCGGGATGCTCCTTTACTCAACCTGTACCTTTGATGAGAGGGAAAATGAGGGAACCATCCGGCGCCTGTTGAGCGAACACGGCGATATGCATCCGGTGCCGCTTGAAAAGCGGGAAGGATTTGCGCCGGGCTTTGGGATTCCGGAGTGTGTAAGGCTGTTTCCTCATAAAATCCGCGGGGAAGGCCATTTTATCTCCCTCCTTAAGAAGGATGGGGAAGAGGATTTGCCGGCCGGTGCCGGACGAACGGAAAAAATATCCGCTCCGGGAGGAAAAGGATGGCCGAAAGAGCTGGAACCGGTCCGTGATTTTCTCTATATGACAAAGGCGGACTGGGAACCGGAACGCCTGTATCAGGTCGGCGATACGGTATATTATCTGCCGGAGCCCTTTTCGGGGAAGGGGAAGGCGTATTTAAAGAATGTCCGCTATCTGAGGACAGGCCTTCTGCTGGGAGAACTGAAAAAAGGCCGTTTTGAACCGTCCCAGGCGCTTGCCATGTTCCTGAAGGCAGAGCAGTTTAAGGACAGCTTTCATATGGCCTCGGAGGATGAGCGGGTAATCCGCTATCTGAAGGGAGAGACGGTCCAGCTTACGGAGGATGAGGTCACAGGCGGAAAGGGCTGGTGCCTGGTCTGTGTGGACGGCTGGCCTCTGGGCTTTGCCAAACGCCAGGGCGGCATTCTCAAGAATAAATATTATCCGGGATGGAGGTGGCAGTGATGGCCAGGACAATCAGGCTTGACAAGTTTTTGGCGGAGATGAAAAAAGGAACCAGAAGCCAGGTGAAGGAGGCAATCCGCAAGGGGCGCGTGCTGGTGGACGGCGCAGTCTGCCGGGAATCCGATTATAAATTTGACCCGGCTGCCGTGTCCGTTTGTATGGACGGGGAGGAAGTGGCTTTCTCTTCCGTCGAATATTTTATGCTTAATAAACCCCAGGGCGTCGTATCCGCGACCGAGGACAACCTGCATCCCACCGTTATTTCCCTGATAGGGGATGCGAAGAGGAAGGACCTCTTTCCGGTCGGACGGCTGGACATCGATACGGAGGGCCTTCTGCTGATCACAAATGACGGTAATCTGGCCCACGAACTCCTGTCACCGAAAAAGCATGTGGACAAGGTTTATTTTGCAAAGGTTAAGGGAAAACTGAGGGAAGACGTTACCGAGGCCTTCAAGAACGGGATTACGCTGGCAGACCAAACCACTGTACTTCCGGCAGAACTTCTGATAGAATCTTCTTATGAAGAGGACGGGGAACCGGTCTGTGAGGCCAGGCTCACGATCCATGAGGGAAAGTTTCATCAGGTTAAGAGAATGTTCGAGGCAGCCGGAGGACAGGTTGTCTTTTTGAAACGCCTTTCCATGGGTCCGCTGATGCTGGATCCGTTACTGGAACCGGGAGAGAGCCGTCCGTTGACCGCAGAGGAATTAAAGGCGCTTAGAAAGAGCTGAGCGGCGGAGAATGAACGAAAAGGAGCTGTATACAGATGTTAGAAGGGAAAAAAGCGGCAATATTTGATTTAGATGGGACGCTGGTGGATTCCATGTGGATGTGGAAGGCGATTGACATCGAATTTCTGGGGCGTTTCGGCTACGGCTGCCCCGACGATCTGCAGAGAGCCATCGAGGGGATGAGTTTTTCGGAGACGGCCGCCTATTTTAAGGAGCGCTTTACACTGCCGATGGAACTCGATGAGATTAAGGATATCTGGGTTAAGATGTCCATAGACAAATACCGCCATGAAGTGCCGCTCAAACCGGGTGCAAAGGCGTTTCTGAAGGAACTGCGCGGACGCGGTTTCAAGCTTGGAATCGCCACCAGCAACGGACGGGATATGGTGGATGCGGTGCTTGGCTCTTTAAAGGTGGAGCCGTATTTTGACGTGGTGACGACGGCCTGCGAGGTTGCCGCCGGGAAACCTGCGCCCGACATTTATCTGAAGGTATCGGACACCCTGAAGGTGAATCCCCTGCAGTGCCTTGTATTTGAGGATATTCCGGCCGGAATTCTGGCGGGCAAGAGGGCCGGCATGACGGTCTGCGCGGTGGAGGATGAATTTTCACTCGATTTAACCCAGGAAAAACAGTCCATGGCGGACTATTACATAAAAGACTATGAGGAACTGCTTATGAGGGAAACGTTAAAAACACAGGCAGACAGATAATTGGAGAAAATGTGATGATACATGATTATTTACCGATTTCAAGGGCAGATATGGAAAAACGCGGCTGGGAAGAGTGCGATTTTATCTATGTGACGGGTGACGCCTACGTGGATCACCCGTCCTTTGGCCATGCCATTATCAGCCGTATCCTGGAATCACACGGTTACAGGGTGGGAATTATCGCCCAGCCGGACTGGAAGGACGCAGACAGTGTCCGGATTCTGGGAGAGCCGAGGCTGGGATACATTGTTTCGGCCGGCAATATGGATTCCATGGTGAACCATTATTCCGTTTCCAAGAAAAGACGCGCAAAGGATTCTTATACTCCGGGCGGCGAGATGGGCAAAAGACCCGATTACGCCACGGTTGTCTACTGCAACCTGATACGTTCCATATCCAAGAAACCGATTATCATCGGCGGAATCGAGGCCAGCTTAAGGCGTCTTGCCCACTACGATTACTGGTCGGGGAAAATGAAACGGTCGATACTGCTGGATTCCCAGGCCGATCTGCTTTCCTACGGGATGGGGGAACGCTCCATTGTCGAGATTGCCGATGCGCTTAACAGCGGAATTGATATTAAGGATATTACGTTTATAGACGGAACGGTCTATAAGGCCGATTCACTGGCATCGGTGTACGATGAGGTGTCGCTTCCCTCCTATAAAGAACTGACGGCGGATAAAAAAGAATACGCGAAAAGTTTTTATACACAGTACTGCAATACGGATCCTTTTTCGGGCAAACGTCTGGTGGAGCCATATGGGGAGCGCCTCTTCGTGATCCAGAATCCGGCGTCGAAACCGCTCAGTGAAGAGGAGATGGACGACGTTTATGCCCTGCCTTATATGAGAAATTACCATCCCTCCTATGAGGCGGCGGGGGGAATCCCGGCCATCACTGAGGTCAAGTTCAGCCTGATCAGCAACCGCGGATGTTTCGGCGGCTGCAGTTTCTGCGCCCTGACCTTTCATCAGGGAAGGATTGTACAGACGAGAAGCCATGAATCGATTGTGGAGGAGGCAAAGCTTCTGACACAGGAACCCGACTTTAAGGGATATATCCACGACGTGGGCGGGCCGACGGCCAATTTCAGGCACCCGTCCTGCGAAAAACAGATGAAAGCGGGAGTCTGTCCGAATAAACAGTGCCTGTTTCCACAACCGTGTAAAAATTTAAATGCCGATCACAGCGACTATATTGCGCTGCTTCGGAAACTACGGGAGATACCGAAGGTTAAGAAGGTATTTATCCGCTCGGGCATCCGTTTCGACTATCTGCTGGCGGATCCGGGACATGCCTTTTTAAAGGAGCTGTGCCAGTACCATGTCAGCGGTCAGCTAAAAGTGGCCCCGGAGCATATTTCCGACAACGTGTTAAAGAGAATGGGAAAACCGGAGAACAGCGTATACCGGCAGTTTATGAAGGAGTACGCCAGGATGAATGAGAAGCTGGGGATGAAACAGTTTCTTGTTCCTTATCTGATGTCCTCCCATCCCGGTTCGACGCTTACGGAGGCGGTGGAGCTGGCAGAATATCTGAGGGATCTGGGCTATATGCCGGAGCAGGTGCAGGATTTCTATCCGACGCCGTCCACGCTTTCCACCTGCATGTATTATACAGGATACGATCCGAGGACGATGGAAAAGGTCTATGTGCCGACCAATCCCCATGAGAAGGCAATGCAGAGAGCGCTGATCCAGTACAGGAACCCCAAGAACTATGAACTGGTCGTGGAGGCTCTTAAGGCAGCCGGAAGAACCGATCTCATCGGCTTTGATAAAAAGTGCCTGATCCGGCCGAGACAGACGGGATATCAGAATTACGGCAGGAAAAAAGAAGATGGGAAGCCGGATGGAAGAGCCGACAGAAGGCCGGACGGAAAAGCAGCCAAACCGGTAAAGAAAAAGACCATCAGGAATGTGCATAAAAAATCAGGAAGGTGATACTGAATGAAAATAGCAATAGTAACGGGAGCTTCCTCCGGCATGGGCCGGGAGACTGCGGTGCAGCTGGCGGATCGTTTTGCCGGATTTGGAGAAATCTGGCTGGTTGCCAGAAGAATGGACCGGCTTACGGAACTGGAAAAGCAGCTTCCGGTCCCGGTTAAGAAATTTGCAATTGATCTCACGGATGAGGCCCAGCTTTCCGAACTTTCCGGGGCGCTTAAAAGGGAGCGGCCGGATGTCAAAATTCTGGTGAACGCCTCCGGTTACGGGAAGATAGGCAGCGTCGGAAGCGTTGCATTAAACGAGGAGACGGGGATGGTGCGCTTAAACTGCGAGGCACTCTGTGCCGTCACCCATATGGTTCTGCCTTATATGAGCAAAAACAGCCGCATTATCCAGTATGCGTCCTCGGCGTCCTTCCTGCCGCAGCCCGGCTTTGCCGTCTATGCGGCGACCAAGGCTTTTGTCTTAAGCTACAGCCGTGCCCTCGGTGAAGAGCTTAAAGGCCGCGGCATCTATGTTACGGCTGTATGTCCGGGACCCGTGAAAACCGAGTTTTTCGATATAGCGGAGACTACGGGCCGAATTCCGCTCTACAAGCGCCTGATCATGGCGGATCCGGTGAAAGTGGTGAAGCTGGCGGTGCGCGACAGTCTGATGGGAAAGCCGGTCTCCGTTTACGGGATCGCGATGAAAGGTTTCCGTCTGATGTGCAAGGCCGTCCCGCACAGTCTTATTTTGAAAATTATGTCATGCATTTCACCAAAACAGGTGATGAAACCGGAAGAGGAGAATGAAAGTGAAGAAAAGTAAAAAAGGAGAGTACGGCTACCGTACCAGTTTTAAGAGAAAGCATATTTTCCTGATATCCATTCTGGCCGCATTTATCATCGCGCAGCTTGCCGCCCGCTATTTTACGGACAGCCAGTCGGTTAAGAATATTCTGACCGTCATGGCCGTCGTCACGGTGCTGCCTGCCGCGAACCTGGCTTCACCGCTGGTGGCGATTATCAGGTATAAAACGCCCTCAAAGGAATTTTATGAGAAATATTCCGTATATGAAGAAAAATTCCCGATGCTCTACGACATGGTTCTGACAACAAAGGACTATGTGCTGCCGATGGACGCCGTAGCGGTCCATCCGACCGGCATCTATGCCTACTGCATCAATCCCAAGGTGAATATCCAGGAGGCCGAGAAATCGTTAAATGATATCCTGGTGTCCCAGAGGCTGGATCCGAATATGAAGATCACCAAAGAACTGAGCACGTTTGATAAGAGGCTTAAGAGCCTGAAACCGGCCTCCGAGTACGAAGACGACGGAAGTGTGGAGTACGCTGTAAATACGATGAAGAGCCTGTGCATGTAGGAAACTGCGGCAGGGAATACATAAGCATACAGTTAAAGCAAGAAGAAGCGAAACGGGGAAATAAAGAGGATGCAGGTCGTAAAAATAACAAAAAACGAAGCCGGGCAGAGGCTCGATAAATTGCTTTACAAGTACCTGAATCTGGCGGGGAAAAGTTTTATCTACAAGATGCTGAGAAAGAAAAACATCACCTTAAACGGCAAAAAATGCGATGGATCGGAGAAGCTTTCCGAGGGCGACGAGGTGAAGCTCTTCCTTTCCGACGAGACGATCGGAAAATTTTCCGAAGTAAAGATTCAGAAGGTGAAGAAGACGAAGCTGGACGTGGTCTACGAGGACAATGATATTATCCTGATCAATAAACCGTCCGGCATGCTGTCCCAGAAAGCGAAGGACAGCGACGAATCCCTGGTGGAATATCTGATCGATTACCTTTTGGACAGCGGACAGCTTACCGGGGAGGAGATGCGCCAGTTCCGCCCATCCGTCTGCAACCGGCTGGACCGCAATACCAGCGGCATTGTCATAGCGGGCAAGTCGCTGCCCGGCCTGCAAATCATGTCGAAGGCCATTAAGGAGAGAGCCATCGGGAAATACTACCTCTGTATCGTAAAGGGAAAAGTGGTCGGGACGAAGGAAATTTCCGGTTTCCTGAAAAAAGATGAAAAGACCAACCAGGTGAAGGTTTTAAATCACGAAGAGAAGGACGCGCTGCCCATCAGGACGCTGTACCGTCCTCTTTTAAGTGACGGTAAACATACACTTTTAGAGGTAAAACTGATCACGGGGCGCTCCCACCAGATCAGGGCGCACCTGGCCTCCATCGGCCATCCGATCGCCGGAGATTACAAATACGGAGATCCGAGGCTCAACGCCGCAGTGAAGGAAAAATACGGAGTCAAATCCCAGATGCTCCATGCCTGGAGGCTCGTAATGCCGTCACGGATGGAGGAGCCGCTGTCCGGCTTAAACGGCCGGGAATTCACGGCAAAACCGCCCGCGGAGTTTGACGCGATGACGGCGGAGATGGAGAAAAAGCAATAGCAGGAGAATAACACGAATGGGAACCTGGAATACAAGAGGCCTCCGCGGATCGACGCTGGAGGAGCTCATCAATCATACAAACGACAGTTACCGGGAAAAGCGGCTGGCTCTGATCCAGAAGATACCGACCCCGATCACGCCGGTCAGCATCGACAAGGAAAGCCGCCATATCACAATGGCCTATTTTGACCAGAAGAGCACGGTAGACTATATCGGCGTGGTCCAGGGGGTGCCGGTCTGTTTTGACGCCAAGGAGTGTGCGGTGTCGACATTTCCCTTACAGAACGTCCACGCCCATCAGGTTGCCTTCATGGAAGAATTCGAAGAACAGGGCGGCGTCGCCTTCATCATCCTTTATTTTACCGCAAAAGATGAGATGTACTATGTCCCCTTCCGGGAACTGAACCGGTTCTGGATGAGGATGCAGGAGGGCGGAAGAAAGAGCTTTACATATGACGAGCTGGATAAATCCTGGAAAATCAGGAGTTACCGCGATATCTACGTGCATTATCTGGAACCGCTCCAGAGGGATTTAGAGATGAGAGATGAGGAATGAGAACCCCGCCGTTAGGTCGGGGTTCGGGATGGTGAGAGGGAGGTTGTGAGTCTTCAGTCCCGGTTTGCA
>NZ_URHZ01000100.1 GCF_900547735.1 uncultured Clostridium sp. | reverse complement strand
CAGCGGGAGCGAGTCCCCGTAGGAATTTTTTCTCCTGGATTCCCCCTCACCACACACTACAGCCCGGGACTGAAGACTCATCCCCTCCCCCTCACCATCCCGAACCCCGACCGTCACCGGCGGCGTTCTCGTTCCTCAATTAAATCCATATTTACAGAAATTGACAGAAAAAAGTAAAACATCATTTTCATAAATGATCTATACTGTACTCAGATAAGGGAGGAGAAAAAGATGTTTTTTGATTCGTTTTTTTTCGGCGGAGGCTTTGACATCCTGTTTTTCCTGGTATTCTTTATAGTGATAGGAATGTTTGTTATGATGTTTGTAAGAGGCATCGGCGAATGGAACCGCAATAACCAGTCGCCCAGGCTGACGGTGGAGGCCAGGATTGTGGCCAAGCGCACGAATGTCAGCCATCACACGCACTGCAATGCCGGGGATGCCACGGGCGCCCACGGAACACATTCCACGTCTTCCACCAGTTACTATGCGACATTTGAGGTGGAGAGCGGCGACAGGATGGAACTGCAGCTTAGCGGCAGTGATTATGGGATGCTTGCGGAAGGAGATACAGGGCATTTGACATTCCAGGGAACCAGGTATCTGGGATTTGACAGACAATAGAAAGGGGCATGATGGATGAAAGGGAAGGGAAAAGTAATCGGACTGATTCTTTCTGTTTTGACGGCGGCAGGAATACTTTTAAGCTGCGTGAGCCTGTATATTGATAAACAGGCCCAGGGAGCGATTTCAATTATAGGAGGGGCGGACGGCCCGACGGCTATCTATATAGCGTGCAAGACAGGTGATTCCACCTCTGTTTACGTTATAACCGTATTAATGGTTATTATTACCGCAGTGTATTTTATTTATAGAAAAAGAACGGGAGGAGGGAGGTAGATGCTTTCTATCTTTAACAGAAGGGAGGTATATGTAACACAGAATATGAAAAAGCAGGCCGAGGTCAGGGATGCGCTTGCCGCCGCAGGGATTAACTACACGTTTAAAGTGAGCAGCCGCGGCGGTCCGCTTGGAGGCCTCGGTATGAGACCTTTGGCGGCGGGACTGCTGGCCAGGGAGGAGTGCTCATACACATTCTACGTGCATAAGAAAGATTATGAATGGGCTCATAGCCTGCTGCAGAGGATCGGGAATGCGGGCGCAACGGCTTGATTTTTGAGTATTGAACCGTTTCTGCGCCTCATTTACGGCGGGGACGGCGTTTTGGCAGGACGGGTATCCTGAAAGCGTGCATATTGCTTTCAGGATACCCGTATCAATTTAGAAAACAGGGGCAGCATTTATGAAAGTATATTATTCAGGAAATTTCCGGGGGCGTGGGAACCGGGAGAAGGCCGGTACGCAGGTGATTCTGGGCCGGTCGTTTGAATACGGGGGATATGAATGGCTGGTTCCCGCAGTTTATTGCTGCGATCAGGGACTGGTTCTTGATATCTGCCGTAAAATTCCGGTGGAGAATGTGAAGGCATTTTACAGGAAGTGGGCCGGAGCAGATGAAGAGGAACTTACCGCAGAGCAGCGCGATTTAATAGAGTATGAGAGCCCGTGGAACTTTGAAGTTTCTTTTAAGCTCAGGGTGAACGGCAGGACGATGGCCGGAGATAGGAGCTGTGGCGGCGGCTGGCAGGGTTTCGGGGAAGAAGCGGGCAGCGATGTGATGGGAGAGGCGATGGAAGCATATGGCCTCGACCGGAATTCTGCCTGGTATATCCACCGCGCGTATTACCGCTGGGGCGCAGAGGGGCGGGAAGAGATCCTTTCCCTGTCTCTTTTGTTTCAACCGGAGGATGAGGAAATACCCTGCGGCTGCCATTTTACAACATCCGCAGGATGCGGGCCGTTTAAAGTACCGTTCCGCGATCCCATTACAGGGGAGGAATATCGTCTTTCCCTGCTTTCGTGTACCGGAGAGGCTCTGCCGGATGAATCCCTGGAACATGAGATGCCGGGGATTGGCAAAGTCACATTCCCGGGGAATTACTGCGTGATGGAGTACGAGGTGGAGGGAGATAAGCCGCCGGATGGGAAAATCGTGGTGAAAGACACATCCGAAGACGATCCGGCAAAACGCGAAGATGAAGAGTCTTTAGACGGCCCGTCGGCCATCGGAATGATCTTCGGCGCGGATAAGGGAGATGCGCCTGCCGCTCACAGCCGTAGAAGAGCCCGTTCCTCGATGCATTTTGAAAAGAGGGAGCAGACGGAATGGTATATCAGCCTTAAGACGGTACGCCGTAATCCGCAGGAGTATCAACTGATTTAAACGGATCGGCATGTCAGGGAAAGTTTGGAAATGAGGATAGAAGGGAACGGCAGATGAAAGTATATTTTACAGGTAATTTTGGGGAAGGAGATAAAAACATGCAGGAGGGCAGACTCCTGGACATAAAAAGAGTGTTCCGCTGCAACGGCCATGAATGGCTGGTACCGGCAGTCTACTGCTTTGAGGAGGGGATTTCCGTCGACATTTGCAAGCGGATTCCAATCACAGAAGTAAAAGAATTCTTTGAAAAATGGCCGCGTACGGAACGCATTGGCCTTACGATGGAGCAGCAGAATGAGCGGAGGGCGGCCGATCCCTTCGGCGGGCACTGCAAATTCGATCTTCATGTCAATGGAAAGAAGGTTGAAGGAGAGGGATGGAGCGGAACTTCGTGGTATGGGACGGATGACGAAAGGGAGGATGAGGACGCTGCGGAATTACTGGAAGCATACGAACTGGACAGGGACTCGGCCTGGTCGTTTTACCGGGCGCGTTTTTTCCGGCCCGAAGACGCGGAAGAGATAAAGACGCTGGACATGACCATAACGGCTTATGCCGATACGGTTCCATGCGGATGCCGTTTCACTTCGGTTGTGGGCTGCGCTCCCTTTGATGTGGAATTTACCCATCCGGTCACACGGGATAAACGGTGTCTCCATATATTGTCCTGCACCCATGCCTCCATGGACAATCAAGAGATGAAGTGGAATCTGGATAAGGAACAGGACTGCTTTATTTACCCGGAGAAATACTGTAAACTGGAATACAGGGAAGCAACTCCGAAAGCATCGTCAGGCGCTGTTATGGTCCGTGACTGTGCCCGCTCGGATAACCCCATCAGGAAAGAGCCGTCCGAATCGGACTGTTCCGTTGCCGTGAATATTATCGGAGGCGCGCGGGGGGTAAGCGTACTGACGGATTTCGATGTAAAAACAGCCTGCTCCGCCATGCATTTTGAGGAGCAACAGCAGGTGGAATGGTATGTGAGCGCCGAGGTGGTACCGTTTAAGCCGAAGAAGGTCCGGCTTTTATAGGGACAGGAAGATAGAACCGGAGACATGAAAACCGGAGACAAGAAAACCGGAGACATGAAACCGGAGATATAGCAGGAGATATAGAACCAGAGACATCGAATTAAAAGTATAGAATAATAGAAATATTGATCGGAGAAAACAGAAATGTTTTCTCTTTTTTTGAGTGGAAATGGATAGTTGGGAATAAAGGTGAGCAGCTCTTGTTTTTCATTTCCTGAAGTCCGATTTAATGACAGTTTCTTCGCCTTTTTTTGTCATATTGTCTTTGATATAGTGGTGATAAAGAAAAAACATGGGAGGGTGAGCAATGAGACTGAATCAGGAATATCTGGGCAGCCTGTTTTGTGAAGTGCTGCAGGGGGAATTGACGGCCGGGATGCCGAACACGATACGGGCGGTATACACGGTCGGAAAATACGGAATTGACGATGGAGGAAATATCCGATTTGCGAGACAGGGGGTAACCGACTGGGAGGCGGTGCAGACCGCAGACGAACGGGAATCGGGCTACAGTACCGTGTCGGCAAGCGGGGAGGCATCGGTAAAAATCCTCCCTGTTTCGGATGGAATCAGGCCCTATGAGAATGCGGTTACCGTACACGTCAGTGACGGATGTTTAAAGGAGGGAGATCGGGTCGAGCTTCTTCTGGGAGACACCTCGGCAGGTTCACCGGGAATCATAACCCAGACAATGGCGGAAAGGAACCACAGGATCATAGTGATGGTGGATCCATTTGGCAGCAACCGCTATGAGGAAATACATCCGGCCTGCTTTCTGCATGTGAAGAGCGGCGTCTGCGGGGAAGTCGGTCTGGTAGCGCCCAGCAAAGTAGGGGTAAATGAGCCGTTTGAAATGAGAATACGGATTCTGGATGAACATGGCAACCGCTGTGATGAATTTACAGGGGAGGTGGAGATCGAGACTCCCGCCGGATTTTGGTGCGAAAGCCGCCGGATCTGCATGGAGCGGGAGGACAGGGGCGTTAAGCTGGTAACATGCAGGATTGAAAAGGAGGGCAGCTACCTTGCGCATGCCCACATCCCGGCTTATGATCTTCACTCGGCAGGCAATGTAGTCAAGGCGGAAAACAAGATGGCATACCGTCTATTCTGGGGAGACATGCACGGCCAGAACTGCGAAGCCGGCGGCCTGGGCAGCATGGAAGACTCCATGGAATTTGCAAGAGAGGTGGGAGCCCTTGATTTTACCGGGTGGCAGGGAAATGATTTTGAAGTTTCGGATGAAAACTGGGAACATGTAGGGCAGGCAATCAGAAAGAATCACTGCGACGGCCGTTTTGTTGTATTTCCGGGGTACGAATGGTCGGGAAATACCTGCGCCGGGGGAGATCACAACATTTATTACCTGAATGACGGGGAAAAACTGTATCACAGCAGCCGGTGGCTTTACAAGGAACCGGGAAGATACGAGGGCAGAGGCAGGGAAGATGATGGGGAGGACTGCTATCCCGTCAGCGAACTGTGGGAGCGTTTCAGGGGAAGGACGGATGTTATGGCGATTCCGCATGTGGGAGGCCGTCATGCCGATTTTTCATTCTATAACCCGGAACTGACACCGGTAATAGAGGTGCATTCCCACCACGGTATTTTCGACTGGTTTCTGGAAGAAGCGGTGTCGAGAAAGATGAAGGTAGGCTTTATTGCCAGCAGCGACGATCACACGTCAAGACTGGGGTTATCCTACCCTGTCGGAACGGATTCAGGCAGCTTCGGTGCGACCTTTGACGTGAAATCGGGGCTTACTGCGGTGTATGCAAAGGAACTGACCCGGGAGGGAATCTGGGAGGCGCTTAAAGAAAGGAGATGTTACGGGACAACCTCATCCCGGATTATCGCGGAATTTAACGTGAACGGAGCGGTGATGGGAAGTGAGATAACAGCCGGAAACGAGGTGACGGCCGAATTTGGGATCAGAGCCAATGCCCCGGTGGATCGTGTGGAATTATATAGAAATCTGGACAGAATACATACATTTACCCCGGATTCTGTTAAACTGGACGATAAGGCCGGAAATACCGGAATGAAAGATACCGGAATGGAAAATGCCCGTGAGGAAATGATTTGTAAAGCAGATGGAAAAAAGAAAATCAAAATTGCATGGACCGGAGTAAAGACATATTACCGGAACAAATCGGTCCGATGGGACGGCAGCATTCTGGTGAGGAACGGAAGAATCGTAGGGGCGGAAAACTTTGCAATCGACAATTGCAGAGAGGGAATCCAGTCTGTCGGAAACCAGACCCTCCACTTTAAGTCAAAGACATCGGGGGATGAGGACGGAGTGATCATGGATGTAATTCCCGTTTCAGGAAAACAGTGTGAAATCATCTTCGCCAGCATGCAGAAAACGGTAACGGTCCCCCTGGAAATGATAACGGACGTTCCATATGAACATTATATCGGGGAAGTGGGAAGAAAAGTGACGTTTTCCCTGGAGAGGACGCAGGAAAAACCGGAGGACGGCGTTTACAGCTTTACGGGAGAATTTAAAGACTCCGGCATGGAGGCCGGGCTGAACCTCTACTATATAAAAGCGTATTTAAAAGACGGAAACAGAGCGTGGGTGTCTCCGGTGTTTGTAAACAGCGGGGAGCAGGGATGAAAGGGATATGAGATATGGAGGAAAAAAGAGCAAAAACAAGAGAAGAGCGGCTTAACAATCTGTTGAACCCTTATGTATTGATATGTATCATTATTCTGATTGCGGCGGTCTGTACTTACATCATTCCGGCGGGAAATTACCAGTATATCTTAAATGAGAGCAGCGGTAAATCGGTTGTGGATCCCGGAAGCTATACGAGGGCGGCCAATACTCCGGTCGGCCTGATGGGAATCCTTTGCGCAATTCCCTCGGGGCTTGAAAAGGCGGGGTACATTATATTCTTTGTATTTATTATCGCCGGAGCTTTTGAGATGTTAAACAGGACTGGATTTACGGAAGCGCTCGTGGGAACAACAATGAAGAAATTTTCAAATCAGGAGAAAATCCTGTTCCCGGCGATTGTCATTCTTCTGTCTTTTCTGGCAGCCACAATCGGTATGGCTGAGGAAGTCATTATTTTCGTGCCGATCCTGCTGGCTCTCTGCAAATATATGGGGTATGATGAGCTTTTGGCGGCCGGGCTTGCATACTGCGGCATCCGGGCGGGCCATATCAATGGAATGATGAATCCCTTCAATGTGGGAATTGCACAGAGCATCGCGGATGTTCCCTTATATTCCGGCCTGTGGTACCGGAGTATCTGGTGTGCCGTAACGATTGCCGTTACCATTTTCCTGCTGATGAGATATGCAAAGAAGATTAAAGATCATCCGGAGAAGAGCCTGATGTACGGAATCAGCACCTCCGTGGGGACGGAGATCGATCTGTCGGAAATAAAAACATTCACAGGGAAACACAAGATTCTGGGTCTTCTGCTGTTGGGGACATTTGTTCTTACGATATTCGGCGTTGCCAGATATGGCTGGTATATGACGGAGCTGGCCGCATTATTTCTGGGCTTTGGAATACTGACAGGAATCATCGGAGGATTTTCCGCATCCTCCATTGCGGACACATTTCTGGACGGAGCGAAAAATATTATTCCGGGAGCGCTGATTGTGGGAGTGGCGGGAGGAATTCTGGTCATCCTGGACAGCGGCAATATCACGGACACCATCATTTACCACGCGGCGTCCTGCCTGCAGGGAATGCCGAAGGTACTGGCCGCCAACGGAATGTATGTGTTCCAGTGGCTGCTCAATATGATAATCCCATCCGGTTCCGCCCAGGCGGCCGTGACAATGCCGATTATGACGCCTCTTTCCGATGTCCTTGGAATCAACCGTCAGGTTGCCGTCCTGGCGTTCCATTACGGCGACGGGGTTACGAATCTGCTGACTCCGGCCTGCGGTCCGCTTATGGCCTGTCTGGCCGTGGCCGGTGTTCCCTATCAAAAGTGGCTGAAATGGGTGATTCCAATGCTGATTGCCTGGACGCTGATCGGATTCGGCGCCGTTACCGCGGCTCAGATAATCGGGCTTGGGCCGGTATAGGAAAAGACGGAAAAATCGCATACATGAACTAAGACAGAGGGGAAACATGGTATATTGTTAAAAAAAGGAGGGCAATGATATGATAGTCGGACTGGTTGGAGCCCCGGCAAAGATCAATAATATGGAAATGGCCTTAAGGCAGATGGACAGAGGCCTTGAAATAAGCCGCCTGGAACTGGAAAGCCTGCCGAAGGAGGAACATCTGCCTTTGTTCCAGCAGCTTCAGAAAACAGCGGATATCATTATCATTGCCGGGTATTATGACTACATGTATTTTACCGGCCATGTGTCGCCGAAGAAAATCACGGGTTATGTTGCCAGGGATATCCTGACGCTCTACCACACGCTGCTGCAGGCCCTGTCCGGGGGGTATGATATAAGCCGTATCAGTGTCGACGGGTATGGGGAGGAGGAGCTGCGTGAAATATTCGAGGAGACGGGACGGTGCGGGAATCTCGACTCGGTTTATCTGTATAAGGATGCATACAGGGACAGCACACTTTTTGACGAGACGGTCGAAGGGATGGTTTCATTCCATTCTGAGACATACCGCAGCAGGAATACAAGCGTCTGTCTTACCTGTATCAGCCCCGTCCATGAACGGCTTCAGAAAATGGGGATCCCCTCTATTCTGGTCGGTTCCACCTATGAAAATGTACGCCTGGCCTATGAGAAGCTGAGACTGGAGTATTTTTTAAAAGAGAAGGAGACGGGGCAGACGCTGATCATTTATATGGAGACGGGAAAGGGGACACGGCAGGACAGGAGCGGCTGTTATCTGGAACTTGACAAACTGAAAGCGGCGGAGAAAATACTGTCATTTGCACTGGAACTGCAGGCGGCGGTGGAGGAGATTGCCTGGGGAAAGTATATACTGGTCGTGGACAGGAATGTGTTCGAGAGACTGCCGTACAGGACTCGCCTCGGCAATCTGCTGAGGGAGGTCCGGAAAGCGGCGGGATGCCGGTTGAGCATCGGCGCAGGCACGTCGGATCTTATGTGGGAGGCGGGGGAAAACGCCAGGGCTGCCCTGGATAAAGCGCTTACGCAGGAGGTTTCCTGCGCCTATGTTGTCTATAACAATGTGCTGGTGGACGGACCGATTCTGAGCAGTGAGGAAAAAGAGAGCGTTCCTGCCGACCGCCGGTGGCAGAAGATTGCGGAGGAGACATCTCTGAGCATCAACACGGTGCTCAAATTCCACGCCATTGTGGAGAAATACAGGAGCAATGTATTCACGGTAAATGAACTTTCCCTTGTCTACGGCTGTTCACTCCGGTCAATGTACCGCATGGTGGAGAAGCTGGAGCAGTGCGGGTATATCGAAGAGGACGGAAAAAGGATGATAAACGACGCGGGCCGTCCGAGCCGGATCCTGAAGATAAAGTTCTAGCCCCGATTCCCCTTTACTATCCTCAAAAGCTGTGCTAATATATCCAACAAAAGGAAAAAACACCGTTGATTGTAATGAAAAGTCCGCATCGCGTACTTTTCGTTGCGTTGCGCCGTACAACTCGTGATTTTCACGCAAAATGTGCGTGAGAACACCTCGCGGAATCATGGCTGTGAATAATAACAGGAAGTGACATAACTATGACAAAAACAAACGTAATGCGCCTTTTGGATGCGGCCGGAATCGAATACGAACCGGGTGAATACGAAGTGGACGAGAGTGATTTATCGGGCAGCCATGCAGCCGACAAAATGGGCGTGGATCACGACAGCATGTATAAAACTTTGGTGCTGAAGGGAGAGAAGAAGGGGTATCTGGTCTGCTGTATTCCGGTCGATGAAGAACTGGATTTAAAGAAGGTGGCCAGGGCGGCCGGAGATAAGAAAGTGGAGATGATCCACATGAAAGATTTACTGCCTCTGACCGGATATATCCGCGGCGGCTGTTCCCCGGTCGGGATGAAAAAACGGTTCCCTACTTATATAGAAGAAACAGCTCAGCTTTACGATCGGATCACCGTCAGCGCCGGAATGCGCGGAGTCCAGGTATCGGTAAATCCGGAGGATCTTGCAGGCTATCTTGAAGCCGGTTTTGCTCCGCTAATCTAACGGAAAGCACAAAAAATCACAATGATCGGAAGGCAAAAAGTCTGAAAATAGTTAACATAAAAATCAATAGACATAAAACGACACTTTTTTCATATGGAAGAAATTGCCATAACTGTTATAGCTTATGAAAAAAGCTTTTGCCAAAATATATAAATTTTATGGTAAAAAACGGTGAAAAGATTGTGTAGATTTGACATAAGTGTTAACGAAAAGTTAAGCAGCACTGTATGATGTCACAAAAATGTTAAAAAGTTATTGACAGTTTTTACGAAACTCCCATATAATTACCACCGTCACTTGAAACAGGCAGTGGGGAAGGGTACCCCTGAAACCATTGCAGAACAAAAAAGAGCCTAAAAGAAAGAGGAGAGTGTATGCCAAACATTTACTCATTTCTTCAGACTGCTTATCATTTTGTCAAGTCGTTGGTTGTTAGTGTGACAAAAAAAATGTACCGTACAGCCGCAGTGCTGGTAACAGGACTGACAGTTGTGACGGTGGTATCTTTTAGTTCGAGCAGTTTTGCAGGCGCAGGAAAGACTGCGGCCGCAGCCTATCACGAAAACAGTGAGGATGAGGAAAAACTGCCGGATATGATGCAGTCGGGGGAAGAAAGTACAAGCTTTGGAACTGACATGGAAGTTCTGCTTACCGCTTCAAAAGAACAGGGCCAGCGGCTTATAGGAAGTCTGCTGGAAAAAAACATACAGGATGAACTGGCCAAGTCCGCACTGGAGATCGAGGAGATTGAAAGAGAAGTCCTGATGCAGACGCAGCAGGCGGCGGAAGAAGCAGCGGAAAAAGAACGCGTCGAGCGCGCACGGTTAAAACGCGAACAGGCTGTAATCAGGTATTCGGACGGTGATTACAGAGTTTTGCAGAGGATCGTACAGGCTGAGGCGGGAATCTGTGATGAGAAGGGTAAAATTCTGGTAGCCAATGTCATCATAAACCGGGTTAAAAGCGGGGAATTTCCAGACAATGTAACTGATGTAGTGTATGAGAGATCCCAGTTTTCGCCGGTAATAGACGGAAGCATAAACACCTGCAAGGTGACCCAGCAGACGATAGACTGCGTGGATCGCGCGCTGGCAGGAGAAGATTACTCCCAGGGAGCATTGTACTTTATGAACCGGGGCGGATCGGAATCATCCAATGTGAAATGGTTTGATGGTCGTCTGTCCTTTGTCATGCAGCATGGAAGGCATGAATTTTTTAAATAAAGAATAATGGATTTACATTGCAAATGAGGTGCTGTGTCTGCCCGTAAAGGGGAGACTCCGGCGCCTCTTTTCATATCGTAGGAAAGTGCTCCTGGATTCTCTATTGTCTACCGGGTCCGCTTGGGAGGAAACCGCCTCCCGCTGTCTCGGGCAGCAGGGTGTCCGCAGAGGACGAACTTTACCATCCGGTGTCAGTATGCTACGGAAAACTGGCCGTGAATTTGTAACTAATGACGGTTCCGGACAAAAACGGCTGGTCAATGTACATAAAATAAACCGCAAAATAGAGAGCGTTTTACTAAAAATTTTATAATAACCTTAATAATAATTTTATGAGGCCAGGCATTGACTTTTGTTTAACAAAGTGAGATAATTGAGGCAAATTTGAGGTGCAGTATAAAGGAGGACTAAGATGTCAACAAAATCGTACTACCCAATTAGTGAGATCGGCGCAGGCAAGCCGGGCTTTTCTAAGACAAGATCCATCATTGAAGCAGCTTTCTACGGAAATAATGTGGTGAAAGTAAACACCTTGAAAGAAGCGTATGAATTAGCAAAGAATTCTCCTGGAACCGTTGTAACCGATATGCCGGTATACAGGGGTGAGGAGTTCGGCCTGGAGAAGGATGCGAAAGTACTGTTATTTAACGATGGAGCCATTACCGGACGTTATGCAACAGCACGCCGTATCGCCGGTGAGCCAGGTGTAGACTGTGCGGCCCTGGATCTCGTAGCCATGGACGCCATTTATGAATCCCGCTGGAAAACAATGTATCATGCAGAAGTATTTGTAGGCCTGGATCCTGAATTTATGGTTAAGGCACATCTGCTGCTTCCTGAGGGCGAAGAGAATATCATGTATAACTGGATGCTCAACTTCCAGTATATGTCCGACGAATATGTAAGAATGTACAAGAATTCCAAACCGGTTGGAGACGGCAGGGAAGCCGATATCTATATCTTCTCCGATCCGCAGTGGAACGGTTCCGACCGTCCAAACGTATCCTTAGACTGTCTGTCCGATCCGCAGAAGAAGACTCTGTGCTACTTCAACACAGAGACGAACTGTGCATGTATCCTTGGTATGAGATACTTCGGTGAGCACAAGAAGGGCACTCTGACAATGGCATGGGCAATTGCCAACCGCAACGGTTATGCATCCTGCCACGGCGGCCAGAAAGAATACACACTGGCAGACGGCAGCAAGTATGTTGCTTCTGTTTACGGCCTGTCAGGTTCCGGTAAATCCACTCTGACCCATGCAAAACATGGCGGAAAATACGAGATTAAGGTTCTCCACGACGACGCGTTCGTCATCAACACAGATACCTGCGCATCCGTTGCCCTGGAGCCGACCTATTTTGATAAGACAGCCGATTACCCAACCGGATGTGAGGACAACAAGTACCTCCTGACGGCACAGAACTGCTCCGCAACTCTCGATGAGGACGGAAAGATTCAGTTAGTGACGGAAGACATCCGTAACGGCAATGGACGTGCCATCAAGTCCAAACTCTGGTCCCCGAACCGTGTAGACAAGGTTGATTCCCCTGTCAATGCGATCTTCTGGATCATGAAAGACCCGACCATCCCGCCGGTAGTGAAGCTGAAAGGCGCATCCCTGGCATCCGTTATGGGCGCAACCCTGGCGACCAAACGTTCCTCCGCTGAGCGTCTGGCTCCCGGCGTAGATCCGAATAAGCTGGTAGTAGTACCGTATGCCAACCCATTCCGTACTTATCCTCTGTCCAACGACTACGATAAGTTTAAGAAACTGGTAGAAGAAAAGAATGTAGACTGCTACATCGTCAATACCGGTGACTTCATGGGCAAGAAGGTTAAACCGGCCGATACCCTCGGCATTCTCGAAGCAATCGTTGAGAAAACGGCTCAGTTCCACAAATGGGGCCCATTCTCCGATATCGAAATTCTGGATTGGGAAGGATTTATCCCGAACATGGAAGATCCGGAGTATGTCAGCCAGTTAAAGGCACGTATGAACGACCGTGTCAATGAGATCAAGGCATTCGAAGTAGCTAAGGAAGGCTATGACAAGCTGCCTGACGACGCACTTGCTGCCATTCAGAAAGTAGTTGATGAATTAGGCTGATAGAAACTTAAATAACAGGATGCGGAAGCATCGTGATGAAGGAAAGACGGTACGGCGGGGGCTGTACCGCCTTTCTTTCCGTATTGAGTGGCAATGAAAAGTCCGCGAAGCGTGCTTTTCACTGCTTGCAGAGACGGATTTTACATGGAATGTGCGGAGGGAAAGAAAAGTGGAAAAAATCATACTGTTTGATCTGGACGGAACGCTGACGGATCCGAAGGAAGGGATTACGAAGGCGGTTCAGCATGCACTGAATGCATACGGAATCGAGGAAAACGATCTGGACAGCCTGTGTCCTTTTATCGGCCCTCCTCTGGTGGACAGCTTTGTGGAGTTCTACGGTTTTACCGTGAAGGATGCCAGGGAGGCAATCCCCGTATTCCATGAATATTTTACAAAGCAGGGCATGTTTGAGAATAAAGTGTACCTGGGCATGGAAACGATGCTCGGAAACCTGAACGATGCAGGCTTCACCCTGGCCGTGGCCACATCCAAGCCGGAGATTTTTGCGGTACAGATTCTTGAACATTTCGGCCTGCTTTCTTTTTTCAAGCTGGTGGGAGGCGCCGATATGGAAGAAACCCGGGTGAAAAAGGGTGATGTCATTGAGTATACACTAAAGCGCCTGAATGCCGATCCGGCCGTAACGCCCGTGCTCATGGTGGGAGACAGGAAACACGACGTCATAGGCGCGGCGGAGAACGGAATTGACTGCGTCGGAGTTCTGTACGGCTACGGCTCCTCAGAGGAGCTTACGGGAGCCGGAGCAAAGTATCTGGCAGAAAGTGTGGAGGAACTTGAAACATTCCTTCTGTCCCGCGTCTGGGAGGCATGATAAACTTCTCTTGTCCGGTGTTGGGGAGGAATAACAGCAAAAACCGTGGGGCAGTTTCCGCCTCACGGTTTTTTAAATCCCATTTAGTTTCCTTTGTGCTCCAGATAGGGAGGACTCGGGATATCCGGGTTATCTTTATTAAGTTCGTCGTGTTTTCCTTTAATCAGATAGATGCCTGCGATGATGATGGCGATTGCCACAACACCCTGCGGTACGGTATTGGTAATAAAGCGGATCAGTTCCGACGCCTCGTTGGTCAGATAGAGGGCCGGTATAATGTACCAGAACAGCAGTCTTGAAAACAGCTTCCACAGAATGCTGATTCCAAAGAAAATCAGGCAGCCTGCCACCAGCTTGTAATGTTTCTTAACGGCGTCCTGGTTGGGGGAGATATCATTCCAGTGGATGATAAAGTCATCCTCCAGACTGTAAAATTCCTCATCGCTTAATGAATTCAGGTTGTTTGTGTGAAAGAAACTGTAAAACCAGACAATCGGTGACAGGAAGGTCAGGAAACTGAGCTGTAAAAAACCTGATATCCCGAGTAATACCGCAAAGATTGCCATGAGGCTGATCCCCTGTTTAAAGAATCCAAGATACATTTCTCCGGCGCCGGGAATCAGGGACCAGCAGAATGTCAATAATTTACTTTTCTTTTTCGTCATTCTTAAATACCTCCATATTGATATTGGACAGTTTTCCCAACTGTTCCGTTAAATAATTTACTGTGTCATAGTAGAACCACTGGCTTTCGGACCTTGTATGGCTTTGTCTTGCCGCCGCATCCTGCCTTGCGCTTATTTCCCTGGAAAGTCCGGGGAGGATGGTCAGCATGGTCAGTGCGCACAGGACTGCGGCCCCGACCTTAAGGCTGAAGTAGAACAACTGCAGCCGTTTGGAAAGATGGTTCGTGCCTGCAATAAGCTGTACGTCCAGATTCCTGCTCCGTTCCAGGGTATCGGATTTTAAATGTCTGGGCGCGGTGATAAGTTCCTGCGTCTCGATATAATCCGCAAACCGTTCACGGCAGAACGGACATGATGCAAGGTGGGCGCATTCTTCCTGTGTCAGGTTATCCTTAAACCGCTTCGGATCGATGTGCTGTTTTTCCATATGCCGGTTCCTCCTTTCCATAGAGTTTTTTCAGCATCCCCTTCGCCCTGTAAATCTGGGTCTGCAATGTTTTTATGTTTTTTCCTGTCTTAGCTACGATTTCACTGATTTCCATCTCATGATAATAATAGTCAAGGGCCACCTCCCGGTAAGGAGGTTTGAGGGCGAGACAGCAGTCATAGAGCTTCTGTCGTACCTCCTTTTCCAGGTATTTCTCTTCCACAGAATCGGGCGCAGCGATGGCAGTAAAATAGACGTCTTCAGTAGGTACTGATTTTCTGCCTGCCCGTTTCAGATAGTCGAGGCTTTTGTTGGTGGCGATTTTGCAAAGCCAGGCCCGCTCGTTGCTGCCATCGAAGAAGGCCATGCTTTTATAAGCGGAAAGAAAAGTATCCTGGGCCAGATCCTCGGCATCAAAATAGTTGCCTGTGAACTTATAGCAGATTGAATATATTAAATTCTGATATTGGTTTATCCATTGTTCCAACTGCTGTTCCGCATTAATAGGATCGCCCCCTTTCTCATCCGTCTCACTTATATAAACGACGTGCCTCTCCAAATAACTTCAAAAAAGTTTTCAGAGTGAAAATGATGTAAACTGCCAATAATCTTAGCAGAGACTGCGGGAAAAGACAAGGGGGATGAGAACGCCGCCGGGACGGTCGGGGTTCGGGATGGTGAGAAGGGGATTGTGAGTCTTCAGTCCCGGATTTTTGGTTGTCGCGGGTGGGGAATCCGGGAGAAAAAATTCCTGCGGGGACCCGCTCCCGCTTGTGGAATGCGCAGCGGGTGCTAGATTCGTGTAAAACCTCATCAAGCACCGGCGGATTCCAATGTCCCCTCCGGAAAGTTTTCTCCCTACTTCCCCACGGGCAGGTTATAGGCCGGGACTGAAGACGCGAAGGTTATCGCCATTCCGGACCACCTGCGGTGGCTGATTTGTTCTCTTCCTTCAGGGGGGAGGGTATTGTCGCGACCACTAAGTTCTTCCATATGCAGGAGAATGCCTCCTGTCAAATTGAGAATGAAATTAACGCGGAAATATTTGCATCCATTTTAAATTCAGATCAATTTAGTCAATAGGCGCATTGCAAGGTGGAAACACTCAAATCGAAGAACTTACAAGTATCACAGTCACATAGTGGCCGCGGCAATACCCTCCCCCGCACTTGACGGAAGAGACAATCAGCCCCTGAAGCCGGCGGACGGGGCAACCACCTTCCCTGAGTCTTCAGTCCCATCGACAATCTGCCCGGGGAAGGAGGAGAAAAACTTTCCGAAGGGAGACATTGAAGCCCGCCGGTGCTTAGCAAGGACGCTTTTTCCGAGCTTAGCATCCGCTGCGCGCTTCACAAGCGGGAGCGAGTCCCCGCAGGAATTTTTTTCTCCGGATTCCCCC
>NZ_URHZ01000099.1 GCF_900547735.1 uncultured Clostridium sp. | reverse complement strand
CCCACCACCCCGTCCGCCGTCTTACAGAGGCGTCCTCGCATCTCAATTAAATCCCCACAGAATGCTGAATAATAATAAAAATTTTATAAAACATAATTTGGTGATATTTTCTTCACAGTTCCATCACAAATAGCTGATAGACTAAGCCTTGTAAAGAGATAAATACAGAAAAAACGATAGAAAAATAGAAAACAGAGAGGAGACATGATTATGTATAATGAAAATGAACATGACAATCGCCAGGGCAGCGGCCTGGGTCCGGATCACAATCCTGATAATGATTTAAATTATACGGAAGGAGCTTATGCCGACAGTAATTCTTCCAGGAGGCCGGAGAATGGTTACGGAGGCTACCACGATTCCAGATATACGGGAAATGCCGGAGGACCTGATGGAAGGTATTCTGGAAACGCCGGAGGCCCTGATAGGAGATACACGGAAAATGCCGATGGCGCGGACAGAAGAGACGGCGCAGGTCAGGATAGAAAGCCGGACAGAAGCTATATTCCGCAGGAACCGAACCGCGGCCGCAGAAGAGGCGGCCATATGGCAAAGCGGTTTGCAGGGATTGCAGCCGCGGGAATCCTTTTCGGATGTGTGGCCGGAGGGACGATGGCGGGCGTGAATATCCTGACCGAGCGGATGACACAGGAGACGGTACAGAGCAGCGAGGCTGCCGCGCTTTCGACTCAGGCAGCGGCGGAACAGCCGACCATGGCGGCAGTGCCTGTGTCCACGGGCAATGACGTGTCGGCAATTGTTGACAAGGCAATGCCGTCCGTAGTAGCCATTAATAATAAGATGATCTACACACAGGAAGACTGGTTTTTTGGAAAACAATCCTACGAGGTGCCGAGCAGCGGCTCCGGTATTATTGCAGGACAGAATGATTCGGAGCTTCTGATCGTGACGAACAATCACGTGGTGGAAGGTTCGGAGGAGCTTTCCGTCACATTTATCGACAATACAACGGTGAAAGCAGCGGTCAAGGGCACGGACTCCGATTCGGATTTGGCGGTAATTGCAGTCAACCTTTCCGATATCCCGGAGGAGACAAGGGGCAAAATTCAGCCGGCCACACTGGGTGATTCCGATACACTGAAACTGGGTCAGGGAGTTGTTGCCATCGGTAATGCACTCGGCCAGGGCCAGTCCGTGACGGTTGGTTATGTGAGCGCACTGAATAAAGAAGTGACCATCGGCGGAGTGGACAGGACGCTTCTCCAGGTGGATGCAGCTATCAACCCCGGCAACAGCGGCGGAGCGCTCCTTAACATGCAGGGCGAAGTGATTGGCATCAACGCCGCCAAATATGCGGATACGGATGTTGAGGGCATCGGTTATGCCATCCCGATTTCTTTTGCCAAGGATATCATTGACGACCTGATGACAAAAACGACGAAAATCACCGTGGATGAGGATCAGCAGGGATACCTGGGAATCCAGCTTCAGAATATCGACAGCAGAATGGCACAGGCCTATGGAATGCCGGAAGGAATCTATGTGTATAAGATTGTGGAAGGCGGAGCTGCGGCAAGTTCCGATCTGCGCGAGCGTGACATCATCACAAAATTTGACGGTGAGACGGTCAAGACGGGAGATGAGCTTCAGAAGATGCTGACCTACTATAAGGGCGGTTCCAATGTAACCCTGACAGTACAGAGCCTGGAAAACGGAGCCTATGTTGAACGGCAGGTACAGATTACACTGGGGTTCAAAAAAGACAGCCAGAAACAGGAAGTACAGCAGAATTAGACGTAAGGCTTCACGTTCTGCGGGCAGACAAGGTACTGTGAACCATAACAATTAAATATACACCGGAAGAAACGAGATACAGGAAGGACAGATATACCGGAAGAACAGCGGGGCCGCTGTGAATGGAACAGGCAGAAAGTGAATAAAACATTTTGCCTTCCAGGCACAGCGGCCTTTTGTGTGCGTAACCGCTTCTTCTGCCGCGCCGGTGTTTCGAAAGTTCTTACTGTCCGGCGGGGAACGGGAGCGGCTGAGCGGCGACCCCCCTGCAACAAAACTTTCCAATGACTTTTCAGGGCAAATATTGTATACTGGGAAGCAGGGCAGATACTTTAACTGCGGTAGCTGCCGGAGGATGGAGGAACGTATTATGATGGAAGAAAACAGAGCAAAAAATCTGGCTGCGCTAACTGCGCCGCTGCCGGAGGATATAGAGAAACTGAAATGGCACGGAGATTTTAACAGAGCGCTCCGTCTGATCGAAGCACGTCTAAAAAAGGATTTGCCGGAGATGATGAAGGAAAGACTCAGGCTGGAACGTGAAATCATAAGCCGGCTCCCCCTGCAGTACCCATATACGACAGAGCAGGCCATGGAGCTTGCCGCGGAAAAAGTAGGGGAATTTACTGCGGAGGAACTGGAAAAACTTATCGACGATAATGCCGTTGACTGGCTGTTTATCGAGGGAGAGAGAAGAATTAAGGATGATTTCTTTGACAATCTCGTAAAGACAAGGGCAGATATCAGGGAGCGCGTCTATGACAAGTCACTTTTGGAGGATGGGATACAGGAAGGGATTCTCAGGGACAAAACGGTTAAGAAGATGAAAGAATCGGGAGGCCTTGCTTACTATTTTCATATCAAGACCACGATGAAGATCAGGCAAGATGCTGTGGAGCAGGGGAAAAAGGTAAGAGTCTACCTGCCGATACCGCTTGAATATTCCCAGGTGAGGAATTTCCGGCTTCTTTACACATCGATGGAACCGCTCTGCACCGCGCCGCCGCTCTGGCCCCAGAGGACGGTCTGTTTTGAGGCGGAGGCCGGGAATGACAACTGTTTTTCCATCGAATATGAATTCGAGAATCATACGCCCTATACTGCCCTGGATGAACCATGCGCCGAAGGCGGGGAGGCAGACGGGGAGAAGACTCTTCCCGACGGAAGCAGGCTGAAAGACTGGATGGGGGAACAGCTCCCGCAGATCCGGTTTACACCGTTTCTTAAGAGCCTGGCCGGTGAGATCACAGGGGAGGAAACAGACCCGCTCCGCAAAGCCAAACTCATCTACGATTACATTACTTCGCATGTGGGGTATTCCTTTGTCCGTTCTTATTTTACCATAACCGACATCCCGGGATATGCGGCGTCGGGACAGAAAGGGGACTGCGGAATCCAGGCCCTTCTGTTCATTACTCTTTGCAGGATTGCAGGTATTCCGGCCAGATGGCAGGCAGGTCTTTACGCCAGTCCGCGGGATATTGGCTGTCATGACTGGGCACAGTTTTATATTGAACCCTACGGCTGGCTTTATGCAGACTGCTCGTTTGGAGGAGGCGCATACCGCGACGGCAAAGAAGAGAGAAGGGAATTCTATTTTGGGAACCTGGATCCGTTCAGGATTCCAATGAATTCAGAGTTTGGCTGGCAGTTTACGCCGCCGATGAGATGGCACGGAAGCGACCCGTACGACAACCAGATGGGGGAAGCAGAGTATGAGGACAGGGCGCTGGTTTACGGGGAATTTGAAACGCTCCAGGAAATAGTTGAAATCAGGGAACTGTAAAGATAGAGAAACGAATAGTGCATTTACAAACAGGAGGAAACAGACGTTGGAAGACAGAGAAAAAGATAAATTGGAAGAGAGCATGTCCACGGATCAGGATAACAATCCGGCTAAGGATGCGGAAGACGGTATGATCCGGGAGAAGGCTGCGGATAAAGAAAACCATTCCGACAGTGACGACGACTATGAAAAAATCTGTTATGTGTGCCGCAGGCCCGAGAGCAAGGCGGGAACCATGATTACAATGCCGGGCGGTATGAATTTTTGCCATGACTGCATGCAGAAGGCATTTGATTCCGTAACACAGAGCGGATTTGATTTCAGCAAACTGCAGAATATGCCGTACATGAACATGAACCTCAACGATCTTCCGAATATGGACGGCCTTAATATGGAGATTCCCAAAAAGAATAAGGTGAAGAAGAAAAAAGAGGAAGAAAAGCAGAAAGCGGATTTCAGCATCCGCGATATTCCGGCTCCCCATGTGATTAAATCACGTCTCGATGAGTACGTGATAGGCCAGGAAAAAGCAAAAAAAGTAATTTCTGTGGCCGTTTACAACCATTACAAGCGCGTTCTCCTGCAGAATGGCACACCGAAAGAGGATGGGGAAGAAAAGGATGTTCTGATTGAGAAGTCCAATATCCTGATGCTGGGACCTACCGGAAGCGGAAAGACATACCTGGTAAAGACGCTGGCCCGTCTTCTGGATGTGCCTCTGGCCATTGCCGACGCCACATCACTAACGGAGGCAGGTTATATAGGCGACGATATCGAAAGCGTGGTTTCCAAGCTTCTCTCTGCGGCGGATAACGATGTAGAGAAAGCGGAGCATGGCATTATCTTTATTGATGAGATCGACAAGATAGCAAAAAAGAAGAATATTACAAACCGTGATGTCAGCGGAGAATCTGTACAGCAGGAGCTGTTAAAACTCCTGGAGGGAAGCCAGGTGGAGGTGCCGGTAGGCTCGAACCAGAAGAATGCCCTCACTCCGATGACGACGGTCGATACGAACAATATCCTGTTTATCTGCGGCGGAGCGTTCCCGGATTTGGAAGGAATTATTAAGGAACGTCTGACAAAATCCACGACGATGGGATTTATGGGAGAGCTCCGCGACAAATATGAGTCGGATCCGAATATTCTTTCTAAGGTAACGACGGAAGATCTGCGCGCGTTCGGCATGATTCCCGAGTTTCTCGGCCGTCTTCCTATCGTGGTGACGCTTCAGGCGCTCACGAAGGAACTGATGGTTCAAGTACTGAAAGAGCCGAAGAATGCAATCCTTAAGCAGTACATTAAACTTCTGGAACTGGATGAGGTAAAGCTTGTATTTGAGGAGGATGCGCTGGAGTGGATTGCGGAGGAAGCGCTCAAGAAGGAAACGGGAGCCCGCGCACTCAGAGCGATTATCGAGGAATTTATGCTCGACATCATGTATGAAATACCGAAGGATTCCAATATCGGCTCAGTTGTCATAACGAGAGCTTATCTGGAAAAGAGCGGCGGGCCTATGATTGAAATGAGAGGTTAAAGGTTTGGCTGCATTACAGTCCGGCCGTAAGGCCGAACTGCGATGCAGCTACAGCCTCATCTGCAGGAATGAATTATAGAGATCCAGCATCCCGTAGCCCCATTCCCTGTTCGGATAAATGAAATTGGGATTCCGGCGGGCGCCGCGGATCAGCATGGATTTGGCCGATGTAGTGTTAATTGTGAGATCATTATTGCCCGTGATGGCCCATGAGAGAATATTGGCCGCCGCACCGGCCATATGTGCCGCTGCGACGGAAGTGCCGGTTGCCGTCAGGTTGCCGGGGACATTGACATTGACTCCCGGAGCGGCCAGATCGGGTTTGATTGCGCCGTTACGGGTATAACCCCTGCTGGAATGAATGTAGATGCTGTTGTTGCGGTGGTTATAGGCGGCTGTGGTGATGACGACGGCCGAATTTCCGGGCTCTGTGATAATCGTGTTGGGATCTGGGCGCAGGAAAAAGGTATTATCCGAGATAAGGCCTGCGGCCGGAAGCCAGATGTGGTATTCTCCCTGGATAACCAGGGCATTGTGGACCCTGATTTTCCAAATTCCCGGTGTGGGAGCCTGAAAACGCATCAGGATGAGCTGGCTGCCGGTTGCGCTCTCCGCTCCGCTGTAACTTAAGTAGATTACCGTATCTTCCAGTAGAAAGGTGAGCCGGTGTTCTACGGGCGAAGTATTCGGAACCCTCGGGATCTGCTCTCCGGTTGGAGAGATGAAGGAAATAGAGTACAGTTCGGATTCCCTGGCCCACAGTTCCATTGTAAATCCTGGTTCATTGGCGCCGACTCTCAGTTCCACTTCCTCAAATTCTTCTTCAGAGGAGATATGGCCGAGAAAATGATGGCCCAGACCGGTCTCATTGCCTCCTGCCACCACGCTGATCTGTCCCACGTTATTGCTGGTGTCGTTCAGATAGCGGGCAAGCGGGGAGGTGCCGCTGTGGCTCCCCGTGTTGGTGCCCAGCCCCAGGACCGTAGTAATTGGAAGCTGGTAAGTTCTGGCTATAATCCTCAGGTATTTAATTCCGAGCATAATGTCGTTTTCCTGGAAGGCGATTGCATCCTCGGTAATCATGTAAAAATCCCTGAGATACTTTTTCGCCGGTTTCAGTTTTACGATTGCAAATTTGCATTCGGGGGCTGCTCCTGTAAAATTTTCAGCAGGAACTTCATTACCGCCGGCTATGGCGGCCATGAAAGTGCCGTGTCCGTTAGTGTCCACCGAGGGGACGATTGAAAGCGGATTTTCGCTTCTTAAAGCTTCATTGATCTGTTCTTCCGTGTATGAGGTTCCATAGCGTATATCTTCTACGATATCGCCCGCCTCAATTCCGGGCCCTTCTATTGTCTGATCCCAGATTCCCACAATTCTCGTAGTACCGTCAGGATTTTTAAAAAGCGGATTTTGATAATCGATTCCGGTATCAATAATGCCAATCATTGTTCCGCGCCCTTTAAACGCGAGCTGCGGCTGATCAAAGGTTTTTAAAATACCGGCGCTTTCCATATTGGTGGAATCCAGCAGGGTGTAAAGGCTTGGGATGGAGTCATATCCTGTCTTCTCAGTGGAAATCGGTTCCACTTCGGAAAGAGGACGGTAGATGATAACAAACTGGTTATTGACAAAATCAAAACAGAAGTCTTCACCTTCCAGAATGGAAAGAGGAGAGAATACATAAAAACGCTGAATGAAATCAGCGATGGATTCGGAGGCAGGATTTTCGGTGCACGGCATGTGAAATTTCCTTAAATTGTTTTTATTAATATATGCCGGAGCGGGAAAAATATTATTAGTTGTAATGCTTGTAACAGTTCAGCCACGGTGTATTCCGCGAGGTGTTTTCACGCTTTTTTGTGAAAATCCCGAGTTATGCGGCGCGAAACGGTGATTTTTACCGTCTCTGTGCATCATTTTGTTGCAGTTTGGCCGAAGGCTGAACTGTAACTAATGCTTTAGAAACTACCGCCTGTTATCTTTACGGGAAAGTAAAAAAATGGTACGATAGAAGCAGTGAAAGGCAAAATAGAGAAAAAAGAATGGGAGGACGAAAATGCATTTTCTGGGTTTAATGGCCGGACTGTTTGGGCTTGATTTATTTTTAAAGGGTAAAACAGAAGCCGGGAAAGCGGAGGATTATCCCAGGGATTTAGAGGGAACTTCCGGAAAAATCAGACTGTACAGGAATCACAATGAGGGGTTCTGTTTTGGACTTCTCAAACAGAACAAAGAGCTTGTGAAGAATGTTCCGCTCGCATTCACGTCGGCCGTGACAGGCGTTTTTCTGTGGCTTCTGACAAGGAAAGGCCGTTTTATCGATAAACTGGGCTTTACATTTGTGACGGCGGGAGCGCTCAGCAATCTTTTTGACAGGATGAAGCGGGGGTATGTGGTCGATTATTTCAGCTTTCAGTTTGGATGGCTTAAAAAGGTGGTCTTCAATATCGGCGACCTCTGTATCTTCCTTGGGACCTTCCTTCTGACCTTGTCGGAGTTTTTTCCCGGCACGGAGCACAAGAATATACCGGAAAAAGTGAAGGAAAAGGCAGAATAAAAGAACGCAAGGTGTAAGAGAACGCGAGGTGTAAAGAGAACGCGGGGCATAATATAACGGTGAGCATAAGAGAACGTGGAACGTAAAAGGAGCGAAAGCGGAAAATACAGGAGATTGAGAAACTGCCGAGCTCCGTATTTCCGGAACTCGGCGGTAATGGTTAATCTGTCTCAGCTTTCATCAAAGTTCAGCATCACCGCGCCGATGGCGGTTGCAAAAGCGGCGTTCGGCGGTATGATGAAGTGGACGCCATAGAGGTCCTTCATCTTCTCAAATACATCGAATACCTTTACGGCCGGCGGCAGACAGGCAAGAGAGCCGGTCAGGACGATGTCGGTCAGCGTGTCGTTCGTCAGGGCAAAGATGGCCAGGACACCGACGGTCTGGTACACAAGATTAAACAGGGCGGCAGCGACGTCACAGTCGCTGGCGTCATTTTTTACCTTACCGAAATTGGCGGCGGTCAGTTCAGGGGGCAGTGAGGCAATATCACCGCAGAAAATATCGCTCATCATCAGATCCACCTTAGACAGATCGCCTTTTTCCGCCATGGAGGACAGAACAAAGATGTCGCTTTCGTGGAGAAAATGAGTGGCCAGTCCGGAGAGAGTGCCTCCGCCCACTCCGCTGCCGCCGATATGTCGGATCTCGGTTTTATCCGCCCTTACAAAGGCAGTGCCGGTGCCGATACTGACGATCAGTGCCGCATCCAGCCCCGCGAGAGCCAGTCCGCCGCGCGCAATGGCGTCCAGTTCCACCGCTTTAACGGTCGGGATCCCATAAATATCTTCATTGACAAAAGAGGCGCCCACCCCGGTAAGCACGATTTTAGACACATCCCCCAGTGAGAGCTTCTGTTCCCTCAGAAACCGGCCGAGAGCGCCATACATGGATGTCATCTGATCCGAGGCCTTAACCTGGAGCGTGCCGAGAAGCTTCTTATCCTCAGAAAATCCGGCGATTTTCGTTGTAGAACCGCCGATATCGATACCAATCGTAGCTTTCATGATTTTTCCTTCCGTGTTGAGAGTAATCCGTTCAATATCCGAATTATTACCATTATATACAGAGGGCCGGTTTTTAGCAAGCCGGTATTTAGTCGGGGCAGGCTCCAAGGCCCCTCACCATTCCGGCGGCGTTCTCTTTCTCAACAATATAAACAGCAACTTGACAGGCACTGTGAAATAATGTAAAATCAGCTATAAAATACTTAAAAATAGGAGTTGATCTTTTTGGATTCAAGTGACGCCATACAGTTGCTTATATTAGTTGTTTTACTTGCTTTATCTGCATTTTTCTCATCGTCAGAGACTGCCCTTACCACGGTGAACAAGATTCGGATGAGGACTCTGGCCGATGCCGGTGACGGCAGGGCTGAGTTTGTCATGAAAGTAATCAGTAACCCGGGCAAGATGCTCAGCGCGATTCTGATCGGCAATAACATCGTAAACCTTTATGCTTCGTCCCTGTCCACGCTGCTGGCGACCAGAGTTTGGGGTAATGAGGCAGTGGGATTTGCGACAGGTGTGCTGACTTTACTCATTCTTGTGTTCGGTGAAATCACGCCGAAGACAATTTCTACCATTTCCGCAGAGAATATTGCGCTTCGCTTTGCAAAAATTATATATATTATTATGATAATTCTGACGCCGGTGATTTATGTTGTTAACCACCTCTCCTTTTTTGTACTGAAAATCTTCCGGGTAGATCCGAATAAAAGAGGCGAGTCCATCACAGAGGACGAGCTCAGGACGATCGTGCAGGTCAGCCATGAGGAGGGCGTAATCGAGTCGGAAGAGAAAAAGATGATCAACAATGTGTTTGATTTCGGTGACGCCGTTGCAAAAGACGTGATGGTGCCGCGTATCGACATGAGTTTTGTGGATGTGAACAGCAGTTACGAAGAACTGATTGATCTGTTCCGAGAGGAAAAGTACACCAGGTTCCCCGTCTATGAAGAGACAACGGACAATGTACTGGGTATCATCAATATCAAGGATATTTTTCTGGCAGAGAACAGGGAAGACTTTTCGGTGAGGAGTTATCTGCGCCAGCCGCTCTATACCTATGAGTTTAAGAAGGTTTCGGAGTTGATGATTGAGATGAGGAAGGCGATGATCAATATTGTCATCGTCCTGGATGAATACGGCGCAACGGCGGGCCTGATTACGCTTGAAGATATGCTGGAGGAAATCGTCGGGGAGATACGTGATGAGTACGACGAGGACGAAGAGAATTCCCTGATCCAGATCAGCCCGAAGGAATACGTGGTGGAAGGTTCCATAAAGCTGGCGGATTTAAATGACCATCTGGAGCTGAATCTTCAGTCGGAGGATTACGATTCAATCGGAGGTCTGGTGATAGGCCTTCTGGATCACCTGCCCGAGGAGGGAGAGGACGTTGTAATAGACAATGTCCGTCTGAGAGTGGACAGTGTGGAGAAAAACAGGATCGATAAAATCCATGTATATATTCTGAATCCGGTGGAGGCCGTAACGGCGATGCGTGAGGAAGAAGCGGAGAAAAAAGAAGAGAAACATTAGCAGCGAAAAGCATGCTTCGGGAACTTTTCATTGCCACTCAATAAGGATAATCCCCGTATGTTTTCAGCCCGGGAGGAGGCGGAAAACATACGGGGTTTTTGCTGTCAGCTAATCATCCCGCCGATGGTGCCGCTGCCGGCACACATGGCAAAAATGAGAGCCAGTTCGTTCATATTGCTTCCAATGCTTTTGTTAATGACGAAGGACACGGCCAGAAGCACCAGAAAATAAACGGCGCCGGAGAAGAATCCCCACAGAAACCGTTTCATTTTGGCAGCCTTCCCGGCCAGTACGCCGCCGATAAAGCAGGCGACAATGTAAATGACATTGATTCCCAGGTTTACCTGACTTTCACTCAAGTGAAACTGATAGAGGCTGAATGCCAGAATCAGCAGAAAAACAGCGGTGAGTATGTAGGTGGTAAAAATGGTGCGGATAAGGATCCGCAGACTGGACTTTCCCATATTGACTCCTTGTAAATTTTCATCTGCTTCATGTATATTCGGGAGAGGGGCGGGATATGCGGACAGGGTGGGAATTGGTGCCACAGCTTCCTTTCTCTGCCTGATTTCTCACGTAATATCAGGCCTTTTAGCTTGCACATGTGAGTAACATGTGATATAATCTGTAAGAATTTATATCGTAATTTTAATGAGGAGGATATAGAATAATGAAGCACGTTAAAACATTAAACACAAATACTTTAAAGAACACCATGAAGAAGGGCGGCTGCGGCGAATGCCAGACATCCTGCCAGTCTGCATGTAAGACATCCTGTACTGTAGGAAACCAGAGCTGCGAGAACCAGAATCGCTAATTTCCTCGGAATACGATGAAAAGTTTGCTTTGCCAGCTTTTCACCGTCGGTAAACAGAAGAGATTTGACAAGGAAGGCAGGCAAGACGGCCCCTGCGGTCACCTACATGACTTGGGGGAAGTGTCTTGTCTCGTTCACATTCAACCGGACAGCGCTGTCCGGCTGATAGGCGATGCAAAGTTCGCGGAGCGAGCTTTTCGTTAAAGCGTGGACGGGACAAGACACTAGTATTGTCTGCCTACATATGTCTGGATAAGGAGAAAAGCGAGTGATTCATCAATATATAAATAACGGTTTTTATATCGTTTTAGACGTGAACAGCGGTTCTGTCCATTCAGTGGATCCGCTTCTTTATGATGCAATTAAACTTCTCTCAGAGAGGCTCACGGACATGAGTGAGCCTGCGCCGGTGCCTCAGGCTGCGGCAGAGGAAGTAACGGGCATTCTGGAGGAAAAATACAGTACGGAAGAGATAAGGGAAGCGTTTTCCGACATTCAGGAACTGATTGACCGGGAAGAGCTTTTTACCGCCGATGTGTATAAAGACTATGTCATGGATTTTAAAAAGAGGCAGACGGTTGTAAAAGCGCTTTGTCTCCATATTGCCCACGACTGCAATCTGGCCTGTAAGTACTGCTTTGCGGAAGAGGGAGAATACCACGGCCGCAGGGCGCTGATGAGCTTTGAGGTGGGAAAGAAGGCGCTCGATTTCCTGATTGCAAATTCTGGTTCCAGGAGAAACCTGGAAGTGGATTTCTTCGGCGGCGAGCCTCTGATGAATTGGGAGGTTGTAAAACAGCTTGTGGAATACGGCCGTTCCCAGGAGGAGCTTTACAATAAGAAATTCCGTTTTACCCTGACCACAAACGGGGTTCTGTTAAATGATGAGATTATGGATTTCTGCAACAGGGAGATGAGCAATGTTGTTCTGAGCCTGGACGGAAGACAGGATGTTAACGACAGAATGCGTCCGTTCCGGAACGGAAAGGGAAGTTATGACCTGATTGTTCCGAAATTCCAGAAGTTCGCAAAAGAGCGGGCGGAGCGCGACTACTTTGTCAGGGGAACGTTCACCAGAAATAACCTGGATTTTTCGGGAGATGTGCTCCATTTTGCAGATCTCGGTTTTGAAAAGATGTCCATAGAGCCGGTTGTGGCTCCTCCGGAGGAAGATTACGCCATCCGGGAGGAAGATCTTCCTCAGATTATGGAAGAGTACGATAAACTGGCAGTAGAATATATCAAGCGCCAGAAAGAGGGAAGGGGCTTTACCTTTTTCCACTTTATGCTGGATTTGAACCAGGGTCCCTGCGTTGCAAAACGCCTTTCCGGCTGCGGTTCAGGAACTGAGTACCTGGCAGTGACGCCATGGGGGGATCTCTATCCGTGCCATCAGTTTGTGGGAAATGAAGAATTCCTGCTCGGCAATGTGGACGAGGGAGTGACGAATTCGGCGATCCGTGATGAATTCAAGCTTTGCAATGTCTACGCAAAAGACAAGTGCAGGGACTGCTTCGCCAGATTTTATTGCAGCGGCGGCTGTGCGGCCAACTCTTTTAATTTCCACGGCTCCATCACAGATGCCTATGACATCGGATGCGAGATGCAGAAAAAGCGCATAGAATGCGCAATCATGATTAAAGCGGCTCTGGCCGAGGAAGAATAAAAGAAGAGATAATTTGAGAAACACGGCTGAAAAGCAAGCATAGATGAAAAGCAAAAGGAGAAAAGCAATGAAGAACAAAAAAGGAAAGGGCCTCTTAGGGCTGCTGATCCTGCTTGTTGCCGTCGGTATATTCGGCTATTTTGGATATTCAACGATGGAATCAATCAAGCTGGGACTGGATCTGGCCGGCGGTGTCAGCATTACCTACCAGGCAAAAGAGGAAAATCCGTCTTCAGAAGATATGGCGGACACGATCTATAAGCTGCAGCAGAGGGTGCAGAACTACAGCACCGAGGCTGAAGTTTATCAGGAAGGCAGCAACCGTATCAACGTAGATATCCCTGGTGTTTCCGATGCCAACGCGATTCTGCAGGAATTAGGCAAACCTGGTTCCCTTGTTTTCCTGGATTCTGAATTCAACCAGGTCCTGGACGGAAAACAGGTGAGCAGCGCCAAAGCCGGCATGGATGACAGCAGCGGCGTTAAAGAGTATGTGGTTGCCCTGACTTTCAATGAGGAAGGCACAAAGGCATTTGCCGATGCAACGACAAACGGAGTTGGAAAACCAATTTATATCGTATATGACGGACAGGCTATTTCCGCTCCTAACGTAAAAGAGCCAATCACAGGCGGACAGTGCCGTATCGACGGTATGGGAAGCTATGAGGAAGCTGAGAATCTGGCTGCTACAATCCGTATCGGTTCCCTTTCCCTGGAACTGGAAGAGCTTCGTTCCAACGTAGTTGGTGCAAAACTGGGCCAGGAGGCCATTTCCACCAGCCTTAAGGCTGGAGCAATCGGCTTTGCCATTGTTGTTGTATTTATGATTTTTGCATATCTGGTACCCGGAATTGCAGCTTCCATCGCACTGTGCCTGTATGTAGGACTGATTCTGGTTCTGCTGGCGGCCTTTGAGGTGACGCTCACCCTTCCTGGTGTGGCCGGTATCATTCTGTCCATCGGTATGGCCGTGGATGCCAACGTTATCATCTTCACCCGTATCAAGGAGGAGATTGGCCTTGGCAAGACGGTAAAATCAGCCATCAAGACAGGTTTTGCAAAAGCCCTTTCCGCTATCATCGACGGTAACGTTACAACCCTGATTGCGGCGGCAGTTCTTTTCTGGAGAGGTTCCGGTACGGTAAAAGGATTTGCGGCCACACTGGCGATTGGTATTGTCCTTTCCATGTTCACAGCCCTGTTTGTGACAAAATTCACTTTAAACTGTCTGTATGAGGCAGGATTCCAGGATGCAAAATTCTACGGTATCAAGAAGGACACCAAGGTAAAACCGTTCTTAAAATACAAAAAACTCTGTTTTGCAATTTCCGCAGTTATGATTGTGGCGGGATTTGCAGCAATGGGATTAAACAGCTCTTCCACAGGTTCCATCCTGAATTACAGCATGGAGTTCCGCGGAGGAACATCCACCAACGTGACGTTCAATGAGGATTTATCCTTAGACCAGATTTCGTCCGAGGTTGTCCCGGTTGTGGAGAAAATTACAGGTGAAGCGGGAACGCAGACCCAGAAGGTAGCGGGTACGAATGAGGTTATCATCAAGACGAGAACCCTGAGCGTGGAAGAGAGAGAAGCGCTTGACCAGGCTATGGTCGACAACTTTGGTGTAGATCAGGAGAAGATTACGGCAGACAGCATTTCCGGCGCCATCAGCAACGAGATGAAGCAGGATGCCATCATCGCCGTAGTCATTGCCACAATCTGTATGCTGCTTTACATCTGGTTCCGTTTCAGCAACATCACGTTTGCGGCCAGCGCGGTTCTGGCTCTCGTGCATGACGTACTTGTAGTCATCACATTCTATGCGGTATTCAAGTGGTCCGTAGGCTCGACCTTTATCGCGTGTATGCTTACCATTGTGGGTTATTCCATCAATGCCACCATTGTTATTTTCGACCGTATCCGTGAGAATATGAAGCTGAAAAAGCACACACAGACGGTTGAAGATGTTGTAAACCTGAGTATCAGCCAGACGCTGACAAGAAGTATTAATACTTCCCTTACCACCTTCATCATGGTATTTGTGCTCTTCCTGATGGGCGTTTCTTCCATCCGTGAGTTTGCGCTTCCGTTAATGGTTGGTATTGTCTGCGGTACGTACTCTTCCGTTTGCCTGACCGGTTCCCTGTGGTATGTCTTCAGCCAGAATAAGGAGAAGAAGGCAGCCGAGGCACGTACGGCAATGAAAAAGAAAGAGAAATAATTTATGGAATACAAGATTCTTTATAAAGACGGACGTGCCAAAAGGGCGGAGATGAAAACCGCCCACGGCACCATCCAGACACCGGTTTTCATGAATGTGGGTACGGTCGGCGCCATTAAAGGCGCCGTGTCGACCGACGATTTGAAGGAAATCGGCACCCAGGTAGAGTTGTCCAACACCTACCACCTTCATGTGAGGACCGGAGACAAACTGATTAAACAGTTTGGCGGCCTTCACAAGTTTATGCACTGGGACAGGCCGATTCTGACCGATTCCGGCGGTTTCCAGGTATTTTCCCTGTCGGGCCTCCGAAAGATTAAGGAGGAGGGCGTTTATTTCAACTCCCACATCGACGGCAGGAAGATATTCATGGGGCCGGAAGAGAGCATGCAGATTCAGTCCAACCTGGGTTCCACAATCGCGATGGCATTCGATGAATGTCCTTCCAGCGTGGCCTCCAGGGAGTATGTCCAGGCATCGGTAGACAGGACCACGAGATGGCTTGTCCGCTGTAAGGAGGAGATGAAACGTCTCAACTCCCTGCCCGACACGGTAAACCGGGAGCAGCTCCTTTTTGGAATCAACCAGGGAGCCGTTTACGACGATATCCGTATTGAACATGCAAAGACCATCAGTGAGATGGATTTGGACGGTTATGCGGTGGGCGGTCTGGCCGTGGGGGAAACCCACGACGAGATGTACCGCATACTGGATTCGGTTGTTCCGTATCTGCCGGAGAATAAACCTACGTACCTGATGGGAGTGGGGACGCCGGCCAATATTCTGGAGGCGGTAGACCGCGGCGTGGATTTCTTCGACTGCGTATATCCGACCAGAAACGGACGCCACAGCCATGTATACACAAACCATGGCAAGATGAACCTGCTCAATTCAAAATATGAGCTGGATCCGAGACCTCTTGAGGAGGGATGCGGCTGTCCGGCATGCCGTTCTTACAGCCGGGCATATATCAGACATCTCTTCAAGGCAAAAGAAATGCTCGGGATGAGATTATGTGTATTGCATAATTTATATTTTTATAATAAAATGATGGAAGAGATTCGCGACGCAATCGAACATCACCGTTATGCCGAGTATAAGGCTGCAAAGCTGGCCGGCATGATGGCCGGTGAGGAACAGAACTGAGAATACTCAGTTAAGAGCTCCATCCGGGAACAAACTAAAAATTAAGATTACGCGGCGAGGCGGCGGATCGGTCAAAGGAGGAAAGAAAATGGGCACAATGGGCTGGGTACTTTATTTTGTCTTTATCATAGGACTTATGTACTTTATCGCGATCAGACCACAGCAGAAAGAAAAGAAAAAGATGCAGGAACTGATGTCAGGTGTTTCAGTAGGCGACAGCGTTCTGACATCCAGCGGATTTTACGGTGTTATCATCGACATGACGGATGACACGGTTATCGTGGAATTTGGAAGCAATAAAAACTGTCGTATTCCAATGCGCAAGGATGCAATTGTTCAGGTTGAAAAACCGGAACTGTAATTGAAAAATAGTGGTTGAAGATATGTAACAGTATTGTTTGACCGCAGCAGGAAACGCTGTCTGGAGAATTATCCGGGCGGCGTTTTTTATTTAAGGATTAATTGAGATGTGAGGACGCCTCTGTAAGACGGCGGACGGGGTGGTGGGAAGCTAGTTATGAGTCTTCAGTCCCGGCGGTTGGTTGTGGTGAGGGGGAA
>NZ_URHZ01000098.1 GCF_900547735.1 uncultured Clostridium sp. | reverse complement strand
TTCACTCCGTGCCCAGTAACACGCTGCGCGATGCACAGAAACGGCAAAAAACGCCTTTTCGCGCCGCAACCCTCGGGTTTTCTGTGACTTTTGCTACGCTCCACTCACAAAAAAACACCTCGCGGAATACTACCTGTGAACAGTAACAGCGCGCTTTCATCACTACTGTAAGCTGTAACGAATCTTGTATACGTCAGATTCCATGTATTCTTTGTAGTTGCTCTTGTCGATCATCTCGGTCGGAATCAGGTAGCTTGCATCCAGAGATTTGCCTTCTAGTACGTCAAGTCCAAGGTCAACGGCGTCACGTACCATGGATGGGGAGAATGTATAGGTCATGAAGTCGATGCCCTCAAGTCCGGAACCTTCATATAATTTCATGAAGCCTTCTCCACCGGATACGCCGGAGATAAGTTTGATGTTCAGTTTAGCCGGTCCGTTGTAGTTCTTTAATGCCTCAACGATACCAAATACGATCTCGTCGTCATGTGTGAAGATAGCCTGTACGGATTCGATTTCTTCCGCACTCTTTGTGTTTAAGAAGTCTTCCATCTGCTCCATGGCTTTCTGCTGGCTCCAGTCTGTGGAGAATTCCTGGATCTTTTTGAAGTTCTTGTCTGCCGTCTTCCAGAAACCGTTGGAACGCTGCATTGGAACTGTAGAAGAATCACCCTTGAATTCAAGCATTCCCACTTCGCCTGCTGCCAGTTCATCTTTGAAGTATTCGCTGAAATATTCGCCTGCGCCTTCGCCGATTGCATCGTTGTCGCCCATGATCCAGCTTGTCGGCTCAAAACCTTCGATCAGACGGTCATAGATGATTAACGGAACGCCTGCGTCCTGTACCTGCTGTGCCGCACTTCTGAGCTCGTCGCCTGTTACAGGCCAGAGAACCATAACGTCAGGGTTAAGTCCTAAGATTGTTTCTACTGCGTTGCTCTGCTCGCCTGACTCTGCTGCCGTCATGAATTTGTAATCAAATCCGTACTTTTCAGCCAGTAATTTAACTTCTGCCTCGCAGTGCTGGATGGATTCTGCTGTAAATCCGTGGTCGGCTGCCGGTGTAACAACACCCATCATCTTACCCTTTAAATCGGTTACTTCGGCTGCTGCGCTCTCCGGAGCCGCTGTTTCCTCTGCCGCCTCTTTGGTCTCAGCCTGTGTTTCTGCTACTGTAGCCGCTGCTGTCTCCGCAGGTTTCTGGCTGGAACACGCCGTAAGGGACATTGCCATTGCTGATGCGAGTACTACTGCCAAAACTTTTTTCATGTTTCTTCCTCCTTGTTTTTGCTTTTTTGGATACTTCTCCATTTTTTATCCTAAGGCCCTGTTTGAGCCGTAGAATCACGAATTACCAGCTTGTGCTCCAGGAAGATTTTCCCCTTTCCTTCCCCGGCTTCTATCTGCTCGATGAGCATGCGGGCGCTGGTCTTGCCCAGTGGGTAAAGCGGCTGTGACACCGTTGTCAGCATCGGATTCATCATCGTCGCATACTCGACGTCGTCAAACCCCACCACCGAGAGTTCACCAGGAACCGAAAGTCCCAGTTCTTCGGCGGCTCTGATGGCCCCCATTGCCAATACATCAGAGATGCAGAATATGGCTGTCGGCCTGTCGGGAAGTGTAAGGAGTTCCCGGGCCGCTGCAATACCGCTCTGGAAACTGTAATCGCGGTCTGCATACGTCATATATTCCTTTCGTACAGGAAGTCCCAGCTTTTCCATCTCCGCCTCATATCCCTTCCGGCGGTCTTCACTGCTTACAAACTGGTTGACACTTCCTACAAAACCTATCTTTTCGTGGCCCAGGCTGCGGAGATATCTCACCACCTGTGCGGCCGCTGCAAAATTATCTATGGAAACGTGCGCGATATCCGCATCCTTGCAGAATTCACAGCACTGGACGATCGGGACCTTGTCCGCAATCTCCTTTACATCTTTGTCATCTTTATCTACGCACAGCATCACTGCGCCGTCGGCCTGGCCGTCGAACAGAAGCTCGATAAATTCCCGTTCACGCCCTTCATCGCCGTTGGTAATGCAGAGCATGGTGCCGAACCGGTACCGCCTTGCCTCGTCCTCAATTCCCGCCACAATCGATGAATAAAACGGGTTGCTGATGGTTGGCACAAGGATCAGCAGCATCCTGCTCTCTTTTCTCCTCAGCCTGCGTCCCCACACATTGGGCTGATAATTGAGCTTTGCAATGGCCAGATTGACCTTTTCATGTGCCACAGGCGATACCGGACCGTTCTTATTCAGCACCCTGCTGACCGTGGCGACCGATACTCCCGCTTCTCTTGCTACATCTGCTATCGTAATCATAATTTCCTCATTCCCTTCTGCCGCTACCGTTCACTTTGGCCGTAACCGGCCGCACTGCGGACAGCAACATACTTTCTTTTGTCTGCTCCCTGGTCGGTGATTATGTGTAATCGATTACACTTTACACATAAATTATACTTTGGAATGAGAAAACAAGCAAGCACTTTTCAGAAATCAGTGTTTACAATACTCTTTATGTACCATAGGCTCTTCGGCCATCCCCTGATCCAGCGGGCGCTTCGTGCCTTCTTTTCTGTAAATGTGTAATCGTTTACACATTTCAGCTTAAAAATAGAAATTCCGATTTCGGAACCTCTCTTGTTTTGGATTATTTTCAGTATAACAGTTTGGGCATAAAAGTCAAGACATTTTTGATATTTTGCACATAAGTACTGAAAATCAGTCTCAGTTTTTATGCACTTTGTCGAAAATCCGAGAATCCTGTATCCAACTTCCAGGGCGCAGGGGGCGAAGGAGCCGGGAGTTTGAGGGTGTAACCTTCATTTTAAATCACGCAGAAGGAATTCAGTTCCGCCGTAGTGCTGAACTGCCGATTTCCAGGGCTTCAGCCCTTTCTGCGGGAAAACCGGCAGTTCTTCCTTCGGTGGCTATAATTTATGGCGTATGCCATAATTCTGCAGAGTGCCCGGCTCAGCCTCCCAGTCCCATAAATCCCGGGACAAGAGACATGAACAGCGGGTTAAATATATCAACGCACAGTACGGAAAAGGCGGGATACAAAATCCATGCAATATGGGAATATCCGTATTTATCCATAACGGCCCGCTCATTGGCCACCGCATTGGAACCCGAACCCATTCCCATGCCAATCAGTCCGGCGCACATACAGGCGGCGTTGTAATCGCTGTGATACATTTTAAAACCGATAAAGTAGGTGAAGACAAGCGTTGCTACCGTAACCACGAACAGAATGATGAGCATCGGCCCTACCGCATTTGTAATCCGGCTCAAATCCATCGTCATGATCGTGATTGCCAGGAAAATGTCCAGGGAGATATGCTCCACCGTTTCCACTTCGGGAAGATGGATTTCCACATGACAGGCCTCCAGCACGTTCCGGGCAATGGCTCCGGCAAAAAGGCAGCCGATAAAATAGGGCATCTCAATATATGGAATCTGACTGAGCAGCATATAAATCGGGATTCCGCAGGCAGCGATGATTGTAATCATGCACACAGTGTTTAAAAGCTTTCCCGTATCCAGAGCCGCTTTTTCATCCCCGCTTCCCGCCTGCAGCATATTATCCCCGGGATCGGCTTTCAGGTTGTGCTTCTTAATCAGCATTACGGCGAGAGGACCTCCGGTGAGGCTCCCGAGAATCATGCCGACCGTAGCCGCCGACACACCGATTTCCGTTGCTCCCACGGCTCCCATTTTTTCATATACGGGACCGAACGCGGATGTCGTACCCACGCCTCCTGCCAATGCTCCCGTGCCGATCTGGATTCCCAAAAGAGGATGAAGTCCCAGCATCTGGGCCAGGAACATCCCCAGAAATCCCTGGAGCAGTACGAGGAGCAGCACCGACAGCGCTATTCCGGCACAGAATTTCTTTCCGCGCTCCAGCAGTGTCCTGCTGAATCCAAATCCCACACAGGTAAAAAACAGATTCATCAGATGGCTGCCCAGCGTCGGCGTCCACTGGACCGTAAAAAGCCCTGTTATCTTTAGATAACTCAGAATAAGGGCCACCAGAAGCCCGCCGACCACCGGCGCCGGAATCCCCCAGTCCTGAAACGGTTTCACTCTCCGTACAATGGCCTTCCCCAAAAAGACCATAAGGCATCCGAATCCCGTCGTAGCCAGCAGATCCAGGGTCAATGTTGAAGTTGCTGCATCAAATACCATAATATCTCCTCCCAATCAAATAATGTTCACTTGGCATGCCTGCTACAATATTAATATACAAAATCGGGGATCTTTGCAACTGTTTTCAGTCTTCTTTAACGCCATCTGAATATATGTTATAGAAGTGAAATAATTTATTTATACGAAAAACTTTTACAAGCAATTCTCATTAATTGTATTTACAAATATTACTAAAGATACTAAAATTACTAAAGCTCATTCTATATGAACAGTAGCTAAAACATATACCTATTTTTTCTTATATTGATTTACATACACAGTCTTATTGGTTTTACACACCGTCTTTTCATGATACAGGCAGAAGACTGTTGCGTCGGTTTATACCTGATATCCTGTTTTGTCCTGTCATTTGATACGGATAAACCGAACGGTACGCGAAAAAACGGCCTTGAGTATCAGATAGTTCACTTATCTGATACCCAAGGCCATTTTCACAACGCCTAATCATTTCCATATCACCCTATTTAAGAGTGCCTAAAATTTCAATACTGCCTTAAATATAGCAGGTTGCTTCTTTTCCAGGCGGCGGGGTTTCCTGGCGCCGCGGAAGTTCGGCACCTATTCTGTTTTACTTAACCACCGGAAGTTTCATTACAATCTTCGTATAGGACTGCTGCTCCACCGTATGGCGGACCGCCTTATGCCCGTCGTGCGGGAAAGCGATGTAGCACATTCCTGCCGTGATTTTCATCGCATTTTCTTCGGAGCCCGTATAAGCGGCTTTGTCTTTACCGCCGTCATACTCCCCTTCTTCCCTCAAGTCTTCCAGATCCGCCCAGGCAATCTCCTCGCTGCCTTCTAAGACAATCTGAACGTCCACGTACTTCCTGTGGGCCTCGAACGTCCCCTCGGCCATCGGCTTTGTATCGCCCTTCTGGACCATGAAGAATCCGCCGTCAAACTCGTATTTGCCGGATTCGGGATTGCGCAGGGCCTCTACGGCCTGCAGTCCGTTCTCCAGATTGTTAAGCATACAGCTGTAAAATCGGATGTTGTCAAATTTATCAATAATCATACTCTTTATTTCTCCTTTACCCCATCAGACACAGCTTTTCGCCATCGAACCGGCCGAAGCGACTGCTTCTTTATGCCTCTTGCCCTGAATATAGAAATAAACCAGGACTGCAATTCCCATCGGAATGCCGATCAGTGTTGTGATATTTTCAGGAATGATGATGAAAATAGCAACACATGCAAGAAGAATACGGACAACCGGGCTCTTAATCGGTACAAACAGGTAGCCCGCAATACCGCCTGCCAGGAAGATGATGCCGTATGCCATAATCGCCGTGTTGACGATTACTTCCGTCACGGTTCCCTGAAGCAGGAGCGCCGGATGGAACACAAACACATAAGGTGTCAGGAAGGACACAAGCGCATAGGCGAATGCCGTCCAGCCCGTCTTCCAGGAGCTGGCCCCCGCGATACCGGCGGCCGTAAAGGATGCCAGACATACCGGCGGTGTAATCTGTGCGATAACGCCAAAGTAGAAAATAAACATGTTGGCCGGCAGCGGATCGATTCCCAGTGAAATCAGTGTGGAGCAGAACAGGATGTTGGCAATCAGGTAAGCCGCTACGGTTGGAAGAGCCATACCGAGGAGCATACATCCGAGCATTGTGATAATCAGAGCCAGAGCCAGGCTGGAACTTCCTGTTGCCGCAATAATCTTTGTCAGTTTGTTTGCCACGCCGGACTGTACCACAATACCCGTCATGATACCGCAGGCAGCGGTCGGAATGGCGATTCCGTACGCCTGTTTCGTGCCGTCCAGTACGGCGTCGATAAACTGGCTTAAGTTCATCCTGGTGTCTTTGGAAATAAAGCTCACGATAATGGCCAGAGCCGAACCCACCAGTGCCGCCCTTGTCAGGGAGCTTCCCATGAATATCATGACTACCAGCACGATAATCGGAGCGAGCTGATAAAATCTCGGCATAATCGGCGCTGTCTTGCAGACAACCGCTTCGTCGTGGGAGTTCATCTTTTTCTTCTTTGCCAGGAAATGAACCAGCAGGAAGACGGAACCGTAGTAGGCCAGAGCGGGAATAATAGCCGCCATGGCGATTCTCGTATAGCTGATACCAATCATCTCGGCCATGATGAAGGCGCCGACACCCATGATAGGAGGCATAATCTGGCCGCCGGTGGAGGCTACCGCCTCGATAGCGCCTGCCTGATGAGGCTCATAGCCCGATTTTTTCATCAGCGGGATGGTCATAACGCCGGTACTTGTTACGTTTGCAACGGCCGAACCGGAAATCATTCCCATCAGTCCGGAAGACACTACCGATGCCTTTGCCGGGCCTCCGGCCGTCTTGTCACTGAGTTTCATACCTAAATCAATCAGTACCTGGCCGCCGCCGCACACCGAGAAGAATGCGCCGAACAGCAGGAAATAGAACAGGGTGTTAACAGATGACGACAGCGGTGAACCCAGGATGCCGTTCGGATCCATCACCATAACCTCGCCGAAACTCTGCCATGACATGCCGCGGAATTTGAAAATACCGCTGATTTTCTGTCCTAAGAATGCATATGCAATAAATACACAGATGAAGATAAACAGGTTCATACCCATAAACCTTCTCACCGCTTCCATGACAATGAACAGGAGCCAGTATGCGCAGATTAAATCGGCTGTGGTCATGCTGTCCACGTTGTAAATACGGTTCTGCAGGTAACTTAAATTTGAAATAAAGTAATAGGCGCAGAACGCAACTCCCGCAAGCAGGAAAATATCATAAGCCCATCCAAGCGCTTTCGTTGCCGGAATTTTGCACTTATCCGCAACCGGTTTGTGAATAAAGGCGATTGCCAGAGCCAGGCAAAGGTGAATCGGCACCTGAATCCATTTATCAAGCGGTCTCACCAATGCTATATACAATTGGAAAGCAATCAATACTACGGAAAGTACAACTAAGGATGCATATCTCCACTTTGGAAGGCTTGCGAATTTGCTAACTGGCTTTGTATCCTGGTTCAAGGCATTCGCTTCACTCATAATTCATTCCTCCACTATCTTTCAGCGAGGGGAGCCGGCTTTGGCAAGCTCCCCTCCGAGCTTTTTATTGACTGGCAATGAAAAGTCTGCTAAACATGCTTTTCACTGTTTACTTAATGTATCCTGCCTCTTTGAAGTATTTCTCAGCGCCCGGATGAAGCTCAAGTCCGCCGACCTTCTCGGATTCCCAGCATGTTGCAGGGTCGAATGGTTCGATGGAGGCCAGTACGGATACAAGGTAATCCCTGTTTTCGCACATTGTCTTCGTCATCCAGTAAACAACATCCTCGTCGAGGTCTTCTTTTACAAATAAGCAGTCGGGTGTTCCGGCATTGATAATCACTTCGGTCTGTCCCTTCCAGGAATTGGCCGGGATTTCAATCCTCTGGAATCCTTTTTCGTCTACAAAGTAGTCAAGTGTCGCCTCTTCCCACTGGTTGAAGTGAACGTCACATGTCATGGCGATCTCCGTCATTGTGGAAGAGTTGATGGATGTATGGTCAAGCATAAAGTCTAACTTGCCGTCTTTTACCATTGCGGAAAGGTCGGAACCGCCGCCGTGCACTACATCGCCGCCCCAGGATTTGATGTCGTCTTCCGTCACGCCCATGTACTGAAGTAAAATCTGAACCACTTCGTTATCCATGGAACCGACCGGGCTGCAGCCGATGCGGATTGGAAGTTTCTGTCTGATGGCTTCTTCCACTGTCTGCACATTGTATTTATCCATAAATGCCTTTGTCATGAAGTTTACGGCCGACACGTTTGTAAGTCCGCCAATCATGGCTTTGTATCCCTTTACAGGAGGTTTGCCGAGCGTGCCCTCTTCAAATGCCCATTTTGCAGGAGCGCCGTTAATAAAGGAAACATCCGTCTTGCCCTGCTCAAACAGGTAAGGAGCGCCCATTCCTCCTGGGGAGATTGGCTGTACGTCTACCGTGCCGATTCCGTTCTCCTCCCACAGCTTGGCGAGCTCTGCGGACAGGTTATAGTTGCTGGTTCCAACTTCATGTGTTGCGAATAAGATATTTGCATTTAAACCGGCGTTCGCAGGTTCTGCTTTTGCCGATGCCCCCGCTGCTTCCGTCTCAGCGCCGTCTGCCGCCGGAGCTGCTGTTCCTGCCGCTTCCGCTGCCGGAGCCGTCGTTCCTGCCGTCTGGCTGCTGCCGTCGTTACATCCCGAAAGACCCAGTACCATTGTAGCTGCTAATGCTACGGATAACAGTTTTTTCATGCTCTTTTTCATAGTTTTTCCTCCACTATTCTCCTTTTTTTTCTTTACTGCCTTTTGCCAGTTTTACGCCGTAGTCAATGGCGTTTACCAGGCTGAGTTCATTTGCTATGCCGAGGCCCGCCTGATCAAAGGCAGTCCCATGGTCTACGGATGACCTCACAATCGGAAGTCCCAAAGTGATGTTGACCCCTGCAACCGCATCCCATTTTTTTTCTTTTTCGTTATAAACAAAACCGACAACCTTTAACGGGATATGTCCCTGGTCGTGGTACATAGCCACTACGATATCATACCATCCGCCTCTCGCTTTGGAAAAGACCGTATCCGGAGGCACGGGGCCTTCCGCCCGGATTCCCTCTTTCACCGCTTCTTCGATAGCCGGTATGATTTCATCAATCTCCTCGCGGCCGAACATTCCGTTCTCGCCGCTGTGCGGGTTGAGGCCCGCCACCCCTACCTTGGGATTCTCAATCCCCAGGTCTTTACAGGCCTGGTGGGCGATCCTTATCACTTCCAGCACCCTGTCTTTTTTTACCCTGTCGCAGGCTTCCCTGAGCGAAACATGCGTGGATACGTGGACCACTCTCAAATTCTCGTGGGCCAGCATCATCGTATATTTTTTTGTTCCGGTGAACTCCGCATAGATTTCGGTGTGGCCGGAATAATGATGGCCCGCCAGGTTCACCGCCTCTTTGTTAAATGCGTTTGTAACCGTTGCGTCTATTTCACCGGCCATGGCCAGCTCTATCACCTTTTTTACATACTGGAACGCCGCGTCCCCCGCCTCCGCGGATACTTTGCCGCGCTCCAGGGTGTTCATATCCACCAGCTTCATGTCATAGACGTCTATAGTTCCGAATTCATACCGTGCCTCTCCGGCCGACTGCACCGCGCGGATTTTGATATCTTCTCTCCCCACAATCCTGGCGGCTTCCTCCATGGCGGAGGCGTCACCGATTACAAGAGGCCGGCACTCGTCATAGATTTCTTTCTTTGCCAGGGCCTTAACGGTGATCTCCGGTCCAATGCCTGCCGGGTCCCCCATTGTAATTCCAAGAATTAATCTCTCAGCCATTGCTCTCCCTTTCCGGTCTGTATTTCCTTTTTCCGGTCTGTAATTTCTTTTTCCGCTCCGTCAGCACATTCCTTTTTCGTGGTTTTCGGCCAGGACCTTCTTAAGAGCTTCAATTCCCTCTTCCGGAACCTGGTTAAACGGAGCGCGGCACTTTCCTACCGGATATCCCAGCAGGTTTACGGCCGTCTTTACGATGGTGTTGGGGTTGCCGTATTTGAAACATCCCCGGAAGGAGCGGATGCTGTCCTGTGCCTTTCTTGCATTTTCCAGGTCGCCTGCCGCAAAGTAATTGTAGATGGAGGCCATAACCTCCGGAAATACGTTTGCGCAGCCTGCAATGCCGCCGGTTCCTCCCGCCAGGAGGTTCCACAGAATCAGGGAATCGTTGCCGGAAAGCACTGCGAAGTCGCCGCGGTCCCTTGTCTGCTCGATATACTGGAGCATATTGTCAAAGTTGCCGGAGCTGTCCTTGGCTCCCACGATATTTTCTATTTTACTGAGCCTTGCCACGGTTGCCGGAGCCAGGGCGTTTCCTGTCCTGGCCGGGATGTTATATAATACAATCGGCATATCCACGGCCTCGGCCACCGCCTTATAATGATCGTAAAGTTCATTCTGGGAAGCCGCCGCAAACGACGGTGTGATGATGGAGAGTACATCCGCTCCCAGGGATTTTGCCATCTGTGACTGTCTGATGGTATCCTTTGTGCTGATGCAGCCCGTTCCCGCATAGACCGGGACACGGCCCTTCGTCTCATCGATTACGATGCTTAAAACTTCCTCTTTTTCCTTCTCGTTTAATATGTAGCCCTCGCCGTTTGTTCCGAATGGGAATAAGCCGTGCACGCCGCCCTTAATCTGTCGGTTTACCTGATTGCGCAGCTCCTGCCCGTTGACGGACTCATCTTCGTTCATCGGCGTCACGATTGGCGGGATAATTCCTTTAATCTCTACCTTCTTCATCTCCTGATTTCCTCCTGATTTCCTTCTGGTCTCCTGCTTTTTACTCACGTCGCCGGCTCCGGTACAATACCGTTTGCGCCTCGGACGGTTCCCGGACGGTTTCCGCCCGGTTTATCTTTATCTGCTACATAATTTCAAGATATAATTTCCTGGCGTCCTCCGCCGTTACCGTTCTCATATTGTTGACAAGGAGCCTCTGTACGTCCATTCCCGCTAAAACCAGGGTATCCAGGTCCTCATCTCCGATGCCGAATTCCTTCAGGCTCTTCGGGATGTTCAAATGCTCCACAATCTCATTCATCCTGTTTACGACCCACGCCGATTTTTCTCCGGCCGTCTCTGCACCGGCATCCGGGGCAAGTCTGTCGTATGCCTCTGCAAAAAGCTCCCGGCAGACCGGTTCATTGAACTTCATGACAGGGGCCAGCAGAATTGCATTGGAAACGCCGTGTGGAATGTGGTACTTGCCGCCTAACGGATAGGAAAGCGCATGGACCGCCGTGGTTCCCGACGCCGTGATGGCGACTCCCGCATAGAAGGATGCAATCAGCATGTTGTTCTTCTCCTCCAGCGCGTCCGGGTCATCGCAGGCTTTTTCGATGTTCTTCATAATCATTTCGAAGGCCTGCAGAGCGAAAATGTCGCTGAACGGGTTCTTCTTATTTGAAGTAAAACATTCGACTGCATGACACAGGGCGTCCACTCCGGTGGAGGCCGCAATCTTTCTCGGCAGATCCTTAATCATAACCGCGTCCAGGATGACGTAATCGGCAATCATATTATCGTTGACTATTCCAACCTTCAGCTCTTTCTCCGGCACTGCCACGATGGCGTTCGGCGTAGCCTCCGCCCCTGTGCCGGCCGTGGTCGGTATCATCAGGGTCTTTACACATTTCCCGGCCATTCCCGGATTGTCGAGAAGTTCTTTTACACCGTACTCATCGGTTGCCAGCACGGAAGCCAGCTTGGCCGTGTCCATCACACTGCCTCCGCCGACCGCTATGATAAAATCGGCGCCCGATTTTTTAAACCCGTCTACAACCGCCTGCACCTGTCCGTAGGTCGGTTCCGCCGCCAGGTCGTCGAAAATCACATACTCTCTGCCGGTTTCTTTGATTTTTTCCAGCGGCAGTTTGAGAAGTCCCGCCCCGATAATTCCCTTATCGGTAAATACGGCGATTTTCTTTGTATCGGCGCCGATGAGGGCGGCCATATGATTTAAGGCATTCTCACCGCTGTACACTGCGTGCGGCATTTTAAGCGTATACTGTGTTAACATACTTTTTCTCCTCTTTCTTATCCTGTCTCGTCTCTTCTGCGTTTCCCGTGATAATTCCGGCTAAATCCGCCATCAGGGTGCTGCTTCCGAATCCTCCCGACTTGGATATGACTGCAAATGTTTTGTCACCTATCTCAATGCCAGAAAGCACCGTTCCCGGCGCCATCTCGCACACAGGCGCAATCTCCTCACGGCCGATGTGTTTCATAAAACCGGTCAGGCAGTCGCCTCCCGTTATCAAAAGCGTGGTATCGAGTCCCATCTGAATCAGTTCCTTCACCACATATCCCAGGGTGGATGAAATCCTGACTCTCAGCTCCTCCATCGTAATCCCCTGCTCCTTTGCATATTGAAGTGTTTCGTTCTGCCCCGGCAGGTCGTTGGTGTCTATGATGCTGCAGGCGTTCCGGCTGCAGATGTCTTTCCAATGCAAAAGCGCTGCTTTTCCTTCCGGCGTCTGATAATATCCGGCTTTCAGCTTCTGCTCCGGCGTCATCCTGATTCTCTTAAAACCGTGTTTCTCGGCGTAATCAAGCTGCTTTCTGGTGATAGGGTTCACACTTCCGCATGCGACGAGGAAGTTTCCGTTCATTGCCACCTTCCTCTGCCCGCTGCCTTCCAGTCCCAGCAGCGAGGGGAGAACCCCCGCAAAACCGGCGCATCCGGCCATGATGTGAAGCTCGTCTTTCTTCATTAAGAATTTTCCCTGCTCCTCCATCTCCGCCTCGGTGGAAGTATCGTATATCATGATTCCCGGAACTCTGCTCCAATCCTTCATGTTCCGCACCACCGTGGAGGGAACGTCTTTTCCAATAATTTCCGGTATTCCCGAATACAGAACCGGTTCAAACGGATCCTTTCCAAATACACTCTCGTGAACCGGAATCCCGTCGATATAGTGGATTCCATTTCTGGTCACCCGGTTCATTTTCGGAAACGCGGGAAGAAATTGGAGGGAGGTCTGCCCTGTGGCATCGAGAACTGCTTTGAGTTCACTTCCAACGTTTCCTCTGAGTGCGGAATCTGTTTTCTTGTATATAAATGGAATCCCGCTCTTATATGCTCTTTCAGTAATATGGAAAACAACCTGATAGGCCTCTTCCCGGCTCAGATGCCTTGTCTCGGCATCCAGAACCAGAACCTGTACCTGCCCGTCCGCGCTGTCGAAATTATATTCCGTATTGGTCACTACTCTTGTCTCCGCTCCACCTGCCGCGAACTGTACTCCTGTATCCAGTGCGCCCGTGAAATCATCTGCGATTATCAGTAATTTCACCATATTGTTTCCTTTCCTGCCCGATATCAACTGTTTCATTTTTAAACACATCTCCTGCATTTCTGACCAGCTGATTTTCTGGCTTATTGTCAATAACTGTTTCTTTTCCTTTGTTGTGTTTAATTTTACTAGCTATTCCCTCTTTCCTCAACCTTTTTTATCCATTTTATTGTTTATATTTGAAACACTTTTGATTTTTTCTTTCTTTTTTTGTTGCGATATGGTACAATCGTTTCATAATGAAACAAGAACGTGTTAAGAATGAATCTTAGTGTTGTTCGGCGCGAAAAGGCGTTTTTGCCGTTTCTGTGCATTGCGAAGCGTGTTATCGGCCACAGACTGAACCGTAACCACTTCAGAACCGGATTTGCCGGGAGGGGAATTTTATGAACCAGGGAAAGATCAGGATACTCGGAATTGCGCCATATGAAGGCATGAAGTCCATCATGCAGAAACTGGCCAAAGAGCGCGACGACATTGATTTAAGCGTATTTGTCGGTGATCTCCACAAGGGCGCGGAAATCGCCCAGAAGAATTTCCATGAAGATTTTGACATTATCATCTCGCGCGGCGGCACGGCGGAACTGATCGGGGCGATCACGCCTCTGCCGGTCATTGAGATCGCACTCTCGGTCTACGACATCCTGCGCGCAATCAAGATGGCGGAGAACTTTTCTTCCCGCTATGCAATCGTCGGTTTCCCCGGCATCACGAGCAGTGCCCAGCTTCTCTGCGATCTTCTCCAGTATAAAGTGGAGATCTGCACGATACACAGCGGGGATGAGGTCCAGGACGTCCTGTTATCTCTTAAAAAGAAGGGCTACCCCATGGTGCTCTGTGATATGATCGCAAACACGACGGCTAAAAAACTTGGGTTAAATGCAATCTTAATCACTTCCGGCAACGAAAGCATCGGCAATGCCTTTGACCAGGCGGTAAAACTATGCAGGAGCCACTCCCTCCTGCGGGAGGAGAATAAATTCCTTCAGAATGTCATCCACAAGGACAGCCACGAAACCGTCGTCTTCAATGAAAAGAAGGAGGTATTCTTCTCCACACTGGAGGCGGGCGCCGATACGCCCATTATCGATGTGCTGAGACGTGAAATCCCTGCTGCGCTCGCTGTCGACACACACCGCTCGTTTAAAAATATCGGCGGCACGCTGTACTCCATCACCAGCCGCCGGATTCCGTTTTACGGCCGGGATTACGTGGTATTTTACTTTTCCTCCAACAAGGTGCCGTTTGCAAGCAGCAAGTACGGGGTTCAGTATCTGAGTAAGAATGACGTTGAGAATACATTTTACAACAGTTTTTATAACGTAACCGGCGCCATCGGAGGACTTCAGGCCACAGTGGAACAGATGACCCAGACCGATTTCCCCATTATGATTATTGGGGAGGAGGGAACGGGCAAGGAGCGTGTAGCCGGAGCCATCTATACCCAGAGTCCGCTTCAGCACAATCCCATGGTAGTCATCAATTTTGCAATGATGAACGACAAGAGCTGGACCTTCCTGACAAACCACTATAACTCTCCCTTCAATGATAACAACAATACCATTTACCTGAAAAATGTGGACTCGCTTCCGGAGGACCGCCACCGGCAGTTGCTCTCCCTCATCGTGGATATGAACCTGGCGCGCCGCAACCGTCTTCTTTTTTCCTGCGTATGCGGCAGGGACGGCATTATTCCAAAGCAGTGCATGGAATTCGTCAATATGCTTTCCTGTCTGACCATTCACCTGCCTCCGCTGCGGGAACGTAAGGAAGAAATACCGGTTCTCGCCAATCTTTCGCTGAGCTCGTTAAACATCAGCCTGGCCAAAGAAATCCTGGGGCTGGAAACCGGAGCCATGGAACTTCTGGCCGCTTATGACTGGCCCTGCAATTACACACAGTTCAAGAGGATTTTAAGCGAACTGACGGCGGTCACCACAACCCCGTATATCCTGGAAACCACCGTTGCAAGGTGTCTGGAACAGGAGCGCAGTACCGAATCAGACACGGATCACGGCCCATCTTCCTCTCCGCTTCAGGGACTCAGCCTGAACCGTACGCTGGACGAGATAAACCATGACATCATCCACGCCGTTCTGGAGGAACTGGGCGGCAACCAGAGCGCGGCGGCAAAGAGGCTTGGAATCAGCAGAACTACACTTTGGAGGCTGTTAAAAGAATAAATACATTCAGATTACAGGCCGGATGAAGCATGAACCGGCGAATGAAAAATCAGAGGAGAAAGCACAAAGGAGAAAAACACAAATGAAAGAATATATCATACCCAGTATTAAAATATCGGACATCAATATGGAAAAATGTTATTTTAACCCCGGATGTGCGCTCAGCGTCTATAAGCCGGCCTCCGAGCACAAACTTCTGGAGCTTTTAAACCGTTACTTCGGGCCGGTGAAGATGCACAATATCTGCTGCCACCACGATCCGGGACTGCCGCAGGGCTCCACCATCATCAACAACTGCGCCGGCTGCGACAGGAGGTTCCGTTCCCTGTACGAGGGGATTCAGACTATCTCCCTGTGGGAGGCGCTGGACAGCATAGAAGATCTGCCTCTGCCGGATTATAGCGGGCTGACGCTCTCGGTCCATGATTCCTGCTCCTACCGCCCGAAGCCGCAGGTCCATGCCGCGGTGCGGAGCCTTCTCGGAAAAATGAATATTAAGGTCATCGATTCGGAGTTCAGCGGCACGAAGTCCATCTGCTGCGGAGATAATTTCTATCCGCGTCTTTCCATTGAGAAAGTGACCGAACTTCAGAAGAAACGCGCCGCCCAGATGCCCTGCCAGGACGTCGCCGTATACTGCGTCTCCTGTATCAAATCCATGGCAATCGGCGGGAAAACGCCGCATCACATGACCGATCTGGTCCTGGGCGAGGAGACCGAACTGCAGGAAATGAGAATTGATGTTTATCATGATACACTGGAGGCGTATATTGCCTGTCACTAGGGGATTTGGTTGAGGGAGAAGAACGCCGCCGGGACGGTCGGGGTTCGGAATGGTGAGAGGAGGGTTATGAGTCTTCAGTCCCGGTTTGCAGGTGGTCGCGAGTGGGGAATCCGGGCAGAAAAAGTTCCTTCAGGAAACGCTCGCGCTCTTCGAAGTACATAACGGTACTAACCTCGAAAAAACCTCGGTAAGTGCCGATGAACTTCAGGTTCCCTGCGGAATCTTTTTCTCCCTTCTTCCCCACAGGAAGGTTATGGTCCGGGACTGAAGACGCGAAGGTTTTCGCCATCCCGAACTCCGGCCTGCGGCCGCTGATTTGTTCTTATTCCTTCAAAGGGGGAGGTATTGTCGCTACCACTACGTTTCCTCGAATTCCAGAAGAATGCCTCCTGCATGGTATTCAATTGATAAGTCTGAACTTTAGCACCTGACCTATCCTTGAATAACCATGCAATTTTTTATTTACTCATTCAATTTAGTTCTGGATTTATCTCCGAATTCAGCCTAAAACATCTTCAAAAGGTAAAAGGTTCACGACTACATAGCGGCCGCGACAATACCCTCCCCCACACTTGACGAAAGAGACAATCAGCCCCTGAAGCCGGCGGACGGGGCAGTCACCTTCCCTGAGTCTTCAGTCCCGTCGACAACCTGCCCGGGGAAGGAAGGAGA
>NZ_URHZ01000097.1 GCF_900547735.1 uncultured Clostridium sp. | reverse complement strand
ACTCCCCCGTCCGCCGTCTTACAGAGGCGTCCTCGCATCTCAACTAAATCCCTACCATTAATATATTCTCCCCCCAAACCTCCCTGCATTCAAAAACCGCACAGAAATAAAGACGCCCGTCATACATTTATTTGCGCGGCATTAATTCACCCAAAATCAACCGGCCGCTAAAAAATTAAGAAAAATTCAATGATATTTTCTGACATTTTTCGTCACGATATTGTATAATAATTCCAGAAGGCAATTTTATTTCCCTGCAGGCAAACAACTGCGGCCGGGAAAACACCTGGAACGATTTTCACAACAGAAAAATCAGAATATATCAATCATCAAACTTGCCGACATTCTTAATAAATTTTTACGAGGAGGGATTTTATGCGTAAAGAAAAATTATTTATCGCTGCAACCGTAGCCGTCTGCGCCCTGGCTTTTGCGGGCTGCAAAAAGAGAGAGGCTGTCGACCTGTCGTCATTACATACAACCGTAGCCGTTGAGAAGGAGACGCTTCCCGAAACCACGAAGGCTGTCACGGAACCGGCCGGGGAGACAAAGGAGGATTCCAAGAACTCCACAAGCAGCTTTTCATTAAAGACCGAGACTAAAAAAGAAACATCAGGAAAAGCAACCGTCGAATATCCGGTTGTATCGAATATGAAGGACACCGAAAAACAGAAACAGGTTAACGCCCTGCTGCGCACCAATGCAATGGCTATCGCCGACGTTCACCCGGATCAGACCCTGTCTGTAAAAAGTACGGTGGAAGCGGCCAACCTGAAGCGGATCGTTGTGACTTACAAAGGAGAATTAACAAATCCGTCCACATCAAAGAAAGAAAAGATCTTCTACGCCAATACAATCGATCTCGACACCGTCCAGAACATGCGCCTCAGCGACTTTACCGACGCCTATACCGTGGCCGGTTACATCGCTTCCGGCGACTACAAGCTGGAATCCGTATCCGGCAACGAGCAGTCTGTCAGAAGTTACATCAACGGCTCCGACAAGACGACGGACTACTACTTTAAGAAGCTCCAGTCGGCCGATTTCTCAGGCGGATATACGGCGGACGAGAACGTCACCCCTGCCGCAAGCTGGCCGGAGGTATTCAGCTACGAGAAACAGGGCGTCATTTATGTGAGCGTTCCGCTTTCCTCCGAACTCGGGAACTACGCCATCATCAAATACAGTCCCGACAATAAGTAACGTTTAAACGGAACCGGTTCGGGATTTGACATTAATTTCCAAAAAATTGCAGCAATTATCTAAATAGTTCTATTTTTATAGTGACAAGCCTATTCAGACAGGTGTATAATACATCTGTCTGAATATTTTTTTATATCATAAGAAAGTGATCCTATGATATAAAAAATCCCTCCGGGCAGAATCGCACTGCGGCGGAGAGGAATTATGCCGCTAAAGCGACCCGCCGCAGGCAGAGAAACCCGCAAGCGGGATTCTTTCTTGCTGTTAACTGCAAAATATATTGAGACGGGGTTTTAACAGTAACCCTCTAAATCAGTGATGAAATTGAAACTGGAAACACTATAAATATAAAAGGCAGGTTTTTACTATGGAAAACGTAACAATTTTAGACCACCCTCTGATTCAGCACAAAATCTCCATTCTCCGCAATAAAGCGACGGGAACCAATGAGTTCCGTTCCCTGACCGATGAAATTGCCATGCTTATGGGATATGAAGCTCTCCGGGACCTTCCTCTTGAGGATGCTGAAGTTGAAACTCCGATTGAAACTTGTATGACACCGATGCTGTCGGGCAAAAAGCTTGCCATCGTACCGATTCTCCGTGCAGGCCTTGGCATGGTCAACGGAATCCTGGCTCTCGTACCCTCCGCCAAGGTCGGCCACATCGGCCTTTACCGCGACGAGGTAACACATCAGCCCCACGAGTATTACTGCAAACTTCCAAGTCCGATCGAACTGCGTACCATTGTTGTGACGGATCCGATGCTGGCTACCGGCGGTTCCGCCGTTGAGGCCGTGGACTTCATCAAAGAGCACGGCGGAAAGACCATTAAGTTCATGGCAATCATCGCCGCTCCGGAAGGCCTTAAAAGGCTCCACGAAGCGCACCCGGACGTACAGATCTATGTAGGCCATGTGGACAGATGCCTGAATGAGAATGCCTATATCTGCCCAGGACTCGGAGATGCCGGAGATCGTATTTTCGGAACCAAATAAGGACATAAAAAGAACGGTGCCATCTTCTGCACCGTTCTTTTTATGTCCTGTGTTACCGGCTTTCGCCGTATACTAATTAGCTGTAATCTGCATTTAAAAACATGGCTTTGACTGCCACTACTTCCTCGTACTCTTCCTGGTCTACTTCCACCCCGGAGTTTAATGCCCTGAGGTCTTCTTTCACCGCCTCAAGCGCGGCACCGGCGTCTTCCGCCCTGCCCTCCGCGATGATTTCACACATCCTTTTCAGTACTACGGGGTGTGAATACCTTGCGGGAAGCGGAAACGCTTTTCCTCCGGCCGTTTCTGACGCTTTTTCCCGGTATAAGGCCAGATACTGCTCCATCTCCTCCAATGCCCGCTTTTCCTGGTTCAGGATAAAACGCTTGTTGTTTTTCGAAGTCGGCAGCATACTGGCGCTGGAAAACAGGAAAATAGCCGCCATTCCAAAAAGAGTGAAATAGATGGCGAATCCCACGTGATGAATCAGTGAATAGATTCCGTACACAAGGGAACAGACTCCCAGAAGCGAAATGGCCAAGGCCACCCATTTGTAGCTGGGGCTGCTGTTTTCATAGGCCCTTTTTCTTCTGGCCGCCTGGCTGAGCGCAATGCCAAGCTCCGGCTTCTCCTCCAGAAATTCTCTGGCGTTCTGAAGCCGCTCAAGCTCTTCTTTCGCCTCTTCCGGGAGGACCGGGAGGCGCTTTGCGGCGCGCTCCTGCTCCTTCTTTTTAAGCCGCTCCTCGGCCGCCTCACTCACCAGCCTGATTTCGGAGTGATCCCTGCCGATGCAGGCCAGCATACGATCCACGTTCTCCTCGTATTTAAAATTACACTGTTTTTCTTTCCCATCTTCATACTCTACCACCAGATAAGGAATACTGGCAAACATCCCTTTCCCGCTGAAACCGCCCTTGCTCATCGCCACCCGCTTGAACACGCGGGTTACCGAGGCGATCGGGATATAGTACCGTCTGTCTATGTAAAAACTGTTCAGGTACAGCGCCTTCTCTCCCACCCCGCAGGGGCCGAATTTTCTGCACTGTTTTCTGTCCTGTTCCAACTCCTGCTCCGGCAGGCTCTCAAGGCCGAGCTTCACTGGCTTAAAAATCATAGTTTATCTCCGGTTTTTCTTAGATTTGTGTCCTTTCATTCGCAGCAGCCGTTAAGCGGTCTGCTGTTTTTTCGTAGCCCTCATGAATACTGCAAGGAATACCACCGCCAGAATAATTCCGGCCGGATAAGCAAATGTTGTGCCGAGATTCAGACATTCCTTCGCATAGAAGAAATAAGTCATGGACACGGCGCTCATAAAGGTTGCAGGCACTGCCGTAATCCAGTAGTTCTTTTTCTCTTTAAAGAGATACATGCTTGCGGTCCAGAGAACGATCATTGCCAGAGTCTGGTTCGTCCAGCTGAAGTATCTCCATACAATCGTGTAATCCAGATGGCCGATGATGGCGCCTGCCGCCAGCAGCGGGATACAGAGTTTCAGACGGCTCATATATGCCTTCTGATCAATCTTAAACCAGTCGGCCACAACGAGACGCGCGCTTCTGAATGCGGTGTCGCCTGAAGTAATCGGGCATGCGATAACGCCGAGCATGGCAAGTGCAATACCGATTCCGCCCATGGTCTTCTTACATACGTCGTAAATTGCTGCGGACTGACCGTTGGCAAGAGCCTCCTGAAGTCCTGTGTTAAGGCCTCCCGTTACGGAGTAAAGGGAACATCCTGCGGCTGCCCAAATCAGGGCGATTACGCCTTCACATACCATTGCGCCGTAGAATACAAAGTGTCCCTGCTTCTCGGATTTCATACAGCGGGCCATCAGAGGCGACTGTGTTGCATGGAAACCGGAAATAGCGCCGCAGGCAACGGTGATGAACATAACACTCCAGATTGGCGTTCCCGCCGGATGCATGTTGTAAAAATTCGTCCAGATTTCAGGAATCACATACTCTGATTTTGTGAAAATACCGATGCCGACACCGACTGCCATGATAATCAGGCAGACGCCGAATACAGGGTAAATCTTACCGATAATCTTATCGATGGAAATAAATGTGGCAATGAAATAATATGCCAGGATTACCCACAGCCAGAGTTCCTTATTGGTTACAATACCGGTGGCTCCGCTGTTCTGGAACAGGGTGACAATCAGGCCGGCCGGTCCGACTGCAAACACGGTTCCTACCATTACGAGAAGAACGATACTGAAAACACGCATGACGTTCTTCATCAGTCCGCCGAGATAAATACCGCAGACCTCGGAAATGGAAGCTCCTTCATTACGCTCGGACAGCATTCCCGAAAAATAGTCGTGGACGCCTCCGGCAAAAATCGTACCGAATGTAATCCACAGAAAGACAACAGGTCCCCATAAAGCTCCCTGAAGCGCTCCGAAAATCGGGCCGAGACCGGCGATATTCAGGAGCTGGACTAAAAACAGTTTCCATTGAGGCATGACAACGTAATCCACCCCGTCGTTGATTCTCACCGCCGGAGTCTCCCTGTCGTCGGTACCAAATGTGTTATCTACCATTTTACCGTAGATAAAATAGCCGCCTACCAGCAGCACCAGACAAATAAAAAAACTTAACATACTCATTCCCTCCTATGTTTTTTTCAGTGTGATACACTGTTTTTTTATTCACTATCATTATAGTACATTCACACAAAAATACAATCATTTAATTGTATTTTCTTGGATACTTTACACTAGTTTGTCCTCATATGAAGGATACTGCATACAATATCCGTTATATATTAAATTCATATGTTAAAACTGTAACAAATGTAACTTAATGTTAACATTTATATTTTCTGCCTCACCGGGAATCAAAAAGCGGCCCACTCTGCAGCTTTTTTCCGTCTGCAAAATGAACCGCCTTTATTCGTCTTATTTCGACAGGATAGTATAAAATACGACTCCGCCGACTAGTGAACCGTGAATTTTTCCGCAATGGTACCCGTATAGTAGGCATCCAGCAGTTTTTCCAGGTCTTTTATCTTTTCCTTCAGTTCCCTTCCAATGTCCGTGTCTCCCACACATTTGCGCTCCGGAACCCACTTGACCATCTTGCTGTCGGAGTGGATGTCGCTCTCATTCTCGATCGCCGCTTCCGTGGATTCAAAGGGATCGTGTGCCGCCAGAATCAGGCCGTAGGAGTTGTATATCAGGGTGTAACCGGCAATTCCCGTCTCTTTCTGATAGGCCCTGGAAAATCCTCCGTCGATCACCAGCAGCTTTCCGTTGCATTTGATTGGGCTCTCCCCGTCTTTGGATTTGACCGGCACATGGCCGTTGATAATATGGGCTCCCTCTTTGGCAAGGCCGAATTCCGCAAGGATCCGATCCATCACGTCCTCATTTTCCAGGAAATGATAGTACGGATTTTTGGCCTCCCGGTGCGTCTCCTTCTCGGCCAGGAAATACCGCTCGAATGTGGCCATCTTGTCTTTTCCAAACAGCGGGGAATTCTCGTGGAGCCAGATATACCACATCAGGTCGCGCCCCCGCTCCCTCTCCTCCATGTCCATGGAGACAAAACCTTTTCTCACATAATTATCCAGGATGTCATACAGGGCTTTTCCCTTATATTTCTTCCCGTAAATCTCCACCGCCCTGAATGTGCCGTCCTCATTCAGAGGCACGCAGCCATGGTAGAGCAGATTATTATTGTATACCTTATAGAGACTTCCCTTTGCAAGGAGGAATTTCATGTGCTGCTGCAGTTTTTCACAGTTGAGGAACGCCCTCTCCAGACGGTCCATAATCTCTGCCTCCTGGTCCGTAAAAGCGTAGGGGTCCTTCGGATCCACGGTTGGGAAATGACAGTCCAGCAGGGTATATTCCTTTCCATCCAGCGTGATCGTCCCTTTTTCATAGTCGATCAGGTGAAGCAGGTTGCGCTGTTCCAGACGGAATTCCGGATGGCGCCTGATAATCTGGCCCTCCGCCTTAAACTGGATGATGGAAATCGCCTTATGCATCTTCTGGTTAATCTCCATCTCCGACGCATCATAGGTATTGCTCCCCTTTAACTGGAAACAGGTGCAGGGATCGTCCGCATACGTGTTCAGCGCAAAAGTGGCTAAAGGCAGCATGTTGATACCGTATCCGTCCTCCAGGATATCCAGGTTGCCGTATCTGGCACAGATTCGTATCACATTCGCGATACAGCCCGCCTGTCCGGCCGCCGCCCCCATCCAGAGGACATCGTGGTTTCCCCACTGGATGTCCACCGAGTGATACGTCATCAGCTTATCCATAATAATATGAGGCCCCGGTCCCCTGTCATAGATATCGCCCACAATGTGGAGATGATCCACTATCAGACGCTGGATCAGTTCGCTCAAGGCTATGATAAACTGTTTGGCCCGGCCCACCCGGATAATCGTCTGGATAATCGCGTCGTAATAGGACTCCTTGTCCGTCAGCTCCGCCTTCTCGGTCAGAAGCTCCTCCAGCACATAGGCAAATTCCTTCGGAAGGGCCTTACGCACCTTGGAACGTGTGTATTTGCTGGCCGCCCTCCTGCTGACCTCAATCAGGCGGTACAGCGTGATTTTATACCAGTCCTCCGGATTCGGTTCCGTCTGCAGGATACGGCTCATCTTTTCCCTCGGATAGTAAATCAGCGTCGCAAGGGACTGTTTATCCTGACGGCTCAGCGTATTGCCGAACACATCGTCGATTTTGCGTTTGACGGCCCCGGAGCCGTTCTTAAGCACATGGGAAAATGCCTCGTATTCCCCGTGAATATCCGTCAGAAAATGCTCCGTTCCCTTGGGAAGGTTGACGATTGCCTCCAGATTAATCACCTCCGTCGACGCCGCCCCAATCGTGGGATACAGCTCCGCCAGCCATTCCAGATATCTGATCTCCAAATTTTTCATAACATCCTCCTTATCCATTATGTTCTGCTGAAATCACTCCTAATGGACTCCTGCCTCCCGGGCATCCGGCCGCGAAGCTTAAAGGTTACCGTTACTAAACCGTTTTTGCCACAACCTCGCCCTGGCGCTTGTAGATGGAATCCGGATCCACACAGCCGCGCACGCTGGAAAGAGGATAAATATTGGACCATCTTCCAATCACGGTGCCGGGGTTTAATATGGAACCGCAGCCAACCTCCACATTATCTCCAATCAGCGCTCCCACCTTTTTTCTGCCCGTCTCGATCTCACCGTCGGCGGCATGGATAGTTACAAGCAGTTTGTCGGATTTCACATTGGAGGTGATGGAACCGGCTCCCATATGGGCCTTAAATCCAAGAATCGAATCACCCACATAGTTGTAGTGCGGTACCTGAACCTTGTCGAAAAGAATCACATTCTTCAGCTCCGTGGAGTTGCCTACCACGGCGCCCTCCCCAATCAGCGCGCTTCCGCGGATAAAGGCGCAGTGGCGCACTTCGGCATCCCTGCACACGATGACCGGACCGTTTAAGAACGCGGTGGGAGCCACTTTTGCGGTTTTATGCACCCAAACATTCTCTCCCCGTTTCTCATACTCGTTCTCATCCAGGCTGCCGCCGAGCTGAATCAGAAAATCGCTGATTCCCTGAAGTGCATCCCAGGGAAATTCATACTGCGCCAGATAATCCGCCGCAAGTGTATGTGTCAAATCATAGAGTTCTGCAATCTTCATCTGTTCCCGAATCATAGTCATGTTCCTCTCTTTCCTGCCTGTGGTTAGAATCTGTTACAGTTACTGCTATACCGCGCCCGGTAACACGCCGCGTGGAATACTTCCTGTAAACAGTAACCCGTTATACCGTCATGTCTGTTTCTTCTGTATTTACTACGGGATTAAGGGCATCAGCCGGTGCTGCTTTTGAAGCCGCGGCCTCCCCAGCCGTTTCTATCGAGGACGCTGTTTCCACGGCCTCTGTCTTGGCATCCGCTGCTTTCACTTCTGCGGCCTTGACATCCGCCGCTTTCACCTCTGCCGCCCTGGCATCCGCTGCTTTCACTTCTGCCGCCCTGGCATCTGCTGCTTTCGCTTCTGCCGCCTTGGCATCCGCTGCTTTCGCTCCTGCCTTCGCACCGGTTTTTTTGCCGGCCGCGGCTTTTCCCGAACCTGCGGTTTTATAATTTTCCGATACCTGGTCAAAAATCGGCCTCAGACCTGCCTGGTTTGCGGCTCTTACCGCATTATAGGTCCGGCCGGCCACAAAGCGTTCCAGCTTTTCCATATATTCGTCGGCGGTGATACTGCCTTCCGCCACATAGGTAAGGCCCTTTTCCCAGCTCGCGGTGAGTTCCGGGTTCAGAAGCTGTTTAATTGAAGCTTCCACTACCACAAAAATCACTTCACCCAGAAAGGTCGGTGTGACAACCTGGGTTTTATCGTTCAGCGACAGGTACTTGATATTACAGAGCTTCTTAAGAATCTCTGCCCTGGTGGCACTGGTTCCGATGCCGCTTCCCTTTATCTGTGCCCGAAGCTCTTCGTCTTCAATGAGCTGTCCCGCATTCTCCATTGCCAGAATCATGGAACCCGAAGTGTAGCGTTTCGGCGGGGAAGTCTCCCCTTCCTTTATATTCAGTGCATCCAGGGATACAGAAGTGCCTTTTTTCATTTTTTCAAGCATTGCGATAAATTCGGGGCTGGATGAATCCAGAACCACCTCGCCCGCCTGCTCTTCTTTCCCGGCTCCCGCCGGCTCCCCGCCTTCACCGGAATTATCCTGCGCATTTGCATTCTTTTTCCTGGCCTGGCCCGACACGTCGGCCACCTTCAGGTAACCCTGATCTTTCAGGACCTTGAAGCTGGCGAAGAAATGCTCATTCTGTGAGACGATCTCCACCGAATATTTCTGGTAAACAGCCGGCGGGAAAAAGATACTTAAGAAACGTCTTACAATCACCTGATAAATCCTGGCATTCAGTTCCGAAAGCCCTCTAAGTGCCCCCAGGCCCTGTCCCGTTGGAACAATCGCGTAGTGATCGGTGATTTGCTTGTCATTGACATACCGCGTTTTGGCAATTCCCTTATAGGTACCCGAGTCAAGCGCTTCTTTCGCAAACTCGGCGCACGGCCCGTAATTCTTCAGTCCGCCGATATTTTTATGAATCTCCTTCGCAACCGCGGTGGAGAGAACCCTGGCATCCGTTCTCGGATAGGTTACAAGCTTTTTCTCATACAGTTCCTGGACCGATTTAAGGGTCTGGTCGGGACTGATTTTAAACATCTTGGAGCAGTCATTCTGAAGCTCCGCCAGGTTATATAAAAGAGGAGGATTCTTTGTCTCTTTCTTCTTATCGATGGCTGCGATAACGCCCTCCATCGGTTCTTTGGAAGAGAGATAGTTTATCAGTTCCTCCGCGTCTTTTCGTTCCTTAAACCCATTCTCTTTATAGAGACAGGGATGGTTAAAGTATTTGGATCCTTCTACCGCCTTCCATTCGCCGTCGAGTGTGAATCCCTCCGGGCCGAATGTGCCGATTACGCGGTAAAACGGGGTCTTCACAAAGTCCCTGACCTCCCGCTCCCTCCGCACTACCATTCCGAGGACGCAGGTCATTACGCGGCCGACGGACACAACGGTCCTGTCCGTGCGCATATAGTTTGAAATGGAAGGGCCGTATTTCAGAGTCAGCGCCCTGGAAAAGTTAATTCCCATCAGGTAGTCTTCCTTGGCCCTCAGATAGGCCGAGGACGCCAGGTTGTCATACTCAGACAAATCCTTTGCCTCCCTGATTCCGCGCAGTATTTCCTCTTCCGTCTGCGAGTCAATCCAGACCCGTTTCTGTTTCTTGCCCTTAATCCCGGCCATCTGCGCCACGAGACGGTAGATATACTCTCCCTCCCGCCCGGAGTCGGTACAGACGTAAATGGTATCCACATCGTTCCTGTTCAGAAGGCCGCTTACAATCTTAAACTGTTTTTCAACATTCTCAATTACCTGATATTTAAATTCTTTCGGGAGAAAAGGAAGCGTCTGGAGGCTCCATCTCTTATATTTTATGTCATAGGCCTCCGGATAACTCATTGTAACAAGATGTCCCACACACCAGGTCACAACCGCATTCTCCGATTCGATATAGCCGTCGTTCGCCCTGCCCGAAACCTTCAGCGCATTAGCGAATTCTCTGGCTACACTCGGTTTTTCTGCTATGTATAATGATTTTGACATTCCATTCCCCACATTCTGTAAATATATATGTAACGATTCCGTACTTTCAAAGCCGGAGTTTAAACCTCCGCCGCCTCTTCCTGCCTTTTCATTTTCCCGGATTTCTTACCGCCCGACGATTTATGCTCCGCCAGGATTGCCGCCGCAAACATCAGCCCGCATCCCACAAGCATCCTGGGCGTCACCGGCTCACTGAGGAAAATCACCGAAAACACCAGACCGAACACCGATTCAAAAGAGAGCAGGATCGATGATGTACTTGCGCTCAGATAGGTCTGTCCCACGGTCTGGAGCAGGAAACAGAGCATGCTTGAAACAAGTCCCAGGTACAGAATGGATAAAAGCACTCCTCTGTCTGCAAAGACGCCCAGATTACAGGAGCCCTCAAACGTGAAGGCCACAAGCCAGGAAATCACGGCGCAGGAGCCCATCTGGACCACCGTCAGTTTAATCGGATCGTAAACCATGGTATAACGATCGATGAAAACCATATGAAGAGCAAAACAAAAGCCGCAGATAAAGGTCAAAAAATCACCGTAATTGACCGTCAGGTCGCCCTTCAGCGAAAGGAGCGCCAGGCCGACCACCGCAATACAGGCGGCAATGACGTTATTTCTCGATGGTTTTACTTTATTAAAAAGCCAGTGCAGAAAAGGAACAATTATGACGTACAGCGTCGTGATAAACGCATTCTTGCTGGCGGTCGTAAACTTCAGCCCATAGGTCTGAAAATAGTAGCTGATAAACAAAAGAAACCCCAGCAGGGTGCCGCAGCCGATATCGGCCCGGGTCATCGTCTTCACATGTTTCCTGAAAATAATCATAAGTCCAACCGTCGCAATCGTAAACCTGTATGCCAGGAGGTACGTCGGTTTGATTACATCCATTGAATTCTTCATGACCACAAACGCGCTGCCCCATACAATCGTCACAAACATAAGTCCGGCTGAAGCTAAAGCCGTTATCTTCCTGTTATTTGTCTTCCCCTCTGTCGCTCCCATTTTCTGTTTCATCCTCCGCAATGTTATTGTTCATACCCGGCTTAAACCGGCCGTCATGCCCAGGCTTTCTCAAAAATACAGGGCTGCAGCTTCTGCCGGACGGCTCTTTACTGCATCCCTGTACTGATTTATTCTATCATAAATTTATAAATTGTGGTAGTACTATATTCTTTTCCCTCTTTCAAAACAGGGGACGGATAATCCGGCATATTGACCGCATTGGGATAATACTGCGTCTCAAAACAGTATCCCTGGCGCGGGCCGTACAGCACGCCCTCTTTCCCCGGAATATCCGGCTCCAGATAATTGGCGGTATAGAACTGGATGCCCGGAAGATCCGTATAGACTTCCATTGTGCGTCCGCTCTTCTCATCCCAGGCCTTGGCTGAGAGCGACAGTTTCCCCGGCTCATGGTTCAGGACCCAGTTGTGGTCATAGCCGTGGCCGAACCGTATCTGCTCACAGTCCGCGTCGATATCGCGGCCGATTGGTTTCTTTACGGTGAAATCCATCGGACTTCCCGCTACCGGCCGGAGTTCCCCGTAAGGGATAGCCACATCGTCCGTAGGAGTGTAACGATCCGCATCGATCCACACAAGCTGATCCATGGCGCTTCCGCTCCTATGGCCTGCAAGATTAAAGTAGCTGTGATTCGTCATATTGGCAACGGTGTCCTGATCGCAGACCATATGGTAACGGATCTTCAGCTCATTTTCCTCCGTCAGCGTGTAGACTACAGAAATCCTCGCATTGCCCGGATATCCCTGGTCTCCGTCGGGGCTTAAGAGGGAAAATGTGATGGACGTCCCATCCTCCTCTTCGGTCACCTCGGTATCCCAGATTCTGTTTCTGTAGAAATCGGGGCCGCTGTGAAGGTTGTTGGGGCCATTGTTGGCCTCCAGCTTATAAGTCACTCCGTTTAATGTAAACTCTGCCTTTCCGATGCGGTTGGCGTTTCTTCCGACGATCTCACCCAGATGGCCGCCGTTTCCCAGACATGCCTCAATCGTATCATATCCAAGCACTACATCCGCCAGCTCACCGTCCCGTCCGGGAACCAGCATGGAGGACCAGATTCCTCCCAGATCCAGGAAGGATGCGGAAAGTCCGTTTTTATTGACCAGCGTATACTGGGTCACGTTTCTTCCGTCTGACAGTTCACCAAATTTTACTTTTTTGTACATATTATTTCCCCTCAATATATCCCTGGGCCGTCAGAAGCTCCGCACAGAGAACGGCTCCGCCTGCGGCGCCTCTCAATGTGTTGTGGGAAAGTCCGACAAACTTCCAGTCATAAACCGTGTCTTCCCTCAGACGGCCGACGGAAACTCCCATGCCATTTTCAAAGTCGACATCCAGCTTGACCTGAGGACGGTTATCCTCCTGCAGATACTGGATAAACTGCTTCGGTGCACTCGGAAGTTCCATCTCCTGAGGAAGGCCTTTAAAGTTCACAAGCTTCTCAATCAGCTGCTCTTTCGTTGGTTTCTTTCTGAATTTAACAAATACGGCGGCCGTATGTCCGTCCAGAACCGGCACGCGGATGCACTGGCAGGTGATGACAGGCCCGTCTGCCTTCACAATCTCACCGTCTTTAATCTCGCCCCAGAGTCTGAGCGGCTCCTGCTCACTCTTTTCTTCCTCGCCGCCGATGTATGGGATAATATTCTCCACCATCTCAGGCCAGTCTTTAAAGGTTTTTCCTGCGCCGGAGATTGCCTGGTATGTAGTGGCAACCACCTCATACGGCTCGAATTCTTTCCATGCGGTCAGAACAGGAGCGTAGCTCTGGATGGAGCAGTTTGGTTTTACAGCGACAAAGCCTCTCTTTGTTCCAAGGCGTTTTTTCTGGAATTCAATTACTTTGAAGTGTTCCGGATTGATCTCCGGCACTACCATCGGGACGTCCGGTGTCCAGCGATGGGCGCTGTTATTGGAAACAACCGGTGTCTCAGCCTTGGCATAGGCATCCTCGATTGCTCTGATCTCTTCTTTCGTCATATCAACGGCGCTGAAGACAAAATCTACGGCTGCGGCAACCTTTTCCACTTCGTTGACATTCATCACAACCATATTTTTTACGGATTCCGGCATTGGCGTCTGCATCTTCCAGCGGCCGCCGACTGCTTCTTCGTATGTTCTGCCTGCCGATCTGGGGCTTGCCGCCACTGCAGTTACCTCATACCACGGATGTTCAGCCAAAAGTGTAATAAAACGCTGTCCAACCATTCCTGTTGCGCCTAAAACGCCTACACGTAATTTCTTCTTCATTTCCATAGCTATTCTCCTCATTCCCGAATTCGATTTCCGTAACTGTCCACTGTCTTTCCAGTTACCGGCGCCCCTCTTTAGTATGCCGGGGATTCCCTGCGGTGATCCGGTGCGCACACAGTCCGCCGGTTCTCTGAGAACGGTGCGGCGTAACGAATCATAACATTAACGTATATCCTATACCAATTCGCAGAAAAAATCAACATTTTTCCGCAAAGAAAATACATTTGTCTTTCCACAGCGAACATTTTATTAATTTATGACGTGAACAGCGGAAGAATCTTCTGTTCCGCCACGGAAACCAGGCCTAAATCGGACATTTTCACATCCGGGATAACGGGAAGCGCCAGGGAAACGATGCGCAGAAGCGGATTTTCCTGGGCCGTAAGTCCCAGACCTCGCTCCGTCTCTTTCATCTTTGCCGCCTCTTTTGTCAGTTCCTCGGCATTCAGCCTGGTCATCAGGCCGCCGACCTCCAGTCTCAGGGTATTGAGGACTTTTCCGTCCTTTACCGCCGTCATTCCGCCGCCTTTTGCAATCAGTTCCTTTGCCGCCGCAAAGGCGTCTTCCGGTTTGAAGTAGACAATCGCCAGGTTATGGGAATCATGGGAGACGGTAGATGCAATGGCTCCCTCGCTGCTTCCAAAGTTCTTTACGATTCCAAGGGCCTTTGTCCCTTTGCCGTGACGGTTGATTACGGCTACAAACGCCATGCCCTCTTTCAGCACGACCGTGCCGTCCTTCACTTCCAGCTCTTCCACCGCACATCTGGTCATGCTCTGGAGAAGATCGTGGTATTCCATTACATGGACTTTTACGGTACCGCTCTCCACAGGGGCTTTTACGATAAAGTCATCAAGCGTCACTTCTCCTGCATTCATAGAATTTCGCTTCTCGATGGCGTATTCGCGATCCTCGATCTCCACCGTCAGCTTTCCGTTCTCGGCAACCAGCTTTCCACCGAAAAATACGGCATCCGCCCACATGGTGTTAATGTCTTCGGTCAGGACCATATCCGCCGTATAGCCGGGCGCCACGGCTCCGATGTGGGATACGCCGATTTCCCTGGCCGTATTGATTGTGGCACTCTTGATGGCCAGCACCGGATCCATGCCGCATTCAATGGCCTTTCTGACTACTGCGTTCAAATGGCCCGTGTGCAGGAGATCATCACTCTCCCTGTCGTCGCTGCAGAGAGTCAGTGTATCGTAGAAACGGATTCCGTCGATTCCCTCCACAATGGCCTTGACGTTCTTTGTGATGGAGCTCTCCCTGGCATCCACATACATGCCTGCCCTGAGCTTGCCAAGCGCCTCGTCGCCCCTGGTCGTCTCATGACAGGTATTCGGACCGCCGCAGAGATATGCGGAAAGCTGTCTTCCCATCAGGCCCGGCGCATGTCCCTGAAGATAAAGGCCGCTCTCCTCTGCCGCCTCGATGATATCCATCATACGGTCGTCGCCGTTCATCACCCCATAGAAATCCATCACTTCGGCCAGGCCGACCACCCGTTCAAGCTTTGCCAGTTCCCGGATCTCTCCGGCAAAGAACTCGGCTCCCGCGTTCTCGCAGCCCGGTACGGCCGGAACGCAGCTTGGGATGTCCACGAGCTGTCGCATCGGCAGATCGTCGGCGCTGTCGTGCATATATTTTACCGCATCCACGCCGTAAACATTGGCCAGCTCATGCGGGTCATGAATGATCGTGGTCGTTCCGTGGGGAATCACGACCCTGGCAAAATTCCGCGGAGTCATCATGGAACTCTCAATGTGCATATGGGAATCAATCAGTCCCGGGATCAGATAACGTCCCTTTCCGTCATAAATCTCCTCCGCCTCAAAAGGTCCCTCCAGTTTCTCCGTCTCCACATGTGCGATAAATCCGTCTTTTACATAGACTACGGCCGGATAGATCTCCCCCGTAAATACATTCACAAGCCGGCAGTTGATCACCGCCAGATCGGCCTTTACAAGGCCGAGGGCCGTTTTTAAAAGCTCCTTTTTATTCTTTGGTTCCAGTTTAATCATAGTTTGTCTCCTCTCTGTGTCCGGGTATCATCGATTTGTACCTGTTTCGTACCGTTCCTTTTCTTTCCGGCCTTCCGTACAGTACCATCTATTCTTTCATAAGGCGTCTGTAATTTTCATTGACCGCCCTTATTAATTCTTCCCTTTTCATATTCCTCACACGGCAGATGTGCTCAATCACATAAGTAATATACCGTGGTTCATTCTCTTTCCCCTGCATCGGAGCCGGTGTCAGGCTCGGTGCATCCGTCTCCACCAGAATCCGGTCAAGCGGAACTTCCTTTACCGCCCTCTGTGTACTTTCATCATCCAGTTCAAATGTAATATTTCCCGAAAAGGATATATACATTCCCATATCGAGAAAATCCTGCATCGCTTCGGCGCCGCCGCTGTAACAGTGCATAATGCCGGGCACCTTCAGGTTCTCTTTCATATAACGTCTCGTGTCGTCGGTTGCCAGGCGCATATGGATCAGTACCGGCTTATCCACCTCATTCGCCATCCGGATCTGCCTGATAAAGGCCTCCTTCTGGATATCTGCGGGCACCGTCTCTTCATAGGGGTAATAATCCATCCCTATCTCACCCACCGCCTTAACCTGCGGCTTGCGTACCAGCCTTTCCAGCCGCACAAAATCCTCTTCCGTTACCTTTAAAAGATCATTCGGATAAAATGCGCAGGCCACGTCAAACATGGGATCCATCTCCGCCATCCGAATCGCCCGCTCCGCCTCGGAAAGCTCCGTGCAGACAATCATGATTTTTTCAATGCCTGCCTCTTTCGCCCCTGCAACCACCTCTTCCCACCGCGGATAAAGCTGCGCTCCGCAGATATGGGCGTGACTGTCGATTATTCCCCGCATAAACTCTGTCCTTTCTTTTCTACATTGGAATTTTCAGTGTGGGGTGCATTTCCCACCTCATTATACTATAAGAATGGGGGATTGCACAACAGGTTGTTTGGCTGAAGAATGAGAACGCCGCCGGGACGGCCGGGGGGCGGAATGGTGGGAGGGAGGGGATGAGTCTTCAGTCCCGGGTTGCAGGTTGTCGCGGGTGGGGAATCCGGGCAGAAAAAGTT
>NZ_URHZ01000096.1 GCF_900547735.1 uncultured Clostridium sp. | reverse complement strand
GTGGCAGCAAGCATTCGGCTCATCGCGTAGCGATTTCATTAGCCGAATGCCGTAATAGTTCATGCTGTCTGAACTGTTACAAATAATCAATTTAGAGGGAAAAAAGATGAATAAAAAGGTAGATTTACTCCATGAGCCGATTCTGCCGGCTCTGACGCGGCTGGCAGTGCCGATTATGGCCACGTCACTGGTCCAGATGGCCTATAACCTGACGGATATGGCATGGATTGGCAGACTGGGAGCCGGCGCGGTGACGGCCGTGGGAACCGCCGGAATGTATAGCTGGCTTTCACAGGGGATTGTGGATCTGGCTAAAATAGGCGGTCAGGTTAAGGTGGCCCATGCGCTGGGCGCCGGTAATGACAGGGAAGCGGCACAGTATGCGAAAGGCGCCATTCAGATGGGGCTTTTATTTGCCGTAGTCTTTGGATTGATATCGCTGTTTGGGGCAAAACATCTGATTGGGTTTTTCGGGCTTAAAGATCCGGTAATCATAGCAAATTCGGAGAATTATCTGCGGATCGTCTGCGGCCTGATTATTTTCCCCTATATCAACTCGGTGCTGACCGGTATCCTGACGGCCACCGGAGACAGCAAAACGCCGTTTAAGGCCAATGTCATCGGTCTGGCTGCCAATATGGTCCTCGACCCGGTCCTGATTTTCGGAATCGGTCCGTTTCCGGTTCTCGGAGTGGTGGGAGCCGCCATTGCGACGGTGACGGCACAGATCACGGTTTCGGTCATTTTTATATTGGCGGTCAGCCGGGATACGGCGCTTTTCAAACAGTTCAGGCTGTTTTCCAGGACGCCGGTCCGGTATATAAAGGAGATTGTGACCATCGGATTCCCGGCATCGATACAGAACCTGATCTATGCGGGAATATCGATGATTTTGACGAGACTGGTGACAAGCTGGGGAGATACGGCGGTGGCGATCCAGAGAGTGGGCGGACAGGTGGAATCCGTCTCCTGGATGGTGGGAGAAGGTTTTGCAGCCGCAGTCAACTCATTTACCGGGCAGAACTTCGGCGCGGGGATGTTTGACCGCGTTAAGAAAGGTTTCTCGGCAGCGGTAAAAATGATGGGTGTATGGGGACTGATGACAACCGCCCTGCTGATTTTTATGGCGAGGCCCATTTTTGGAATATTCATCCATGAACCGGAAGTGCTTCAGGCCGGAGTGGAATATCTTCAAATCCTTGGACTTTCCCAGTTCTTTATGCTGATAGAGGTAACGTCGGTCGGCGCTTTTGCCGGCCTTGGAAAGACTTCCATCCCGTCGGTGCTGAGCATTACGCTTACCTCGGCCAGAATTCCGCTGGCGATTCTGTTTTCCGCCATGGGTCTGGGGCTGAACGGCATCTGGTGGGCGCTCACCGTATCCAGCGTGGCAAAGGGAATCATTTTCTACATCGCCTATAAAATGACATTGAAAAAAATGGAAAAAAGGATGGGGATTCCGTTACAAAAAACGACGTAAAACTTCAAAAAACGGCTGGTGTTTTTGTGCAAAGTTTTCTGGAAAAAACTATAGACGAATTATAAGATACGTGAGATAATAAGAACAAGTATGATGTGATAAAATTAACAAAGTACTAACACATTCATTTTGAAAGGAGTCTTAAAATGATTTATTCACACGAAGTTGAAAGTATGTGTCCAGTAGCGCAGGGCGTTAATCACGGCTGTGCTCCGATTCCGGAAGAAGCAAAATGGGTAAAATCCAGAGAGGTGAAAGATATCTCCGGTTTAACTCACGGCGTGGGCTGGTGTGCTCCGCAGCAGGGCGCCTGTAAGCTGACTCTGAATGTAAAAGAGGGAATCATTCAGGAAGCTTTAGTAGAGACAATCGGATGTTCAGGTATGACACACTCCGCAGCCATGGCAGCAGAAATTCTCCCGGGAAGAACCGTTCTGGAGGCGCTGAACACTGACCTTGTCTGTGATGCAATTAATACAGCAATGAGAGAGCTTTTCCTTCAGATCGCATACGGAAGAACGCAGAGTGCATTCTCAGAGGATGGTCTTCCAATCGGTGCAGGTCTTGAGGATCTGGGCAAGGGACTTCGTTCTCAGGTTGGTACAATGTATGGAACATTAAAGAAAGGTCCGCGTTACCTGGAGATGGCGGAAGGCTATGTAACAGGAATCGCTCTTGATGACGAGAATCAGATCATCGGTTACCAGTTCGTAAACTTTGGCAAGATGACGGATTTCATTAAGAAGGGCGACGATCCGGCTACTGCATATGAGAAATCCAAAGGCCAGTACGGCCGTGTGGACGACGCTGTGAAGATTATCGATCCGAGACAGGAATAATCGGTGATGATCACGTGCAGTAAGGTATTACATAGACAAAGGCTTAACAGCAGGTAAAAATATTCTTATTATTCACAGCCGTTATACCCGGTAAGACGGGGCGCGCTGTTCCGCGAGGTGTGTTACTGTCCGCAGTATTGCCGCATCTTCGGGACTGTGGATAGTGACAAAATATTAAGGAGGATCATAGAGTTATGGCATTATTTGAATCATATGAGAGACGAATTGACAAAATCAATTCCGTATTAAACAGCTATGGCATCGCTTCCATTGAAGAGGCCGAGAAAATCACGAAAGATGCTGGACTGAACGTATATGACCAGGTGAAGAAAATTCAGCCTATCTGCTTTGAGAACGCAGGCTGGGCTTACACGGTAGGGGCTGCCATTGCCATCAAAAAAGGATGCAGAAGAGCGGCGGACGCAGCAGCGGCAATCGGTGAGGGACTTCAGTCCTTCTGTATCCCGGGTTCTGTTGCCGACCAGCGTAAAGTAGGTTTAGGCCACGGCAACCTTGGCAAGATGCTTTTGGAAGAAGAGACGGACTGTTTCTGTTTCCTGGCAGGCCATGAGTCCTTTGCAGCCGCAGAGGGAGCCATCGGTATTGCCGAGAAGGCCAACAAAGTACGTCAGAAACCGCTCCGTGTCATCTTAAACGGACTTGGCAAAGACGCAGCCCAGATCATTTCCCGTATCAACGGCTTTACCTATGTTGAGACAGAGATGGACTACTACACGGGCGAAGTGAAAGAGCTGTGGAGAAAATCCTACTCCGAAGGCTTAAGGGCGAAAGTTAACTGCTACGGCGCAAATGACGTAACAGAAGGCGTTGCCATTATGTGGAAAGAGGGCGTAGACGTTTCCATCACCGGAAACTCCACCAACCCGACAAGATTCCAGCATCCGGTAGCAGGTACTTACAAGAAAGAATGTATTGAAAAAGGCAAAAAGTACTTTTCCGTTGCATCCGGCGGCGGTACAGGCCGTACCCTTCATCCCGACAACATGGCGGCAGGTCCTGCTTCCTACGGTATGACGGATACACTGGGCCGTATGCACTCCGACGCTCAGTTCGCAGGTTCCTCCTCCGTTCCGGCTCACGTTGAGATGATGGGTCTGATCGGCGCAGGCAATAACCCGATGGTTGGAATGACGGTAGCCGTTGCGGTCAGCGTGCAAGAGGCTTCTGACGCTGGAAAGTTCTAAGAAAAGGCTTGAATTATATAAAGAAAAAGCAGTTGTGCCCATTGGGCGCAGTGCGGGCCCCCAGGGAGGTGTAACTTCCTGGGGGTTCTTTTTATATCATAGGGACGTGTTCCTGTGATGTAAAGCCTTTTCGGGCGGAATGCACCCTTGAGGAAAGATGTAATATGCAGCGATGCGGCCGCGTCCGGCGTGAGAGTACGGCGAGCAGGACTCTTTATGGAAAACAATTTCTGTAAATCAATAGTTCCTGTTCAGTGGTATGTATCGGCGATGGACTGGAACGGCTGAAAGGGTATTAAAAGGTCTTAAAAAGTTTCCGGGATCCTTGGGGGCGATAATATGAATCTATTTGCAGTATCAATTTCAGGAGTATATAATATACGGTAGAAAACAGTCAGGCGGTGCGGCCTTGCTTCACTGTCAGACTGCAATGGTATACTTTCAGAAACTGTGACGGCTGCTACCGTCTTCGACGGTGCCCCGGCAGAAAGGAACAGAAGATGTATTACAGAAAGTTTCACGACATGAATGTATCAGCGCTGGGATTGGGGGCTTTGCGTCTTCCCATGGAACCGGGAAATACTGGCCGCATTGACCGCAATGAGGCACAGAGAATAATTGACCTGGCGCTTTCAGGCGGCATTAATTACATAGACACCGCCTATACTTACCAGAACGGGGACTCGGAGCGTTTTCTTGGAGAAGCGCTGGCCGGGTATTCCCGGAACAGCTATTATCTTTCCACAAAGTTTTATGCCGCAGCCAATCCAAATATCGAACAGGTTTTTGAGGAACAGTTGAAACGCCTTCGGACCGATTATATTGATGTCTACCTTTTCCATGGCATGGATGAGAACTTCATTACAGACTATATGGATAAAGAGAGGAATTATCTGGGGTATCTCTTAAAGCAGAAGGAAGCCGGGCGGATCCGGTATCTCGGATTTTCTTCCCATGGGGCGCCGGATACACTGACGCGGTTCCTGGACTGGTATGATGGGTTTGATATGGCTCTGATCCAGATGAATTACCTGGACTGGACTTTATTGGAGGCCGCAAAGCAGTATGATATCCTGACAGGCCATGGGATTCCGGTTTGGGTAATGGAGCCGTTAAAAGGCGGGCGGCTGTCCGGCCTTAACAGGGAGGCGGCAAAAATCCTAAAAGCCGCTGCTCCGGAACGCTCCCTTTCTTCCTGGGCATTCCGGTTCCTGATGGGATTTGAAAATGTGCAGACTGTTCTCAGCGGAATGTCATCGGCGGATCAGATTTTAGAGAATGTAAGGACATTTGAAAAAAAGGATCCGTTGTCGTCGTCGGAGCAGAAAGCGCTGAAAGAAGCAGCAGAAGTATTCTTTCAGGATCTGGGGGTTCCCTGTTCCGCATGCCGTTACTGCTGTCCGGTATGTCCGGCCGGTCTTGATATCCCGCTTCTGATCAAAGGCTATAATGAGCGCAGAATCAGCGGAGAGACATGGAGGATCGCCGAACTGGACAGTGTCGTCGGGCCGGAACACTGCCTGGGGTGCGGCGCATGCCGGAAACACTGTCCACAGAAGATTGATATTCCGGATATCATGAAGAAAGCCGCTTCTCCACCGACAGGAAAGAAATAAAGTTCCTTATCTTAACTTTCCGCCGCCGCCCATCAGTCTCGTCATTTCCTCAATCCTCTCAAGGGGAAACGGCGGAAGAGCGGCCGGTTTCATTGCGATAGATATCAGTTTCATAGGATTGTCGTCGGCTGCTATGCGGTTTGATGAAAGCTGCCCGCATCTGCGGCAGCGGTGAATAACGGCCCATTCGCCATTTTTGCGCACCCAGACGGCTATCGGCTCCATAATGCCGCCGCAGTCTGATTCGCGGTCGCCAGGTTCGATGTCCACGTGAAGACTGCACAGACAGTTAGGGCAGTGGTTGCGGTGATCGCTCCCCGCGCCTGCTGCCGTGACGGGTCTGTCACAGACCTTGCAGGTAAAGCTGTCGTTACAGGCATGGGATTTATAATATCCTTTTTCATATTGTTTTCGTTTATTTTCTCTGTTCATAAGATTTTATCCTCCAAAAGGCGGTTATAAGATTCCTTTTGGGAGGCTTGGCGGAAATTCATTTTACGCAAACCTCCCGGTCAGCGCACAATACTCCGGCTGCTATATTTTTTCATAATAATTCTCCTGTTTTTTTTATTTGCTCACAACTTTCGATGGATGTTTACGGTTCTTCAGCAGCATATTTTTCGGTAAAACAATCAATATGCGTCCGAAACAGATTTTTTATCTTATCTTTTTCTTCTTTGTCCCGCGCTGCGTCCGAAAGACTTAAAAGCAGATAGAACGGGGCATAGAATTCAATGGCCATTTGTTCGGGACTTCCGCTGCGCAGGGTTCCCTGCTCCATCATTTTGTAAAACAAAGTCTCCATAAAAGCGACCGGTCCTCCTGTTAAAACCTTTTGATATAATTTCGTCATTTCAGGGTTCCGGTACTGTTCCAGCGTCAGCATTTTTCGGAAATTGCAGGCGGTTTCATCCTCCGTCCAGTAATAAAACTGGGATACCATGTATGCTTTCACGCTTTCCACGGAAGCACTCTGAAAAACCGGCGCCTCATTAAGCTTTTGTTCCGGCAAGCCCGCCTCTTTGGAACGTTCGATATCCAACCGGCATAAGCGTTCAAAAATACTGTCAAAAATGGCGCGTTTATTCTTGTAGTGTTTATACAATGCACCTTTTGTCATACCCAGTTCCCCGGCAATTTTGCTGACGGAAACTGCCTCATACCCATCTTGTGCAAACAGACGGAGTGATGTCATCAGAATATTTTCCTTTGTGTCGGTCATGCCCAATGCCTCCTGCGATGTAAACGATCGTTTACCATCTATGGTTGTATTATAGTGAGCGAACGTTTACCTGTCAATGGCTTTTTCAATCAAGCTGCGGAAGAAGAGAAGACTAGACCACGAAAAGCTCACGCTTGACAAAACGGCTGCAATGTGTAACAATAGTTGTATAACATATGTATCATAACGAGATTTGTAAAGAAAGGTGAACCCATATGCCGCCTACAGCGAAAATAACAAAAGAAATGATTTTAAATACGGTTTTAGAGATAACAAGAGAAAACGGATTTGAAACCGTCAATGCGAGGAGTATTGCGGGAAAATTGAATTGTTCTACACGCCCCATTTTTACATGCTATAAGAACATGGAGGAACTGAAACAGGAATTCCTCGACTATGCGTATGAATTTTACAGTCGGTATGTCATTCATTACAGTAATTCCGCGGATGTCAGTCCCATTTTAGTCCTGCCCCTTTCCTATATTGAATTTGCACGGGAGGAGACGCATTTATTTAAGCTTCTTTTTATAAACGATATGGATTTAAAAATGGAGAAGGCGAAGGATTTCTATAACGAGGCTGATAATGAAAAAAGGGCGGCTTTTTTCTCAGAACAGATTGGGATAGAGTTGGAGCGCGGAAAGGTAATCTTTCTGGATTTGTTTCTCTATACCCATGGCATAGCGGTTTTAACAGCAACGAAAAAAATGTCATTGGATCGGAACAGTGCCGAAAAAATGTTGGTAAATGTATTGTCGGCTGTTATCAGGCAGGAGAAGCCGGATTGGAATATTATATGAGAACGAATCAATACGTAATTGACTTTTACAATAACTACGACGAGGACAGGCGGCTGGAGTTAAAGCATGGGACAGTTGAATTTCTTACAACGATGCGCTATATAGAGAAATACATAAAACCGGGAGCCCGCGTCCTTGAAATCGGTGCGGGTACCGGCCGGTATTCCCATGCGCTGGCGCGGCGGGGATATGATGTCGACGCGGTGGAGCTGGTTGAACATAATATAGAGGTTTTCCGACAAAATACTTTGCCGGACGAAAACATATCGGTAACTCAGGGGAATGCCCTGGACTTATCCGCTTTCCCGGATAATAGATATGACATTACACTGTTATTAGGCCCGCTGTATCATCTCTATAAAAGAGAAGATAAGCTGCAGGCGCTTCGCGAGGCAATCCGGGTTACAAAGCAGGGAGGCATCATTTTTGCCGCCTATGTTATATCCGACGGCTGTCTCCTTGATGAAGGATTTAACCGGGGCAATATCAGTGTTGCCGACTATATCAACCGGGGATTGCTGGATTCCCGGACATTTGCGGCAAAGTCGGAACCCAGGGATCTGTTTGAGCTTGTCCGCAAAGAAGAGATCGATGATTTGATGGCTGAATTGCCGGTAACAAGGCTGCATTACGTTGCGGCCGACGGCTGTGCCTTATTTATGCGTGAAGCGGTGGATGCGATGGATAGCGAAGCATTCCGGTTATATTTAAATTACCATTTTGCCACCTGCGAACGCGAAGATATGGTGGGGATTACGAGCCATGCGGTCGACGTGTTACGCAAATAGGCATGTTTATGACGAGGTATTTTGTCGGAAAAAGCTCCTGGGAGATTTGACTTCCGGGAGCTTTTTGGATACATTTGATAGAAACGGTGTGATAGGAGGAAAAATCCGTGGCGGTTTTCCGACCTAATTATTTTTCGGTACCAGGGGCCGATAAAATCCTCTTATCGAGTTTCGACCTGAAATACCACCCTGTTTTTAATAAGAGAATACCATAGAAACGCTGTTTTGTATTCCCCATGAAAAGCGAATGGATATAAAAGGCGCTGTATTGTTACCGTTTACGCGGTATTTGGTAAACTAGCAGAGCACGTTGATGCACCAGATGACAAAGGGCTGATAAAATACGTCGATCAGGAATGCTCCGACAATTGGTACAATGATAAGCGCTTTTCTTGATACCCCGTATTTGGAGTGGATAGTGGTCATGTTCGCCACAGCCGTCGGAGTGGAGCCGAGATCGTGGCCGATCAGGCCCGCGGACATAACGGCGGCGTCATAGTTTTTCCCCAGAATACGGAACAGTACGTAGTAGGTGAGGATGAGCAGCACAATGGTCTGCACGCAGAGAAGGGCGAGCAGCGGAAGAGCCAGTTCGGCCAGCTCCCAGAGCTTCAGCGTCAGCAGGGCCATGGACAGATACAGCCCTAGGCTGATATCGCCGATGCGGTCGTTAAAGTCGATACTGAACTCATAAAAATGGAATTTTTCATTCAGATTCCGTATCAGAACGGCGAAAAACATTGCCCCTACATAGGTGGGGATAGCCATGCCAATCAGGCCGCCAAGATGAACAGAATCTACAATTTGTGCCCCCATATGTTTCCTCCCTTATTTCTGCCGTGCCTGGCATATTCCCGGACTTCCGGGATAATTATATGGATCTTATTAGGCCGCGGAGGAAAATAGCGTAAATAATCCGTGAATATGGTCTGTTTTTAACTGCCGGTGCGGGAGATGAAGTTATCCGTTTTCAGAGGGAATTTCAGCCTTTTTTGTCCTTTGGGTATTAACCTTGACATGACGTTGTCATGGTTAGTACAATATAATAAACTTGTGGGAGCAGAAACCGGTAAGTGGGAATGACTTGTGAAAACAGGGGAATTGGGTGAGGCGGAAAGCGTCAGGAACCGATGGGCTGCAAAGGCAGATAAACTGCCGGAAACTACAGGAGCCTGGAACTATAGGAGCCGGAAACTACAGGAGCCTGGAACTATAGGAGCCGGAAACTACAGGAGCCTGGAACTACAGGAGCCGGATACTGAATAAGAGAGAAACTGTATAAGACAGAAACTACGGGAGGTGTAAGATTGCAGGAGAGCAGACTGTTTCAAATACTGTATTACCTGCTGGAGCGGGGACATGCGACGGCGCCCGAATTAGCGGAAAAATTCGAAGTGTCCGTTCGTACGATTTATCGGGATATTGATGTTCTCAGCGGCGCGGGCATCCCCGTCTACGTGACGGCCGGAAGAAGCGGAGGCATACGGTTTCTGGACGGTTATGTACTTGATAAATCCCTTTTCTCAGACAGCGAGCAGCAGGCGATTTTATCCGGTCTGCAGAGTCTTTCGGCGGTACAAAACCCGGAGGAAGACGCGATCCTCCGAAAACTGGGCGCGGTCTTCCAAACCTCGATCACCGACTGGATCAGTGTTGATTTTTCCCGTTGGGGCAGCGCGGCGGAAAAGGAGAACAGGCTGTTTCGCGAGATAAAGCAGGCGATATTTGAAAGCCGCCAAATCAGCTTTGACTATTATAATTCGAACGGGGAACATACCGGGCGGGATGTACATCCGGGTAAACTGGTTTACAGGGACAAGGCATGGTATCTGTACGGTTTCTGTCTTTCGCGGAATGAATACAGACTGTTCCGACTCACCCGGATAAAAAACCTGTCCCTGACGGAGCAGCATTTTACGCGTAGTATGGAAAAAGTCGGGACAGTCTTCCCTAAAGTGCAGGATATGGGGGAGCCTGTCGAGCTGGAACTGGAATGTTCCCTGGAAACAGGATATAAGTTATTCGATATATTAGAAGACAGTGCCATAAGAAAACAGGATGACAGCTATCTGGTAAAGCTTACGCTCCCGGAAAATGAATGGCTTTATGACTTCCTTCTGTCTTTTGGCAGCAGAGTAACGGTGCTCCGTCCGGAGTCCGTGCGCCGCAGGCTGACAGAGCGGTGTGAAGCCGCGCTAAATCACCACAAAGGAGTGAAACGATGAATATTAAAAAAGAACTGGAAAAAACAGCCGGGATAACGGATGGCCTATATCTCAATGACATTGAGATTGATCCGTCGGCGGTGAAAGCGATGATGATCAACGAGGTGGTTCCGGCGGATCCGCTTCAGGATTTTTACGGACCGGCGGACGCCGATTACATGAAAACCACAATTCCTCTTTTTCGGGATGCGGGGGCGGCGGTAACGTCCATTCAGGACATATTGCAGAAGGGAATTTATATTACGAATGCGGTAAAAACTCCAAAGTCGGAGTATGCCATAGAGAAAAGCAGCATTGAAAAAAGCCTGCCCTGTCTGGAAAAGGAGATTGCGCTGTTTCCCAACCTTATGGTTATCATGCTGATGGGAGATGTGGCGAAGAAAGCTTTTAATGCGATTACGAAAAAAGCGACAAAGAAGAACGCAGTTCCGGCTGTTTCCACGTACAAGTTAAGAAATACCGAGATTTATTACGGTCATATCAGGATATTGCCTTCTTACATCATGACGGGAGGCAATATCCTGATTGAAAAGTCAAAAGCGCAGATGGCTGCCGAGGATATTGCCGCCATGTTAAAGATTATCTCATAATCTGTTTTTTTCGCCCCATTCGCACATGGTATCCAGAATCGGGAGCAGAGTTTTTCCGCGTGCAGTAAGGCTGTATTCGACTTTGGGAGGAATCTGGGGATACTCCTCCCTGTGCACGAGCTGATCCGCTTCAAGTTCTTTCAACGTAGCACTGAGCGTCTTATATGAAATTCCGCCGATGTATTTTTTCATTTCATTAAACCGTACCACGCCGAATTCCATCAGCGTATACAAAATAGTCATCTTATATTTACCGTTAATCAGCGACAGCGTATAACTGAATCCCGTGTCACCCAGATATTCTTTTGATATACACCGATTATTCATTTTACACTCTCCTTTAAGTAAGTATGATACATGATTGTTAGTACCGCACTTAAATGTGCGTACTTGAGTTAAATCCTATTCTTGCTAGAATGATAATGTAGTTGGTAAGGAAAGTCAATACCGACACAGGAAAAATAAAAGGAGAGTAGATGAGATGGGTAAAAAAATTGTTGTGATAACGGGAAGTCCCAGAAAGAGCGGGAACAGTTTTGCTATGACGGATGCTTTCATCAGGGCGGCAAAGGCAAAGGGGCACAGCGTCATCCGGTTTGACGCCGCCATGCAAAACGTAGGGGGCTGCCATGCCTGTGAAACATGCTTCCGGACCGGGAAACCGTGCAGCTTTGACGATGATTTCAATACGATCGCCCCGGCTATCCAGGAGGCGGACGCGGTGGTTTTCACGATGCCCGTTTATTGGTACACCATGCCTGCACAGATTAAGGGAGTCATAGATAAGCTTTTTTCCTTTGTTGTGGGGGGAAAAGATATCGGCGGGAAAGAATGTGCTCTTATTACATGCTGTGAAGAGGACGATATGTCCGTCATGGACGGGGTGCGCATCCCATATGAGCGCACCGCCGCCCTGCTGAAGTGGCGTTCCGTCGGAGAAATACTCGTTCCCGGAGTTCTGAATGTGGGAGATATCGTAAAAACCGACGGATGTGCCAGGGCAGAAGCTCTTGCAGGGGCTTTTTAACGGGCCACACCGCCGCCCATCTCATAGAGAAGGGCAATCATATGTTTGACGGATTCTTTATAATCCAGGAGGCGCATGTTTTCATCCGGGGCATGGTGGTTTCCGTCGGTATTTCCGGGACCGGCCCCAACGATGGGCATCTGGGGCCATGCCCGGTGGAAATAGATGGCGGGGCCGCCGCCGAGCTGTGTCGGTTCAATGACCATGGGCTCCCGGTACACCTTTGCGGCCGCACGGATAAGCTGGTCTTTAAACGGAATATCGACCGGCGTGCGGACCGGAGTGTTCACTCCCCGGGCTGATATCATGATATCGGAAAAGCCGCGGCGGTCCAGGTGTTCCCGGAATTGGCGTTCCACCTTTTTTGGGTCCTGGTTGGCGACAAGATAAAAGGAGACCCTGGCCGAGGCCTTGTGCGGTACAATTCCGCGGATTCCGTTGTACATTTCCCCGGCTTCCAGACCGCATATGGAAACGGAAGGTTCCATATAAATCTGTTTTTTTAACTGAAGGCCCGTGGCATCCCTGAGAAAGGAGCCGAGCTTCATCTTGTTCTTCAAATCCTCCTCATCGTAGGGAAATGATTCCAGAATTTTTTCGTCGTCCCCGGTAACAGGGAGCACGTCGTCGTAGAAACCGTCGATGGCTATCCGCTCGTCCTCGTTTTTGAGGCTTGCGAGAGCCCAGACAAGACGCCAGGAGGCGCTGGGGATTACGGTTCCCATTCTGGCATGGACATCCTTTGCCGATGTCTCCACGGACAGGTCGAAGCTGATGCTGCCGCGCACGCCGAATCTGGCCCACGGACGTCCCTTGCTGTCCTTGCGTCCGTTTTCCCACAGGCAGGCGTCGGCTTTCGTGAGTTCCTTAAAAAGTTCCGGATGCCGTGCTGTAAATTTACCCAGAGAAGGGCTGCTGGTTTCTTCATCTCCCTCGAAAAAGAATTTTACGTTGACCGGAAGCTCCCCCGTGACCGCAAGAACAGCCTGAATGGCCTGGATGCGGGACAGAAGAGGCCCTTTATTGTCGGAAACTCCCCTGGCGTACATGACCTCGTCACGGATTTCAGGAATAAAGGGAGAGGAACTCCAAAGTTCCTTTTTTCCTTCCTGGACAACGTCATAATGGTTATAAAAGAGCAGAGTGGGGAGATGATTCTCGGCGGTGTTGATTTCCGGTGAACTTCCCATCTGCGGTATTTCCCGTATTTTCCGTGATGTTCCGGCCATACCGGCGGATATGACGGCGTTCCCGCCCTCAACCGGATGGCATTTGTGAGGAATGTTTAAGCGGCCTAATTTATTTAAAATCCATTCCCTTGTCTGAGAAAGACCCTGTTCATCTCCGGCTGCGCTGCGGTAGGAACAGAGCTCTCCAAGTTCTTCCACCATCTCCCCAAAATGCTGATCAACATAGTCAAAAATTTCCTGCATCATGTTTTCCATAACAACCTCCATAAAACCTTCCTGTACTGGATATAATAACAGTACTGTTCACTTTAACTGCGCCCATTATAGTAAATAAACGGCCTGTGATCGACAGGATTCATTACAGTGTAACAAAAGTTACACGGATACCGCGGAAATTTTAATGCAGAGGCGGAAACCGGAGAAATCATAAAAACCGCAGAGGCGGCAAAAACCGGAAAAATCATAGAGATTGAAGAACCGCAGAACTAAAGTAACCACAGAAACGCCGCCGGACCAGGAGGGCGTCCGGCGGCATTCAGCAGTCTGTTATATGGTCTTTACTAATCTGTATCCTCTTATTAACCACCCGCAGAAATCCTTCCTGGGCGAGTTCGCTTACGAAGCGGCTGACCGTCACACGGTTGCTTCCGATGATGGACGCAATGTCTCTATGGTAATAATCATGGGACAGGGGATACCATTCGCCGTCCGCGCTGGAGGACGGATCGGACAGCATGATAAACAGCTTTTTGAGGCGGTCTTTGGTGCGTTCCAGAATGACGCTTTCCAGTTCCCTCTGCAGATATGCCCTCTTGGCGCTGACGCTGTTAATCAGGGCGCTGCGGAACACGGGTTTTTCGATCAGGGTCCGGTAGACATTCCGGTCTATCCGGTACAGGGTCAGCGGCGTCCTGGCCCAGGAGTAGCGCTCCGCGATCCTCAAATCGGAGCCGTCACTGAACAGGCCTTCCGCGAGAAACCAGCCGTCCGTCAATATGTAGGAAAGCTTTTCCTGCCCGTCCCCGTTAAACATCGTATGGGCGCTCTGGCCTGCATACAGGTAAGAAATTTCCCGCAGAATGTCGCCCGGCTTCACATAGTAGGTTCCCTGCGGGATATCCTCGCGTCTGGCATATCGTTCTATCAGGAGCTTCAGTTCTTCATTTTCCCGGGGTTCAAAATTTACACAATATTCTCTATCCACATCATTACCTCGAAATTCGTCTGTCTACGGCATCTGCCGATTCTAATCTGTCGTTTGTCTTACTGAAAATTTTATCATCGAATAGACGGCCCGTCAAGAAACGGCTTGACGAAGCGGTGTAACAAAAGTTACACTGTTACAAATTTTGTTGAGATACTCCGGGCATATCTGATATAGTTTTCGCTATCAAAAGCAAAGGAGAAGAGGGGAAGATGAGTAACGAGTCGAAAAAGAAAATCCAAATCCCGCATGTGTTTGTCATTCTGGTGATGCTTGTGGTAATCGTTACGGCAATGACGTATTTTGTGCCGGCAGGAGAGTATGCCAGGATTGAAAACGCCGCTACGGGAAAGAAGATGGTGGATCCGGGATCATTTGCTTGGGTGGCGCAGAATCCAATCAGTTTCTTAAAGATACCCAACTATATTGTGAAAGCGCTGTCCGGGTCCAGCCTGATTTGGATGACCATTTTCAGTGCGGCATCGATCGAGGTGCTGCTGGCTACGGGAGCATTTGACGCGGCTATCAACAGGATGATCCACAAATACAAAAACAGCGAAAGAATGCTTTTAATCGTCACGATTGTTGTATTCGGTATTTACGGGATGAGGCAGAATCCGGTCGGCATGGTGGGATTTATTCCGATTCTCGTACTGTTCTGCCGTATGTGCGGCTATGATGCGATTGTGGCGTCCGCCATCATCATCCTGGCGGCGGGAGGCAGCCAGAGCATTGGCCCCGTGGCCCCGGCAACGACGGCAATTGCCCAGGGATTTGCGGACCTCCCGATCTTTTCGGGAATTGGATACCGTCTTTTACTGTGTGCGGTACTCCTTGTGGTCAACGGGTATTTCATCGTGTCATATGCCATGAAGGTCAAGAAAAATCCGAAGGACAGCATCATATTTGAGATAGAGGAAGAAGCCAGAAAGGGCGGCTACGACTTAAGCATCGACAAAGAACAGACGATTTCCAGGCGCCAAATCGCGGTGCTTCTCGTGTTTCTGGCAAGCACGGCGCTTCAGGTATACGGCGGGATTAAGCTCGGATGGGGCAATACGGAGACGGCGGTACAGTTTGTGTGGCTCGCGGTAATCGGCGGCCTTGCCGGAGGATTGTCTCCCAGCGATATTTCAAAGAAATTCAGCAAAGGCGCGGCTAAAATGATGACTGCGGCCATCATGATCGGCATTGCAACGGCAATCTCCAGTATCCTGACGGAGGGTAAAATCATCGATACGATTGTCAACGCGATTGCGGGAGTACTGATGGCATGCCCGGCATTCTTCCAGGGGCCGCTGATGTTCTTTGCCAACCTGATTATCAATGTGTTTATTCCGTCCGGTTCGGGACAGGCGGCGGCCGTGATGCCTTTAATGACCCCGGTGGCGGATCTGATCGGCATGACGAGGCAGTCCGTTGTACTGGCATTTAACTTCGGAGACGGCCTGGGCAATTATATCCTGCCGATGTCGTCCGCACTGATGGCCAATCTGATGGCTGCGGGCGTTCCTTACGACAAATGGATGAAATTCATGGGCAGGATTTTTGCCTCCTGGATTGTCATATCATGTGTGGGTATGGTAATCGCCCAGGTAATTCACTACGGTCCATTCTGATGGAGAGTGTAAGATGAAACAGACAGAGACAGAACTGTTAAATGAAATCAGCAGAGATAATATGCTGGAAACGGTGGAACGGTTTAATGAGCTGTTCCGTTACAGCGGTACGGAGGACGGGGAAAAGGCGGCCGGCTACCTGAAAGAGAAACTGGACAGCTACGGAGTTCCGTATGAGCTTTGTGAATATGAGGGATTCTTCAGTAAACCCGTGTCCGCAGCGGTGACGGTGGAGGGAAAAGAATACCGACTTGTCGGCGATGTGTACAGTGAGGAGGCCGACGGATTAACCGGAGAGCTCTATTACGACGTTCCGTGCAGGGAGAAAAAACGGACGCAAAGGCAGGAGAGTAAACGTTTCATGGCATTTTCCGGCAAAATCGTCCTGACCTGGGATGGAAAGGGTGATTTTGCAAGAAAGGCCCTGGATGCCGGAGCGCTGGCGGTTCTACATATCTGCGGCACGAAGGGCGGTTATATCCATCACAGCAACATAGGAAGAGTCTGGGGAACACCAGGACTCGACGAAGCCGTTTATATGCGTTTCCTTCCGTCGGCCGGAATCGGCCGGGAGGACGGGGAGGAGTTAATCGGACTTCTGGCGAAAGGAAAACGGGAAGCCGTGCTTTCGATTAAGATGGATACAGGAATCAGGAAAAGTACGATGGTTATTGCCGACATATCCGGAACAAGTGAAAGCTTTGTCCTGGTGTCGGGGCACTATGATTCCTGGTATGAGGGAATTACCGATAATGCCGTCAGCGATGCGATTCTTCTGGAGTATGCACGGATTCTGAATAAACGCCGCGGCCTCCTGCGCCGCGGGATCAGGATTGCCTGGTGGTCGGGCCATTCCGACGGACGTTTTTCCGGTTCGGCCTGGTACTGCGACAGCCATTACGGCCAGCTTAAAAAGCACTGCGTAGCCCATATCAACCTGGATTTGACGGGATGCAGAAATGCGGAGCAAATCGTGGCGCGCACCGCCGGTACGGAGGGACTTGATTTTACCGGAAAACTGATTGAAAAATACACGGGAAAACGGCCCGACGCCTACGTTCCGATGATACGCGGCGCGGACCAGTCCTTCTGGGGAGCCGATATCCCCATCACCATTATGTTAAAGTATGAGCCGGAAAAGGACAGGCGTCTGTCGGACTGCCCCAGCGGAGGCCCGTGGTGGCACACGCCGGAGGACACGCTCGATAAGCTGGATGAGACAATCATGATGCGTGATGCCGGAATCAATCTGGAACTGATCAAAGCCATTGAGGGGGCTGAGATCCTGCCGGTCAACATCCCGGAATTTACCCGTGATATGGACGAACGGCTGAACCGGATTCTGGCTGCATTGACAAAAGACTTTGACGGCCGTGAAATCAGAGAAGTATGGCAGAGAGCCAAAAAGAGCCTGACTGCATTTGAGGGAATGACAGAAAAGGGTCTGGCAGAAGATATAGATATAAAGGCGGTTGTAGGAAAGGCGCTCCACCTGTTTTACTGCAGGAAAGACGCCTATACCCACGACTGCGGATGCCCGTTCGGGGTATTTGCCGACATAGCGCAGTTTGGAGGAATTACCAGGGATAACACAGAGAGAGAGTATTATCTGATGGCCTTAACTGACTTTATGCGGTACAGAAACCGGCTGTGCAATGGATTGGAAGAGATGATAACATATATAGAAGGCATGACCCCGCGCAGATAGAAGCGCGCGGAGATTGCCTTCGGACAGGGAACTTTGCCGGAGCAGGAGTAGGATTCTGCTCCGGCAAAGTTCCCTTTTTGGGTTTGGGTGAGATGCGAGGACTCCTCTGTAAGACGGCGGACGGGGTGGTGGGAGGTTGGATATGAGTCTTCAGTCCC
>NZ_URHZ01000095.1 GCF_900547735.1 uncultured Clostridium sp. | reverse complement strand
CACTCCCCCGTCCGCCGTCTTACAGAGGCGTCCTCGCATCTCAATTAAATCCCCATACGAAATACGGCTCCGGCCACTCTCCCTTCATCACTTGACACGCAACTCCTTCGTTGCTAAAATGACTTTATCTTAAAAGTCTATACAGACTCATTACAAAAATCCGTATCAGGAGCCTAATTATGTTAGAATACGATTTAATCACCGCCTCCGAGGAGGAGGATATCATCTGCGCCGCAGAATATACAGGGGAAGAAGTACGGTCCGGTACGTTCAAAGTCGATTTCCGGCAGACCTCCTTTACCTCCTGCCGCTTTTCGGACTGCGATTTCAGCGGCAGTTCCTTTTTACATACGTCATTTACAAACTGTGATTTTTCAAACTGCTGCTTCAACAGCTGCTATTTCAATACCTGCATCATGAGCGACTGCAAGGGGGACGGCTGTGACTTCAGCCGCAGTTCCTTTCTCTCCGTTCGTCTGGAGAAAGGCTCCTACTGCTACGGGAATTTTTCCAATACGCTCTGGAAGGACTCTGCTCTCTCCTTCGCAAAGCTCAACATGGCCTTCTTCTCGGACAGCAAATTGAAAAAGACAACCTTTGAGCAGGTCAACCTCACCCGCGCCGAATTTTTCCATACGCCGTTAAAAGGCGTCGATCTCTCCGGCTCCCTCATCGAAGGAATCACGGTATCGGAAACCTTCAGTGAACTGCGCGGTCTTAAGATCGACGCCTCCCAGGCGCTTGATATTGCTTTACTGGTAGGAATTAAAATCTAGCCGTTTCACCGGGCAACCGGACCTTTTTACCTCACGGCATATCGACTGTCTGATCCCTTAAAAGGCTGCAGGCCAGAACTCCTCCGTAATCTCCCGCCTCCGATGCGTCCCGGTCTGCTTCAGCTAACAATCTTCATATAAACTCTGGACGTCCACACATATACCACGCAGTACGCCGCGGCAAACACCCCGAAGGTACCGGCCGTACACCGGATAAACAGACCCACGTCGGTCAGGTTCATGAGCGCCAGCAGTCTTGCTATCATCGGAAACGCAAACGCAATATGGAGGGCCGCTGCCGCCAGCGGCAGAAAGAACATTAACAGGAGCTGGGAGCGGATGGAACGGCGTATCTCCGCTTTTGACAGTCCCACCTTCTGCATGATTTCGAAACGGGCGCAGTCGTCGTACCCTTCCGTGACCTGCTTGTAATAGATAATCAGGACGGTCGCCATGATAAAGATTGCGCCCAGGAAAATCCCCAGAAACAAAAGGCCCGCATGAACCGAGAAATAAAATCTCCACTCTTCCGCCGCCGACTCTCCCCACACTCCGGCAGAAAGCTCCTGCATTTTTTCCATCATCTTTCTGTATACACGGACCTGGGTTTCCTCATCGGCGTTAAGATCAAATGCGCACTGGTAGCGTATCCCCCGCTCCGCACTCCCAAACATCTCCCTATCCATCCCGAGCAGCAGTCTCATTTCCCCAATATCCGGCACGATAATATAGTAAGCGCCGTAACGTCCAAAGGACTCATCCTGCTCCCATAGTTTCAATTCCCCGGCCGGTACCGTATGGTATGTTTTACCGTATATTGAAAGGGTGTCATTTTCATAGGGCTCCTCACCCTCAAAGGCCACAATCTCTCCCGGATTCAGCTTAAGACTGCTCCCCATATTTCTGTTATAATCGTCTTCCGTAATGACACATACGGTTTTAACTTTCCTGATCTCCGAACTCCGGCCTGCGTCGATTGCCCGCAGCACGCCCTTTTCCTCCTCAACAGTGGTAAATACAAAATTCTTAAACCGGAACGCATTTTCCTCCGTTAGTCCCTCCTCCTGAAGGATACCGCCGGTAATCTGGTCTATCTTTTCCATCTTATCATCATCGATATCACCGGCCGTCAGCATGATGTCCCTGACAAAACGGTTTTTTAATACTCCCTGGAGTCCGCTGTACAAAGACACGGTGGAGGAAAGCATGACGATTACCGATGTCGACAGGATACAGATACCGGCAAGTCCGGCCGCATTCTGTTTCATTCTGTAAATCAAACCCGATACAGAGATAAAATGATCCGTCCTGTAATAAAAATTCTTATTCTTTTTCAGCGCTTTCAGCAGTGCGATGCTGCCCGCGATAAACAGACAGTATGTGCCGATAATGACACAGAGCACGGCGAAAAAGAAACCCAGGATTAGAAAAATGGGATTTTTCGTGACAACGGCAATGTAGTATGCGATTCCCAGAAATATCACTCCGATTACTGCGGTTACCCACCTTGTTTTCGGCTCCCTCTCTCCTTCCAGACCACCGCGCAGCAGCTCAACAGGACTTGCCACATGCACCTTCGCCATATTGACAGCCAGAATTACGAGAAACAGGCAGCCATAAAGTACTGCCGCAGTAACGGCGGCCCTGCCTGAAAAATGAAAGCCCCACTGCACGTCGGCCTCCACCATCCTGAGCAGAAGCAGATAGACACCCTTTGACAGCAGAAAACCGCCTCCGATTCCACCTGCCAGACTTGCAAAAGCAATCAATACCGTCTCGTAAAACATGATTCTGCCAATATGCTTTTTCTCCATCCCCAGGATGTTAAAAAGTCCGATTTCCCTTTTTCTCCTCCTAATCAGAAAACTATTTGTATAGAAGAGGAAACCTCCCGTAAAAAATCCGATGATAATGCAGCCGATCAGCAAAATCGCCCGCATATTGCTGCCGCCGTATATCCTGTCCAGTTCCGTATTGAGTGAAAGTGTCAAAAGAATCTGGAACACCATGACCGAACCTACACAGGTCAGAATATAGGGCACATAGGTCCTGGCATTTTTTCTGATATTCTGCATTGCCAGCTTCATATAAAATAACCCGCTCATTTTCTCTCACCGCCTGTCGAAATTACCGTCAGCGTATCCGCTATATTCTGATACAGTTCCTCATTTGTCTTTCTTCCCCTGTATATCTGGTGGAATACTTCCCCGTCCTTAATGAACAGAACACGCCCCGCATGGCTGGCCGCCTTCACACTGTGTGTAACCATCAGAATGGTCTGCCCTTCATCGTTCACTCTGTTAAATATCCTCAGAAGACCGTCGGCCGCCCTGGAATCCAGAGCGCCGGTCGGCTCATCCGCCAAAAGGATCTGAGGTTTTGTGATCATTGCCCGGGCCGCGGCAGTTCTCTGTTTCTGCCCTCCCGAAATTTCATAAGGAAATTTATCCAGTATCTCACCGATCCCAAGCTTTGCAGCCAGCGGCGCCAGCCTGAGTTCCATCTCCCTGTAGGGCATTCCCGCAAGCACCAGGGGCAGAAAAATATTGTCTCTGACCGAAAATGTATCGAGCAGGTTGAAGTCCTGGAACACGAATCCCAGGTTATCCCTTCTGAACGCGGCAATATCCTTTTCCCGGATCCCCGCCATGTCCCTGCCCTCCAGAAGCACCTTCCCCTCCGTGGGCCTGTCGAGGGATGCCAGAATGTTCAGCAAAGTCGTCTTTCCCGAGCCCGACTCCCCCATTATGGCCACATACTCCCCCTGCTCCACCGTAAAATTCACATCCGAGAGCGCCTGCACCCTGTTTCCGCCGAACCTTGTTGTATATACCTTCTTTAAATGCTGCACTTCCAAAACAGCCATTCGATTGTTCCTCCTTTTTCCGGAATATCAACATTATACAAAAAGCGTCCGGCGCTCTGCCATAGATTGGGCTTACATTCTTCCCCGGTTCCTTACAATCCTGTAAGGTTCCCCTGTTACTCCGCCTCCATCCGGACCGAATCGAGATTAATCCGGATCCTGGTACCCTTTCCAGGCTCCGATTCTGCCGAAATCGTATGCGACAGCCGGTTTAATATCCGGCGGCATAAATAAAGGCCGATTCCCGTTGATTTTTTGTCACTGTGTCCGTTGTATCCGGTGAACCCTTTTTCAAATATTCTTGGCTGATCCTCCGGTGCAATCCCGATTCCGGTGTCGCTGATAACCAGGGTTTTGCCCTCCCCTTCTTCCATATAAATGGAGATGCCGCCCTGCCTTGTATACTTTATGGAATTGGATAAAACCTGCTCTATCACAAAAACAAGCCATTTTTCATCCGTCAGCACCCGGCATTTCAGAGGCTCATAGGACAATGACAGCCGTCTTCTTACAAACATGCCCGCGTACTTGTGTACAGCCTGGCGGACAATGTCGTCCAGGCTGTACGTGCTGAGGACCAGATCGCTCCCTCCGTCCAGCCTCAGATACTGGAGCACCATATTGACGTATTCTTCTATCTTAAACAACTGCTCGGCCAGCTCTCCGTCTCCGCAGGCCGTCTCCTCCCCCGTCTGGAGCAGGAGACGCATGGCCGAGATTGGTGTTTTTATCTGATGGACCCACATCGTATAGTAGTCCGTCATATCGCCCTTCGCCGCCTCAAACCCGCCGTTCATCCGCTTGATCTTTTCGCACAGCATGAATACCAGCCCCTGATACTCTTTTTCCCTGACGGAATGCGCCGCAGGAAGCTCATCCAGATAAAAGCCGTCCGGCTCCGTATACAGTTCATTCCGTATCCTCTCCAGCACCCTGTACTCTTCTGCAAACCTGCCGTAATTCATGATGACAATGATGAGTCCCAAAACACTGCAGAGAACAAACCCGTACAGCACGGCCTCCGCCGGAAGTTGGTAAAGGTAAAATACGGCGGCAAATATCCCGCAAAAAAGCAAAAAGAGGCCAAACGGCCCCTTAAACTGTGTAAGATAGATGCGGATGAGTTCCGCGTCCGTGATCTTTCTCTCCATATTCCTCTTCCTCCCTGCACTTGTCCCAGCGCTGCTCTCCGTCAGCCGATCAAATACCCGCTGCCCTTCTTAGTCGTAATAAATTCAGACAGCCCCGCCTGCTCCAGCTTCTTTCTCAGCCTGGTCACATTGACGGTCAGGGTATTGTCGTCCACATAGCTGTCCGACTCCCACAGCCGTGTCATCAGCGCGTCCCTGCTGACAATCTTTCCCCGGTGTTCCAGCAGGACCTGCAGGATTTTGTGTTCATTTTTAGTAAATTCAATCTTTTCCCCATTATATGTGAGCGTTCCGTCATCACAGTTAAAGACCGCGCCCCGGTGTTCAATGAGGCGGCTCTGCCCGGCAAATTCATAGGTCCTGCGGAGCAGGGCCTGTACCTTTGCCGTCAGTACCGTGAGGTCAAACGGTTTTGCGATAAAATCGTCGCCTCCCATGTTCACCGCCATCACAATATTTAAATTGTCCGAAGCGGAAGAAATGAAAATGACCGGCACCCTTGAGACCGCCCTGATCTGGCTGCACCAGTGAAAACCGTTGAAAAACGGCAGTGAGATATCCAGCAGGACTAACTGCGGATTAAACGCAGTAAATTCCCCCAGTACATTTTGAAAATTTTCCACATTCGCGGCATCCCAGCCCCAGGTTCCCAGGTGTTTCCTAAGCGCAGCCGCAATGACCGGATCATCCTCCACTATAAGAATCCTGTACATTTCTTTTCCTTTCCCGGCCAAAGTTCAGGCCAACCTGCCCCTGCCCCGTTGCTTTCGTGAGAATAAGGTTTCCGCCATCACCGTGAGCACCAGTCCCCAGCAGCCGATGGCCCGGATCGAGTATGAAAAATCAGAGTTAAAGAAATTTTCCAGCCCCTGCGTATTCCATAAAAGCATCGTAAAGATGCAGGCAAAAAACACCTGATACAGAATGCCGGTAATTCCTGTTCCGCCTCTGTCCGCATACTTTCCGCCCTTCAAAAACAGCACCAGCGGAAGCGTCATATAAATTATCGTATAAGCTCCGCTCCATACCGGGAAGAAAATCATGATACCCGACAGGAGCACCATCTTTTTCCAAAGTTTTTTCTGCAGCAGCACGCAGCCGCAGGACGACAGAAAGAAAATGACTGAAACCACTTTCCCGGCCGCCAGGAGAACCGGCATTGAGATACCGAATTTCTGGCCCACCCAGACCGTCGCATAAGTGGCGCTTCTCAAATCACCCAGCACAATCTCGCTGCTGATCGCTTTAAAATTATACAGGAGCACCGGAATTTTCCCAAACCCTCCGAAAAACACGAAGGGAAAGAATACGAGAAAAAGTCCGTAAAGCGTAAGCCTCGCGGCCTCCTTCCATCTCCCTTCCTGAAGATACAGGAGCCCGAAGACGGCCGGATAAAGTTTCAGGCCGGCGGCCGCGGCCAGAAGAATGAGCGCCGCCTCCCTCTTCCATGCCTCCCCGGAGTCCTTCAGTGCGGTGAATGCAAACAGCAGAACCAGCACGATAAACGCCGAATTCCCCCGCTCATAAAGACCGATAAACGGCGCCGATAACAGTATAAGCATCATCAGAAAGCACTGCTCTCCCCGGCGCTTCTCTCTCAGAAAATGCTGAACCAGAAAGATGAGAAGCACTACCAGGATCGCCGTATAGGCCACATACAGATTCAATCCGAACAGGTTGTCCCTCACCGCCCGGTTACCCGGCCCTTCAATGGCGCTGGCCGGAATAAATTTCCCCAGGAAATAGTAAAGAACGTAGGCAAGAGGCGGAAAACTGGCATAAATACTGGTGTCATACACATGAACCCGGTCCCTCACATACCAGATATGATTGAAAAAGTCCATAAAATAATCATGCCCATAGTAAAAGAAAGAACGAAATACCTCCCCGTTCGTCTTCAAAATCAGTAGAAACGAAATTACAAATCCCAGCAGGCTTAAGCCGTAGAAAAGCTTCTTTCCCTCTGTCATATCAAAATACCTCACTTCATGCTGTATCAAATTCTCTGCGTCTGCAGCTCACTTCTTCATTGTCTGCAATTATTTTTTTGCCGTCTGCATCTGGTGTCTTTCCTATCAGGTATTATACAGACTGATCCGTTTTGTTGCAACCTTCTCTGTAAATGCCCTGTCGTGCTCGACAAAGATCATGGTCAGTCCATATGACATTATAAGATCCTCGATCTGCATCCTGGAAAACACGTCGATAAAGTTAAGGGGTTCATCCCAGATGTAGAGGTGAGCCTGCTCACAGAGACTCTTTGCAAGCAGGACCTTCTTTTTCTGGCCCTCACTGTAATACTGCATCTCCTTCTCAAAATGTGTCCTGGAAAAGTCCAGTTTCCTCAGAATGGCCCGGAACAGCGTGTCGTCCAGCCCATATTTCTCTGTAAAATCTCCGATACTGCCCGTCAGCCAGGACGTATCCTGGGCTACGTAGGATATAATCAGCCCGGAGGCCGTCTCTATCCGTCCCGACAGCACATCGGGAGCGTCATTACATTCCAGTATGGCTTTGATAACCGTCGACTTTCCGGAACCGTTTCTTCCGTCCAGGACAGCTCTGTCCCCCTCCCTGATTTCCAGGGACAGATGCTCACAGACCGGTTTTACGCCCTTCGGATACCCCAGAGAGACATCCTCCATTGTCACAAGAACCTGTTTGTGATGGCGCAGCGGAATAATTTTCAGCCGTTCCGCCGTCTCCACGTCCTTTAAAAGCTTCTCCTTTTCAGAAGCCGCATTTTCCATCCTGTGCTCCGCATTTTTGGATCGTTTCATCATCTTTGCCGCCTTGTGGCCGATATGGCCCCGGTCGGGCCTCAGTCCGGCAATCCTTGTTCCCTTTTTTGTCTTCTCCACATCATCCGACCACCGCTCCGCCTGCTTTGCCGCCTCTTTAAGCCGTCCAATCTCTTTCTTCAGCTTTAAGTTCTCCTGGGCCTCGGACTCATCCCTCTGCTTTTTATTCTCCCACCAGCTGCTGAAATTCCCCTGTACCACCTCGATTGTATTCCGGTTCAGGGACAGAATGTGATCAATGCATCCGTCCATAAACACCCTGTCGTGGGATACCAGGATAAAACCCGTTTTTTTATTCAGATAGCGGCTTACCGCCTGCCTGGCGTCCATATCCAGGTGGTTGGTCGGTTCGTCAATCAGCAGAAAGCTGTGTTCTTTTAAAAAGAGCACGGCCAGCATCACCCTGGTCTGTTCCCCGTTGCTCAAGGTGTCAAAAGAACGGTAGAGGACCTCCGGATCCATCTCCATCAGATTCAGCTCCCTCATGAGCCTCCACAGCTCACAGTCCGGATGCATCTCCTCCACAAGCTCCAGCGTGAGCCTGGTCTTATCTTCCACCGGAAATGGAAAATACTCAAATTCCACCGGGGCCAGAATCGTTCCCCGGTACTCATATTTTCCCATCAGAAGGTTCAGGAACGTCGTCTTGCCTCTCCCGTTCCGCCCCGTAAATCCCAGTTTCCAGTCCGTATCAACTGCAAAGGAGACGTCGTTAAATATCTCCTCATAACTTCCTTCATAATAAAATGTTAAATGATTCACCTGTATTTGTGCCATTCTTTCATCCCTCCATTTCGAAAATCTGCATATAAAAATGCATTGAAAAAGGATGCAAGAATATTCCTGCATCCTGTATTCCGATTCCGAAACCCGGCTAAAGTTCCGCCGGTATCTGCCCTGCGTCAAACGCCGCGGCAGCGGACAGCACGGACTTCCACCCGGAAACATTCCGAAGGAAACCGTACTTCTATCAAATTCTAAGATGAGAGGATTCATGTGCGGCAGTCCGGCTAAGAACCGCAGCTTCATATTCTTGCATCGCACGAAAACAGACAGATACATATGCCCCGGTATCTGAACGCTCTTCATGCCGTCTGTTAAGTTCATTATCTGCAAGAATACATCTTCATCCTTCCATCTCCCGTCTCTCTGAATTTTATCGGTAACGGTTCAGTGCCGTCATAATTACCGCTTTGCGGAATGATGACTTATGAACAGTTACTCCAATTGCTACTATAACAGCAGAGCAGGCTTATGTCAACCTTCAAAGAATTACAATTATTGTGTTATGGCGATTTTATTATAGACGCAGTAACGCCGTGTTAAACTTTTAACTTTTTCTTAACACCATTAACAGCTTTTCCGGCGTATAATATACTTTATCAATTTGACGGAATAAAAAGGCACAGTTTTAAAAAAGCATAGACCATATCCTGAAACAGGCCGGCGTACCCTCACGCCGGCCTGCTTTGTGTATACTCCTGTTTACTGATTTCCCCGTTCACCATAAATTGCATTTGTCCAGGCCGTCCTTCCATATTTATCGCTGATCTGGATCCGGATATAATCCTCATCCCCGCGCAGCGCATACTCTCCTCTCTGCAGCGTTTCCTCCCGGTTTTTGCATACCAGGGAACGCCCGTCGTTTATATGGTTGCCCACTACAAAATCAATTCTGTACACAGGGGAGCACTCAATCCAGGCAGCTCCGTCCCTGATTCCCCAATCATAAATCTCAGGCCCCGCTGAAGAATAGTAATTGCCCTTTATCATATTTTCCAGAATCTCCTCATGGGTCAGTTTTTCCGCCTTTACCACGATATAACCGCCGCAGGCATCGTCAAAAATACCTTCATTATGGTTGTCGTCGGTGGCGGCCGCGCCTATGTTTTTTCCGCCGCGCAGCATTCTGTCCCAGCTTATGCAGTCATATCCCGTATTACTCTCATTAACCGTATTGTAATTAAAAATCTCAAGCGCCCAGAGCCCCTCCGTGTGGATAAATTCCTCCGGCTCCACCCGCGACCATTCGGGATGGTTATAGACCGTGATGCAGCCTCTGCTTTTTAAGTAATCACAAAGTCTCTGTGCCTCCCCGGCTCCGTCCCAGGTTCCGTAGAACTTTTTCGGCTCCACAAATTCCTGTTCTTCAAATACCTTTGCCCCGGCCTCTCTCCGCATCTCTTCCGTGCCCAGGATTCCGTGGATATGGTGCACCTTCAGACGCCGGACCGGATGCTCCCTATCACACAGAACAACGGACGCCTCCAGTCCCGGAAGAATAATAAAATCTTCACAGTCAAATTCATCCCTGCGGTCCGTATACAAATCATGCTCGGAAAAACAGAGAAAACTGTATCCGTGTTCCTTATAAAGAGCCACCGCCTCCTCCGGCGTCAGCCTGCCATCGGAGCTTGTAGTGTGGCTGTGCAGATTTCCCTTATACCAGTTGCCAAAACTGCTGAATCCTCTCTGATCTTTTATCATTTCTGCCCCTCTCTATGGAATGATTGTGGTTGAAACATCGGGGTTAAATCTTCCTTCCCGCCAGGTACGCGCTCTAAAGCGATATACAGTTTCTCTCCGCCACGGACAGATAAACCTTCTCCCCGCTGCCGAACAGCACCCGGCTTCTGAACAGCACGTCCGCATGAATTTTTACGCCATTTACATTGATTTGATACCGGAGCACATTGCCTCTCGGCATATTATCCTCGACAATTCCTTCAAAATGGTACTCTTCGTCGTTATCAATCGGTGAGGATGAGACGGAAAATGTCTCCGGCCTTATGGCGGCTTCCCCTGTTCTCATTTTCCCCGTCATCGCATAAAACTCTTCCGGCGTAACCTGGTTGTAATTGCCGATAAAACTGGCGGCAAAACTGCTGACCGGCCTGGTGTAGACGGAAACCGGGTCGCCGGACTGCTCAATCCGGCCATCGTGGAAGAGGTTAATCACATCCGACATGACCATGGCCTCATCCTGATCGTGGGTAACAAAGATTGCAGTGAGCCCCAGCTTCTTTGTAATCTGCTTAATGCTTACCTGCAGAGATTTGCGCAGCTTGGCGTCGATTGCACTCAGCGGTTCGTCGAGAAGCAGTACCTTCGGCTCCATTACAATGCTCCTGGCCAGGGCCACTCTCTGCTGCTGCCCTCCCGACAGGCTGGAAGGATACTGCTTTTCCTTTCCATTCAGCTCGACCATCCTGACGGCGGCCGCCACCTTTTCCCGGATCACCTCCGGAGCCATCTTTTTCAACTTCAGTCCGAATGCGATATTTTCCTCGACCGTCATGTTGGGAAAGAGGCTGTACTGCTGAAATACCATTCCAATATTGCGTTCCTTCGGCTCCTTATCCGTGATATCCTCACCATCCAGGAAAATCCGGCCTCCGTTTACCTCCTCAAGCCCGGCGAGACAGCGCAGGAGCGTACTCTTGCCGCAGCCGGACGGCCCCAGCAGGGTGACAAACTGCCCTTTTTCAATATTCAGGTCAATCCCTTTCAGAACCTGGTTCTCCCCATAGTATTTTTCTATCTTTCTGAACTCTATATATGACATTTCTTATCCTCTCTTTTCCCTTTTCCCTTTCCCTCCCAGAAATACAAGGCCGGATATCAGCAGCGTGACGCAGAAAAGCACAATGATAATCGCACATGTCCTCTGGCTGGATTTTTTCATTACATCGTACAGATACATCTGGGCCGTTGGAAAATAATTACCCGCCATCGTATTGATGACGACAAAATCACCAAACACAATTGCCATTGCAAGCATTGCGGACACCATGACGCCCCCCATAATATTGGGGACAACGATGTAAAAAAAGGCATAAAACGGTCCCGCACCCAGCATCTGCGCCGCCTCGATCAGACGTGAGGCATTCATCCCGTTCAGGTTATTGCGGATTCCCTGATACACATAAGGCAGCACCACAATACAATAAGTGGACGTCAGCATAAAAAGGCGGTTGCTGAAAGGTTCCGGAGCGTCGGCATATAATGACAGCACACTGATGGGAAGAATGACTCCCTGGATTGCGTAGGGCATCGTGCACAATATTTTCATATATTTATCAAGCCGCGGACAGTAAACTACCACGACATACATGGCCAGAAGAACGGCCAGCGTGCAGAGGATAATCGGCAGGACCGAAATCAGAATGGTTCTCCCAAGCGACATCCAGAAATCCCTGTCCGAAAAGATTTCCGTGTACGCTCTCAGGGTAAATCCCTCCGGCATGATATCCATCCATTCGCTGAACATGGAGTACAGGAATGTGAAAAAGAGGGGAATCAAAAGATAAATTCCTATCACAACGAGAACAGCACCTGAGCCTGTTTTATTCTTTTTCATCGGCTCTCCCCTCCCTTTTTGCGGGTAAGTGACTGCGTTATAAAAATAGACAGTGTCATCATCATCATTAATACAACGGCCAGAGCGCTGCCAAACTGCGGCCTCTGCACCACGTCCCCGGTGAACTGTTCCGAAATCCGGATCGGAAGAATGGAAAAATTATTCATGAGCAGGGCATAAGCCGTCGCATAAGCCGAAATAGCGTTGGCAAACAGGGTGGAAAATGTTCCCAGAATACTCGGCATTAAAACAGGGATCCCCACCTTTTTCCAGAACACGGCGCTGTTTCCTCCCATCAGGCTGACCGCCTCTTTCCACTCATTCCTGATTGAATCAAAGGATGGGATCAGGAGCAGCGTCGCCAGGGGAATCTGAAAGTACACATAGGTCAGCATCAGCCCCCAGACTGTATACAGGGGAAACTCGGCAGCCGCGCTAATCCCCAGACTGCGGCCCAGAATCGTAATCACTCCGGCGTTACCCAACAGAATAATAAAGGAGAAGGCCAGCGGAACACCGGAAAAATTGGAAACCATGTTAAGGACACTCATAAAAATACGCTTTGAACGGCCTCCCTTCTCGCATGCGGCCCGGCCTCCGACAAAGGCGACGAGCAGGCCAATGACGGCCGATACCACGGAAATGAGCAGGCTGTTTTTAATTGCCGTCAGATACAGCGGTTTACTGAATATGTTAATATAATTTTGTATTGTAAAGCCGGTTTCTCCGCCCTCGGGCATAAAACTTTTCACGATAATAGTGAATACCGGCAGGATTTCAAACATTCCTGCCAGTATCAAGAACGGGAGCAGAGCGGCGAAATATGTTCTTTTCTTCACGCTTTTGTTCTCCCCGTATTATTTTGCATAAGCCACTACTTCTTCCTGCCACATGGCTCCTATCTCTTTCGTCGTCTTGTCCCAGGCCGCCTGATCTTTTACCATGCGGCTGTTCTCATACTGCTCGTCCGGCAGCATCTTTTCCTTCACTTCCTGCGGAAGCTCCACGTCCCTGACCGGTCTTGCATAGCCCTTTGCCAGGTTGATCTGTCCTTCGTCGCTCAGTATATATTCACGGGCCATGGCGGCTGCGTGAGGTCTCTGGGAGTAAGCGTTTAAAATCGTGCAGTACCCGCTCTGGATAGAACCCTCCAATGGGATATTGATTTCAAAATCGGCATTCGGATTGTTCTCCACAAACTGGTCACGGTAGCCCAGGGCATTATAATCCCAGAGGAACGCAACTCCCACCTCGCCCTTTTCAATGCGCGCCATGGAGAACTCACCCAGGTCGAGCCTGCCCTGCTCGGCGATCTGCTTAAAGAAATCAAGTCCGGGTTTAATATTGCTCTCATCCCCGCCCATTGCAATGGCCGCAGCCAGAACCGCAAACTGTGCCTGGTTGGCCGCCGATACGTCACCGACCGCTATCTTGTAATCACCCTCCAGCAGGTCCGCAAAGGACTTCGGCGCCTCTTTGACCAGCTTTTTATTGGTCATCATCGTCATTGTGCCGTAATAGCCGATAATCCAGTCTCCGTCATCGTCCTTGGCCCAATCCGGGATGGAATCCCAGTAGCTTGTCTTATATTTTAAGGTGACGCCTTTCTCCTCGGCGATCGGCCCGAATGCCTGGCCCACATCCCCGATATCCTTTGTCGCCTTTTTCTTCTCCGCCTCGAAAAGGGAAATCTCCTCCGCAGACGACATGTCGGTGTCCGTATGCTCCAAACCGTATTCCGTCTTGATTCCTTCCCAGGTTTCAATCCAGTTCGCCCATGTGTCCGGCATTCCAACCGAATCAACTCTTCCCTCTTTCTTCGCCTCCGTCAGGATCGCGTCTACGCTCATACTGTTCAAATCTACTGCCTCCGATGTGGTCTGGCTGGAACATCCCGCCAGCGCTCCCGCTGTCACGGCTGCCGCCAGCAGTACAGATAATCCTCTCTTTTTCATGTCATATCCTCTCTTTATTTATTATTCTGAATTACACTCCGGTACCTTCATAGCCAATACTTTGCGAAACCCCGGCTCTTGTGAAGCTACATTCCAATACCATTTTCTGCCGCAAAACAACAGCGAATATGCTTAGCAGACTTTGTTCTCTTCGCCCGGTACTCCGCCGTCCACGTTGTTCCCGGTGCAGTTTTAAGTATACGGGAGCAATGTAAAGTCTGTTATCAGGGTTTTGTAAAGAGTTGGGAAAAGTTGGGTGGAAAAGGCAGGAAACCGGACAGGAAATCAGGAAGATGGACAGGAAGGCCGGCTGCTTTTCTTAATGTGCTTACCAATAGAAAAAAGCTATGGCCAAAATTAGCACCATAGCTTTTATTGTGTTACAGTTCCACTTCACGGAATCCGCCTCCCGGCGCCAGCACCGTCGTATGGGTAAAACCGCATTCCGCCGCCAGCCTGGCCGCCTGTTCGAACCGGTATCCTATTGTATCGGCACGGTGGCTGTCGGAATTGATCATAATCCGTCCGCCCATGTTTTTCAGTTCTTTTAATAGAATCCGGTTCGGATATGGCTGAGTCTTATACCCTCTCGACATGACACCCGTATTAATTTCAAAGGGAAGGCCCTCCGCATTCAGTTTTTTCATCGCCGCCAGAGCCGGTTCCAGGTATTCATCCCTTGTCTCGTCAAAGTCCCTGTAACCTTCATTAAACTTTGTCATCAAATCAAAGTGCCCCACCCAGTCACAGTGGGTTCTGTCATAGACCGTCGCCTCCAGCTCATAATAATCGCGGGCCAGGGCATACCAGTCTCCGTTCCACAGGCGGTTCACCGCTGCCGTCAGCCTCTCCCGGCCGGCGTCCATCTCGATATATTCCCCGTTTTTAAAAACACAGTGGGTGGAACCGATGGCATACTCCGCCTCCTGGACGGGACCCAGGCAGTCCAGCTCAATTCCAATGTAGACGTTCATTCTCCCCGCATATTCTTCCCGCAGTCTGTAAAGCTCTTCCCTGTATTGTTTAAGGACCTGATCCGGCATTCCAAAGTCTTTCAGGCAGAAAGAAAAATCGGCATGCCCGGAGACTCCGAAATCGGTCATCCCCATCTTATAAGCCGCCTCCACCATCTCCGCGGCAGTACTCTTTCCATCGCAAAATGTTGTGTGTGTATGAAAATCAGCTCTCAGCATAAATTAATCCTTTCCGGTACGTTTCCTGATGCATTTATACTCTAGCCGATTATTTCCCCGGATTCAAGCACTTTTCTAAAGTTTTACCCGGGCTTTACCTCCCCTTTGCCGGAAATCAGCCGCAGAAGGGACCGAAGCGGTTCCGTCATGTACTTCTCTTTATGCCGGATAACGAGAAGATCATTCTTAAGCTGCAGCCCACTCGTCCGGACCGTTATAAGGCTCCGCTCCTCCAGTTCCTTTCCTACCAGGATATCGGGCAGCACCGTGAGGCCAAGACCGGCCTTTGCCGCTTCGATAAGCGCGGTGGAATTGACGCTGGTCCATGCGGGATAAGCCGTGTAGCCGGCCAGATACAGGGCGCTGTCCAGCGTGTCGCGGATAGCGCTGCCCTTCTCGCGAAGCAGCAGACGCTCGGCGCAAAAACGTTCCAAAGACAGACACTCCTCATCCGGATAACCGGGCAGATACCCCGGGCAGCACAGGATATACATCTTATATGAATCAAAGGCCTCACAGATAAAAGGTCCCTGGGGAGCAGCCCCTTCTATCAGCGCAAAATCGGCCTCGCCGTTTCGCAGCACTTCAACCGCCGTCGCCGCCGGAACCACTTCCACAGTGACCGGAAGGCCGGGCCACAGCTCCCCAAACTGTTTCAGTATGGCGGGCAGGTAAAACGCCGCTATCGTAATGCTGGAAACAATGTGGACCGGAGCCTGCTTTTCCAGACAGTTGATTCTGGAATCCAATACGTCGCATGACGCCAGAATCGGCGTCACCTCCTCCAGAAGCAGCCTGCCGCTTTCCGTTATGCTGATGCTCTTCGACAGCCTGTCAAACAGTGCCGTACCTGCTCTCTCCTCCAGTTCCCTGATGGCATGGGAAACTGCGGACTGCGTAATATACAGGCTCTCCGCCGCTTTCGTGAAGCTGCCGTTCTCCGCCACCGCCTTGAATATTCTGAAATGCCTGAGTGTCATCGCCGAACCTCCCGGTAATTTTTAGATGAACGAAGTTGCATAAAACAAATTCACATAAGCTAAAGCCGTACGAACCATACTCACATAAACCAAAATGACATGAAAAAAAGTAATCGATATAACAAAATTATATCATTTTACAGATGAGTATGCAAACGGTATAATGGGAAATGAGAATGCCGCCGGGACGGCCGGGGAAGGGCGGAATGGTGAGAAGGATTGATGAGTCTTCAGCCCCGGAGTGAAGGTTGTCACAAATGGGGAATCCGGGCAGGTTATGTCCCAGGACTAAAGACTCATCGCTCCCATCACTCCCCCATCCCCATCTTACAGAAACGCCCCGCATCTCAACAAAATTTATCATAATATCCCCAGGAGGAAAAACGAATGCGTCATATCAGCGTTCCCATAGAAGAGAAATCCGTGAGGAAAGCCCCTTTAAAGAAGAAATTCCCAAAAACAACCCCCGGCCTGTATCTATGGCTGTTTTCCATCAACCTTTTTATCAGTACGTTCACATTCGGCGGCGGATATGTCGTCGTTCCCATGATACGCAAGTACTTTGTCGAACAGAAAAAGCTGTTCACAGAGGAGGAACTGATGAACATGGCGGCCGTCGCCCAGTCCGTACCAGGCGCAATCGCAATCAATCTGTCCGCTTTGGCCGGATACAGAAGCGCCGGCATGATCGGCGTATTTCTGTCCTGTCTCGCGGCCGTGCTTCCCCCTATTGCAATTCTATCCGCCGTTTCCGCATGGTACACGGTCTTTTCAACCAATGTGATGATTGCGGCTGTCCTGAAAGGAATGCAGGCGGGCGCGGCGGCTCTCATCGTAGATTTGGTAATCGACATGACAAATATGATTATAAAGGAACGTTCCATTTTCCTCACAATGATGGTCCCCGCTTCCTTTATTGCAGGTTTTGTTTTCCATATCAATGTGGCCGTGATTCTGGCCGTATGCTGCTTTTTATGTATTCTGCGTCTCCTCATCGGGGAGCAGAGACGGGTCAGGAAAAATGAATCGGGAGGGGAAACCGCTTAGAATTATAATAACAACAGCCTCAGGAGGTAGACAGACGTGAATCTTTTATGGAAACTTTTCACCGCATTTTTTCAAATAGGGCTTTTCAGCATCGGCGGCGGTTATGCCGTCATCCCCAATATCCAGGAGCTGGTTGTGGGAAAATACGGCTGGATCTCCCAGAAAATATTTACCGACATTATTACAATTTCCCAGATGACCCCCGGGCCTTTGGCCGTAAATACTTCCACCTTTGTCGGAATCCGGATCGCCGGGATACCCGGCGCAGCCCTGGCTACCCTTGGCTGCGTCATCTCGGGCATCAGCCTGTCCGTGGGCCTGCACTGTCTGTTCAACCGGTATAAAAAATCACTGTATGTGACGGAAGTCCTGAAAGGCCTTAAGTCCGCGTCACTGGGGCTCGTCGTCTCGGCTGCGGCCTCCATCATGCTGCTCACCTTCACAGGCTCATCCGTCTTTACGGCTCATCCCGATATCGACCTGGGCGCCGTCCTGGTGTTTCTCGGTTCCATGCTGATTCTGCGGAGAAAAAAGGTGGGACCGGTCTTTCTGATGTCACTGACGGGTCTGGCCGGTTTATTTTTATACCGGTAATCTCCGGCTCAATCAGTTTAGACGCGGAATACATCCCCAGTAAACAATAACCACTGTTGTTACTGTTCACAGGTAGTATTCCGCGAGGTGTTTTTTGTAAGTGGAGCGTAGCGAGAGTCACAGACAGCGGGCCCCTTGGGTCAAACCCGAGGGTTGCGGCGCGACGCAACGAAAAGTGCGCGATGC
>NZ_URHZ01000094.1 GCF_900547735.1 uncultured Clostridium sp. | reverse complement strand
GCTTCACAAGCGGGAGCGTGTCCCCGCAGGAATTTTTTTCTCCGGATTCCCCCTCGCCACACCCTACAAACCGGGACTGAAGACTCATAAACACCCTCCCACTCCCCCGTCCGCCATCTTACAGAGGCGTCCTCACATCTCAATTAAATCCCTTATTTTCCTTCATACGTGATCAGCGCGTCCACCTGATAATCTTCCAGACGGTCCCTGCCGTGTAAACCTGCCAGCTCCATTACAAAACAGATTTTCACAACTTCGCCGCCCAGTTTTTCAATCAGTTTGATGATTGCTTCCGTCGTTCCTCCGGTAGCTATCAGGTCGTCTACGATAACTACTTTCTGCCCCGGTTTTATGGAATCCTCATGCATTTCAATCACAGCGCTGCCGTATTCCAGATCGTATTCCATGGAAACTGTCTTACATGGCAGTTTTCCCTTCTTTCTTACGGGTACAAACCCCTTGTGCAGCGCATAGGCAACCGGAACCCCGAAAATAAATCCTCTGGACTCGGGTCCCACAACCACGTCGAAGTCAACGCCTTCCAAATCTTTAAGAATCCTGTCTACCGACATGTGGAGTCCGTCCGGATCCTGGAGAATTGTTGTAATATCCCTGAAAATAATTCCCGGCTCCGGAAAGTCCGGAATGCTTCTCACATATTCTTCTAACTTTTTCATCTGTCTGCCTCTCTTCTCTATATGCTTTTCTATCTTTTTTTCGATCTATTCTTAAATTTTTCTTCTAAACTTATCTTCTTTTTTCTTTTATTTTCTCTTCTTTTTTCTTTTTCATCTCCGGTTCGGAAACGACTCACCGTGCCATTCTTCATCCAGTCTGTCATACGGCGTTGGTTTCTTTCGTTTCTTCCTGAACATCCAGCCGCACACCGCCAGGAGAACCAGGAGCAGCAGAGCCGAGGCGCTGATAACCGCTCCCAGCTTCAGCCCTTCCGGCATGTATTTCAGAACCACCGTATGGCGTCCGGCCGAAAGCTCAAGTCCCGAGAAGGTTCCGTAGATCTGTTTTATTGTCACAGGATTACCGTCGACCAGGGCCGTCCAGCCTTTATCGTATGGAATCGACATGAACATGGTTCCGCCGTCCCCGGCATCTATGTTTCCTTCCAGATAATCGTCGTCCCATACCCCGAGAATAAACGGATTCGCGTTCAGGCGCTCGTAGATTGCTTTGAGTCCCTCTTCCTTAAACAGGTATGCCTCCGCATTCAGACCGTCCGAATTATCCTTATTTTCAAGCGTGACGGTTTCTCCTGCTTTGCAGTAGCCAACCTCCACCAGATATCCGCGGTTGAGACTGTCAAAGGTCTTAATATCCTCCCTGGCCGCCATCTTTACGGACTTTACCTGATGGTTCATAACATAAATATAGTATTCCCCGTCTTTTTCAGGCGTGAAACTGAACGTGCCGCCGTCGTTCTCTCCCATCACCGTTTCAAACACAGGAGGCGTATCCAGGGCGTCACAGAGGTCGTTCTGGACGTCGATCGGATTCGGAAGATCCAGTTTCCATCCAGTTTCCATGATATCGGGCATCATAAAGCCCAGCGGCAGCGTATACGGATTTTCGTAGAGGAAAGTCTCTCCTGAAAAATCCTTAAGCTGGATTCTGGGATTTAACTGTCTGTTGTTGTACAGCGCATATCGGACCGAAAACAGGGAGTCGATCAGCGGGGTACTTCCAACTATGCTGTATGCATTGGTCGAGCCCTCGCAGCCTACGTTCTTAAAGAAGGAAGTCATATCGGCGCTGGCCACGGAGGAAAACAGCGAAACGGACGGAAAATTCATCCACGCTCCGTCATTCTTCGTCTTTCCGTCCACCTTGTCCACGCGGTAAAATCCATTCCCCGTCTTAAGATCTTCCGTCAGTTCGATGACACCCTCATTGTCCGACTTATAAGCCGAACGGCTCGTTGTCGTAATGCTGGTCACCGTTGTATTGACCGCCGACTCCACGGCCACAACGGCCAGCGTAAGCAGCGCCGCAGTGGTCCGGGATCGCCGGGGATTCTTATAAAAGTAAATCAGTCCCGCATACACTGCCAAAAACAGGATTGCCACATAAAATACGATAAAATGGTAGGCCTCGTCTTTTACAAACTTCTGGGCCAGCAGCACGTAGCCGACCGAACCCCAGAAAGCGATGGCAACATGTTTCTTCGGCGTCTCGTCCAGATACATATAAGCCCGGTAACACATGGACAGTATCAGGAAAATGTAAATAAAGGACTGACGGCACGGCAGACTGTTGGGATAGTGGAAGCCATGCCAGATAAAATTCAGCACATTGATGGAAAAGCTGGCAAAAAACAGGAGCAGAAGCCCGCAGTAGACCGCCTTTTCCTTCACCGGAATCTTTCTGCACGCCAGGTATAAAAGGAAGAACAGAAAGACGGCGACGCCGCAGTAGATATTAGGCCAGTGATCCAGCCCGATCTCCGTCTGCACATTCCCGATATGGCGCGCCAGCATATCAATGATGGAGAAATACATCTCATACGTCTTCGGGAAATTAAAATCCCCGGAGGCCGTGGTCTGAAGGGCCGCAATCTCGGGCAGCAGCACAAACGCCGCAAGCGCTCCGGCAATCAGTGAATAGCCGCCGAACTGCACGAGACTGATAAAGAAATCTTTTACCCGTCTCTTTCCCTCCAGAATCAAAAGACAGATAAAGTAGATCACCATAAACAGGCAGATCATGATGGAGATATAGTAGTTGGACAAAATGGATAGGCCCAGGGTCACACAGTAAAGCATCCCCTTCTTCTCCTTTACCATCCGTTCCAGACCCAGCATAATCAGCGGGAACAGAAGGATGCAGTCCAGCCACATAATATTCCAGCTATAGGCCGCCATATATCCCGAAAGAGCATAGAAAATCCCGAAAAATCCCACGCCGAAATCCGAGGTCCGATTGTGTTTTTTCAAGTAATAGGAAAAACTGAGTCCGCATAAACCGGTCTTAAACACAATCATGTACGTCATAAATTCTATAATATATTCTTTCGGACAAAGAATCACAAGCCAGTTGAGAGGGCTTGCCAGATAGTAGGCATAGAGGGCGGCAAAATTGACACCCATGCCGATATCCCAGCTATACAGCAGGCTGCCGCCGCTTCTCAGTTTATGATGGAACTCCGAAAAAAACGGAGCATACTGATGATACATATCCGTCCGAAGGAAACTTTCCTGCCCGAACGGGAATATCCCTCTCTGGGCAAAGATGACAACCAGGACAATGACCGGAATAAAAAATGCCGCAATCAGTCCGTCCGAAGGATGCAGAATCCCGCCGGAAACGGCTGGACGGAATTCTTCTTCCTCTTGGTCTTCCTCCCTGTCGTCGGAATATTCATCGGAAAAATCTTCCTGATCCTCATGCTCCTCGTCCGGGTAAGCGTCCTGTTCATCCTCCTCAAACAGATAACTCTCCGGAGAAGGCGCTTCATCCGAACCTTCTTCCTGTGTTCCCATCTCTTCCCGGGTGGCTGCTGCTTCCCGCATTCCCGGTTCTTCCTGCCTTCTGCGTTCTTCTATTTTAAGCGTCTGCTGATATTCCGGCAGGTTTTTCTGTTCCGGTGTTTCTTCCATATAGAGAAGTTCCTCCTCCGACGTTTCACGCGGCTGTTTCCAGGCCTTAACCCTGCCCGTGCCGGGACGTCCTGTTTCCTGTTTTTTCACAGAACTCTGCAGAGACGGTTCCTGCTGTTCCCGTCCTCTCCTATCCTGTTCATTCATCTTCTGTTCCCCTATGTTCTGTTTTACCGCGTTTCTGTCTCTTATATTCTGTTTCCCTGTGTTCTGTCCATTTATACTCCGGTTGGCTGCGGCCTGTTTCCCTGTCTTCTCTACCCGCATATCCTGCCCGGCAGCGTATTGCTGCTGCTCGGTCTGCAGCATTTCCGCACTCTTTTCAGCGCGTATTCCGGCTGCAGCCCCGCTTAAACCGGGCTGTTCCGTCTTCTCCCGCGCTGTCTGCCTTCCTGCCGACACCTGCTCCAGCACTTCTTCAAATTCTTTGGAAATTCCGGATATTTCATCCCTGTCCATAGGTTCCTCCAAAACGTCAGTTATTCTCCGCTGTCTTTTTAAATATAAATAACTTGCTGAATATATAATTCAGTACCAGCGATAACGCCGACACTGCGACTTTTCCAATCCATTCATTCCATCCCATCACATCCACAATTACCACCATGGCAACCACGGTAAATGCACCGGTCAGCGCACGGCAGGAGACAAAGGAGACAAATTCTTTGCCCAGCTCCTTCGGCCGGAATGTATAACTCTGAAATACAAAAAGCTTGTTTGTCACAAACGCAAAGATGACTGCCGCCGCCCAGGATGCAATGGAAGACATTGCAACCGAATGGCCGAACCATCTCATCAGCGGATAAACAAGCCAGTCCACCGCCGTCGTAAGGACGCCAAAAATAAAGTAGGAGACCGTCTCACGGTTTACAAACCTTGCCCACAGTTTTCCCATTTTTTCATTTAACATATCAGATTCCTCATAATTTCCCTTATTTATACCGGTTATCGCAACCGCTTTGCCTTTCTGCGATGCGTTCCGCAGCTAAACTCCGCATTCCGGACAATTATCTTTATTCTATATTAGCCCGTCTCTCTTGTAAAGGTTTACACCGCTTCCTGGCGAAATTTGTAAGATTTACCGGGCACAGAGTGAACAGGAACGGTTTATGATATAAAGGGATTCCGACAACGAAAAAGATTGTATGGGCCGCCGGCATGGCAATGCCCATACAATCTCATCATATCACATATTGCTCGGAAGCAGCTTATTTCGTCCCATTGAGATATTTGTTAACGCTGACGACCTTCACGCAGAGAGCAAACAGTTCCGTAGCGGTGATAAGATCCTGAAGCGGCGGATAGGATGGAGCAATACGGATATTGCTGTCATGAGGATCCTTGCCGTAAGGATAGGTAGCGCCCGCCCCTGTCATCACAACGCCTGCTTTCTTACATTTTGCCACGATATCTTTGGCACAGCCGTCCAGAGAATCGAAGGAAATGAAATATCCTCCCTTCGGACTGGTCCAGGTACCGATTCCAAGTCCATCGAGTTCGCGGGCGAGAATATTCTCCACCGCCTCAAACTTCGGTCTTAAAATCTCGGCATGTTTGCGCATATGCTCTACCATGCCGTGGATATTCTTGAAATAGCGGACATGGCGGAGCTGGTTTACTTTGTCATGGCCGATTGTCTGCATTCTCAACTGTTTCTTGATATCTTCCAGGTTATTGTGGGATGTAGCGATCGCCGCAATACCGGAACCCGGGAAGCTGATTTTGGATGTGGAGGAAAACTTGTAAGCCAGATCCGGATTTCCCGCTCTCTTGCACTCAGCCAGAATTTCAATCAGGTTATCCTGAGCATCGTCGTATAAATGATGCACGCTGTATGCATTATCCCAGTAAATTCTGAAATCGGCCGCCGCCGGTTTCAGTCTTGCAAAACGGCGGACCGTCTGATCCGAATAGGAATTACCGGTTGGGTTTGAATACTTCGGTACACACCAGATGCCTTTGATGCTGTCATCGGTGGAGACGAGGTTCTCAACCATATCCATATCAGGTCCGTCTTCCGTCATCGGTACATTAATCATCTCGATGCCAAAATACTCGGTAATGGCAAAATGTCTGTCATAACCAGGTACGGGACATAAGAATTTCACTTTATCAAGCTTGCACCACGGAGTGTTCCCCATTACGCCGTGAGTCATGGAACGTGAAATTGTGTCGTACATAATATTCAGGCTGGAGTTTCCGTAAATAATAATATTATCAGCCGGAACTTCAATCATGTCGCCAAGCAGCTCTTTCGCTTCTTTAATACCGTCGAGTACACCGTAATTACGGCAGTCTGTACCATCTTCACATGTCAGGTCACAGTCACTGCTCAGCACATCCATCATTCCCATGGATAAATCGAGCTGTTCCACGCTGGGTTTTCCGCGCGACATGTCAAGTTTTAAATCCTTCCCCTGAAATGCATGGTACTGGGCAGACAGGTCTTTCTTAAGCTCCAACAACTCTTCTCTCGTCAATTCGCTGTATGGCTTCATCCTCAAATTCCTCCTTAATCATTCCAATATCTGTTTTTCCGGCCCCTCAGGCACAAGCCTGTATTTATTTCCAAACAATCACCGAAAAGCAGTAAGATAATGATAGCATAAATACAGAACGCCTGACAAGCGGATTTTTGTATAAATATGTACCGTTTTTTGGCGAAATAATAATAACATTGACATGTTTCCCTGGTGAATGCTATAATGCTGGATGCTGTAATTGTTAGTACGCTAATTAACAGGAGGATAAAAATGTCAGCTACAGCTATGTCAAATGAAAATAAAATGGGCACCATGCCCGTCAATAAACTGCTGGTTTCCATGTCGCTTCCCATGATTGCATCCATGCTGGTACAGGCTCTTTACAATGTCGTAGACAGTGTCTTCGTCGCCCAGATCAGTGAGAATGCGCTGACGGCGGTTTCGCTCGCCTTTCCCATCCAGAGCCTTATGATCGCGGTGTCCTCTGGAACATGTGTCGGCATCAATGCCCTGCTCTCCCGCTCCCTAGGAGAAAAGCGCCAGAAGGAAGCCAACCTTTCAGCCGCCAACGGCGTATTCCTGGCCTTTGTCAGCTACCTTGTTTTTGCACTGATTGGAATCTTCGGTTCACGCCTGTTCTTTGCAAGCCAGACGGAAAACGTGGAAATCATTGAATACGGTACGCAGTATCTCACCATCTGCCTGATTTTCTCCTTCGGTATTTTCATGGAGATGACATTTGAGCGAATCATGCAGTCCACCGGCCGGACCATCTACAGCATGGTGACACAGGGAACCGGAGCCATCATCAACATTATCCTGGACCCGATTATGATTTTCGGTCTGTTCGGTTTCCCGCGCCTCGGAATACAGGGAGCCGCCATCGCCACGGTCACGGGCCAGATTATCGCAATGATACTTGCCATTCTTTTTAATAAAAAGAAAAATCACGACGTTCAGCTCTCGATAAAGGGATTCAGACCCGACGGCCGCATCATCGCCAAGATTTACGAGGTTGGTGTTCCTTCTATTGTTATGCAGTCTATCGTTTCCATCATGACCTTTGGTATGAACAAAATTCTTATCATGTTTTCCGAGACGGCCGTTTCCGTCCTGGGTATTTACTTCAAGCTCCAGAGTTTCATCTTTATGCCTATTTTCGGATTAAATAACGGTGTGATTCCGATTGTTGCCTACAACTACGGAGCAGGAAACAGGAAGAGAATTATGGATACCATTAAACTGAGCACCTTCATCGCCATCGGAATTATGCTGATCGGCCTTATCATTTTCCAGTTGTTCCCGGAACGGCTGCTGATGCTTTTCAACGCCTCCGATCACATGCTGGAAGTCGGCGCCCCGGCGCTGCGCATCATCAGCACCAGCTTCCTGTTTGCAGGCTACTGCATCATTCTCGGCTCCGTTTTCCAGGCGCTGGGCAACGGAATCTACAGCCTCGTCGTATCGGTGGCCAGACAGCTTTTCTGTATTCTGCCTCTGGCTTACATATTCGCCAAAGTGGCGGGCCTCCACGCTGTGTGGTACTCCTTTCCGCTGGCGGAACTTATCTCCGTCACACTGACTACGATTCTGTTCAGGAGAATTTATGTGAAAAAGATTAAGACGCTTTCCCGATAGGGGATGCTGATTGTCGATTATATGGCCACTCTGTCAATATATCATTATTAATGAACAAATAGCTGCGCCTGCGAAAAAAAAGAGCGTCCGTTCCTGCAAATGAATCCTGCTGGAATGGACGCTCTTTTATTGAGCGGCAGCTGCAACTACCTTTTTGTACGGTCAGCGCAGTAAATGCGCAGACCTATCTGAACTGTTACGTTCTAACTGCTTTTTTAAACGGGCTATTTCCGCACTCTGTTTCTGTAATAGTTCCTCTTTTTCCGCCACCAGCTTCCTTTGCCTCTCGATTTCCTGTTGTTGCTCATCGATCATATACTGCACTGTATTTTTATCCATAATTTCCAATGCATCCGAATACATATTGACCAACTCCTCTGGCTTTGTTTGAAATTCGGCTATCTCCCTATAAAGTTCTTTAAAACACGGATATTTTTCTATAATGCGAATCATATCATCCGGTTTATCCGAACTCAGGAAGAGAAGCCACGCGTCTAATTCTCTATTTAAAGTGTAAGACATTTCCTGAAAAACATCAAGGGAAATAAATATGTATTTTTGCAGCAAATTTAACTTCAGCCCTGTATTAAATACCTGGTTTGAATAATGGATATACTGCTCCTGTGTTCTATGAAATTCCAAACTGCTCTTTTCAATCAGAACAATCGTATAAACATTTCTGAGCTCTCTGTAGGAAAACCTTCTTCCAGCCTGGCCCTTCACCCGGCTGTACTGTCTGAGTAAAAGGTCGGATGAATAGCAGGCAGCTCTTTCCCCTGGAAAAGCATATCCTATTTTTTGAATCTCAACATTAACTAATTCCCCACTTTCCAATTCTGTCAAGACATCCATAATCAGCAGAGAATCTTCTGCGGTAATCCGGTTGGATTCATTTGGCAATGCCCGTTTCACGATAACCCGCTGTCCCATAATACAGGAGAGCATTCTTGATAATCGTTCTCTGTGTATCTCGGGATTAAAAACCATTTTAAAGAAAGGATCATAGCTGATTTTCAATCCGCAGTTTCCCATGGCAAAGCTCATCAACTCCTCCTGAAGTTTTTCTGTCAACTGTTGAAATTTTCTCCAAACCACAGGATTTTGCCTCAGCATCGCCTCCACCTGTTCTCTGTCTCTTTCACTCAGAAGAACCAAGCTCTTTTTCTGTGTGTTTTCATGTGTCATACGCACTTCCTCCTCAGATTATAATCAAATGAAACTTGCGGCCGATACAGCCATGACCGGTTTTATAGTGGTAAACCGGTTAGAAATGCACAAATGTGTATAAAGAACGCGGCAGAAGACATCTGCCGGAATATGTTCATTATAATTGATAGATTTCCGGAATGCAAGAAGGCTCCACACTATTTATCCCCGGCCAGCAGACAGATCATCATCTGTTTCATTCCCAATGCCTCATGCCTCCTCATCAGCCGCTCCATTTTTTTAAGATTGTAATCCGAATGTTCCAACTGCCTGGACCAGAGATGGGCTGTCTCTATCTGATCCTCTTTCGTAAAGCTCCCTGTCTCTTTAAGAATTCCCAAATCTGCTTCCCGTATTACCAGACAACTGAATAAAGCCGTCTTGACCGCGGTCAGCAACTGCCCGTCATATACGGCTCCCAGTACATACGTATAGAGGAAATACCTCATCAGTTTTTCCATGTCGGAATCAATGAAAGGATATACCTGCTTAAGCTTCTTCTGCAACTCACTGCGGGAAAGCTCCTGGTTCTGCGCGGGATGCTCCACGGCTCCGGTATTCCCGCCATATAATACTTCCGCATACTTTCCGGCCATCTCTTTCCACCTGGGTGAAACCGGTTCAAGGGTATCGGTCAGTTCCAGGTAAAGACACATCAGGCTGTCCCTCTGCCTCTCCCCCGCCCCGCCTTTATATAGGCGGAACAGGGAGAGCAGGCGCTCCCTGTTCTCCGGCAGAGTGTAGCGGGCCAGCAGCCGTTCAAGACTGTCCTTACGGCCATTTTCCAGCCGATTTTCGGCGTCATGTGCCAGAGTCAGGATGACCGCCATCCTGACTTCCATCTCTACGCCTTCCCATGAGAGTATGGTATAAAATGCCTCCCTGACTTTTATAAGCTGCCTGAGCAGATGAGTGTCCACCCCACTGTCCGCCCTTTTCCAGCCTTTCTTATCTTCAACCGCTTTCCTGCGAATGTAGTATTCTGGGGCGGCTGTTTTCACATTATTAAGCCGCTCTGTATTATCCTTCGCCTCTGTTTTCCCTTTCGCCTTTGTTTTCCCCTCCGCCTCTGTTTTCCCGGCGCACTCACCCTCTCCCCTTCTTCCGGTTCCGAGAATCAGCCTGGCAGCCTCGGGGCAGGCCAGGGAGAGCGTCACCTCGCGCAGCGGGCCGTAGTCCTCCATATGACGCGGAAAATCGCGGCAGGTTCTGCACAGGCTCTTTTCCCCAAGGCAGGTATACATGTCGCAGAGATTTTCCCTGTTTAAAAACGGGCATCTTCCATCCCTCTGGATGAAGCTGCCCGTCCTTGTATCGATGGACTCACGGAGACGTCTTCCAAATTCCCCTTTCACGCATTGATAGCGTTTCAGGGAAACCGGATCGATGGAGACTCCCCACGAGGCACAGCAAGTGTCTTCGCAGCGGGAGCCCGTACAGGAAAACTCTTTATAGTAGTGCGGATAACGCACCGTAATTATCTTTTTCATTCATTAACCTGTTCTTTCATCATCTCTCCCAGTCGGCGCAGGGCCTCATCCAGGGTATCCTTCTGCCTTGCAAAATGCAGACGGATCAGATGGTTCACCTCTTCTTTAAAGAAGCTGGAGCCGGGTACTGCGGCCACGCCGTAATGATTGATCATCCACTCACAGAATTCCAGATCCGTATACCCCTTAAACTGAGGCAGGGCAAGGAAATCGGAAATATCGATCAGGATAAAATAGGAGCCCTGGGGAACCGTATGTTTCAGCCCGATTTTGTCCAGTCCCGCTACAAAATAGTCTCTTTTCTCCGTATAAATCTGCTGAAGCTCCTCATAGTATTCCGGTCCGAAATTCAGACCCACGGTTGCCGCCTCCTGAAGCGGAGCCGCCGCCCCGACGGTCAGAAAATCATGGACTTTCTTCGCTCCCTCAATCACTTCCTCCGGCCCGATCAGATAGCCGAGACGCCATCCCGTAATCGAGTAGGTCTTGGAAAGGGAATTGCAGGTGATCGTCCTGTCATACATGCCCGGAAGGCCTGCCATGTGTACATGCACATTGGGTTTAAAAATAATATGCTCGTATACCTCATCCGTCACGACAAAGGCATCGTATTTTTCAGCCAGGGAACCGATAAAGATAAGTTCCTCCCGCGTAAACACCTTGCCGCAGGGGTTGGACGGATTGCAGACGATAATGGCTTTTACCCCCTGTTTAAACGCAGCCTCCAAAACTTCACGGTCAAAGTTAAATTCCGGGGGAATGAGCGGTACATAAATCGGATTGGCGCCCGAAAGAATGGCGTCCGCTCCGTAGTTTTCGTAAAATGGGGAGAATACGATAACATTGTCTCCGGGATTGCAGATGGTCATCATGGCTGCCATCATGGCCTCCGTCCCCCCGCATGTCACAACGATCTCCTTATCGGGATCAATCGCGCGCCCGATGGCATTGCCGTGTTTCCTGGCAAGAGCCTCACGGATATTATCGGCGCCGAACGTGATGCTGTACTGATGAGGCCCCTCCGCCGCGGCTTTTGCCAGTGCATCGGTTATCTCCTTCGGCGGGTCAAAGTCCGGAAACCCCTGGGATAAGTTGATGGAACCTTCTTTTGCGTCGCTGATTCTCGTCATCCTCCGGATGACGGAATCTGTAAACGTGCCGACGCGGTCACTTAATTTTGGCATAATCTTTTCCTCCTGAACTTCCATTGATAGAGCTTTATAATACCTTTGATAGGACTTTATAATACCTTGCTTAAAAAGTCCTTGGTCCTCTCCTGCTTCGGATCTCCGAAGATCTGGGCCGGAATTCCCGCCTCTGCGATAATTCCTTCATCCATAAAGAGGACGCGGTCCGAAACTTCCCTTGCAAATCCCATCTCGTGGGTTACAATCACGGTCGTCAGTCCCGTTGTCACCAGTTCCTTGATAACAGCCAGAACTTCACCAACCATTTCCGGGTCAAGGGCGGAAGTCGGCTCATCAAACAGCATTACCTCCGGCTCCATCGCCAGGGCGCGGACAATGGCAAGCCGCTGTTTCTGTCCGCCGGAAAGCTTTGTCGGGCGTACTCCCGCCTTTTCATAGAGGCCGACACGTTTTAAAAGCTCCGCCGCCATCTCATGCGCTTCCTCGCGGTTCTTCATTCCCAGAAGCATGGGCGCCATTGTGATATTTTCTTCCACCGACATGTTGGGGAAAACGTTAAAATGCTGGAATACCATTCCCATCTTCTGCCTGTGCACGTTGATGTCCACTTTTTTATCGGTTAAATCCACATCATGGAAAAATATCTTTCCGCTGCTTGGAGTCTCCAAAAGATTCAGACAGCGCAGAAGCGTACTTTTGCCGGAACCCGACGGACCGATGATGGAAACCACCTCGTTCTGGCGGATTTCTTCCGTCACGCCTTTTAATACCTGAAGTTTTCCAAAATCTTTTCTCAGATTTTCTACTCTAATCATTGCTTGCCATCCTCCTCTCAAATACCGTGATCAGCTTGCTGAGCGTAAACGTCAGCAGGAAGTAAATAATTCCGACGATGATAAGCGGTTCCAGCGTCAGATATAAAGCGCCGTTTATGGTACGGAAGGTCGTCATCAAATCGCCGAGGAAGAATGTGGACGCCAGGGAAGTCTCCTTGATATCCGTAACAAATTCATTGCCCAGGGCAGGGAGAATATTTTTAAGCGCCTGGGGAAGAATGACCTTCTTCATGGCCTGGGAAGTATTTAAACCGAGGCTCCTGGCGGCTTCCATCTGGCCCGGATCCACGGCCTGGATTCCGGCGCGGATAATCTCGGACACGTAGGCCGTTGCATTTAACACAAGGGCGGTGCAGACACAGGTGAACTTTGACGGTTCCCACGGCAGGATCTGCGGCACCAGAAAATAGAACAGGTAGAGCTGAAGCAGCAGCGGGGTTCCTCTCATAATCTCAATATAGGCGGTGGACAGAAATGAGAGTATCTTAAACTTCCCCATTTTTGCCAGGGCCACCAGCGTTCCAAGCACGGTACCCATTGTAACCGTAATCAGGGCCAGCAGCAGCGTATAACTCATTCCTTCCAGGAACAGTCCGCTGTAACGCTGTACCAGCATCATTATATTTCCTACCATAGCATCCTCCATTTTCCTAAACCGCGCAGTATTTCTTCACTGCGGCCATCTGTAACATATAAAAGGGGGGTGGCGGAACCTTCCGGTCTCTCACCGGACGCTCCGCCACTCCCGCAGACATTTTCTTTTCCGGAAAGTAACTTTTCATTACCTTCTGAACCGTTACTCCGGGAATTGTTACTATTCACAGCCCCGCTGTAAAGCGCGGTTCTGCGAACAGTAACCGGAAATTACTTTACTCCCTGGATTTCATTTGATAACTGGCTGGCTTCGTCGATCCACTGGTAGTAGATTTCACTGTCGGCCACTTCCTTGACAATTCCATTGATCTCAGCGAGGAATTCCGGCTCGTTCTTTACCACACCGGCTACCACGCCGAGGGAAGTGTAATCAAATTTTTCATCGCATTCTACCAGATCCGGGTAATTGGCAAGATAATTGTCGGCCGCTACGCTTGCAAGGGCGATTCCTGCTACTTTGCCCGTCTTTAACATCATGATTCCGTCCGTCACGGCGCTGACTACTTCACATTTTGCATCCGAAATCTGGGTTGTGACCAAATCATACTGCAGTGTTCCGTTCTGGGCTGCTACGCTCTTCCCTGCAAAATCGGCGAGTGTTTTATATTTGTCGGCGTCCTCCTTCAGGATTACAATTACCTGGTTGCCGTCATTGTAATATACATCCGAAAAATCCATGGTGGTCTTCCGCTCTTCCTTCGGCACCATGCCGCAGATGGTAAGGTCCACACGGCCCTGGCCGATCGCCGCCATGCAGGCGTCAAACGCCATGGCTTCAATCTGAAGTTTTACTCCCAGCTTGTCGGCAATGTATTTTGCCAGTTCCATATCGGCTCCGACATATTTTTCCTGGCCGTCTTTTGTGATGTCCTCAAACTCATAGGGCGGATAATCCGGGGATGTCGCTACCTTTAAAACACCGGCCTCCTTGATTGCCTTTAAACGCCCGGTCAGCTCTCCCGCAGCATCCGCACCCTTTGCAGCCTCATCGGCCGCCTTTGTATCGGCTGCCTTAGCCGCACCTCCGTCCGTCTCTGCCGCCGCATTGGTTGCCGCTGCCTCCGTACCTTTCGTGCTTCCTCCGCACGCCGTCAGGCTTAACGCCATTGTTCCCGCAAGTAAAATTGCCAATAACTTTTTCATAATTTTCCTCCATTCCGCCCTTATGGGCTATATCCTATTCCGTCTGCTTACTCAGTCACATCCGCCCCCAGATAAACTTCCAGGGCCGCTCCCGCCATGGCCTTTGCCGCCAGATGCAGAAGCTCGTGCGCGCCTGCGGAGTCGACGATTCTTAAGAAATCCTCCTCATGAGGTCCTGCTTTCGTCATCTTGCCAACGCCCAGCGTAGAGTAACAGGTGGGGCATGCATAAGACACATTTCCGATGTCGGAGCTTCCGGAGTGGTATCTGTCTCCCTCCGCCAGTTCCGTGATGCCAAGTCCCGCAAGCTGTTCCTTCATAATATCGTTCAGTTTTTTATTGCGTTTAATATCGTAGTATGTATTCTGCGCTCTCTTAAACTCGAATTTGGCTCCCGTCATCAGGGCCGCTCCCCTGCCGCAGTTTAAGACCTTCTCAATCACTTCTTCCAGATAATCCTTCTGTCCGGCTCTTACGAAAACCGCCATGGATGCATAATCGGGAACGATATTCGGAGCCATGCCGCCGTTCATCACCGTGTAATGGACTCTCACGTCAGGTTCCAGATGCTGTCTGATTGCGTTGATTCCGGCCATCGTCAGGTTGCACGCCTCCAGGGCATTGACGCCGTTCTGTGCATTGCTGGACGCGTGGGCCGCTACTCCGTGGAATTCAAAAACAAAATCCGTCATGGCCAGTGTCACCGTATCGACGCTGAAATCCTGATCCAGGTGCATCTGGAATGCCGCTGCCATTCCGTCAAAGGCTCCCTTTTCCGCCATATCGACTTTTCTGCCCGTATTTTCTTCGGCGGGCGTTCCTATGTATACAATCTTTCCTTTAAAAAGCGGTTTTATCTTTGCCAGGGCCGCGCAGGCTGCAAAGGTGCTGGCCGCAATCCAGTTGTGCCCGCAGGCGTGGGCCGGTGCGTCGTGGTTTGGACCGTATCCGGGAAGGGCGTCATATTCTGCTAAAAAGCAGACCGCCGGCCCGTCCTCATCTCCCAGCTCGCAGCGGAACGCCGTGGGAATGCCCATATAAGGGAATTCAACCTTAAATCCCAGTTTGGCGATTTCCTCCGTCAGATATCCGGCTGAAAAGAATTCCCGGTCTCCCAGTTCAGGGTGTGTAAAGATACACTCACTTACCTGTTCCGCCAGGGGAGCTATTGTATCTTCCGCATCCCATAACTGTTTTTTTATACACTCATCAAGCATAAATTCTCTCTTTTCTCTTCATTTTTGAATATATATAAGTTTTATGTGCATAATAATAACACCGTTGCCAAATGTTGTCAACTTGTTTTTTTGCCTGTTTTTTCGTTAATTTTCATGCATTTTTAGCACAAATGATGAAAATGACGCGGGAACGTCACAATGCATAAAGTTCTGAATATAATCCTTCATGCATAAAAACCACATCCCCTGTATCCTTTCCGCAGTTTAAAGGCGGTGATAACGCTCTCCGCGCCATTCACCGCCTTTTACCATCTATCCATTTACCATTTAACACTTCACTCCGTGCCCGGTAACCTTTTCCACCCTGCAGAGAGCTTCCCAGACCATATCTTCCGTAACAGGATAGGGAATATGATCCATATCCGGGCCGCCGACCGATTCTTTAAGCATATCCTGTAAAGTGCCGCGCTCCAGAGGAATCTCCATCTCCTTAAGGCTCACGGGAATTTCCATCATTTGAAGAAGCCGCCTCACTTCCTCAAACTCCTTCGTCCGGCCGTCCACCATAAGCTGTATCAGGATCCCATAGCCGACCAGATCGCCATGCAGAAAACGCTCCGCCACTCCCGGAACCAGATCCAGGCCATAGCATACGGCGTGGGCAAGAGCACAGTTATAGCAGTCTTCCACCATGTGGGATACAAGCCCCGTATTCACCGTAATTGCCAGCACGGCCTGTGTAAAGGCATCGCCTGCCCGCCCCAGTTCAAATTCCTCAAGCGCCTTCCCCGCATACGTATGAATCCGTTCATAGCAGAGATTGCTGATCTCACGTCCCAGGGCCGAGTGATAATCCAGTTCATCCCCTCTGGCCGAAAAATGGCATTCAAAGTATTTTGCAATGGTGTCGCCCATGCCCGCACGAAAATACTTTTTCGGCGCATGAATCATGATATCGGTATTGATAAAGCAGTGAACGGCGGGGCGTTCAAAGAAATAGAAGCTGTCAAATCCTCCGTCCTGCCGATATACGACAGACAGCGCCGCCATGGAGGCACAGTTGGACGGTATCGTTGGAAAGGTGAATACCGGAACTCCCAGCTCATGGGCCGTCCCCTTCGCCGTATCCATTGCTTTTCCGCCGCCCATGCCGAAAACCATGTCTATTTTCTGATCCTGATAGAGGCTGCTGAGTTCCCTGATTCTCTCGTAGGTGCATTCCTTTCCATAGATAACGGTATCCACGATTTCCAGCCTGCTCTTCGTCAGTGTCAGAGCGCCGTCCAGAAAAGGTCGGCCCTTCATCATGCCCGTCTCTCCTCCTATTAAAAGGACGCGTTTGCCATAGGGGGAACAGAAACGGTCCACCTGGTAATAGGCGTCGTCACCGATTGTATAACCCGCAAAAAGTTTTGTCACTGCTTTCATTTTCTGTCCTCCGACTGATTTCTGACATCCAGATACTCCGCTCTGTACTGCTCCATCAGACGGCAGCTTGCATCAAAGCGCTCCGCCTCCTCCTGTGACAATACCGGTGTAATCCGTTCTACAATTCCTCCTGCCCCTGTCACGGACGGGATACTGGTGTAAATCATCGGGCTGTCCGCTGTCCTTCTGTATTTGCCCGAGCACGGGAGCACCTGACGGCCATCCGTCAGAATTGACCGGATCAGTTCTGCCGCGGCCGCTCCGATTCCATATTCCGTGCTGCCCTTTCCTACGAGGATCTTCCATCCCGCTTCGATGGTGGCTTTCTCCACCTCCGCCTTACTCAGGCTGCCGTACCGCTCCGAACCCTCCTTCTCAAGTTCCGTCAGGAAACGGCCGCCGATTCTCACCTGCGACCAGACAGGAACCTGGCTGTCGCCGTGCTCGCCCACGCAGAATGCCTCCACACCGGCCGGGGCAATATGAAGCGCCTGTGCCGTCCTGATACGGAAACGCGCCGAATCGAGCGCCGTACCTGTCCCCACTACGGGCAGATCAAGATGCATTGCAAAATAAAGCGCCACCAGATCGCAGGGATTGGTGATGGATACAATCACACCCTGAAAGCCGGAGGATTTAATCTCCGGGATAATCCTGTCCGCAATATTCAGGGCCTCCTCCAGCTCTTCCAGACGGTTTTCCTTGAATATCACTCCGCAATAGCTCAGCACGCAAATGTCGGCGTCCCGCAGTTCCTCATAGCCTCCGTTTCGTACCGTTGTATTTTTACCTGTATAGCATGCCGTATCCTGAAGATCCACCGCATGGGCCCAGGCCTTGTTCTCATCTGTATCCAGCAGGACAATCTCTTCACAGATTTCCTGCATCATCAGGGCGCTGGCCACATGAGCACCGACATGGCCCGCACCGATTATCACCGTTTTTCTTTTTGACATCGTCTTTCTCCTCGTTCACGTGGTTTAAGGTGTCTCCTGTGGGAAGAAATATCTTGAACCGTATTTCTCCATTATTATAAGGAGGGCGGGGGCGGGTGTCAATGAGAAAAAATTTTGGAGATGGGGATAAGAGGAAGCGAGCGAGTCATCGGTCAAGTCATCGGGGTGGGGAGGAATTCGGGCAGAATAAAGTTCCTACGGGAACCGCTCCCGCTTGTGGAGTGCATAACGGTACTAGTGCGCCCAGAAAAGGGTGTGATATTTAACAGGTGGAAATCCTGTCCGGCA